>CANIWM010000058.1 GCA_947471505.1 Chthoniobacteraceae bacterium | reverse complement strand
GCTTGGTCAGGTCCGGCGGCAGGATTTTGCCCACCACTGCGGCCTCACCCAATAGGTGAACGTTTTTCGCGCTCGTTTCGTCGTGCATCTCTCTGTTGTTGCACGACTTCCGCCATTTTCACATCCGGCTAACTGCTTTATTTAGGTTCAACGTATCCAGTATCACGGCAAAACGCGACCTCGGCGGCCTATGCGACCGAATCGAATTCTTTGGTTCCGGTAAAGATGGGTATTATCGGCTGAGACCAGAACTGATGTCAAAAAGCTCGGCTGCCAATTAGAACCCTTGGGTCAAAGCCAAATGCACGGGCTGCCTATAAGCTTCGGAGAAAAACATAGCTTCGAACTTCGGCAGCATCTTAAGGCGGTCCGCTGTGCGGCGTTCAATTTCCGAAGGAGCGACGTTGCGTGCAAGAGTTTTAGCATCCTGATCGGTGACGCGCAGGATTAGGTAATTGGCTATTGCTGAATAGAGGCTGGAATCAAAGTCTTTGGCCTCTTGTGAGGCTACTATCATCGCGAGACCGTATTTGCGACATTCTTTGGCCATGGTCGGAATGAGTTTCAGTTTTGCGGCACGGTGTGCCTCGTCGAAGATGATCGCATGAGTTATCCGATCGGGCCGGCCACGCCGGAACATATCCTGGTAAATGCTGTAGAGGGCGAAGCTCGCGTAGGCTCGTTGAATGGCGTCACTCTTAGAAGCGTGGACGCGCAATATCTGGGGGCATGTGGAATCAAGCAGACTGCTCGCACCTTGTTCGCCTCGGAAAAACTCGAAGTCGTCTAGCTCCGAAAGGCGGGCTAGGAGTGTCTGTGTCCGGGTGTCTGGCCGCTCCTGCTGCCGCAGAAGTTCGACAAAACGGCGGAATTGCGGCGGCTGTAAACCAGCGGCTGGGCCGTTTCCCCAACCCTGTTCCTGGTAGCTGGCTTTGATGGCTCCTCGAAGCTGCTCGAGTTGCAAATCACCGAGGTCTGGGAAGATCGCGGCAAAGATGTCGCGTAACTGTCCTGCACTCTCAACGTGAGCTAACGGACCATCATGCGTCACGCGCATTGGGTTGAAGCCCAAACTTCTTCCATCACTACAAGCCAAATTGGTGAACTCACTCGAAAGTTTGTCGTCGATATCGTCGTGATAGGAGAAGATAATGGGCTGGACGTTTCCTGCGACCAATTGCTTGCAGATGTTGATGAGGCAGGTCGTTTTGCCCATACCTGGGAGTCCAGCAATCATTAAATGGGGATTGCTATTGATGGAAGGCGACCAGTTTACAGGTTGTCCGCCGCGCGCAATACCGAGCGGCACTACTGGCGCTCCAGGCTGCGCTTTTGCTGACGGGGCGATCTGAGCGGCGATGGAAATTTCTGAAGCACCGGGTACCGTTTCCGTTTTGGCAGCCGCCATTGGCGCGGATGGCGCAGTTGCCGGGCTCGTGCTCTCCGGCGAAAGATCGGGTGTCGGTGGCGGTTGCGCCGCATCTGCGATCTCGATCGGCTTATCTGGTAACGTGTCAGGGCCGAAGAGCCAGACGCGACATTCTTCATCTAAGCCTGGGAACAGTTCTTCTGGGTTCGTTGGCGTGAAATCGGGACAAAAAATGAATGCGCGGTCCGAGCGCTCGGCGACGTTAGGTTCGTAGTCAATGGGTTCGCGGAGGAGGCGGTCCAGCTCTTCGCATGCGCGATTGTAGATCGATTCTTCGAGATGATGGCGGCGGGCTTTGTCGGCGTAAAATCGGAGCGTCCGGACGAGGCGTCCGGCTCGAATGGCGCGTTCAGAAGGTTTCAGAGAAGTGCCGAAAAACCAATCCATCCAACGGGTGCGGGTGCTGCTCGTTTGTTCGAGCACAGAACTAACCAGCATCGCCGCGCGGGCCATGGCGAGATGCCGACGATACTTTACTTCGACAAATCTAAATTGGAGGCGTCCTTTAGGCACCACTGAGACAAATAGTAAGTCGGCGCGCCTAGAATCGTCCTTGCTGGCGTTGCCGCCCTCGGCTGACTCTGAGGCCTCCTCCAAAGTCTCTGCCGGCACAAGTTCGCGCACGTCATCCAAGGGAACAAGGAAACCGGATGACAGCGGTAACCAACAGTTCGATTCGACCTCGCGCTTGAGACAATTGGCTCGAACAAGAGACAGGGCGACCAGTTCCGCGCCGACACGTTTTGCCGGCAAGTCGTCGCCCCCCGCAGCCAAGCGCATCGCGAGCCTTCCGCTCAGGCCTTTGAGTTGCCCCAGCAAATACTCGCAATTACGCATCGATCCACTTAGGCCCATAAGCGCAAGCGTTTGATCGAGCAGGTGGCGCACTTCGTCGAAATGCGCTGTAGAGGTAATCATCTGCAAACACCCTAGGTCATCGCGCTCTGGTACGGCGTCAATCAGGTAGGCGTCGTAAATGGCGGGAGACGAGCGAGGGGAATCGAAGTACTCCACGCCGGCATTGCGATCCACGGTCACCACCCAATCGCAAAGGCGGTGGAGTTTATCCAACATCTCAACGTCATCGCCGGAAGGGATGGTCAGTATGATCGGCTGGGAATTCTCAGTGCCCGCCCACCGCGCTGAGGCGGCGGCGATGGCGTTTTGGACCTTCTGAAGTCGTTCCGTAACCGCGCGATTTGGAAGCTTTAAGCCGTCTTGTTCGATCGAAACAAAAAGCCGCCAGCATGGTTGGGAATCACGCATCGAAAAGACGCGCTGCAAGTTGGCCGCCAAACCGTAAGCGAGAATTGGGCTTGGTGTGGGTCGCCTTTCTTCGACGGCGACGTGTGATGTGAAGGAGTCGAAAGCAATGGCAAGGTGTGCCGACTGACTGAGGGTGTTAGGATCGCGGCGCGCCCAACGGAGGCGCGGCAAGGTGCGTCCGCCGCCACGGCTGAGCGATTCAAGACTCCACGCATCCACGGCGGGAACGCTGGCGACGCCGGCACGGCGGCGCTGGTTGATTTTCACCAAGTGTGCTCCTGCAGCACCGGACTGGGCTTCAGAAGGGTGAATATCTAGCTGGTAAGCGACATCCCGAAGGCATGGACCATCGTCTTGCTCGCCATCAGGAGCAGGTTCGGCTGCGAGTGCTTTGCCGAGCGCACGGACAACCGTAGCGGCATCCCCGGGGCGCAGTGCGTGAACCCGGACAACGGAGCACTCGGGATGGGAATCGAGGTAGTGAGCGACCTCTCGCGCCAGCGCATCGCCGGAGTTGGCACTCAATCCCGGCACAATCCGTTCCGAGTCACCGGCGAAACAAGCGGCGAGGGTCGAAATTGCTGATTTTGGCTCGCGGTCGCGGTCAGCGACCATCGCAATCGCCGCGAGCCCAAGCACATCACCAAACACGAAGTGGGTGTCGGGCTGAAGGCCGGGGAGTATGAACGGAAAATGAGCGGCATCCAGCCAGCCGAGCGTCTTGCGAACACGTTTATAAGGCATTTGTTCCTCGAAGCGCATTTGGAAAGCGAGATCGTCGTAGGCACTTTGCCAGGCAACCCGCATGGGATGAGAAGGTAGGACGATCAGGCCTGTAGTTCGGCCAGCCGGATTCTGAACTTCAATTGTATGGGCCAGAGCAAGCTGAGGATCGCCAGACTCAAGAGCGGTTTGCCAAGCGTTCAGGTATTCAGCCGTGAGTGCAGCCGAACTGTGCCCGTGGAGATAGAAACGGGACAAAGTGCCCGCAGCCTTGAGAGTGTTGTCGCGAAAGCGACGGGAAACGTCTTGCAATCTTGTGAGAGACTCGTCAGTTGCACCGCCAGTCATCGATTTGAATTCCAGCGGCGCGGTCCAAAAGCCGTCTGCGCGGCAACGAATGATCCAGCGTCCGATGCTGGCATCGCCATGTCGTGCCCAGTTCCGCTCTACTTCTTGGAGTAGGCGCGGGCGCTCTACACGAAAGCCGCGTCGCATGCCAGGTAGGCGGCACGTGACAAAACCATGCTTATCCGCGACGGCTTGTTCACCCTTCTGACGTAGCTCAAGGAACGCCTCGATATCCTCGCGCGATCCCGCCTGAATCAGCCCGTCGGCGAGACAACGCTGGATCTCGCCGCTGCTGACGCGCTGTGAAACGGGCGCCTCGCCAAAGGTAATGATAAAATCCTCGGTTTTGGCTGGTTTTAGTTTGGTTTGGGCCGCCGCCGAAACTTCGACGAATGCTTCGAGTTTTGACGTTGAATCCAAGTCCTCAAAGTCCTCGTGGGTGAAAATCACCTTCTGCTCGGATTTGCCGCTATGTTCGATTTGGCGGGAGGCGAGCACCTCCGAGCCAGCAAGAACACGGACTTCATAGTTTACCGAGCCTCTAGGCAAAGTTTCCGGCTCTGTCGTCCACCGGATTTCCAATTTTGTTTTTGGGTTCTCCGGATCGATGATGAGATGTGGCAGGCTCTCGTCTGGGATTACCCGAAGTCCGGACCAAGCCCAAAGGTTATTGTTTGGCCGCCGCCACGACGCGATTTCGACCTTGGCGAGGCTATTGTCCAAGAAAGCCGGACAAAGATTCCCGAGCCAGAGCTGGGTGGACGCGACGACCGCTTCGAGAACCACGGATCGCGGTTGTGCGCCGGAGTTGCGGAGGACTTGATCAAGCGATGAAATTTGGTCGGCGGCAGGATTGGACAAGACTAGCCCGCTAATGCGCATCGAAGGAGCCTGGCTGGTGGCCGGGGGCATGAGGAGTTTCTCCACCATCAGCGCAGATTCCGCCAAGAGACTGCTCGCCTGCGCGGCGGTGGTGCCCACGACCGGCCAAAGGCCGAGCACGTGAATTAGCCGTCCGCCGTCCACTGGGTGTTGCGAGAGTCGTCCAAAAAACTCGAATTCCTGACGCAATGAAGTGCTGTTGCGTTTGCCGCCCAAACGCCGCGCACGCTTGATTGCTTCTTCGGCGAAGTCCCGCCAGGAGCGTTCCGTGTTTTTCTGCAGGATTGAAACCGCCTCTTTGAACAACGTCTTCTCGTCGATTTCACGGGCCGCACTGTAAATGCCATCCATGCCAGCGCCGGCGCCGTGTGCATCAATCATTAGGAACGTGGCCGTGCCCTTATTCTCGCGCAATTCGACGGCCTGATCAGCGGTCAGCCAACCATCACCGCTCCTAGATCCAACCGCAACAACCTCCCACCCTGAAACCGTGCGGATTCCCGCGGCGAGGACTTCCTGTATATCATCACGTGAGAATGCGCGGGTGAAAGCCATATCTCCGTCGGATCCTCGCCCGAGAAGCCGTTCCATGGCGCAGCTTAAAATTTCAGTATTCATGGCCGAAGGTTAATTTTGAATCGAGGGCGAAGGTGTTTCATGAATTCCGCGTCGTTGACGCCGACGAGCAAACCAAGGTCGCGAAGGCGGCGCTCCAGCATCGCGCGGTTGCCCAATAAATCCTCGCGGGATGCGGAGACACCCGGGGGGCACTCATCCACCCAAATGCCGTATCGTTCGCGCAAGATACGGAGGAACTCGGCATAGGAGAGGACGCCCTGGCGGCCTACCAAGTGGAGATGAACCAATGTTTCCAAGACCGTGTTGGAAAGAATCGCTGATCTCACGTCCATCATCTTCCGTTTGCGACCGCCAAAATTGCGGGAAACGCGGCGCTTACGTCCGAGCCCGTGCGGTTCGTTTACCATCAGGCATGAATCTAAGAACTTAAAATGATGTGTTCGAAGCAGCTTCTCTCCCATCATCGCGCAGAGGGCCTCCGCAGCCGTCTGGGCAGGATCCTGACTCGCATGCGTTGAGCGGAGAATATCGATTGCGTCAGGTTCAATGCCCGCGGCTTCGAGTTTTTCTGCCAATCGGCCATTCTTGAGCTTTATGTCACGCAATGTTAGTCCTGATACTTCATGCCGCCCCTTGCGAACGTCAGCGAGTAACCTGAGCCACGGAGATGTATCAGGCCCATTAGGTTTGGAGCCGGCTAAATCGGGATCGTCCCACAAGAGCGCACTCAAAACGCGGATTTGCGCCATTGAAATCACCGACTGATCCAGTAATCGAACGCATTCCTCGAACGATTGCTCGGAAAGATCGCGTAAACGTGAGTCGCTTCCGTTCGACGCATCGGCGAAAATCGACACCGGGACTTGAGCTGAAGGAACTGGGATGTCGCCGGTCCTTTCCCATGCGACCGCGATGGAACAACTCTCCAAGTAAATGGACAGCAAACCCAAACCGAGCAACGATTCAAGCATCGGGGTAATGGATCGCCTTGGGATTGCGTTTCCGTAGGTTTGTAGAAAATTGGTAAGGTCGGCCCTGAACACCGCAGCGGCGCGTTGCGACACGGGCCATATATTCTGAATGTGTGGAACGGCGTTGTGTGATGGCCGTGCGGTCTCCGGAGCTTCCTCACAGGTCATCGCTAGACGGATCATCAGTAGCTCCTCAATGGAGAGGGGAGCCTGTTCGTCGATTGTGTCGGTGCAGAGGTTGGCCGTGTTTGCGCCGAAGGAAACACCCCGTCCAAAAATACTGAAAAACAAGTTACTCTCGGGAGAGCGACCCACTGGAAATGCGCTTTCGGTGCCGGGAGCCGTAGCTAACAGCTTCTGTCCTGCTTGCTGATTGGCTAGCAAACATACGATCATTTCGGGGACGAAACGGAGGTGTCCAACGAACGGCGGCAAGTCCAGCCACGACGCAAAAAAATGGACAGGAAAGGCACGCTGGATTTCTTCGCGATGCCCTTCCGTATGACTCTTGTTCTCCAATTGGTCGCAGAGAAGCAGGTCACCTAGTATGTCTTTTGTTACCTCTGAGCTGAATCCTGCGAAAGACTGAGTATCCTGAGACAGTTTTCCGGCCACTGAATGGATGTCCGCTCTCATTCCTTCCGCAGGGGAAAACGTTTGCTGAAAACGCCCCTTCCCGCGACGACAGGCACGGCGACACATGTAAAAGACCGCTGGGAGGACCGAGCCAACAGCGAACCCCTGCGGCGTGAGCGGAAGAACCAAAAGAGTATTTGCCGTCCACAACTGGTCGGCCACAGCTTTGGTGAACACCTCCTCGATTATTTCTTTGGCGCTTGCGCTCATGTGTTTGTCATGTTGATGGGCTCGCACGCCAAAATCTGCCGGTCGGCCCTTCGTTGAATTCCCAAGCGATACAAGGTCGAATCCACCTTTGGATTCCATGCGAGAAGGTGTCCTTCGTCTTCCTTGGCGAGCCGTTGAGTGAAAATGGCAAGGTTAGCAAAGAGGTCGTCAGAGCGGAGCTCGCTCAATTGCTCGCCCGAAGCCAGCGACAAGAGCGTGTGGAATAGTTCGTAACCCATCGATAACACGTCTTCGCGTCCATTTGCGCTGCGGTAAATTAGGTTCAGACGGCGCGGTAGCACCGGCAACGGGATGTCGCGAATGTGGGGCCATTCGGCTTCGAGCCGAAAGCGCTCCGACGGTTTCTCAACCCAGAAGTAGGTTTCCGTGGGCGTGCGCGGGGTGATGCGCAATGGAACGATAGTAGTGCGCGCCAAGGCCAGCTGTGGAAGGCTCTCCAGTTGGGAGATACCACGACAGAGCCGGGCGCAGAGGTCGGAATTCTCGACGGCATGCTTGAGTGCGGCCTCCTTGAAGAAGCGAAGGTGATCCCCATTCGCCAATGGGAGTGAATTGGAGTCGCCCGTCAGCGCCTCAAGGTGCTGTTCGCTCCATTCGATATAGGCACGACGACGGGCGGAATCACGCCATAGCCCCGGGTAGCCTGGGCCGGCACCGGGAACCTCACGCGCGGTGCGCCCCATGAGCCACCGATCAAGTTGGGGATGTGATTCCAATGCGGGATCGAGCGCCGCGATCTCGCGCAACAGGTCGCCTTGGCGATATGGTGATACCGGTGAAAAGAGCATGTCCCACAATGGGTCGGGTTTCAGACTAGGGTCTTGATGGAGTTCCGCGCAGGAATGCACGCCGAACAGTACGTAGCTGAGCACGCCACGCAGTTCGCGGGTAGTGATGTGAATTTGTCCGCGCTGGTGAACCGCCTGAAGCGTTTCTGCCAAGCGGGCGCGTATCCGTTGACCGAGTTGGCCTTGGGGGGTGTCATCGGCCGCGAAAAGGCGGTGCGCATTCGGGCCAGCGGTGCATCGATCCCAAGCCTCGCATTTCAGACAAGGTGACCAGTTCTGAAGGGCGCTCTCCCCTCCCAAAAGCCGGTGGATGAGCCGATCAAGAAAGTCATCTGACCACTGGCCTGAAGGTGTGCGGCCGCCGACGAGCGATCTATGGTTTAGGCTGATGAACTGAACGTGAGCTAGTGGCTCCCCGTCTTCGTCGTCGTGAGCGAGAAAGGCGCGAAGCGCACGAGTGAAAGGGCTGGTGCCAGACGTGCGCTCACGGCTTTCAAGCCATTCGTAAAGACGTCCGTCATTTATGGCCAGCAGATGGGCGATGTCTTCTCCAGGCAAACCGTCCAAGAAAGGCTGAAGGAATTCATCCAACAATTCATTCGCGCTGCGCCCTTGAAACGATGCGGACCCATCAAGATTCGCACGGAGCAAAAGCCCGTCCGGAGTTCGAGCTTCCCAAATACGATCGGCGGACTGGTGTCTAGCAATGCCGAATTTTGCGGCCAAGTGCTGAAGCAGCGCGGTTTTGCCATCCCCCGCGTTGCCGCACAACAAAACCAAACGCGTGGTTCGGTTGCGGACAGAATCGAACAGCGATTGTTCGAGCGGGGTCTCGACGTAGGTCGCGAGAGCAAACTCACTGTCTAGGCCGCGGGTCTCAAGGTTTCCGTGGGGCGAACCAGGATATATCCGTAGCAGGGATTCCAGCCATTTCACATGCTGTGGTGAACGACGCACGACCTCCATCTCGATTGGTTCTGAGGGCGTGATGGGGATGTCGTTGAACGAAGCAAGGGCTTTGATCGCGGCAGAGGCTTCCTGAAAGCGGCGAGAGCGATCAGGATGTGTGGCCTGAGCGAAGAACTCAGCGAGTTTAGGGAGCGATTCACGCTCGCCCGCACGCCAATCCAAGCCGTGTCCCTTGTCCATTGCGCCGTGCGGGCTGGAAAACGCGGGATGATTGAACGCCACCTCGAACAAACTGGCGGACAGCGCAAAGAAATCGTCGGACGGTTCCAATGGTTCGCGCCGCTGCGCTTCCGGTGAGCAATAGGCGGTTGCGCCCGTGCCCCAGGATTGTTTTCCCACCGTCGTGACGAGGTCGTAATCCGTAAGCGTCAGTCCGCCACGATCACAGATCAAATTGCGGGGACTGACATCGCCGTGAACTAGGCCTTGGGCGTGCAAGCTCGCGAGGGAATGACACACCTCCGTGCACCAACGAATGAGCATTTTTTCGACCGTTTCATAACCCGCTTCTTCGGCAGCGATGGGTAAAACACCAGCCAAGCCGTCAAGTGAATCGCCTTCGATCCATTTCAACAGGGCAACGACACGATCCCGCTGCCAATTGCGAGCGGTCTCGAAAACAACCGATAGACCGGGTGAAGTAGTATGGCTGCGCACGCGTTGGTAAGCATGAAGCGCGGCGCGCCCAGAATCCTGAGACTTCATGACCTTTGCAACGAACGTGCCGAAATTCTCGCCGCTGACCGGATCTACCTGCTCGACCTTGAAGGTTCGGCCGATACCACCCGATCCCAAACGACTGACGATGCGGAGAGTCATGTCGCGGAATGGCAAAAGTTCGCCTTCGGACCAATATTCCGATGCCGGAACGTCGGCGTCGGTCGGTGGCGCAAAGGGCGTATCTGGTTCGGCCGAGGCTAGCAGTAGGCAACGTATTGCCTGTTCAATATCTGTCAGTGAGGCTCGGGATTCGGGCGACTCGGCGCATCCTGTGAGCAAAGCGTTGCGGGCCGCCTCAGATTTTTTATCGGTGGCGGTTGCGAACAATGTGAGCAACGCGGAACAAAGCGAGAACACATCGCTCCGTTGCGATGCCGCAGTAAGGCCACCAGCCCGCACTTCGGGAGCGTCGAACTCCGAATCGGCGGAACGAACGTCCCCCAAAGTCTCGGTGCTCGGCAATCGGGCGAGATCAAAGTCAACGAAAACTGGCTCTTTACCCGGGCCGACAAGCAGGCTCTTCGGGCAAAGGTTGCGATGCACGATCTTCACCTCCTCCGGATCGGTTAGGGAGTGAATGTCGTGCAGTGCCGTGCAGCAGTTGGCGGCGAACTCTATTCGGTCAGCCGTGGTCCAAGCCCCATCGGCAGCCCGCTCGGCAAGGGTGGGCGCGCCAGGGTCAATCAACGTGAAGTAGGACAGTTCGCCGGGGAATTCAGGCAGGTCGCGCAGCGTATCCCGAACGCGTGGAACAAATCTCGTGGTCTGGAGCATTTGCAATGCACGCGATTCTCGCTCGGCCTGGCGTGAGGGATTCTTATCCTCACTGGCTGACAGATCGTAAAGGTGGAGGATGACGCGCTCCTTGGTCCGCTGGTGAGCGCCTTTGTAAATCCGGTGGAACGCCTGTTCCTTTGGTGTCTGGAGTTCCAAGTTCTGGTAGGCGGCGATACGCCGAATCTTGCCGTCCAACTGAACCTTGACCGCAGGTTCCAACGAACCGACGAGAAGATTTACCTGCAGTTCGTTAAGGAGGCCTTTGGGGAGCTCGCGAAACACCCTGGCGAGCTCGCGTAAAGTCCACACCGGCACACCGCGGATCGTCGCTGGCAAATTCGGGCCGGCTGGCTCGCGCGTAATCAGAAACGCCTGGGTAACTTTGGGAGTATTGGAGAGCGCCCTTTTGACACGACCGGCGAGCCGCTTGGCTTTGATGGTCAGTTTTTCCGCTTCGGCGTCGGCAGTTGCGCGGTTGTCGTTGATCCAGGCGGCGTCCCAATGCTTAACCTCAATCAAGAACACACCGCGCGGGCCGATTGGCACGAGATCCAAGTCGTCGGATTGGTGTAGGGGCGATGAGGATGAAGCGAGGCCGGCGAATACGATCCAAGGGACAGGGTCAGCGAGAGCGTCGAGAGCCGCTTTGCATTTGGCCTGGGCGGCGACCTCACTGGCGTTTACCGGTTCGCTAAAGCGAATTATTTTTGCGGCCATAGGTTGTTCACTTGGGATTTTTGGCGACGAGAGCTCGCAGCGGGCGTTGAGATCGAGGTCATTACCTCCTGAATTTGCGAGACAGTGTTCATCTGGCGGTCAATTCCTGCATGAGCGTTGAACGCCACGGTGCGAAGGTCTTGTCGCGCACCTGCTGGAAGAAGCTGGTGTAGTCGTCCGGGGACAGAAAATAAAAGTGGTAGCGCCATGGCTCGCCCGCGTCCTTCAGCCGTTCGTTCAGCGTCTCGAAGTGCTTCAGGCCGTCGCGACACTTGGCCCGGTTTCGATTCGTGTCGTCGTCATCCATCTTCACCTCCACCACGAGAATGTCCTCGGCATCCCTGACCTTGAGGAAGAAATCAGGATTGAAATGTTCATTGGCCACATGGGTTTTGACGGCCTTGGCCGGCTTGTAGGAATAGGGAAAGGCGTAGCCGCCCGTGTTGGGCATCTTCACGAACGAGTCGAACAAATGACCGTTGGCAAACAGCAGGTCGGAGAACTTTCGTTCCGGCTCGTAGCTGGCGTAGTGAACATTCCACGGCGACTTGAAGGCGCTCAAATTCACCTGCTGAATCCGCGAACCGATGGCCTTGGCCTGGTCCGAGGCATCGTCACCGTAATCGGCGCACATCTTCCTGAACTTCTGATACTGCTCCCAAAGGTGAACTTCGTGGCCATCAAAGGCCTTCGTGTCTCCCTCGACGCCGTAGAGCGCGCCGTGCTCTTTCAACATGCTCTCAGAAACCGACTGCTTCGGCACCTTGGCCAGATCCACGGCCACGATCTCCTTCGCGGTCTGGCTGAGGCGGGGATGTTCCTTGTCGAGCTCACGGAACATCGGGCCGAAGCACTGCTGCAGGAGCAGCAGGTTTTCCTTGCTCAGGAACGTCGCGTCCTGGTGCGCCGCGTTCAGCCGGGTGATGATGAAATCGCGAATCCGCTTCTTCGGCCACGTTGCGGCGATCTTCTCGCTCTTGCCACTCAGGAACGCGTGCAACAACTTGGCGGCCGCACTTATTTCAAAGAGCCCGTGATGCTGAATCTCAACCGCGAGAGTGCCGCTCTCGGAAAATTTGGAATATTCCGTGGTCTTGCGGTCTTGTGGTCGGAAATTGACCACGGGTTCGCGCGCCTGCTCGCGCTTGATCTCCACCGTCTTCTGCTCCGGCTCGTAACGCAGATTGTGGAGCGGGAAGACATACTCGCTGCGGCGTGGATCGTATCCCCACGAAAGGGTGCTCTCCACTTCCAGCACTTCCTTGAGCAGATTGGCGATCTCCTGGGACCATGCCTCGTGATTGTTAATCTTCACGCGCGGCTGGGCCGCGAGGCCGGGCGGCACGCGGAGGCCACGACCGAGCACTTGCTGGATGAGCAGCTTGGAGTTGAACGCGCGCGACTCATGCGGGACCACTTGAAACACGTTCTTCACGTCCCACCCTTCCGTGAGCATGGACACCGAGACAATCCACTCCACCGGACACGCGGGATCGTCCACTTGCTTGAGCAGCGCCAAGTTTTCCTGCCGGCGTTTCTCAGGTGAATCCTTGTCGTTGCGCGGGATGTGAGCCGCCTCCACGCGCGACTTGGCGGGGCCGCTGGATGGCACGCCCGAAGTGACCCAAATCGCCTTCCGTTCCGCCTCCTCGCGGCTGATCTTTTCTTTCTCGACCAGAAAATCCACCAGCTCGCGCCAGACTTCGACGCAGGTGGCAATCTCCTGCGTGACGACGATGGAGATCGGCTTGAGATGCTTGCCGTAGTCCTTTTGGTTCTGCGCGTGGATGGCGTACGTCTTCTGCCAGTCGTGTTCCGTGTAGGTGTCCTCGATCTTGTAATCGGGTTTTTTGACGACGCCGTCGGCGATGGCCTGTTTGAGGCCATAGCGGAAAACGACATCGGGGAAATAGTCGTTCTCCACGTAAGGCGTGCCTGTGACGTTCACGATAAACTGGAACCAGAATTCCCCGCCCTGCAAAAACTTCATCCACTCCTTCATTGCCCGATCCGGCTGGCTGAACAGGTGGTGGGCCTCGTCGTTCAGGACGAGAGTGCGCATCCCTTTGCCATTGAAGCTGTCGCGGATGGATGAGCCGGTGCTCTCATAAACCGCATGAATGTTTTCTACGCAAATATCGCCGGCTCGAATCGTCTCGTTGCCGCGCTTGATGGCGGGAATGGGAACCGCCGCGCCCAGATCCTGCATGATGCCGGACAACTCACCATTGCCCGCCAGCGCCGTGAACTTTTCCAGCAGCCCTTCCTCGATGGTCAGCGACGGGCACAGGACCAGCACCTGGTCCACCAATCCCTCGGCCAGCGCAATCGCCGCCAGTCCATACATCACGTAGCTCTTGCCGGTGCCGGTCGCGAGATCGAGTGACACCGCCTTGCGGTTCTTGAGTGGCATCCGGGCCAGGTAGGAATCTACGCCGGCCTCGTGCCGGTGCTGGATGGCTTCACTGTTGCTCCAGTTCTCCTTCGCCAAATCTTCGAGATCCCGATACTTGTTCGACGCGAGGAAACGCAGCGTTTCGCGCACCGCGTCGCGCTGGAAGGCGTAGCGGTCGGCGCAGAGCAGATTCAAAAAGGCGTCATACTTGTGGACCACCGCCTCCACGAGGTCGCGCTTGTCGGCCACCTTCAACACCTGATCGGCGATGCGGAATTGCAGGCTCATTTCGCGCTCCTCCCTTTCGTGACGGCAGCCAACTTCTTCGCGGGCGCCTTTGCCGCCCGGCGCGGCCCGCCCTCGAAGTCACCCTTCTCCAGGTTCAACGCCTTCTCGTTTCCGTAGCGGTCGCAGAGAATCACCATCATTTGCTTCCCGGTGAAATCTGCTTCCGAGACGCGCAACTCCAGCCGCTCGGCCTTCTCCAGCCCGCCCGCCGCCTTGAGCACATCCTCGCCCCAGAACACCCGGCTCAGGCGGAAAACATCCCCATCGTAATCCGTGTCCACCATCGCCATCGAAAAGGTCTCGAAGTTTTGAAAATCCTCCGGGTCCGTGGCCAGCGTCCGGGCGCGAAATTCGGAAATTTCCAGCACGTAATCGGACTTGGCGAACAGCCCGTCTTTGCCGCTGTCCGCCTTCGCCTTCCACACCACCTGCGGCTGCGAGATGAAGTCGAAGCCCACGGCGTCGATCACCTCGTTCACGTCCTCTTCCTTGGCCGGCTGCTTGAGCGCGGCCGGCACCTTGCGCTCGATGAGCCGCAGCAGGACCGAGAGCGGCACCTTGAGGAAGACATACGTCGTCTCGTGGCGTGTCACCTCGTCCTCGGCGAAGTCCATCGCCACCACCGGGGCGATGACGTAGAAGCGCTCACCGGGCTTGCCGCGCAATGTCTTGTGCAGGTCGTCCACGTAGCCGTAATCCAGCGTGAGCGTGGGATGATCCGGGTAATTCCAAACGAGGGTGGAATGTGTGCCGTTGTATCCGTCCAGCGCGAAACCGTAGCGCTCGTGCGGATGCTCGCGGACGCCAAAGAGTTTCAGGACAAATGGCCGGTAATCCCCCCACGGCAGGTTCCTGATGGCGGCCATGTCATAGATGCCCGCCCGGAAGAGCGCGAATTCTTTGGCTGGTAACGGCTGCTCCTTTTCCGCCTTGTCCTTGGGCGCGATAAGCGAGATCCGGAACTCTACCGTGGCCACGACCTTCTTGCCCTCCTTCAGTTCGATTACGATGCGCTTGGTGCCCGGCGCATCCTCCGGTTCCTCCAGTTGATCCTCGGGAATACGCAATTTCTCCTCTGGGCAGATGAGCGACAGCGCCGTGCCCTTCTTCACCAAGTCGTGTTTACTGGCGAGCGCGGCGAGATCATGGAGTAACTCCAGCGTCACCTCACATTGGCCGTTGCGGGCCTTTTCGGTGATGAGCAGCACGCCGGGCGCTCCCTTGAGATGGTCTGCCCAATCCTCCACTCGCTCCGGCTCTGCGCGGTTGTCCTTCGTTGGAGCGCCGATGCTCTTGGTTAGGGAGAACAACCGCTTCTGCGCGGTGTAGATGGCCAGCTTGCCACAATCCATCGCGATCCAACGCCGGCCCAGCTTCTCTGCTACTGCCGCAGTTGTGCCACTGCCGGCAAAACAGTCGAGCACGATGTCTCCTTCGTTGGAGGTGGAGGAAAGGATCCGTTCGAGCAACTCTTCGGGCTTCTGGGTTGGATAATCCAACCGCTCCTCTGCCTGTGAATTTATCGGTGAAATATCGTCCCAGACCGAACCGATAGTCGCTCCCTTGAGATACGATTTTTTCTGCGGCATCCCGTCCGCGCCAAGAACATATTGTTCCAAGTTTTCATCGATGTAGTGCTGCGATGGCCAGTGGCGGCCGGTCGGCGGAGAAATCCTCCTTCCGAAAAAAACTCTCGGTTCACCTTGGCCTGCGCCAGAGGCATCGCTGAGACGGTAACGTCGTCCATCTGCTTCTTGGTTCTTGTATTTGACCGCCAGGTATTCGCGCGAATGGCTACTTTCGGGCTTTCGGTAAAGAAATTTTCCGGCTCGGCTGTATTGGAAAATCGAGTCGTGAACAAACGCGAAACGTTCAGCAGTAAAATGGGCGGTCGTTCGGCGCCAGATGATCTCTGTCACGAAATTCTCCTCTCCGAACAATTCATCCAATGTGGCCTTTAGGTAGTGGCCTTTCTTCCAGTCCAAATGGACGAAGATGCTGCCGTCGTCGGCGAGGATTTCGCGGAGGAGAATGAGACGGCGGCGGAGGAACTCGATGAACTGCGCGCCGAGCACCTTGTCACGATACGCCTTCTCCTTGTCCTTCATGAAGTCCTGCTTGGTGGCGAACGGAGGATCGATGTAGATCAATTTGATCTTCCCGCGCGTGCCGAGCCGGTTCGGCCCCTGCTGGTCGGCCAGCAGTTCGCGCAGCGCGAGCAGGTTGTCGCCCCATACCAGCAGATTCCGCCAGCCGTCCGCGTGCGGCCGTTCCGCGCAGAACGATCGCTCCAACTGCCACGGTGCAGCAGGCGTCTGCGCGAGCACCTCCTCGCGCGTCAGCTTCCCGTCATACACCAGCCGGTATTCCTTGCCGATCTCCGCCTTTCGACCCGCGCCCGGAAAGAGCCGCCCACGCCACTGCTCCGGCAGCGGGCGATCAGCTTCGATCAGCCGGAGTAATTCGTTCTTCTCGATCTCGGAAAGTGGAGTCATGTAGCGCTGCTAGAAAACGGTCTGCCGGCCCGGCGGCAAGCACACAATGCCGCTACGTGTGAATCTCCCTTCGCACAATACATTGGCGACTGAAAGCTTGAACCTTTCGCCGCGGCAACCTCGAAATTAGCAGTGCGAGATGTTTTGAGAGAATTCATTCTGCATCTTTCTCGTTTTCATCGATTGGCAGCAATTCGGCAACACTCTTGCGAGCCATCATATCAGACCCGATCCGGAGGCGGGTAACGATGAGGTTTGGCGAATGCACAGTGGTTTTTGAACTCATTGAATTTGTGGGTCGATGATACCATAGCGGTAGGACAAATACGGTCCACTCCCTCAAATTGGCGGACAATTTCCTGGCATTGCGAGGAGGCATACGTCCGGATTCACCCATAACGTCACGCAGTTCATGTGTGTTGTTCACGAGAGAGAGGCCTCGATGGCGGGGTTGAGGTTCAGTTTCTCGACGTAGGTGCGAATGGCGAAGTCGGGCTGGCGGCATTTTTGGCTGAAGTCGGCGAGCCAAAGACCGGCGCGGCGCTGGAGGCTGTGGCGGTCGCGGTGCAGCAGGCGGTTCGGCGGCGGGTGCGAGGCGAAGTCTGTGATGGTATTGAAGACGGCGTAGGCGTTGCCGCCGAGTTCGTGGAAGTAGCGGTCGGCGATCTCGTGAAGGTGGGCGTCGAGCGCGGCCCATTCGGTGGCCACAGTGCTCTCGGGCTTTAGCGGGTCGGGCTGCTTGATGCGCATGACGGCCATGAGCATCGGCACGAAGTCGGCGTGCGCGATGGTGCAATCGCTGAGCGCGCCGAGATATTGGCTGAAGCTGCTCTTCACTTTCGCGAGGCGGTCGAGTGCCACGTCGAAAGTGACCTCTTCGCCAAGGTCGCGGCGGAGGTGGGTGAATTTGAACTGGATGATCGTGCCGGGGAGGATCATGCCGTTTTTGCAGACCTTCCGATAGAACCCGATATCGAAGCCGAGTGCGCGAAGTCCGTTGTAGCTGTTGGTCACGCGGATGAATGGGCCGAACGCTTCAGGGCGCTGATGCGGCGGCACGAAGCTGAAGTCGAGCGCGGTGGAGTTGTGCTTGAGATCAATGGTGCAGTGGCCGCCAGTGGAGGGGGCGTCGGTCGCGCTCACGTCCCACTCGGCGGGTTTCGTTTCGGGGAAGACGGTGCGGCAGCATTGCGCGGCCCATTCGAGCGCCTCGCGATCGCTCACGAGCCGGTAGTCGCGGCTGACGATGCCGAGCACGCGGTTGCGCGTCATGTTCACGATGGCTTTCTTTTCCGGCACGGGCACGTGGCGCACGGTTTTGCCATCGGGCAGGCTGACGAAGACCGGGTGCTCGGCTACGGGGAAAAGGACATCATCGAGATGGGTGAGGCGCGGCATGGCGGTGGGTCAGTTTGCGACGAGATTCTTGTGGAGCACAGCATCGTTGAAGCCGTGATCGAGCGTGTCGAAAATAACGGTCTTCTCGCCGCGTCGCGTATCCACGCACACGCGCGGCGGGACTTCCTGCCGGTTGGAGACGGCGGTCTTTTCGGCTTCGATGAACCATTCTTGAATCGTCTCGGACGTGACCGGCTTAGCCTCCGCCTTCGTCTCCCTGCGGAGTTCAGCGATGGCCTCCAGCACTGCTGCATCGAGCAGCTTGTTCCAGAGTTTCCGAAACAGGACGCCGGAGCCGTAAGTGTCGGCGGTGTTGATCTCGCCGTTGATTACGAACGCGTAGCCCACCACATCGGGCTTTTCGTCGATGATTTTTGCCAGCGCCGCTCGGTAGTTCTCTTTCCGCTTTTGCAGGTCCTCGTCCTCGACGGACAATTGGTAGCTCGTGGGCGATTCCTCCGAGTAAAGCGGTTTGTCGAGGCTCGCGCTGAGGTCATCCTGCGTCTCGGCGACTTTCTCCCACACCTCGCTCTGGTTCTTGCTGAGCTTCGCGGCCATGCGGAGTTTTTTGCTGGAGAGGCAGGCTTTCGAGCTGGAGAACGAACCCACGTCCTCTCCCGCGCGCCTGTGCCAGCGCCCGCTCTCCACACAGAACGACGGAATGGACACGCGTCCGGATTTTGCCGGGAGGACAAAATCCACGCCGAGCGTGCGATCCTGCCGTCCGCCTTTCACCACGTCGCCGGCTTGGATGTAGAGGTCGAAAAGCTCGGAGAGGTTTTCGATTTCGAGTTGCCCGACGTCGCCGGTCTCGTGGACGGTGACGCACTTTTGCTCCAGCGCTTCGTCGAGCGGGATGAAGCGATTGCCGTCAAACGCGTCCGCGCCGAGCAGGAGAAAGAGGCTGAGATTTTCGTGAGTGTAAGGGCCAGCGACGGCGACGCGATTTAGGTTCATACCCGAACCCTAGCGCCGGTGGTGGGACAATCGCGGTCCTACCGCTCAACTATTTTCAGAAATATCGCGTGAGGCTGCCAGCACGGCTTCCGCCGCCGAGCGGACGAGCGTTTGCAGCGCGACGGGTTCGAGCACGCGAGCGTGCGCGCCCCAACTCAGAACCCAGCGCTCGACTTCTTCCAGACTCGCCAGCTCAAGACTCAGCTCCACCGCGCCGTCGCCAAGGTCGCGGATGCGCTGCGAGCTGTGCCACAGACGCTCGCTGACGAGCCGAGCGGCGAAATCATCGAACCGGATACGCACTTTGACATGACCCTTCGCCGTGAAGACTCCGAGGCTATCGCCGAGGTGTTTGTTGATCGAAAAATCAGCCGGTCGGTGAAATTGGGTCCGCGCGTTCTGAACTTTGCGCATCCGCGAAAGCACGAACGTCCGCAGTTGCTTGCGCGCAAGATCGTGGGCGAAAAGGTACCACTGCTGGTCAATGCAGCCGAGATGATACGGCTGCACCCGCCGCTCCTCGTAGTCCGCGTCCCCGAGCTTTCGATACTCAAACGTGATCTCGTGCGATTTGAGCACCGCCCCGCTGACCGTCTCGAACAGCTCCAAATCTGCCGTTGTCGTACCGAGCCCGCGAAACGAAATCGAAGATTCTAGGGTACTCCACTCAAACGCCACCTTGTCCTGCAACCCATCGGCGATCTTTTGAAACGCCACCGTCAGCGGCCTCTCGAAAGAAGTGCCGCGATACTGCTCCAACGCTTTCTGCGCGACGAACAGCGCGACGATTTCGCCCTCCGATACTTCGATGCTCGGAAAATGAGTCACCGGCTCCGTGTAGAAAAAGCCGAATTGAAGCTGATCGTATTCGATGGGCAGCCCGAGCTGGCTGCGCATGAACTCAATATCGCGCTGAATCGTCTTGCTCGACACCTCCAGCGCATCCGCGAGCTTGCGGCAGTTCGGGAATCGCCCGGCCTGCAAATGCTGATGAAGCTGGAGCATTCGAGCGAGCGGCGGTCTTGAAAACCGTTGAGCTTTAGAAAGGCGGATTGCGGGCGTCGAGCGCTTCATGGCTGAGTGAAGCCCCGAACGCCTGCTGAATGCAACAGGCGAGTGGCGATCTGTGCCATGTGATCCGGTTTGTTGCCAACAGGCGGATGGGAGCACCGACCAGTGGGACATCCTACCTCCGACAGCGAACCGAAGCCGAAAAGCAACTCGGGGAATACGCGACTACCAACCGTTGGAACTGACGGGGCTTACAGGCAATCACTGACGCTGCCATTTCCATGCAGATTCCACGCAATTCGCGCGTGGAAGCAACGAAACCTTGCGATACGTCGCTTTACTGGGTAATGACTATCTCTCTATGACAACGCAGACTTACGCAAATTCTGCGGATAGCAAAGGGGATGCAGCGCCGAACATGGAGCCGTGTTCGCGTCGATACGAGGCGAGCAAGCGTGCGATGATAGGGAGCAGGAAATCGCCCTGACCGCAGCACGGCTCAAGCACGGTCTTCTCCCACAGGGGCGACTCTGGCGAGTAACCAATCAGGTCGAGGATGGTCTCGACGACCTCACGCCGCGTGTAAATCGCGCCCCGTGATTTCTCCGGGCTGTCGGCTAAAGGATTGAGCAAAACGTCGTGCATCAGGTTCGGGCCAATCTATCGGGGACACGGGACCACTTTCAATGCCGGCATTGATAAATCGTCCATGCGTGGGCTCTTATCTCCATCCGAGAACCTTGAGTCCTTTGACGCGTTTGAACTCGGCTAAGTTGGATGTCACGAGGGTCTCCGAGGCTGCGGGCTTAGGCGGCGATGAGGAGGTCGAGCGGGCCGATGGATTTGCCAACCGCTTCCAACGTGGCACGGATATCGGCGTAGTGCAGTGCGGCTTCGAGATCGAAGTCTGCGAGCACAAAGAGATCGAGAAACGCTTCGAGCCGCGCGGCGTGATGCGGATGGGTATCCATGTTCTTCTTTACGCCGGTCCAAAGTTCAGCGGCGACGATCACAGGAATGCCGGTCAGCTTTGGGTCGGGTAGTTTTCCGATACCGGCTTTGTTGCGCAGCACCGGAATGCACGCGCTGGAATCGAGGAGAAAGGATGGCTTCACAGAAGATGCGGATCAGAGTTCGAGGATAGGGCGATCGTGCTTTTTGGGACGCGGGGGCGGTTCGGGAAAGTCGCTACCATCCGGAAACTTCTCGGCGAGAAACTTCCCAATCTCCGTAAACGTGGAAAACTTCTGCGCTGGCATGGGCTTGAGCACGACTTCGTCGCCATGCTTTTCGATCAAAACCTCCTTGCCCTCGAAGCGGAAGGCCCGAGGCAGGCGGACTGCCTGACTGCCTCCGTGCTAAAAGATTTTCGCGGTGCTCATGGCTATTCTCAGTATCTACTTTCGACGCGATGGCAAGGCAGACGGTCGATTTACCGGCAAGAAAGCACAGGGGCTGGAAGCAAGGGAGACGGGAGATGGTGACGGTGTCTGTTTTTGGGAAAGTCGGGTAATACCTGCTTAAACGACTATCGTGGCGTTAATCAGCTTGAACGCAAGTATTCGACGGGCAATATGGGCCTTCCGACGAGAGAGCTTCAGCGAGTGTCTGAAAGCTCATCAACGAGGTCCCAAAATTACTCAATATCCAAGCCATGACACCAACTCCGACGCCAACACCCACCCCGATCCCAACGCCGACGCCGACGCCGATCCCAACACCGACGCCCACCCCGATCCCAACACCGACGCCCACCCCGATCCCAACGCCAACGCCTACGCCGATCCCAACACCGACGCCGACGCCGATCCCAACGCCGACGCCCACCCCGATCCCAACACCGACGCCGACGCCGATCCCAACGCCAACGCCGACACCAACGCCGACACCAACGCCGACACCAACACCGACGCCGACACCGACACCGACACCGGCACGTCATTGACATCTCGGGAGCGGATTTTCGTCTCCATTGCCGCATACCGTGATGCGGATTTGACGCGGACGGTTTCCGACCTCGTTTCCCATACAGCGCGACCGGAGAGACTGGTGATTGCGCTGTTGGAGCAAAGTGATGCTGCGTTGCCGCGATCCGCGTTTCCGGGAGGGGTCACGTTAATCCACGATCACTGTCGCGCGGAGGAGAGCCGCGGGGTCGGCTGGGCACGGGCACGGCTTCAGGGGCACTTCGATGGCGAAGGTTACTATCTTCAACTCGATGGCCATCACCGGTTTTCTCCGGGATGGGATTCTACGCTGTGTGCGGAGCTTTCGCGTTGCCCCTCGCCTCACCCGATTTTGAGCGGCTATCTCCCTCCGCTCATCGAAGATCAAACTCCGGATCCGTGCGGCGGCACGCTGCACGCATCGCATTTCGACCACGAAGGCGTGCTTCACATCAAGTCCCACCCAACCAACGGCGATCTCGATAGCCCGCCAGTTCGAGGGAGCTATCTCTCGGGACACTTTATTTTTTCCACGGGAGAATTCGTCGGGAAGGTGCCCTACGATCCCGATTTCTACTTCTTCGGCGAGGAAGTAAGCCTCAGCGCCCGGGCCTTCACGCACGGGTTCGATGTGTTTCATCCGCGGCGAACGGTCGCGTGGCATCGCTATGGGAGAATGACCGAGCGGCGGCATTGGAATGACCATTCAACGTGGGGCGATATTCAACGCAAGAGCTTGGAGAAATGGAGACGCATATTCGCGGATGAGCCACTGGTCGCGGAGGCGGATGGGCTAGGGACTCTCCGCTCGCTCGGGGAGTTTGAACGATGGACCGGGGTGGACTTTCGTTTGCGAGTCATCCACCCCTCCGCGCTGACCGGCGCACCGCCGCCCAGCGAGGCTGAGGAAGGATGGGCGCTCGCAGCCGGGTTGGTCCACTCACGCTCGGTGAAAGCCGCGCTGCCATCGTTGGCCGATGAACCTCACGAATCGGTGTACATCGCCATCCGCGACGCGACGCCGCGCGATGTTTTTGTGCTGCGCCAAAGTGCTCGGGATTACGCTGCGCTCCAAGGGCAAGGGTTGTCTGCGACCGTCCGTTACCAGCAGGGGCCGCTGTCGGTGGTCGTGCTCCCGTTTGCAAACGGAGCATGGCTTGCCCGTCGGGAATGGGTTTTACCCGCCGAATAAAATGGCAACCGCCTGAGCACCATTGGTATGGAACGGAGCGTGCAGGAGATCACAATGATTCTTGATGCCATTCGAACTGGCGATCGACAAGCGGGAGAAGACCTTCTCCCTCTCGTTTATGTAGAATTGCGCCGAATGGCCCGCACCAAACTCTCTCCTCAAAACCACGGGCACACGATTCAGGCAACGATGCTCGTTCACGATGCATGGATGCGACTCGTGGATGACGACGGCGTCTCGTTTGAGAATCGCGCCCATTTTTTCAGCGCGGCAGCGGAAGCGATGCGCCGCATCCTTGTGGAAAGCGCGATTCGACGCTTGAGCAAAAAGCGCGGAGAGGGTGCCGAGCACGTCGATGTTTCGGAGGTGGAAATCATCGCACCAAGCGGGACGGATGACGAATTACTCGCCGTACACGACTCACTTGAGCGCCTGGCCGCCGTGGATCGAGGCAAAGCCGATTTGGTCAAACTGCGATACTTCGCCGGAATCACGATCGAAGAAACCGCCGCGCTGTTAAATATCTCGATTCCGACCGCAAATCGTTACTGGACCTACGCCCGAGCGTGGTTGCACCAGGATATTTTGGAGGCCCGTAGAAAAAATAATTAAAATATCTGCGCCCCGAGTGATACGTTTTGTCGGATTTTTTCGCATGTATAGGTATGAGCACGATTGCTCCCATGCCCGACATACCACATTTGACCGAGGAAGAGATTTTCCAATGCGCCGCCGCAATGCCCGTATTCGAACGGGCTCACTACCTCGACGCCGCATGTCAAAATGATCCAGCCCTGCGCAAGCGAGTGGAGAGCTTGCTACTTTCCCACGAATCCGAGGGATTCATGGACACGCCGATTTCGCCCGCGATTCAGGCAGAAATCGAACGCCTTAAGCCCGAAGACGTAGGGGACTTCATCGGGCAGTATAAGCTTCTGCAAGAAATCGGGCACGGCGGGTTTGGGACTGTATGGATGGTCGAGCAGCACCAACCGGTTCGGCGTCGGGTGGCACTCAAGGTCGTCAAACTCGGCATGGATACGAAGGAAGTCATCGCCCGATTTGATCAGGAGCGGCAGGCGCTGGCGCTGATGGATCACCCGAATATCGCGAGAGTGTTCGATGCCGGGATGACACCCTCTGGCCGCCCCTACTTTGTCATGGAGCTCGTGAGAGGGACGAAGCTCACGGAGTTTTGCGACGAGCAGAATCTCTCGATGATTCAGCGGCTGGAACTATTCATTCGTATTTGCCGCGCGGTTCATCACGCTCACCAAAAAGGAATCATTCACCGCGACCTAAAACCCTCGAACATCCTCGTCGGAATGACCGACGGCGTGCCCGACCCGAAGGTGATTGATTTCGGAGTCGCCAAAGCGACCCAGTCTCGTCTCACCGAGCATTCGCTCTTCACTGAAATTGGTCAGATCGTCGGCACGCCGCTCTACATGTCCCCCGAACAAGCAGAGACGACGGCGCTCGATATCGATACTCGAAGCGACGTGTACAGCCTCGGGATTCTACTCTACGAATTACTCACCGGGAGCACGCCATTTGGCAGAGAGGTCATCGAGAACAACAGCATCGAAACGATCCGGCGAATCATCAAGACCACCGAGCCCAAACGTCCATCCACTGCGCTTGGGACACTCGGAGATGACGCACTGCGCACGATCGCACAACATCGGCACATCGAGGCCCCGCGCCTGATCGGGGCACTGAAGCGCGACCTCGACTGGATCGTCATGCGAGCGATCGAGAAAGACCGTAATCGCAGGTACGACTCTGCATCCGCGCTCGCCGAAGACATCGCACGACACCTACGGGCCGAGCCAGTCGTCGCCCGACCACCCACCCTCGGCTAGCGCACACGCCGACTGATCATGCGGAATAAAACGGCGTTCCTCACGACGAGCGCCATCGCCGCGACCCTTGTCGTTGCGACGACCGTGAGCGTCACCCAAGCGATCCGGGCAAACAACGCCCTAGCAGAACTGCGCGCCACCGCGCCGGCCTTCGCATCGCTGGCTCGCGAACTGGCCATCTCAGAATCGTTCGACGGAGCCATCGAGAAACTCGGCTACGCCATTCGTCTTCAGCCGGACTCCGTCGAGTTTCGATTGTCTCGCGCCGACATCCTCCAAGCACTGGGCCGCTTGGAGGATGCGGCGCTCGACTATCGCGGCGCTCTCATCGCCCTACCCGGCCACCCTCGCGCCACGGCCAATCTCGCGTTGTGCGAAGAATTACTCGCCATGTCGCGCCAGCCCGACGGAAGTCTCAGTCGCGAATCACTCGCAAAGCTCCGGGTCTCGATGTCGGCGGAAAAACGCCCGGCTGCGGAGATCATGCTCGTCGCGCGGCGAATCGGACAAGAGAACGAGATCGCTCTCGACTACTGGCGCACACGCCTACGCAACCTGCCGAATCCGACGGAAAAACCAATCACCCAGCGCCTCAGTGCGCGCAACGACGGGTTCCTCGATCTCGACCTCAAAGGAACAGGAATCTCGGACCTCCGTCCACTCGTTGGTGCCCCACTCGGCAGCCTAGACCTCGGCGACTGCCGCGAAGTCAGGAACATCGGGCCCCTGCGGAAAATGCGACTCCTTTCCCTCAGCCTCGCTCGCACATCGGTGTCCGACCTTACCCCATTGGCCGACATGAGCACACTCACCGCCCTCAATCTTTCTTACACCCCGGCATCCGACCTAGGCCCCCTCGCCAAGCTCAAGCTCAGCACGCTGCAGCTCGGGTACAGCGAGGCTCGCGATCTCACGCCGCTGAGCAAACTCCCGATCGTTTATCTCGATCTGGAGAATGCTCGCGGCGTGGGCTCACTTGCCGCGCTCGCGGACATGCCGCTCTCGTGGCTGAACTGCTCTTACGTCAACGTCACCGACTTCACACCGCTCGCCAAGCTCCCGCTGAAAAAGCTCTGGCTTCAAGGATGCACCGTGGGAAACCTCGACTTTCTCCGCGAACTGCCGCTCGACACTCTCATTCTCAGTAAGGCGAAATCGGCCACCAATTTCACCGCTCTCGCGAACGTCAAAACGCTCAACACACTCGCCCTCCCAAGCGAACTCGAAAAGCTCGCGGATGAGGAGTTCGATGCCATCGAGAAACTGCGCACCCATCCCATGCTCGAACGCCTGAGCAGCCGACTGCCCGAAGGCTCCGTCCCCGCAGCAACCCAGACCACCGATGAGTTCTGGGCGGAATGGGACCACGATGTCTCATGGCAGCGCACTTTGCGCAAAATGGGCGTCACAGCCCGGATAACAAGGCAGTCGGACGGCTCTTGGCACGTCACCGCCTGGGATCAGCCAAGCATCACCGACCTCTCCATTTTCAAGGCAGCAAATATCAGCCTTCTGGACGTGAGCCTCTGCGCCAATGTCACCGATCTACGGCCTCTCGTCGGGCTACCGCTCAAGGTGCTCAAGTTCGCCTATACCAAAGTCACAGACCTCTCCCCGGTAAGCGACATGCACTTGGAAGAACTTTGGTTCGCCGAGACCAAAGTCAGCAACCTCACGCCGCTCGCAGGGCTCGCGTTACGCCGAATCTTTTTCGACAAATGCCCGCTCCCCGTGGACGTCACACCTTTGGCAAAAATCGCCACGCTGGAAGAAGTCATCCTGCCCGAACATCCAACATCCGTCGAAAGTCTGCGCAACCACGAGCGACTGCGCCACCTCGCATTCAATTTCAATACCAAGACGCTCCGGCCCACACGAACCGTGGCTGAGTTTTGGCAAGAGTGGGAGGGTTTTACGTGGCTGCCAGCACTCACTGGGGTTGATTTTGCGATCGCTCAGCACGCAGACGGGATCACGACTCTCGTCATTCGGGACCCGGCATTTAACACATTGCCCGTGCTCGCCAAATCCAAGCTCACCGGCCTCGATATCCGCAAAACTGGCGTCACCGATCTCACCCCGCTCGCCACGATTCCCACGCTTCGTCATCTCACCTTCCCCGAAGCCGCAGCGAATACAGACGTCCTAAAAAAACTGCCGAAGCTCGAACGCATCTCCACACGCCCGAGCAAGAACGGCGAACCCGCGCAGACTGCAGAAGAGTTTTGGAAAAACGGCAAGTGACAAATCGATAAGCCCACAAGGAGGGGGAACGTCCCGTTCCCCTAAGGCGCGGAGCGCCGCTCTTAAACTGCGAGTAACTCGGGAACCACTTCGTGGTTCAGGGGAACGGGACGTTCCCCCTCCTTGGGACCAAACCCGTCCGCGCGCCACTGTCTTTCGCTCATTGGAGTGGGATCGCGCCGCTGTGCCAACTGTTTGTTTCAAGCCTACGTCGCGTGGTGTTGTTCAGGGAACTTGCGAGCGATGAGCGCGAAAATGCCTGCTACGAGGAGCATGAGGACGACATAGGCCAGCATTTCGTTGGACTCGGAGATGCGGCGGATGGTCTTGCCGTCGTCCGTTTTCGTGCTGTTGAGCGAGGTGATGAGGGAGGCGAGTTGGTTGCCAACGGCGACAGTGAGCAGCCAGAAGCTCATGATGGTGCTCTTGAGCCGCGCAGGGGCGACGGAGAAGGCAAACTCCAGCCCGGTGGCGGAGATGAGAACTTCCCCAGCGGTCATGACGCCGTAGGGAATGAGCTGCCAGAGGATGCTGAGGTGCTCGCCCGCCTCGATGCGGCGTTGCAGCCATGCGGAGATGAGGAATGCGAACGCGGCAAGGATCATCCCGCTACCCATGCGGCGAAGAGGCGTGGGGCGTAGTCCTGCGCGAGTAAGCGCGGGGTACACGACGATGAGAAAGAGCGGGATGATGCTCATGACGTAGAGCGGATTCACCGACTGCATGGTTTCGCCGTTGATGGTGTAGTCGCCAAGTTTCACCGGGATCATCTGCGCCCCCTGCTGCACCCATGTGGTGTTCTGTTGATCGAAGAGCGACCAAAAGACGATCACAGGCACGAAGACACCGAGGATGCGGAGGAGTGTTTTGAAATCGGCGGCTCTCGTCGCATCGTCGGGTGGTGGCAGACTGGAGCTTGGCGGCTTGATGACGTACTGCTTGCGGCCCATGAAGAAAAGGATCGTGGCGTTGAGCATGAAGATTCCGGGGATGAGGAAGGCGACCGAGTACGAACCGGTCTTCTCGCGGATGTAGGGGATGCAGGAGAACGCGAAGAAGGAGCCGAAATTGATGCACCAATAGAAAAGCCCATACACCTTCGCCATTTGCGCCTCTTGCCCCGGCCCGAACTGGTCGCCGACAAATGCGGAGACGCACGGCTTTATCCCCCCAGAGCCGATGGCGAGCAGGCCGAGCCCGGCGAGCAAGCCCCAGCGCGTGCCCTCCGTCCCAGACATCACCGCGTGCCCCACGCAGTAGGCCATAGAAATCCAGAGGATCGTCTTGTAGCGCCCCCAATAACGGTCCGCGATCCATGCACCCAAAAGCGGCAGGAGGTAGGTGACGCTCTTCCAGTCGTGGACGAGCTTTTTCGCCTCGATGCCGCCTTGCTCGCCGCCGCCGAAAAGCGCCGTCGCGTATCCGGTGAGGATGGCCAAGACGCCGTAGTAGCTCAGGCGCTCACAGGCTTCGTTGCCGACGATGAATTTGGTCTGCGGAGGCAGGCGGTCTAGGTTTTCGCTCATAGGATAGAACGCGCTTCCTATCGGCTCGTTTTGCAAATGTCCCGCATTTCCGCGTTGAACATCGTGCGCCGCCGTGGATGCTGCGCGCATGGCACGCCTCAATGTTCTGAAAACCTACAAACTCTCCATCGGCGGGAAATTCCCGCGCGGCGAAAGCGGTCGCGTTACCCCCGCTCTCGCGCCCGATGGCACAAACCTCGGCAACTACTGCGTCGCCTCGCGCAAGGACTTCCGCGACGCCGCCGTCGCCGCCCGCAAAGCCCAGCCCGGCTGGGAAAAAGCGTCCGCCTACCTCCGTGGCCAAATCCTCTACCGCGCCGCCGAGATGCTGCAAATGCGCGCCACCGAGCTTGCTGCCGAGCTTTCCCGCGCGGGGACAAAAGGAGCCGCTGCGGAAGTGGATGCCGCGATTGACCGGCTCGTCCACTACGCGGGCTGGACGGATAAATACTCGCAAGTGTTCAGCACCGTGAATCCCGTCTCCTCGCCCCATTTTAACTTCACCTTCCCCGAAGCCTCCGGCGTGACGGTCGCCGTCTGCCCCGACGCACCGGCGCTGCTCGGGCTCGTCTCGCTCGTCGCCCCGATCATCGCCAGCGGCAACACCTGCATCGTCCTCGCCAGCAACACGGCCCCGCTGCCCGCCATCACTTTTGCCGAAGTCCTCGCCACGAGCGATCTGCCCGGCGGCGTAGTGAATGTGCTCACCGGCTCCCTCGCAGAACTCGCGCCCCACTTCGCCAGCCACATGGACATCAACGCCATCGTGGACGGGGCCGGAGACTCCGCCATCAGCGCCATCCTCCGCTCCGGCAGCGCGCTGAATATGAAGCGGTACGCCAGCCGCACACTCACCGCCGCAGAGTGGGCCAGCGATAAGGCGCAGTCCCCTTACTGGATTCTCGATACCGTGGAAATGAAGACGGCGTGGCATCCGGTGGGCGTTTGAAAATGACAAATGACGAACCTCGCGAACTTCGTCATTCGCCATTCGTCAATTCCCCGCCGTCCCCGTCGCCGCCGTTTTACTCGCTCGCCAATTCCCGTTCTCGCGGTTATTTCACGCCCCCCATGAGCACGTCCCTTTCCGAATTTTCCCGATGGGCACTGGAGCCCGCGCGCACTGCTGATGAACGCTACACGATCTGGCTGATCTGCGAATCGGCCCGGTTTCTGGACTTCTGCTTCCGAGCGAAGGAAAACCCTCGCACCCCGTTTCGCACGCCACCGGCGGAATACTACAAAGAGCTTTTCCTGAATCCGGCGCTCGTGCCGCCTTTTGGCGAGTCGGACACGGAGTTGGCGGCGCGGATGATTCCGCATACAAAGAAGTTCCCGCATCATTCGCCATGCGGGCATGATACGCGGCCTGTGCGTGACTTAGGCGCGCTGCGGTTCCTCACCGCACTGGAAGAACTCTCCATTGGCGTATCCGAAGTGAGCGACATCTCGGCCCTCCGGCACCTCACCGAACTGCGCTCTCTTATGCTGCACTCCGGGGAGCTTACCGACCTTTCACCGCTCGCCGCGTGTACGAAATTGCGCGCTCTCTCGCTCGGCCTGTCGGGTGCCACGTATCCCTCGTTTGCTCCTCCTCTTTTTTGGTGGGATGCGTCGCCTCTCGCCGGGCTGCAAGAACTCGAGTCGCTTCAAATCCACCCAAACGCGGCGGTGCTTGCCGGGCTGCGCTTTCCAAAGCTGATCACTGCGACGCTGAGCTGCGGCAGCACCGTACAGAGGGACTGCACCTTTCTCCCCGACATGCCTGCACTGCGCCAATTGAAGCTCGACGGCGTGCAGACTCTCACCGGCATCTCCCGTTTTTCAGAACTCCGCAGTCTGGAAATCGGCGGGCCTCTTCGGGGATGGGGCGACGTTGCTGCGTTGCCAAATTTGAAATGCCTCGAAGTGGGCACCATCTGCGGATGGCCGAGGGACGTCGCACCACTCGCCGCCGCTCGGGAGCTGCGCTGGCTGCGTTTCACCGGGGAAATGCCGCGCAATTACTGGCCGCTCACCGGCGCTCCAAAGCTCTGCGAACTGGAGGTCAATTCTTGCAAATCCGTAGAGCTCGACGTGCAGGCCATCAACGCCGCGCTCACCTCCTGGGATGTCGTCTTTGGCTGCACACCACCCCGGCTCATCCCTCCGCTCCTTTTTGTATCCGCACACCCTCGCGACGTTCCGCGGATGCCGGAGACTCCCCACGAGGACTGCAAAGACAGCCCCGTGGTTTTCCAACGCGAACTCTCATGGATGTTCCGCAAAACAGCAAAGGCCGTGGACGACCTGATGGGCGAGGACAACGCGTCTTGCAGACTCTCCTATCCGGGTTCCTTCACCGTCCAGCGCGTCATCTCCACGGGAATCTCCACCATTGAAGCCGCCCAACGCCTCCCGGAAGTCCTCGACGCACTCCGCCGCGCCATGGCCGAGTCCCCCCACGAATGGCACTTTCACTTTTGCATCAGCCTCAAAGTCCCCCGGCACAAATGGGGGCCCGAGCGCCAGCGGTGGTGGGATAAACTTCAAGTCGGGTGGGACGACGAGGAAGACAGCGACGAGAGTGTCAGGAAATGGAAGCTGCGCCAATCCCACCTCATCGAGAGCAACTTCCGCGTCCGCACCGCCGAGGAGGATGGCGAAACCCCCGACCCCGAGGACCTCCGTCCACCCGACGAAATCCGCCCGGAGCCCTACCGCCAGCCAGTCGGCATAACCGCCGACCCAGCGGACGAAAAAGAAAAAGACTTCGCCCTGAAACCCTTCGACGAACAGGACCAAAACGACGACGACACCGACGACGACGGAACCACCGCCGTGGACACCAACGACGACCCGCCCCACTGGTTCCTCGAAGACCCCGACGGACACCCCCTCGCCGATTCCTACCGTCTTTACGCCCTCCTCACCATGGACACATTCTACGTATGGCCAAACTGTGTCGGCACCGCAGAATCCCTCATGGGCAGGAAAGTGGACGCCGACCTTTCCCCGAAAAAACCCGGCGACACGTAAGGACGCGAAAATAATCAGTCTGTCCCCGTCGTACTCTGCGCGGCCCGCCGCCCTTAAAAATTCACCACCGTCTCATCGCTCGTAGCCGAGCCTGTGCTGTTGCCGACCACCGTGCGGAACGTCACCGGCGTCTGCTCGAAGGACGGGTGCGTGATGGTCTGCGATGGGCGCGTCATCGGCGTATCGTGACCGAAATCCGGCTCGCCCGGCACCTTCCATTGCACGACTAGCGAAGTCGCCGTCTCCCCGCCTATTGTGGAGAAAGTTAGCAACGCACTCGTCACGCCTACCACCGTGCCCGAATCAATCTCTACAGCGCCCGGCGCGGGCAGTTCCTCGTCCTCATCTTCGGGGGTTGAAGACATCAGCAACTCCAAGTCATAATAACCCGCCACCTCGCTCGGATTTTCCGCAAAATGCGCCATTAGCAAACCGACGTTTCTATAAAGCGCCACGCCCACCGTCTCGCGCAGCGGTTCCAGTTGATTCGCGAGCTGGTCCACCGCCCCCTCCTTCTGTGTCTGAGTCATCCGCGCCCCCGCCAGCAGCGCGTGAAACGCGGTCACCTTCGTGCCCAAATCATCCATCGCATCCGACTGCTCGGTCAGCTCCGTCGCTAGCGCCGGAGGCGTTCCCGGCGCCGCAGCCTGAGCCGCCAGCGTGACCGAAAGCGCCGTGGCGCGCGTGCCCAAACCAGCCACCGCCGCGATGCGCTCCTCGCGCGCACCAGAGTTAAAAGGCTCCCGACCGCTCGGAAAAAGCAGATCATAAGACTGATGCCCCGGCGACCAGAAACTGCGTGCCTTCGACTCCCACTTATCCAACTCCGAACGCAACCCCGCGCCCGGCGCGACGAGCAGAGTGGCAAACAGGTTATCCAACCCTTGCGTAGCCGAACGATAACCCGCCCGCGCATCCTTCCATTGCAAATAGGCCGCGCTGAAAGCAGTCGCCGGAGCGAGAATGTTGACCAGCAACGGAGCGAAAACCCCCGGAGCCGCCGCCGCCGCCGCAGTCATCTTGGCTACAGCATCCGTGCAGATGGCGTGCATCCGCTTGCGGTTCTCAAAAGTGGCGTTGAGGAATTGATTGTCGAGATAGTGCCAGCCGGTCGTATTGATGATCATAGAAATAGGTTTGATTGAGGCGTCCACAATGCCCGCAACGATGCCCCGGCGCAAGACACCTAGTGTAAAGCTCTCATGGCTACTATGGCCGTCCTATTGAGAGCTTGAAGAAAGAGCGGCGTTTGAAAACTCCCAGCAATTTATTGTAAAAATCCATCGTCATCCCGCCTTGCCAGCCCAAGGTGACACGACGAGCGTTCGTTGCGTTACCTTGCCCGTCCAAGGTGGCATGACGAGCGTTCGTTGCGTTACCTTGCCCGTCCAAGGTGGCATGACGAGCGTTCGTTGCGTTACCTTGTCCGTCTAAGGTGGCACGAAGAGCGTTCGTTGCGTTACCTTGTCCGTCCAAGGTGGCACGACGAGCGTTCGTTGCGTCACCTTGTCCGTCCAAGGTGGCACGACGAGCGTTCGTTGCGTTACCTTGTCCGTCCAAGGTGGCATAATGAGGACTTTTGCTCACTCATTCTTGAGAGACATGGTCAAAAAGAGCCATCTTTTCGCCACCCCGCGCAACCCAACCGCAAAGAAGCGCCAAAGTAGCGGGGCCGTCCCGGCCCCGTCTTTGCCCTACAGGGTCTCCGCACAACGCAGGAGAATAATCACTCTGTCCCCGTCGTACTCTCCCCGTCGTACTCCATAAGATCATCCTCCCGATGGTTGACGCATTTCCCTTCGCGCCTTCCGTTTCTGAACCAAGTCCCCGACGATGAAACTGCACGCGAAGAGCACTGCGATGTCGGCGAGGAGGGAGCGCCAGTAGAAGCCGGGATAAAGCAAATCCGGGTTCGAGCGTTCTGAACTCTGGGCGAAGGGCAGGCCGACGACCCAGAATATTTTCGGAAACCCAACTTCGTATGCGTTCGGAGTGCCTGACTTGGGATTGGGAAGGTTATGGGTAAAGAAATACGAGCTCACGTTGACCGCGATGAAAAGGCCGAACGCCACGAAAAATCCGGTGAAAAAGTGTCTGTTGAACGTGAACGTCAGGAACGTCGGCAGGCCAGATGGTTTGGTGTCAGGATTCATCGGTCAGGCGGGGAGAGTGTGAATGTGGAGCGTGGTTTCATTTTTGAAGGTGAATTACGACGTGGTGTTTGCGTCGCGTAGCAGGCGGCCAATACTGCGCTGCTCGCGACGGGAAGGAGGAAGCGGAGTGGTGATTTCACAGAGTTCATTCTTCGCGCCAGTAAATGCGGAACGACTCGGGGATCTCTTCGAGCTTCGGACCCGACATGTTGAACGTGTAAGGGTCGCGGTCATGTCCCTGTGACGACGTGAGTTTTTCTTCGACGAAATATTTTCCATCGGTCTTCCACATCGTGATCGTCTCGTTGTAGGCCCCGCCCCAATTGAAGATCTGAAACGGCAGCTCGCCGTCCTTCACCACGGGCAGCAGCGCCGGATCGACGATGCCGCCGAGTTCCGTCTGCAAGCGCTTCGCCAGCGCGAGGCATTCATCGTAGAAGGGCGTGATGGTGACAACGATCCGTCCCGCGTCATCCTTGCCCACCGTCGAGTGCTGCCGTTGCAGCGCGAGGTAGTCGCGGTGATACGCCATCACGATCCGGTTGATCTCATCGGTCTGCAGCTTGGAGAGCTTCAGACCCTTCATCGCTTCATTCGTCAGTTCCGGGCCGGCCAGTCCGATCATGAACGGCTGCTTCGGGGGTTCCACCTTACCCGAGGAGGAAGTCGGCCCCGTCTTTGCCCCCTTCCATTCGGTCGTGGCGATGCCTTCCCCGCCGGTCTTTAGATTGTGAGCCGTGGTGGTCACCCGCAGCCCGACGAGCCCGTTGGTCGGCAGGTTCTCCACGTCAGCGGTTCCCCAGTGGACATTCTCCTCATTCGGTTCGAGAACCCCAAGTCCGAGGCCGCGCGCGCCGACCACGGCGTCCAACGCCTCCGGCAGGGCGATGCCGCCGGTGGATCCGGTTCCCGCTTCCGAAACGAGTTCGATCCGCCACCTCCGGAAAGGGCCGTCCTTCTGCTCCGGTTCACGCGACCAGCGAAATGTCCCTGCAATTGGTCCTTCCCCGGCAAGAACGTACGCGCAATGGGGAGGAACGGGCACGGTGGCTTTGTCCTTCCGTGTCACAATTTCAAAGATCGCCACCTGCCCAGCGGGAACGGTGAACTGCGCGCCGATGCCATTCGTGATGGTGCCGAGGGGCGGAATGGACGGTGCCAGTTGCTTGTTGTATTTGGCCGACACGGTGCGGTTGCCGGGCAGTTGCAAGACCTTCGCCGGATCCATCACGGTGCGGACGATGCACACGATGAGCAGCAGTCCGCCCCACACGCCGACTTGCTTCCACCAGCCGCGCCACCACGCCGCATCGCGCGGCACCTTTGCCCGATCCTCACGACCGATCCGCCACACCGCACCGAACGCGATCCCGCCGACGACCACGGCGAAGAATGACCACGAGAAAAAGTTGAGGCCCGTCTCGAAACCCGACGGCCCCTTTTCCCGGACGAAAAGCGGATCGAGCGCGCCGACCGTGATGATCTCCGTGACGCCCGCAGCGGTCCCTCCGGTTTTCGCCTGGAAGCTGAGACCGAAGAAGAACCCGAAGAGGCACAGCAGCACGAGCGCGGCGGAGAGCAGATGGCGTGTTGGCTGGGACGGCGTGACTTCGGAAGACGATGCGGGAGCACCAGCCTCGCCTGCGGCCTCGAAACCTCCCGGTCTTTCTGGCGATGTAAATACTGCCCGCACGTCCTTCCCACGCAAAACAATCCAGCAGGCGAAAGCCGCGATCGAAACCAGCCCGCCCACCCAATACGGCACCGCTGGCCCGAACCATTGCTTCTCGCACGCCAGCGTCAGCATCGCGCCCATGATCACAAGGTCGAACGCAACGACTCGCGCCAGCCGGTCGCGTCCCTGCCGTATCGCCTTGGGCAAAAGGAAAAGTCCCATAAGCGAGAGGATCAGAATGCCGATGAATTGAAAGGCGTCCCGACCGAGGGTTTCCACCGCACCGCGGATTGTGTCCGGGCGAAACGCCGGCACGATCACCCGTGCGAAACCGACGACACCCGCCGCAGTGCCGATGGCGCTCAGGCTCACGAGGATGGCCATGACGACCCGGAGAATGCCCTTCGCGTCCTCCTTCCGAAAATCGGCTGTGCTTTGCAACGCCACCGTGTGCTGGAGTGAGGGAGGAGCCTCAGAGGCTCGACCTGTTATTGCTTGAGGTGATGGCTTGCCCGTCACGTTTTCCACGTCCGTCTTCACCTCGCTCGCGTGCTGGTAGCGGCGGGAAGGTTCCCGCTCTAGCGCGTGCAGCACGATCTCGTCGAAGCGCACATCCACCTGCGCCTTTTGCGACGGCAACTCGTAGCGGCCCACGGGCGTCTCGCCGGTGAGCATCTCGTAGATGACCACGCCGAGCGAATACAGGTCCGCGCGATGATCCACGGTCTCGGGCTTGTCCATCTGCTCCGGGGCCATGTAGCGCAGTGTGCCGAGCGCCGTGCCGGAGAGCGTGAGCGTCATGTCGAGCGGTTCGCGGCGCAGGAGTTTCGCGAGGCCGAAGTCGGCGATTTTCACGCGGCCCTTTTTGTCGATGAGCAGGTTCTCGGGCTTGATGTCGCGATGCACGAGGCCCTCCTCGTGCGCGTATTGCAGGGCGTCGCAAATCTTCGGCACGATGGCCAGCGCCTCGGCGGACGTGAGCTTCCGCGTCTGGAAAAGCTGGCGCAGGTTCGCGCCGTCCACGAACTCCATGATGATGTAGTAAAGCCCGCCCGTTTCGCCGAAGTCGTAAACGTTGACGATGTTCGGGTGGTTCAGCTTCGCGAGCGAGCGGGCCTCGCGGCGAAAGCGCTCGACGAAATCCGGCGAGAACGCATCGGCGGGCGGGAGGATCTTCAGCGCGACCACGCGGTCCAGCACGATCTGCCGGGCCTTGTACACGACGCCCATGCCGCCCTGCCCGAGCATCTCGATGATTTCAAACTGCGGCAGCGCCTTTGCGACCTCGGCGGCATCGCCGATGTCGATGATGTCGCCGGGGATGGCCTCCGGGGGCGGGGCGGCGGCGTTGAGAAGGCATCGCGGGCAAAGTCCCTGCGGCGCGTTGGGAGGGAGCGGGGCGTTGCATTGCGGGCACTGGCGTAAGGTTTCGTTCATGGTGTGTGTGGTGTTCGCCTGTTACATAAGAATCACCGGGCCGACGGTTGCAGATTATTTTGCGGTTTATTCATTGAGTGCGGAAAACAGGTGCGCGAGTTCGTCATCGATGTCGGCTGCAAGGGGGACGGTTTCGGCGATTTCCGCCCGCAACAATTCGCGGTAGCGGTGGCGCAGGCGGTGCGCGGCGGCTTTCACGGCGCTCACGCTCGTGCCGAGGCGGGCTGCGATTTCCGCGAGCGGCGCGGCATCGCCGAGGATGGTCGCTTTCAACTCCTCAAAGGCACGCGCTTTTCCCTGCGTCTCAAACTCGGCGCGAAGCCGCGAGAGCACGCGGTCGAGGAGCTGGAGCGCCCAGCTCCGGTCGAAGAGCTTTTCCGCGCCAGCGCCGTCCACCGGCTCGGCGGCGTAGCGCTGCTCGGCAGTGAGGGCGTCGAAAGACACGACTCCGCCGCCGCCGCGTTTCAGTGCGCGGGCGCGATCCCATTCGTTTGCCAGAAAGTGTTTCATCGCCGCGAGCAGCCACGAGCGGAACTTCCCGCGCTCGCGCCCGACATCCCCGAGCCAGCCCTTTTCGATCAGGCGGGCAAAAAACTCCTGAGTCAAATCCTCCGCATCATGGGGCGCGTTCCCCTGCCGCCGGACAAATGCGTAAAGCGGGTACCAGTAGCCCTCGCACAACTCCGCCAGCGCCCGCTCCCCGCCCGCCCCCGTGCCGCCCGCCGCGAGCACGACGCTCCAGCGGGTGGTGGCAAAGTCGGGAGCGTCGTCACGGATTCTCATGAGCTCCGGCTATCATGCACATCTGCTAAGAAATTGCTTTCGCGTCCGCCGCACCGGAAACGGTCAGGACGGGAGGAGAATTTCCGGCGGATCCGCGCTCGCGATGAAATTAAGACGTTCATGAGGATGACTCGGAGCATGACCGTCCGCTCCCCTGTGCCAAACTTTTTCGACACCGATTTTCCTAGCGCGGCGCTCTCTGCGACTTCATTCCGAATCGGGAAAGAACAATTCACTTTCAGCTCTTTGAGAAATCGCTTCAGTCTGATTCGTATTCGCTATTTCCCAGTTTCTCAACGGACTGCTAAAGAATGCTTCCATGAAAACCATCATTTTCGCCATCACTCTCCTCGCCAGCGCGGCTCACGCGCAGAACGCACAGCCCGGCACTCCAGTCGCTGGGACGACGACCACTACGGCAAAACCCTTCGGGCCGACCGACAATCGCTTCGCCAAGACCACCGCGGAGATTATGCACTTTCAACTCAAGCTGGCCGGACGCTGGAACGGAATCAAAGAGCTTGAGCCGGATTTCTCAAAATGGCTGCAGCCGCGACACGTGAAACTCATCGCACTCTGGACGCCTTTCGCGACCATGTGCGTGGACAATGGAGTGAAGGGGCTCGCAACGGATATTTCAAAAAAGGAAGCGGCAGAGCTCGCGGCAAACCCGAACGCAAAGGAAAAAGGATTCCGCCTCGCCCACCTCGAGACCCTCGCGAAATCATCCAAGAAAGCGCACAAGGATATGGAGAATGCCGCGAAGAGCATTCAGAACCCGCAGTTGAAGGCCTGGTCGGACAACGCGCTGGCTGTCCTCAAGACGAACGCAGAGGATTACGAAGCGCGCTATCAGGAAGAGAAAAAGCTGAAGTAGGCAGGATTGGACGCTCCTTGTGGGAAAACGGAACAGCTTTCACGGTCAGTCGCTTTCAGCTCGTTGATAGACTAATCAGTCTGTCCCCGTCGTACTTTTGCATGAAATATCCGCTGCTAAAAATTCTGATGCGTAGTGAGTGCCTGATACTAAGTTACTTGCGGATTTCCAAAAAGTGAATGCAGCGACCACTTTGGATTTGGCTCATCAATGCCGAAAAAATCCGAAGTGCCCGCGCCCGTCGTGGAAGTCTGCGCCCAGCGGACCGCGAGGGCATCGCCGCTCACAGTCGCACCGGTATTTACGTCGAGCACCGCGTTTCCGGAAAACGTGCCGGAGCCGATATAGCCCGCGTAGCTCACGCTGCCCGTCGTGGTTCCAATCTGGGAAAAGACGCCGCCATTCACCGTGCCAAGTTCGAGCCGGTAGCCCGCCGTGGCGCCGCCCAGTCCCGCGAAGAAGCCCATTTTCACACGCACGCGGTAGTGCGTATTTGCCGCGACCGCCGTGCTCGTCGCGTGCTGCACCTCGTAGTTATCGTAGGGCGTCGTGCCGACGAGCGCGCCATTGGTGGCAAGGTCGAAGACGCGAGCAGCGCCGCTCACATTCGACCAACCGAGAGCGGGCAGGCTCTGCTCATTCGAAGTCTCGAACGTGCTGGAGTTGGTGCCGCCGTCCAAGGGAGCGACGGGGGTCTCGGCCGCATACAGTGAAGCCGCCAGCGGCGCGAGACAGGCGACGAGGGAGCGGAGTCGATGGAATCGGGATCGATTTTTCATAAGTAGCAGTTTGAGGCTGCAAAAAGACGGCCGTTTTTGGCAAGCCATTCGACTTCGGTTCGAACGGACAATCGCGAGTAGGTGCATTGCATCCGGTTACTGAAACGTTTCCCGGCTCCGCCAATGCCGACCAACGCACGGTGCTGACGTTCCAATATGAGTCTGATCCGATATTGGCTCCGGAGGTAGGGCTCGAACCTACAACCACACGATTAATCCCGACTCGTCGGGACTCTACCATTGAGCAACGTCTCTCGAATCCAACGGGCTGACTTCATCGCTTTGATTTCCTTCTCGCGCTTCATCGCTTCGGAACGACTGGGGTGTGGCTCGGTCCAGACCAATTGCCATGGGTCGTGCTTGTGAGTGAATCTGCCTTTTCCGATCTGAGGATTGTTGTGGTCCGTAAGTCGCCTTTCTACGTCTTCGGTGTGACCGATGTAGAATTTTCCGGCAAGATTCTGGAGGATATAAGTCCAGTAAGTTTGGGATTTTGCGGATTCGTTCATTTTCCTCAAAACTGGCTCCGGAGGTAGGGCTCGAACCTACAACCACACGATTAACAGTCGCGTGCTCTACCATTGAGCTACTCCG
>CANIWM010000057.1 GCA_947471505.1 Chthoniobacteraceae bacterium | reverse complement strand
GAGTGGTTCGGCGTCTATGCCACGCAACTGCCGCTGGCCAATGCCACGCTGGGTCTCCCGGCACCGGATGTCACCGCTTCCGTGGCGGATGCGCGCTTTTGCCAGTACGCGAGCGGCGATTGGCTGATGGCGACGCGCGAGTTTGGCCCGTCGGCGACGGCGGCTCTGGATGAGCTTTACTCGGGCTCGGCGGGTGGGTTTTCGCTGCCTGTTTTCACCGCCCCGGCGCTGCCCGTGGGTGTGGTGGCGGTGGCGGCGGGCGCGCTGGATCGCATTACGGCTTTTGTGCAGACGATCAAGGCGTGCCCGAACTACACGGAGGCCATCGGCATCCAGCTCGGCATCGTGGGCCCGGAGGATTCTGCGGAGCACGACTTGCCGACGTTCACGCTCAAGGTGGAGCGCGGCGCGGGCTGCGAATGCGTGCGTGTGGCCTTCAAAAAATTTGGCCGCGATGGCGTGGCGATCTATTGCCGACGCAACGGCGGGGCGTGGGAGCTTCTGGCGATCGACCTTTCTTCGCCGTATCTCGACGAGCGTGCGCTGCTCGTGCCCACGATGCCGGAGACGCGCGAGTATCGTCTGCAATTTTACGAAGGCTCGGCGCCGACGGGCGATTTCACCCCGACGCAGAGCGTGACCGTAGGCCCTTAATCCCACGCCCATGCCTTTCGACCCAAGCCTTCCGCAGGAGAACACGCCCATCGACGCAGCGCAGATGCGCGACCAACTCAACGGGCTGAACGACGCGCTCAACACCGCCATCGCCGGCACCGCGCAAAACCCAAGCCTCGGCCCGTTCACCATCGCGCTGAGCGATCCGCCGACCCGGCCGGAGGTGCAGGCAATCCTCGATGTCCTCAATGCGCTGATCAATCAGCTCACGCGGGTGTGACGGAAAGTAGCTCGCTCCCGACGAGTCGGGATTCGCGACGTTGCACCTCTCGCGATGCGGCACTTCAATTGATTGGTCGCTTCGCGAGTAGGATTCAGCCGCGAGGGACTCGCGAGCTACTTTCTCCGTGCCTCGGACCATTCCATTTTAAATCACGCCCGCCGACTTTGGGAGGGCATTTCGGAGTTGCTGTGGTTGCACAAAGGCGCGTCACTCTCGGCTGTGTTCGCTACTCGTTTTCTCGCTGCTGTTTTGCTCAGCCCCATCCTCGCTCTCGCCGCGCCTGCGCCCTTTGGCATTCGCGTCGTTGATGAGGCTACGGGCGAGGGCGTCCCGCTGGCGGAGGTCCGCACGGTGAACGACATTAGCCTCATCACCGACAACGCGGGGTGGGTCGCCTTCCAAGAGCCAGGGCTCATGGAGCGCGAGATATTCCTCCACATCGCCAGCCCCGGCTACGAGTACCCGAAAGATGGCTTCGGCTTTCGCGGCGTGCGACTCGTGCCGAAAGCGGGCGAGTCCGCGATGGTGAAAATGAAGCGCATCAACATCGCAGAACGCATTGGGCGGCTCACGGGCGGCGGGCTTTTTCGCGACTCGGAGCTTTTGGGGAAACCGACGCTTTTGCCGAATGATTCGCCCGTCCTCGGTCAAGACTCCGTGCAAGGCGTCCGCTACAACGGCGGTCTGTTTTTCCTGTGGGGAGATACGAACGTCCCTCGTTATCCGCTCGGCAATTTCCACACGACGGCAGCCACGCTGCCCGCCGATGCGCACCCTTCGCGCAGCCTCGCCTATCGTTACTTCACAGACGGCGATGGCCTGCGCAAAATGCTCCCTATTCAAGGCCCCGGCGCTGCGTGGATGTTCGGCCTGCACACGCTGCGCGGCGACGATGGGCGGGATATTTTGCTCTCGGGCTTCAGCGTCCATCGCTCACTCGCTGACCGCACGCAGCAAGGCGTCGCGCGATTCGACGACGCAAAGGGCACGTTCACCGTCATCGCCGAAATGGGTAAAGATGAGCCTTGGCGCACCCCGCGCGGCGTCGCCATCCAGCACGAGGGCTACATCTATTTCGCCGCCCCTTTTCTCCACACCCGAGTCCCCGCGAAGCTCGCCGACATTACGAACCCCGCCAGCTACGAAGCCTACTGGCTCGACCCCGCCACCAAAACCTTCCGCTGGCAACGCGAGCACGGCCCCACCACCGAGCCCCTCACGACGCCTGAGGGCAAAGAAATCCGCCTCCACACCGGCAGCGTAAAATGGAACGCTTGGCGCAAACGCTGGCTTTTCATCGGAGTGCAATCCGGCGGCAAGAATGACCCCTCCGCGCTCGGCGAAGTGTGGTATGCCGAGAGCCCCGCGCCCGAAGGCCCGTGGGGCCGCGCCGTCAAAATCGCCAGCCATCCGCGCTACACATTTTACAATCCCGTCCACCACGACTTTTTCGACACCGACGACGGCAAGACGATCTGGTTTGAAGGCACCTACACGAAGGAGTTCTCCGGCAATTCGACGCCCACCCCGCGCTACGACTACAACCAACTCATGTATCGTCTCGACCTCTCCTCACCCGCCCTCGCGCCAGCGCACTGACTGTCGAGCCCGGCTAAGACTTGGCGCAGCGTTTGATTGTCCCGCCGATGAGTCATCACACACCGAATCCTGAGCACCTCTTTCTTTCACGCCGCGAACTGCTGCGGCGGACGGGCATGGGCATGGGGATGCTGGCGATGGGCGGGCTCTTCGGGGAAAAGGGAATCTTTGGCCCGACTGGCGCGCAGGCCGCGGCGGAGCAGATCTCGGGGACGAACCCGCTGGCGGCGCGCAAGCCGTGGCACTTCGAGCCGAAGGCAAAACGGGTGATCCATATTTTCCTAAACGGCGGCTCGTCGCATGTGGATACGTTCGACCCGAAGCCGGAGCTGGATAAATGGCACGGCAAAGAAATCCCCGTGAAGCTGGCCACCGAGCGCAAGACCGGCGCGGCCTATCGCTCGCCGTTTAAGTTCCAGAAATACGGGAAGTGCGGCATGGATGTGAGCGAGCTTTTTGCCAAGACGGCGGCGCATGTGGACGACATGTGCTTCATCCGCTCGATGCACGCGGATGTGCCGAATCACGAGCCGTCGCTGCTCTTGATGAATTGCGGCGACTCCCGCCTACCGCGCCCGAGCATGGGCTCGTGGATCACGTATGGGCTGGGGACGGAGAACCAAAATCTGCCGGGCTTTGTCTCGCTGTGTCCGGGCTACCCGATCCAGGAATCGCAGAACTGGCAGAGCGGGTTTTTGCCGGGGATTTTCCAAGGGACTTACATTGATACGCGGAAGCAGAAAATCGAAGACCTCATCGAAAACATCCGCAACGACCGAATGACTTCGCCCGAGCAAGTGCGAGAGCTGGACCTTTTGCGCAAGCTGAACGCGGAGCACCTCCAAAAGCGGCAAAAGGATGCGCAGATCGAGGCGCGTGTGCAGTCGTTCGAGCTGGCGTTTCGGATGCAGATGGATGCCTCGGACGCTTTCGACGTTTCGCGCGAGCCGCAGAATATCCGCGACATGTATGGCCCCGGCACGCAAGCGCGGCAGTGCCTCATTGCCCGGCGACTGCTGGAGAAAGGCGTGCGCTTCGTCCAGCTCTGGCACGGCGACGGGCAGCCGTGGGACAGCCACGACGACATCGAAGTGCAGCACCGCAAACTCGCGGGCGAATGCGACCAAGGAATCGCCGCGCTGCTCGCAGACTTGAAGCAACGCGGGATGCTTCAAGATACGCTGGTGATTTGCTCCGGCGAGTTTGGCCGCACGCCGACGGTGGAGCTGCCGACGCCGGGCTCGAACGCGGGCAAGGTGAATGGCCGCGACCACAACCACCACGGCTTCACGCTGTGGATGGCGGGCGGCGGAGTGAAGGGCGGCAGCGTCTATGGCGCGACGGACGAGTTCGGGTTCAAGGCGACGGAAAACCCCGTCCACATCCACGATTTGCACGCCACGATTTTGCGGCTCATGGGCTTCGACCACGAGAAGTTCACCTACCGATACGCAGGCCGCGACTTCCGCCTCACGGATGTCCACGGTCACGTCGTGGACGCGCTCATTGCATGATGAAAACAATCGCCCTTTCCCTCATCCTCGCCGCATCCGCACTGGCCGCTGATTGGCCGCATTATCGTGGTCCAAACATGGACGGCTCTACCGCTGAGAAAGTAACCCCGTGGAGCGAAGACGGGCCGAAAGAACTGTGGCGCGTGCAAGTCGGCACCGGCTGCGCCAGCATGACCGTCGTGGGCAACCGCCTCTTCACCGCAGGCTATCGCGACGGGCGCGAAGTCGTGCAATGCCTCGACACTGCGACGGGCAAAGAACTCTGGTCGCACGGCTGGGCTGCGAAACTCGGCGATTATCTCTTCGAGGGCGGGCCACGGGCGACGCCGACGATTGATGGTGAGCGCCTCTACATGGTCGGCGCGGATGGGCATGTCGCCTGCCTCGCGACGGCGACAGGCAAGCCGTTGTGGACGAAACATTTGGTAAAAGACTTCGGCGGGAAGCACATGGATTGGGGCTTCAGCGCCTCACCCACCATCGACGGCGAGCGCGTGCTCATCGACTGCGGCGGGCCCGGCGCGAGCACCATCGCGCTGGATAGAAAGACCGGCGCGACCATTTGGAAAGCAGGCGATGACGAACCGGGCTACGGCAGCGTCGCACTCGGAGCCGTCGATGGAAAGAAGACCGCCGTGACCTTCAAAGCAGGTGCAATCGTCGGCAACGCCGCCGCCGACGGTGCGCCGCTGTGGCGCTTCGAGTGGGAGACTCCCTATAAAATTAACGCCGTAACCCCGCTCATCGTCGGCGACCTCATCGTATTTTCCTCCGCATACAATCACGGAGCCGCCGCGCTCCGCGTGAAAGGCGGCAAGCCCGAGCGCGTGTGGTTCACCAAAGACCTCTACGCGCAGTTCAACTCGCCCGTGCAGCACAAAGGCGCGCTCTTTGGCATCGATGGCGAAGTCGGCAAACGCAGCGCCCTCGTCTGCCTCGACGTGCAGACCGGCGACGAGAAATGGCGCGCTCGCAACGTGAAAAACGGCTCGCTCATCCTAGCCGGGGAACAACTACTCATCCTCACCGAGGTCGGCGAACTCATCCTCGCAGAGGCATCGGCAGCAGCATTCAAAGAACTCGTCCCCCGCAAAAAAGTCCTCCCCGGACGCTGCTGGGTCCAGCCCGTCCTCGCCAACGGCGTCCTATTTTGCCGGAACAATCTCGGCGAACTTGTCGCGCTGAAGTGAGGTAGTGGTTCAATTTGGAAGTGCTTCCGAGCGGCGATCGAGACTTTGCGGGCACTTGCCATTTACCTACGGGTGCCGCACACACGCTGCGGTATGCGCTTCATCTTTCTCTCAATAATCACCGCGACCGCGATGGCCGCCGAGTTCCGTATTGAACCGCACACCTTCACCGTCCCGGACGGCTTCACAATAGAAAGCGTGGCGGCGGCTCCGCTGGTGGACCGGCCTATCAATATGGCGCTCGATGAAGCGGGTGCCCTCTACGTGACGGATAGCTCGGGCTCGAATGAGAAGCCGGATGTGCAGGTGAAAAACCCGACGCATCGCGTGAGGAGACTGTTGGACTCCGACGGCGATGGCGTCTTCGACAAAAGCACGGTCTTTGCGGACAAGCTGTCTTTTCCCGAAGGCGCGATGTGGCTCGCGGGTTCGCTTTACGTAGCTGCGCCGCCAGTCATCTGGAAGCTCACGGATACGGACGCCGATGGCGTCGCCGACAAGCGCGAGGTGTGGTTCGACGGTAAGACGCTCACGGGTTGCGCGAATGATTTGCACGGGCCTTACGCGGGGCCGGACGGCTTTATCTATTGGTGCAAAGGCGCATTCGCCGAGCAGACGCACCGGCTCGCGGATGGGCGCGATTTTGTCACGCGGGCGTCGCATCTTTTCCGCGCGCGGCCCGATGGCAGCGGGCGTGAGGTGGTGATGACGGGCGGCATGGATAATCCGGTGGATGTCGTCTTTTCGCCGACCGGCGAGCGGTTCATCTGCGGCACGTTTTTCGTGAATCCAAGCAATGGCCAACGCGACGGCATCCTGCACGCAGTCTATGGCGGCGTGTGGGGGAAAGAGCACGGCGTGCTCGAAGGTCACCCGCGCACCGGTGAGCTGATGCCGATTATGACGCACCTCGGCGCGGCGGCGGCGAGTGGGCTGGAGATGCTGCGTGGCGATGCGATGGGGCTGCGTGGGGCGATCCTCTGCACGCAGTTTAATATGCGCCGCGTGTCGTCGCATGTGCTCACGCCCGACGGCGCGACGTTCCGCACGGCGGACAGGGATTTCGTGGTCAGCGACCAGACGGATTTTCACCCGACGGACGTGTTGGAATGTGCGGACGGCAGCGTGCTCATCGCGGATACCGGCGGATGGTACAAGCTGTGTTGCCCTACGTCGAAAGAGCTAAAACCCGAAGTCCTCGGCGCGATCTACCGCGTACGGAAAACGAAGCCGCTTTCCGCAAACGCAACCCCAACCCCGAAGCTCGACGCGCTCTGGGCCAGCATCCGCGCCGAAGGCCGCGCTGCCATCCGCGCCGCCTTTGCCGACCCTGAGACCCAAACCCTCGCTGCCTATGGAGCCTCGCTCTTCCGCGACCGCGCCGCGCGACCGCAACTCGCCGCGATGCTCCGCAGCCCAGACGCCCAAGCCCGCCGCGCCGCCGCCGAGGCGCTGGGCCGCATCGGCGACAAAGCCGACATCGCCGCGCTGCTCGGCGCAGACCTTAGCGACCGCTTTGGCTTCCATAGCGCCGCGTACGCCCTTTACGAAATCGGGCAGCCGCCGGAGGCCAGCGGCAAGCTCGCCGACACCGTGCGCGCCATGCTCGCGCTGCCAAAGCCCGCAATGTCCCAAGCCCTTCCTCTCATCGCTCCCGCTACAAAGCCCGACGCTGCACAACTCAAGCACCAGGCCACCCGTGTGGACGAACTCCTCGCGCTTACCAAAGACGGCGACGCAGCACGCGGCGCGGAAGTCTTCCGCGGTGCGAAAGCCTTGTGCTCCACCTGCCACGCCATCGCCCGCGACGGCGGTACCCTCGGCCCGGATCTTACGAAGATCGGCGGCATCCGCACGCGGCGCGATTTACTGGAAGCGATTGCCTTTCCCAGCAGCAGCTACGTTCGCAGCTACGAACCGCTCATTATCAAGACCCTCGCCGGAGCCGAGCACTTCGGCATCCTCAAAAACCAAACACGCGACGCGCTCACTGTCGCCACAGGCGCGACAACGGAAGTCAACATCCCTACCGCTCAAGTCGCCGCGATGGCCGAAGCGCCCGTGTCGCTCATGCCGCCCGGCCTCGACACCATCCTCACCCCGCGTGAACTCGCGGACATCGTTGCCTTCCTCCAAACCAAAAAGTAGCCAATGCACACACGCCGCCAAACCATCCAGACCCTCGCCAGCCTCAGCCTCGCGACGCTTGCTCGGGCGGAGGGGAAGGGGAATATCGTCGCGGAGGAGAATGCGAAGCCTGGAACGCGCGAATGGATGCTCACTAAGACGCGCATTGATCCGGCGACGAAATATCGCTGTCCGTGGGTCGAGGGCTATGCCTCGGCGACGAGTGTGCGGGCGGGGGAGACGATTCGTTTTCACGTCAGTACGCGCCCGAGTTCGCGGTGGACGCTGCGCATTTTCCGCATGGGCTTTTACGGCGGAGATGGCGGTCGGTTGGTGGCGGACTTGGGGGCGTTTGATGGCGTGGAGCAGCCGGAGCCGCCTGTCGGCGATAAGCGGGTGCGCGACTGTGCGTGGACTGTCGGCGCGGAGTGGAAAGTGCCTGCGGACGCGGTGAGCGGGGTTTATGTCGGAAAGCTCACGGCGGAGGCGGATGGCACGCAGAGCTATCTCATTTTCATCGTGCGGGACGATCGGAAGTGCGACTTCCTTTTCCAATGCAGCGACCACACTTGGCAGGCTTACAACCGATGGCCGTCGCAGTTCTCGCTCTACGACGATGGGGCAAACGAATGGTACTGGGGCGGCGGGGTGCAGGTGGGTTTTCGCCGGCCTTACGGGAAGTATTGTCAGATTTTCGATGCGCCGCTTTCGACGGGCTCGGGTGAGTGGTTCCTGTGGGAGTTCCCGTTCGCATTTTGGCTGGAGCAGCACGGCTACGATGTCTCGTATATTTCTAACGACGACACGCACCGCGACGCCGCCGGGCTCTTGCGCGGGCGCGGGTTGCTGAGCGTTGGGCATGATGAATACTGGAGCATCGAGATGTTTCGCAATGTGCAGGCGGCTATCGCCAGCGGAGTGAGCGTGGGCTTTTTCTCCGGCAATGCGGTGTGCGGGCGTATCCTCATCGACGATAAATTGCGGGCGTTTGAGCGCGTGGGGGTGTTTGGCCCGGCGGGTGGGACGCATGAATTCCAAGCGATGAGCACGCTGGCCCACGAGCGGCCTTACGCGAACGAACTCATCGGCGCGCATAGCACGGGGCCGGTGACAGGCGGCGCGGATTGGGTCTGCGCGAAGCCGGAGCATTGGCTCTACGAGGGCACGGGGATGAAAGCGGGCGATGGCATCGCAGGGCTCATCGGCTGGGAATGGCACGGCGATCCCGCCGCAATCCCCGGCTTGGAAATCGTGGCGACTGCACCGACGCAATCATCGCCGGGCAACCCGAACGGCGGGACGCACACAGGGACGGTTTATCCCGGTCCGCACGGGAATATTGTGTTCAACGCGGGGACCTGCTGGTGGGCGGATTCATTAAGTGCGCCGCCCGACTATGTGCGCCCGAAAGTTTACACCGAGCCGAAGGGCCCGGACGCGCGGGCGCAGCGAATCACGGAAAACGTCCTGCGGCGGATGGTGGCCGGAACGCCGGTCAGGCGATGAAATAGAAAAGGTTGCGCAGGGGAATTCGCACAGAGTGGCTGTGTGTACGATACACCCCCGCAGTTGGCGAACTGATCCTCGCAGACGCATGGGTTGTGTGCGATCAGCGAGGTAAAAGGGACACGCCGTGCTTGGAACACTTTAAGCGCATATTCACTGCCGCCCATTGCCCGATGCGGATCTGAATCGTCTCCGAAAGCGTGAGCTCGTACGGCTGGAACGTGGGAATCTCCAGATGAACTACGTGCGGACCGGGCTTTCCGACTTTCAAGACTCCTGGAAGGCAAGCGGTTCGTTCGTGCAACTGGTGAGAACGTTCACCGCTACCCCTGCGGCGACGACCATCGTGAGTAAACGGTTCCTCATGGCAGGAAAACTGGCGGTGTGATCTTTGGAACCCAGCCCGCCCACGCTTCGAGTTGCTCGTCGAGGGTGAGTTGCCGCTTGAGGCGGACGAATTCCTTCCGCTTCACAATGTCATGGCCGTCGAAATCGAGAAAAAGCGCGCGCCAGCGGGTATTTTCTGGGCCGCTTGCAGCACCACCACCCATCTGCGAGACGACAAAAATGAACCAATAACCGCCCGGCAATTCCCACGGATACGCGATTGCTTGGACTCGGATGGAATCCCGGTAATCGGTGCCGAGCTTTTTGACTACCTCCGCCCGCGTCGTTCTGCCGATGGTGATGAAGTCCGCGTCGCGCCCTCCGAGCGACTTTCCGCTGTACGGCTTGTTGGAGAGCGGGGGCATGTAGCCGACGCAGCCGCCGAGCAACAGGCTGGCTGCTGCGATTGTAATGAGTGATGGAAGTTTCATGGCAGGAAAATAGGTGGTGTGATCTTCGGAGCCCAGTCGGATCGGCTTCAGTCTCGACGAAGTGAGTGTGTTCATTGGGTTGTTTCGGAGTATTTCAGTCCGCTCCCCTTTGCCCAGATCCTATTCTCTGGTTGCACCAAGCGGGCTGGCGACCTCAGGAGTGTCGTCGTTTTTTGCGCGCTTGTGCATCCGGTGGGGCTAGGAGGCTGTGAAAAAAGTCCAAGTGCTCGTAAAGCAGCACTTGTGAGATCGGCGAAGACCTGATGCAGAGCTGTGGATGGCAAAAACCAAACCATACACCATCGACCAAAAGACAACGAATGGGTGCGCCAACTCAAGCTGGGCCGCTCCGCGAAACTCCAAATCATCCGCAAAATAGGCCCCGGCTTCACGCTCTTGCCCAAGCGTTGGATCGTCGAACGCACCTTCGCTTTGCTCAGTCGCTACCGCCGCCTTGCCCGAGATTATGAGGTCAAAACTTCCCACTCAACCGGCTTCATTTATGGTGCTGCCTGCAGCCTCATGGCTCGCAGACTCGGAAAGTCCTCTCTCGACTGACTTTTTTCACAGCCTCTGAGGAAAAAAGTTATGCGGAATACACCTCTGGGGTCGATCGGGTCGGAGGGTTCATAGTTGAGATGGGATTGTGGACAGGAAGCGCTTTCCTATTCCGGCTGTGGTGTGCGATGCTGCGAGGATGAAACGCGTCAAACACATCGCCTTTTTCCAATTCAAAGACACCTGCACCGCCGCCGACATCGCCGACGTGTGGCGCATCATGGAAGACTTGCCGCGTAAAATTCCCGGCATCCTCGGGCTGACGTGGGGTGTGAACACGAGCACGGAAGGTCTGAGCGAAGGCTTCACGCACAGCTTCGTGATGCTCTTTGAAAACGCCGCCGCTCGCGACGCGTATCTGCCACACCCTGCGCATCAAGAAGCCGTCGGTCTTGTCGTGCCGAGGCTCGCGCGAGTCGTGGTGTGCGACCACGAGTGCGAGGGCTGATAAAAGCTCCGCCGCCACGGGACGAATGCTGACAGGTTGAGGATTGGTAATGTCAACTTTCCGAGTGTCGCTTGGCGCTGGGCTAAGGTTCGAGGATGCGGTAGATATTCCGCAGGTATGTCCGCACTCCATCAGACGATCCGTAGAACCACGCCGCTTTTAATGGCTGTGTCGTTGGGCGTCGCTGCGATGGCTGAGGCTCCGACGCCGGAGCAGGCGGAGTTTTTCGAAAACAAGATCCGTCCCATTTTGTCGAACGAGTGTTTCAAGTGCCACAGCGCGGAGGCAAAGAAGATCAAAGGCGAACTGCGGCTCGATTCGCACGCTGCGGTTTTGAAAGGCGGCGAGAGTGGGCCTTCCGTTGTGCCGGGGAAGCCGGACGAAAGTCTCGTCATCAAAGCCGTGCGCTACAAAGACGAGGACACCGCGATGCCGCCCGACAAGCGGCTCACGGATGCGCAAATCGCCGATATGGAGGCGTGGGTGCGCATGGGCAGTCCGTGGCCGGAGAAGGGCGCTTCGGCGGCGGTCGCAGAGAAAAAGGGATACGATTTCGCAAAGTGGCGCACCGATCACTGGGCCTTTCGGAAGGTCCAAAAACACGCTCCGCCCGCTGTGCGCGACGCCGCATGGATTCGCAATCCCGTGGACGCATTCGTCCTCGCGCGACTCGAAGCCGCCGGGCTGAAACCTTCGCCTCCTGCCGAAAAGCACGCGCTTATCCGCCGCGCCTATCTCGACATCACGGGGCTCCCGCCGACTCCCGGACAAGCCGAGGCTTTTCTCGCCGACGCCTCGCTGGATGCCTTTGAAAAAGTCGTCGATACGCTGCTCGCTTCGCCGCAGTATGGCGAACGGTGGGGGCGTCACTGGCTGGATGTCGCGCGCTATAGCGACGGCCTCGGCGGGGCGCTCGACCCCGCCGCGCTTCCCGAGGCGTGGCGGTATCGCGACTGGGTGGTCGCGGCGCTGAATCGCGACATGCCTTACGATCAGTTTGTGCGTGCGCAAATTGCCGGCGATCTTATCTCCGCCGATGCAGATTCCAAAGTCGGCACAGGCTTCTTTGCCGTCGGCCCCACGTATGTCGGCGACGGCGGCGATCCCGAGGCGACGGCCCAGACACGCGCCGAGACGCTTGCGGATCGCGTGGACACTTTTTCCCGTGCTTTTCTCGGGCTCACCGTCGCGTGTGCGCGCTGCCACGACCACAAATTCGACCCCATCCCCACCCGCGACTACTACGCCATCGCCGGCGTTTTTAATAACACCTCCACGAACGATATCCCCCTCGCATCACCGGAAGTCATCGCCGCATTTGACAGCGCAAAAAAGGCCGTAAAGGAGCAGGAGCAAAAACTCAAAGCCGCCGAGAAAGACAAGCTCGACACCACCGAACTCAAGGCCGAGCTGGAGCGTCTCCGCAAAGCCGTCCCGCCCGCCATTCCCCGCGCCCACGGCCTCGCCGACAGCGGCAACAAAGACATGCCCGTCGCCATCCGCGGCGATTTGCGCAAGCCCGGCGAAAACGCCCCGCGCCGCTTCCTCCAAATCGTCGCCGGAGAAAACGCCCCGCTTTTCACCGAGGGCAGCGGACGCCGTCAGCTCGCCGATGCCGTCGCCGACCCTGCCAATCCGCTCACCGCCCGCGTCATCGTGAACCGCGTTTGGAAACATCACTTCGGCAACGCCCTCGCACGCACGCCCAGCAACTTCGGAGTCATCGGCGACAAGCCCACCCACCCCGAATTGCTCGACTGGCTCGCCGCCACATTCGTCGAGCAAGGCTGGTCGCTCAAAAAGCTCCACCGCACCATCCTCCTCTCCGCCACCTGGCAAATGACCAGCCGCTACAACGCCGCATCCTTCGCCGCCGACGGCGACAACCGCCTCCTCTGGCGCATGAACCCGCGCAACGCCGAAGTCGAGTCCTGGCGCGACAGCCTCCTCTCCGTCACCGGCGAGCTCGACCTCACCCTCGGCGGCCCCCCCACCGACCGCATCCTGGAAACCAACCGCCGCACCCTCTACGGCACCGTCAGCCGCAACGGCGACCGCTTCCTTTCCGACGAATTCCTGCGCATGTTCGACTTCCCCGCGCCCCGGACCACGAGCGAAGCCCGCACCGCCAGCACCGTCCCGCAGCAATACCTCTTCATGATGAACAGCTCCTTCATGACCGCCCGCGCAAAAGCATTCGCCGAGCGCCTAGCGCGCGAAGCCAACGACGACCGCGCCCGCATCGGCCGCGCCTACATCCTCCTCTACAGCCGCCCCGCCGACCCGCGCGAAACCGACCTCGGCATCGCCTTCCTAGCCGGCGCCGCCAACGACCCCGACCCCCAAGCCCGCTGGAAATCCTACGCCCAAGTCCTCCTCTCCGCCCACGAGTTCCGGCAGATCCAGTAAAGCGGGTAGCTCGACATTCCAATGTCGAGTCAAGGCGCTTGGAGTGGTGAACCGTTTTCAGTGGTGGAGACGTGGAAGCTCCACTTTGGAAAGTCGAGCTACGACGGTTACAGCTCGCCATTTTGTCATGACAACTATCTCCGGCAATGAGTGACTGATGTTTGCGTGGATTCCCGCACGAAGCACAATGCGATGCATGAGAAGCACTGATTTCATGTTCGCTCCGGAGCCTTCGCGAGGTCAAAGAACGGGGCTCTTGAGGGCTCTATCCTGCGGGGCATCTGCTCTCACACTCCACCAAAACTAACCGCCATGCTTTTTCAACAACACGAAGCCGCTTTTCGCCGCGCTGCCGCGCAGCTTTCTCGTCGGGATTTTTTGAATCGGCTGGGGGCGGGGATGGGGTCGATCGGGCTGGCGTCTTTAATGGGGCAGAATGCGGCGATGGGGGAGTCGGTTTCGGCGTCGCCGCTGGGGGTGAAGGCTCCGCATTTTGCGCCGAAGGCGAAACGGGTGATCCAGCTTTTCATGCCGGGCGGGCCATCGCAGGTGGATACGTTCGATTATAAGCCGGAGCTGGCGAAACACGCGGGGGAGCGGCCGGAATCGGTGAATCGCAAGACGCTGCGGAATACGAAAAACGGGCTGATGCCTTCGCCGTTTGCCTTTAAGCAATACGGGCAGACGGGGAAGTGGGTGAGCGATATCTTTCCTCACGTCGGCGGGTGCGCGGACGATATTAGTTTCATCCATTCGATGTACACGGACATCCCGGAGCACGCGGGGGCCATGATGATGATGAATGTGGGGGCGCTTCAGCCGAATCGCCCAAGCATGGGGTCGTGGCTGGTGTATGGACTGGGCACGGAGAATCAGGATTTGCCGGGTTTCATCGCGATGTCGCCGCGTGCGCAGCCGAGATGCACGCTGGCAAATTGGGGGAATGCGTTTCTCCCGGGCGCTTATGCGGGGAGCTATGTGAATATCGCGGAGATGAAGCCGGATGCGGTGATGCGCGATTTGAAAAATGCGCGTCTCTCGACGGTGGAGCAGCGCAGGCAGATGGATTTGCTGGCGCAACTGAACCAAGAGCAGCTCGTCCGCGCGGAACGCGACCAGGGACTGGAGGCGGGAATCGCGGCGATGGAGATGGCGTTTCGGATGCAGTTCTCGGTGCCGGAGGTTTTTGACATCAGCAAGGAAACGCAGGCGACGCGGGACCTTTACGGGGACAGTGAATTCGGGAAGGGCTGCCTGCTTGCGCGCCGGCTCATCGAGCAGGGCGTGAGGGTGGTGCAACTGTCGCTTTCCATCGACGGATACGACATCGCTTGGGACACGGGGCACGACGATATCGTGGGCGGCCATGCGAAACTCGCGAAGGCGTGCGATCAAGGAATCGCGGGGCTCATCCATGATCTGAAAGCGCGCGGTCTTTTCGAGGATACGCTGATCGTCTGGGGCGGAGAGTTCGGTCGCGCGCCGACTTCGGAGGGAGCGAAGGGGCGCGACCACAATCACTACGGCTACACGACGTGGCTCGCCGGCGGCGGCGTGAAATCGGGGTTCAGCTTTGGGGCGACGGATGAGTTTGGCTGCACGGCGGTGGAGGATCGAGTCCACGTCCACGACTTGCACGCGACTATTTTGCACCTCATGGGGCTCGACCACGAGAAGCTGACGTATCGCTACTCGGGGCGTGACTATCGCCTCACCGATGTCGCGGGCAATGTCGTCCGGGGCGTCATCGCCTGATCGATTTTCAACCACGATGTACACCGACCCATTTCACCCCCCTCAAGCCTGCGCTGGGCGCTTCCCGGCTTGCCTCCTCCCGTCGTCGAAACCATGCTGCGCGGCGCTATGACAAGACGCATTTTAATGGATCGCCGCACGTGCATCAAAGGGATCGGAGCCACGCTCGCGCTTCCCCTTTTGGAAACGATGGGCTGGGCGGAGCCGGGGAAGAGCGCGGCTGTCAAACCGCCGGTGCGCCTCGGCTTCATGTATATGCCGCACGGGGTGATCATGGATCAGTTCTGGCCCGCAACGCCGGAGACTTTCCTGTCGGCACCACCGCCGGCTTTGGAATCGCTGCGTCCCGTGCTCGAACACTGTCTGCTGGTGAAGGGAATCTCGGGGGTTCCAATCGCTCCGTTTAATGGCGCGCCTCACGCGCTGGAGCTTTCGACGTGGCTCACTGCGATGCTGCCGGATGCCGCTAAACGCAACCAAATCCACATCGGGATTTCTGCGGACCAAATCGCTGCAAACTATTTGGGCGTCGCGACTTCGTTGCCGTCGCTGGAGCTGGCCACGATGCCGCAAACGCACAAGGAAAACCAGGAGGGGCTGAACGAGGGGTACTACTCGCACTGTAGCTTTCGCTCGGCCACGCAGGCCGTTCCTGCGGAGATCGATCCGCGCAGCGTGCTGAAGCGGCTCTTTGGGAAATCGGACAAAGCGGGACTCGCGGGAAAGGCGGACCCGCTGGATCGCAAGATGTTGGATTTGGTCATCGGCGGCGCGAAAGACCTGCGCCGCAAGTTGCCTCAGGATGACCAACACAAACTCGACGAATACCTCGACAGCGTGCGCTCGGTGGAGCGCCGCATCGCCGCAATCGAGCACCGCCAAAAAGAGGCGGCGCTGGAGGCTGCCGGAGTGAGCGTGAGCAAGCGCAATGCTTCCGATTCGCCGCCCATCGAAATCAAGATTCCCGATGGCGACAAACGCAGCGAATACATGCAGGTGATGTGCGACTTGAACGTGCTCGCATTTCAGACCGACACGACGCGCGTGAGCACCTACATCGGCTCCACGCCAAACGGCGTTTCGTATCCCGAACTCGGATTCAAGGACGAGCATCACTCGCAGACGCATCACAACAACAAGCCCGATCAAGTCGGGAAAGTCGCAGCGATCACCGCGTTTAACATCGCGCAGTTTGCCTACATGGTGAAGAAGATGCACAGCCTGCGCGAAGGCAACGGCACGCTGCTCGACAACTGCATCATGATGTGGGGCTCCGGCCTCGAAGACGGAAACAAGCACGCCCGCGAAAACCTGCCGTTCATCATCGCAGGAAAAGGCGGCGGCTCCATCAACACCGGCCGCTTCCTCGCTGATACGAAAGGGAATCAAGGCGACCTGCTCACGACGCTGCTTGCGTGTGCCGGTGTTCCGTTGGACCGCCCCGTCGGCATCGCGACGAAGCAGATCAAAGAGATGATGGTCGTCCGTTGAGCAACGGGAGAAATAGTCGCGCAGGAAAGGAACGGCGTTTTGCTACACGAGTTATGCCACGACGCTCTTTACGACCTTGCTCGCCTCGACGCCCGTGAGCCGTTGGTCGAGGCCGGAGTAGCGGAAGGTAAGCTTCTCGTGGTCGATGCCCATGAGGTGCAGCAGCGTGGCGTGGAAATCGTGCACGCTCACGCGGTCCACGACGGACTTGAAGCCGACTTCGTCCGTCGCTCCGTGATGCACGCCCGCTTTTACGCCTGCCCCGGCGAGCCATGCGGTGAACGCGTGCGGGTTGTGGTCGCGCCCCGGTTTTGCGCCCTTTTGCGAGATGGGGAGTCGGCCAAACTCACCCGCACACACGACGAGCGTGTCTTTCAAAAGGCCGCGCTGTTCGAGGTCGGCGAGGAGTGCGGCGAAGGGCTGGTCCACCTCGCTGGCGAAGCCGCTGTGGTTGCCCACGATGTCGGAGTGTCCGTCCCACGAGAGCTGGTTGTCCATGCCGCCGCTGTAGATTTGCACGAAGCGCACGCCGCGCTCCACGAGCCGCCGCGCGGTGAGACATTGCAGGGCCATGTGCTGACAGTTCGGCTGGTCGAGGCCGTAGAGCTTGCGGATGCTTTCTGGCTCTTTCGCTACGTCGAACGCCTCGGGCGCGGCGGTCTGCATCCGGTAGGCCAGCTCGAAGCTATTGATGCGCGCGGCCAGCTCGCTCTCGGCTGCGGAGCCGGCCATTTGCTCGCGGTTGAGGGTGGCGAGAAAGTCGAGCTGCTCCCGCTGCCGCGCGTCCGTGAGGTCGGCGGGTCGCTTCATATTTGCGATGGGCTCACCCTGTGGCTTCAGCCAAGTGCCTTGATACACGCCGGGCAAAAAGCCAGCCGTCCAGTTGCTCGCGTTGCCTTTTGGAAGGCCGCGATTTTTCGGGTCGGACATGACCATGAAGCTCGGCAAATCCTCGCTCTCCGAGCCCAGCCCGTATGTCACCCAAGATCCCACACTTGGGTGCCCCATGCGTGTCGTGCCGGTGTTCATCATGAAGAGGGCAGGGGAGTGGTTGTTCGACTCCGTGAAGCACGAGTGGATGAAGGCCATCTTGTCCACCTGTCCGCAGAGTTTTGGAAAAAGGCTGCTCCCCCACGAGCCCGTCTGCCCGTGCTGCGCGAACGTGAACGGCGACTTCATCAGTCCGCCCACCGCATCGGGGAAAAAGCCCGTCTTTGGGTCGAAGCCCGGCATCGGTTGCCCGTCGCGCTTCTCCAGCTCCGGCTTGTAATCCCACGTATCCACATGGCTCGGCCCACCATTCATAAAGAGCCAGATGATTGCTTTCGCCTTCGCGGGAAAATGTCCCGCTTTTGGCGCGAGCGGATTCCCCGCCGATGCGCCAAAGCCCGCCTGCGCAAGCATGGATTGGAGAGCGACCCAGCCGAACCCGGCCCCGGCGCGTTGAAACATTTGTCGGCGTGTGAACATACGGCAAAGAAACTCAGCGAACGCGAACGGCTTAGTCGAATAGCAGACTCCTTGCAAATTCCCCCGCCTCAGCCCAATGCTGCGCGCCATGAAGTTCGCGCTCTTTTTACTCGCTCCTTTTGCCGCGCTGGCGGTGGAATTGCCGCCGCCTGCGGGCCGGGCGGTCGATTTCTCCAAGGACATCCAGCCGTTGCTGGAGGTGGCTTGCATCAAGTGTCATGCGAAGGGGAAGGCGAAGGGGGGATTCTCGCTGGAGACGCGGGAGGTGTTCCTAAAGGGCGGGGATACTTCGGCGGCGGCGGTGCTCGGGAAGAGCGCGGAGAGTCTCATCGTGAAGCTGGTGGCGAGCGACGACCCGGATGAGCGGATGCCGAAGAAGGGCTCGCACTGGACGCCGGAGCAGGTGGGGCTTTTGCGGGCATGGATCGACCAGGGGGCGTCATGGCCGGTCGGGGTGAACTTTGCGAAGCCGGTGCCGGAGAATCTTGCGCCGCGTGCGGTGACTGCGCCGGCGGGCGATGGGAATCCGATCGACCGTGTGCTGGGCGGAAAAGTGGCGGGGCGCGAGGTGGTTTCGGATGCGGTTTTCGCGCGGCGGGTGTGGCTGGATACGATCGGGCTGCTGCCCTCGGCGGAGCAACTGGTCGCTTTCGATGCGGATGCAACGCCGGGGAAACGCGAGGCGCTGGTGGACCGTCTGCTGGCGGACTCGCGGGGGTATGCGGATCATTGGCTGAACTTCTGGAATGATTTGCTGCGGAATGATTATCGCGGGACGGGGTTCATCGACGGCGGGCGCAAGCAGGTGAGCGGCTGGCTGTATTCGGCGCTGAAGTCGAACATGCCGTATGATCAGTTTGTGCGGGAGCTGACGAACCCGAGCCCGGCGACGGAGGGATTCACGAGCGGAATCCTGTGGCGGGGAAATGTGAATGCGTCGATGCGCCCGCCGATGCAGGCGGCGCAGTCGGTGTCGCAGGTGTTCATGGGGATTAATCTCAAGTGCGCGAGCTGCCACGATAGCTTCATCAATGATTGGGCGCTGGCGGATGCCTACGGGCTGGCGGCGGTTTACGCGGACGATGTGCTGGAGCTGGTCCACTGCGACAAGCCGACGGGGAAAAAGGCGGAGGTGCGCTTTCTTTACCCGGAAATCGGGACGATCGCGCCGGGCCTGCCCAAGGCGGAGCGGACGAAGCGGCTGGCGGAGTTGCTGACTTCCGACAAGAACGGGCGGCTGGCGCGCACGCTGGTGAATCGTCTGTGGGCGCGGCTGCTCGGGCGCGGTCTCGTGGAGCCGCTGGATGATATGGACAAGCCGGCGTGGAGCCCGGAGCTGCTGGACTGGCTGGCGACGGACCTCATCGCGTCCAAGTGGGATATGAAGCGGACGCTGCGGGCGATCCTGACTTCGCGGGCGTATGCGCTGCCGAGTGTGGAGGGGCCGAAGGAAGGCGAGAAGACGTTCGCTTTCACAGGGCCGCTGACGCGCCGGCTGAGCGGTGAGCAGTTCGCGGATGCCCTCAATTCACTGGCGGCGGACTGGCCGTCGCTGCCGGGGTCGATGGAGTTTGATTTCGGCACGGACGGTCTGGCGATGCCGAAGTGGATCTGGACGCCGGAGCCCACGGACGCAGGCCCGCAGCGCGATGCACTCCGAGCCGCTCAGACGCAACTCGACGCGGCGACGGCGAAGATCGCAGCGGCGCGCACGGCACCGGATGCGGCGGCGGCGGTGTTGGCCACGAGTGAAGCGGTCATCATATTAAATGACGCGAAGACGAAGCTCCGTGCCGTGAAGGACAAGCAGGCGACGGGTGCGCCGGGGCAGATTGTGGAGCGGCCCGCATCGGACAGACACCAGGTGATTTTCCGGAAGACGTTCGAGCTGGCGGCGGCTCCCACAAAGGCGCGGGCGCTGTTGGTGGCAACGCAAGGAACGCAGATATTTGTGAACAGCAAGGAGGCGAAGGCGGCGATGTCGGATGGTTTCCGCAACGGCCGCGCGAAGCTCTACGACCTCACGGCCCTATTGGCAAAAGGGAAGAACGTGGTGGCCATCAGCGTGGCGAGCCATACGGAAAAAGGGATGAACTCGACCGAGCGCGCGCAGTTTCCGCAGAGCATCAACCACGAGAACAAGACGCCCGGAATGGCTTTCTACGCGCATATCGCGGACGGCGTGGATATCATCTCCGACGCGACATGGAAATCGCGCCGCGCGGCAGATTGGCCGTGGATCGGCGCTGAAGTCGCCGATGCGACTTGGGCTGCGGTGACGGTGCTGCCGGATGGAACATCGCCAGTTGATGAAGGGCCCTCGCTGGAGCCAATCAAGCGGCAGGACTTTGCGAACATCCTGGTCGATTTAACCCCGACGCTGCGCCCCGGAATCAGCACGGCCGCGCGCTCGGCGAACATTCGTGCATCCATGATCGCCGCCGACCCGCTGCAGACCGCGCTGGAGCGTCCGAACCGCGAAGTGACGACCGCATCGCGTCCGGTGCTCGCGACGACAATCCAAGCGCTGGAGCTGACCAACGGCGCGACGCTCGACGACGAGCTGAAGCGCATCGCCACGCACCATTTGCCCGCCGTGGCAAAGGACGCGGGAGCTTGGACAACGGAGTTTTACCGCGCCACGCTGGGCCGTGTGCCGTCACCGGAAGAGAGTGCGGTGGCGAAGGAGATCCTCGGCGCTGCGCCCAATGCGGAACATGTCGCGGACTTTGTGTGGATGGTGGTGAATCATCCGGAGTTCCAGCTCATCCGATAACCGAACCATGCAAGTCAAAGTCCTCGCTTTCGCCCACGCCGCCGACGCCCTCGGCTGGCGGGAATCACTCGCCGAATGCTCGCCATCCTCGACACCGAGGGAGATCGTGAGCTCGGTCGCGCCGGGCTTTTCCCCCGGCTCGTGGCGCGTCGCCGTGGACTGCGACTACCGCCCGTGGGACGAAGCCGTGGGCGCGCTCGCGCAAGAGATTGCAATCATCCCGCCGGTGAGCGGAGGGTAGGACGATATGAACATCGACATCACATTTACCCGCACGCCGATCGTCATCCCGCCGCAGACTCTGCCGTCGCGGGAGATTGGGGCAGTGGTGGAGTTTCACGGAATCGTGAGGGAGACAGAAGGAGCCCAAGCAATCGCGGGGCTGGACTATGAGGCGTATGAGCCGATGGCTGTTCGGCAATTGGAGGGGCATCTGTGGGAACTCAATGCGCTGCATCCATGCTCGGCGGTCACATTGATCCACCGGCTCGGGCGTGTCGCAGTGGGCGAGGCTTCGCTGTATGTGCGCGTGTCTTCGAAGCATCGCGGACCGGCGCTGGCGATGTGCGGGGCGCTCATCGACCGGATGAAGGACGATGTGCCGATCTGGAAACGATGAGCCTTTCGCGCTTCGCCCAGATCTTCCCGCCGGAGCGGCTGCTGACTTCGGCGGCGCATCTCTCCGCGTATGAAAGTGACGCGCTGACGGCGTTCCACTCGCGGCCTGTGGCTGTGGTGGTGCCGGAGTCGGGCGATGAGGTGATTGCGGCGGTGCGGCTTTGCCGGGAACTCGGGATGCCGTTTGTGGCGCGCGGTTCGGGGACGAGCCTGAGCGGCGGTTCGCTGCCGGTCGCGGGCGGAATCGTCATCGCGCTGAACCGCCTGAATCGCATTCTGAAGCTCGATGCAACGGAACGAATCGCAGTGGTGGAGCCGGGCGTGGTGAATACGCAGGTCACGCTGGCGGCGCAGCCATTCGGGCTGCATTACGCTCCCGATCCGTCCTCGCAAACGATCTGCACAATCGGCGGAAATGTGGCGTTTAACAGCGGCGGTGCGCATTGCCTGAAATACGGGATGACGAGCAATCACGTGCTGGGAATCAAGGCGGTGTTGGCGACCGGAGAAGTCGTGGAATTTGGCGGCGAGAGTCGCGAGTCGATCGGGCCGGACTACACGGGACTGTTCGTCGGGAGCGAAGGTCTGTTCGGCATCGCGCTGGAAATCACGCTGCAACTTCTGCCGCGCGCGGAGTGCTTTCACACAGTGCTCGCGGGCTATCGCACGCTGGAGGAGGCGGGAGATGCGGTGAGCGCCGTGGTGGCGAGCGGGCTCTTGCCGGGCGCGTTGGAGATTATGGATGCGCTGGCGATTCAGGCAGCGGAGGCTGCGGTGCAATCGGGGTATCCGAGAGGCTGCGAGGCTGTGCTCATCGTCGAGCTGGAAGGCCCGCGCGAAAAGGTCGCCGCGGAGCGTCCCGCGCTGGATGCGCTGCTCGCAGCGAGCAAGCCGATCGAGAGTCGCGTGGCCGCGAATGCGGCGGAGCGCGCGAAGATTTGGAAAGGCCGCAAGTCGGCGTTCAGCGCTGTGGGGCGGCTGTCGCCGGACTTCATCGTGCAGGACGGCGTAGTCCCGCGCCAGCGTCTCGGTGAAGCACTGCGGCGCATCAGCGAAATGTCGCGCGAGGCCGGCATCCGCGTGGCAAATGTCTTCCACGCGGGCGACGGAAATTTGCACCCGCTCATCCTCTACGATGGTCGCGAATCCGGCGCGCTGGAGCGGGCCGAGGAGCTCGCCGGACGCATCCTCAAAATGTGTGTCGCGATGGGCGGCTCGCTGACTGGCGAACACGGCATCGGCGTGGAGAAACGCGCGTATTTGCCTGACATGTTTTCGGCGGACGAGATCGCGCTGATGCACCGTATCCGTGCGGCGTTCGACCCGCTCGGTATCGCAAATCCCGGCAAGATGTTTCCCGGCGGAGACGCACCCGCGCTCGTGCAACACGGCCTGCATCCGCTGGAGAAAAGCGGTGTCATTTCACGCGAATGAAGACACCGTCCACTGTCGCGGAAGTCGCGGACATTATCCGCTCGTCGAAGAAAGTGCTCGCCGTCGGCGCGCAGACAAAACCGCGTTTGTCGCAGGTGCCGGACGAGGTGACGCTGATCTCGATGCGCAATCTCAGCGGCATCGTGGAATACGATCCCGGCGAGTTCACATTCACCGCATTTGCCGGAACGCCGCTGCGCGAGATCGTCGCCACGCTCGCAGCGCAGGGACAATATTTGCCGTTCGATCCGCCGCTCGTGGAATCCGGCGCAACCATCGGCGGCACCGTCGCCGCCGGGCTAAGCGGGCCGGGGCGTTTCCGCTACGGCGGTTTGCGCGATTTCATTTTGGCCGTCCGCTTTCTCGACGGGAACGGAACACAACTCCGCGGCGGCGCGAAGGTGGTGAAAAACGCGGCGGGCTTCGACATCCCGAAGTTCCTCGTAGGGAGCCTCGGGAGCTTCGGCGTGCTCACGGAAGTGACATTTAAAGTATTTCCCCGCCCGCCCGCCATGATGACCTTCGCGATTCCCTGCGCCAACGCCGCAGAGGCCGCAGCGCACATTGCGAAAGCCGCGAGCGGGCGGTGGGCGTTCGACGCGCTCGATTATGATGGCTCGCGCATTCTCGCGAGACTTCGCGGACCGCAAGCCGCGCTCGATTTACTGGCTGCGGATGTTTTGGATTGCTGGCCGGCCGCAGAAGGCGTCGACAACGTCGTGTGGGATGGGATTCGGGAATGGCAGTTCGTGGGGGCCGATGGTTTGCTTGTGAAAATTCCCGTAACGCTTCGGAAATTTCCGGCTCTCGAAGCGATCCTTCAGGCGAGAAATATGGGGTTCCATGTGGTCGGCGGCAGTGTGGCCTACGCGTATCATCCGAACGTCAGTTATTCCGACATTCTCAATGAAGCCCTTGTGGGAATCTCGCTGAGCGGGCTGAATCTCAGAGGGTTTGGGGGGAGATTGTATTTTGGAGAGTCTCACCATTCCGCCGTGGCGAAATCGCTCAAACTGGCGTTCGACCCGTGTCACCGCTTGGGCGCGTAACCCTTGCCGGCCTTGCGTGCTGCCGATCCTGCGGAAAGAAGTTGCTAACTCTTAAAACTCCTGATTAAACGCTGCGGCCTTAACCACGATCCACTCCGAGAAATCATTTTTCATGAGCGAATTTTTCAGCCGCTTCAACTTTCAAGAATCCAGCCTCACTTTTCAAGTATGGGCGGCAGCAGCCGTCATCTGGCTTGCTGTACTGGCTTGCTGTGTCACGAGCATCGTCTCGCAGCCGTTCAGCGTGCGCCAACGAGTAGTCTGGATTGCGCTCGTGGTATGTGTGCCGCTCCTCGGACTTCTCGCGTATCTGCCATTTTCGATTCGACGCGACGAATTGCCCACTGCTTTCCTGATGCGTGGGCAGAGTAAAAATCGGGACAAGAAAAACCGCAAATCGGCACCTACGATTACGATTCAGGGAAAGTAACCACTCGACAGCCTAAATGACTCAGAAAGCAGCCTTACCGTTTTTAGCCGCGATCGCTTTTTCCGCACATGGGGCGACACCACTGGATTCCTCAATGCCCAATCAGGCGAATCCTTCGCTCCCAACGGACGAAGTGATCGGGATTCCCGTTGATGCATATGGAGCCGCGCCGACGAAGGATATTCCCTACCGTAACTTGTTTCGAAATACGGGGGTAATCCGCGGGTTGACCACGAGCGACCCTCGGCTCACGCCCACGATACGTCCTGCGGATAACTTTCGCGTGAAGGGGAATCTTGATCTTCCCGATTTGCGCGGTCGATTCCCGTTATTTCAACGGGGATTTGCTCCGGAAGATGCTGATCTGAAGATTGGGCCTTTATACTTCAATCTTCGCCAATTCTCGGTCGGGGTGCAGTGGACGGACAATGCCCGGAGGGATGGCCAAAATCGAGAATCCGAAACTAGGGGATTTGCGAGTATCGGTGCGCAGGTGATTTGGCAAATCTCCGAGGCGTCTAGGCTTTCGGCATCCGGCAATTTTGTCTGGTTTCCTTTCGAAGGTCAAGGGGGCGTGTCGGGGTTTGCGCTTCGGTCGCCAGTGTCGTTTGGCCTTGCTTCGGCACCCGATGCCCAAGTTCAGGCGTCTTGGGAGCCGACAATCTTGGGGGTTCCGTGGGTTATTGCAGACGAGTTACACACAGCCGTGGGCCGCTATACTAACGGCGTTCGCGACGACACTGAAATTTTCGAAGGATTCTCGATTGATAACAGTGACGGGCAGAGCGGCGGCAACTACTCATTCCGATCGCCCAAAGAACGCAAATCGCGAGGTTTCCGGCAGCAAACCAATAATAGCAACAACGAGGTGCTGCTTTTCAGCAACATTGTCAGTGCTACGACCACCGCTAAGGTTCCGGGAGACTTCAATCTTCACTTTCGCGCTGCGCATGAGAATATTTGGTATATCGACAACAATGACAGGAACTTGCCGCCAGAACGCAATACCGTATTCTCTGAGCTTGAGTCCTACCGGGAATCGCTTCGTTTCAAGCCGTATTTGAGATATAATCTGAGCCAACACCCGGACCCGGAACGGCTCTATCAAGCCGTTCGAGTTGGTGCCCGTGGTCCCGTCACTGATTTAATCAATTTTGACGGAAATGTTGGACATTTTTGGGAGGAACAAAGTGGTCGTGAGAGTTTTCTTTGGCGCGCCCACTTCGATCACATCATCAATCCCCTCACGCGCCACATGATCGAGTGGTCGCGGGACCTTGAAGACCTTTCCGACCAACTCGTCCAACACGTGCGCTACCAATTTCATCACGTTCTCGGCCCTGGATTGAGCGGCGATGTTTACGGCGGCTACAACTGGGTTGAGGACCTCGACGGTGTATTCGCGGATCGGGAGGAACTCAACTCCGGACTTCGCTTGAGTTGGCGCGTTAGCCCGAAGACGACAGCCCGCTTTTTGGGGCAATACGCCGATACGGTTTTCAGTAGCGGTTCGTTCGATACCCAAGTGTTGAGGGGCCGCCTTGAGCTCAGTCACCGATTTGGCGACCGCATCAACACTCGGATCATCTACCAACACACCAAGCAGGAATCGGGTAACGGGGCCGCCGAATATGACGAAAACCTCTTGTATTTTTCGATGTCGTATATCTTCGAATAAATGTCTCCGATTTTGCTTAATAAACTCCAACAAACCATTGACCGCTCCGAAGGCGCTCCCTATACCGTCCGCCGGGCTCCAAGAAAACATTTCACGACCTCGTTACCAGCTCACATGAACCAGCAACATTCTATCAAAAGACTACTCTTTATTTCACTTCTGTTTGTCGTTTCCTTGCCTGCAGTCATCTGCGCCCAGACGGTGGCGGTCGAGCCGACTGGGACCACATTGACGACGTCGAAAGACGGTGCAAAACAAGTGAATTTCCGCGCTCCGAATGCCGATCTAAAGCCAAATGAAACAGCTCTCGAGCCGGGTGGTGTGCAGAACGATAAAACGAGCGACTTGGAAGCATTAATTGACCGCCGGGACAGTCTTTCTGGTGAAATCGATTACAATAGGAAGCGCATCGAAGCAGATCGGAGCCGAGTTCGTGTGTTACAAAACCTCGGTCAAGCGGAAGAATCCGATCGGCTAATTCTCCAGATTCGCGACGCCGAGGCGCGGATACGGAATAGCCGAACACAACTCGCGCAAGTGGAGGAAGAAATCGAGAAACTTCAGCGCCACGCCAGTAGTTCTGGTCCAGAAATCGTAGGTGAAGAAGTGATTCTTCCCGGTGAAAACCTCGATGTCATTGTCAACGAAGACGGCGCTTTTAATGGGCGTTACGTCGTGCGCCGAGGTGGCTATATCATCATGCCTGGAATTGGGCGCGTGGCCGTTGCCGGAAAATCCGTCACTCAAGCCGAGCAAGACATCAGTCATTCCCTGAGGCAGACTCAATTAAAAAAAGCAACCGTCACGGTCGAGCGCTTTCAGGGTATTGATGTCGAAACTGGGAGCGTTGTTTACCTTTCAGGCGAATTCCGAAATCCCCGCCCTTACCGTATCCCGGCAGGCACCGCCCCGACGCTCATTTCAGTTTTGCTAAGTTCCGGCGGTTGGACAGACCGTGCGGACCTCACACGCGTTAGAATCATGCGTATGGCGCGCAACAAGCAGGTCGCCGACGAGGTGAACGTGAAGCGTATTCTCGATGGAAATATCGGGGGCGCAGGGCTTGGTGCAGACATCACGTTGACCGAAGGAGATGTCATCGTGCTCCCTTCTGGTTCATTGAACCTCGTCTATGTCACGGGTCGCGTGAAGAGTCCCGGCAGCTATCGAATTACGGAAGGTGAAAAACTCACTGTATATGGTGCCATCCTCCAAAGTGGTGGTTTTGATCACTTTGCCAGCAAGTCGCGCACCCACATCCTCCGCGCAATGCCTGACGGTACAAAAGCAAAAATTCCCGTTGATCTTGATGAAGTGCAAAAGGGGCGTAAGCCCGATGTAATCCTGCAGCCAAGTGATATCATCGTCGTTCCAGAGAAGTGGTTTAGCTGGTAAGCTCCGAAACAGTTGTTATTTTCCCCAACTTTCGATTGTGAAGTGTATGCCTTTCAGTAAGGTGGCATCTCACCTCGTCGATATTTAACTCAAGATCAATCAATGCTGCCCGGACTAAAGAAACGCGTCGTCAATTTACATGACGTAATAATGTACGTCGCAATCGCCCGGAGGCACATCCGGTTGATGGTGTTGCTGCTTTCTTTTTGTTGGCTTGGTGCACTTGTTTTTTACGTCTATTCACGCCCTATTTACATGTCGCGCGCGTTGATCAAGACGGACACAATCGACCTAAATAAATCCGCAGAACGGGCATTCGGCGAACGCTCTCGGGTTTCTGGATTAGCTGGCGAGATGACACTTCCCCATATTATTGAGCGCACAGCCGCCCGCCTCGGAGTGAGGGCGGGTGCACGCGACATTCAAAAGTACTATGTGAAGAAACTCGTTGCGAGAAGAGACGCAGAAGACAATATCGAGATCGAAGTTTATCTATATTCTTACGACTGGGCGAAACGCTGGCCTGAGACGCTAACAAAGACATACCTTGACTATCGTGCGCAGCGAAGGAAGGACGAGATGGATCAAAGGACAGAGACCCGCGATTCGGATCGGAAAAAGCTGCTCAAAATGATCGAGGATTATCGCTTGACGATAGCGAAATCCGAAGTGAATGACGAGGTGACTAAGGCGGGCATTGCGTATTCGGTTCTTGCAAATACACCCGTAGCCCTTGCCAATGCCAGACGAAAGGTGGATACGATTCGAACTGTCAGAATTCAAGTAACTAGCCCGGAGCTGGATACGATAGGAAGATTGTCGCTCATTTCCTCTGCGACAGCGAACCTAGAAATCGGGACATCGGTCCCACAAACCCCGAATGCGACGCCACCAGCAACCCCATCAAATACGATTATCCTCCAAAACTCATTCCCTACTTCTCCCCAAGCCACTCCAGGGACTCAGCCTCAACCCACTCCCGAAGGGCAGAACACGCCCAGCTTAGAACCTCCCCAGGCTCGGCATGAGCCTTTATCTGTGGTCACTCCTGATTTAGCGAGCGAGAGCACCTGGAAAAGCGAAGTCCGCCAAATCAACCTTCTTCAGGCACAGAGGTCTGAGTTGCTCCAAACAAAACAGCCCGGTCATAAGTCGGTGGTCGATTTGGATGAGCAGATTAACGCTTTAAAAATAAAGCTCGAAGGTGAATTGACGACAGAGCTTGAGAGACTGGATCTCAACTATCGGGAGCTTACGGAGCGGATTGTTGACTTGGAAAAAAAGCTTCCTGAACTGGAGAAGGCAAAGCAGTCGTTACGGAAGGCCACCGAGGAGCAAGGTCTTGCTGGAGGGAGTTTGCATCAGTGGTTGGCGCAACTTCGAAGGATCGAACTGGAGTATGAGAACGACGCATATGCGTTTGACCGAGATAAAATTAAACTTTTCTTTCACGGTATTACTCAGATTAATGAAAACCCAGTGTCTCCAAACCGGCTTTCATTAATCATTTATGCAACCGCATTAGGGTTGATGCTTGCTATTGGTGTTCCGTTTCTTATCGAATATCTGGATCACACCCTGTCGAACATGGAAGAAGTCGAGGCGACTTTCCAATTGCGAGGCCTCGGTATTATCCCGAAGTTGACTACATCCGATGAGCAGACCGGGTTGCTTGATCGCCATTCCCCCAAGGAGACGAACTTACTTGAGAACTTTCGTGTCATTAGAACAAATCTCCTGAGCATGGGAGCCGTCACTAAGCCGCCTCAGGTTGTCATTGTGACGAGCGCGATGCCGAAAGAAGGGAAGACGTTTGTCTCCTCAAACTTGGCACTATCGTTCGCCCAGACGGGTGCCCGAACCTTATTGATGGACACGGATCTTCGTCGTGGGCGATTGCATCGTCTTTTTGGCTATCGCAAGCAGCCTGGTCTGAGCGGTGTTCTTATGGATCAAGTTCCACTGGATGAGGCGATTCGCCCCACATCGAATGAGAATCTTTTTATGCTTTCCGCTGGACAGCATCTAGAGACTGGGACCGAGTTATTGGGGTCGCAGAAGTTTATCGATATTCTCGCCGAGTTGAAAAAGCGTTTTGACCGTATCGTAATGGATACGCCTCCAGTTTTGGGGCTATCTGAGACCTCAATTCTTCAAAGCCATGTCGATGGGGTTCTGTTTGTGATTTGGAGCGGGCAAACGCCGATTAAAAGCGTTAAAGCTGCGATTGAAATCCTTCAATCGAACGGCGCGAACTTTTATGGATTCGTGCTCAATCGCCTAGATTTGAGTGCGACCGCGAATTACTATCAGTACTACTACTACTCCCACGACTACTATTATCAGTATCAACCATCAGGCCGGGTCGAGAATAGTTTATCCCCTCCGTCCAATTCTGGCACTTAGAGGAGCTGGAGAATGGCCTTCGCTGAAACAGCCAATCCCCGAACTTCGGAAGACGGGGTAACAGTTATTGTTCCGGCGTATAATTACGCTCGTTTTCTCCCGGAGGCACTTAAATCGGCGCTAGCCCAAAATTACTCGCCACTCGAAATCATCGTCGTGGACGATGGCTCCACAGACGAAACCCCCAGCGTTCTTCGTAGCATCACGGACCCGCGACTGCGTATCATCCGGCAGGAAAACGCGGGCCTTTCTGCTGCGAGGAATACCGGCATTCGCGAGGCGCAGTACGGGTTAATCGCCTTTCTTGATGCGGATGACCGATGGGACGCTGACTTTCTGCGGATTGTAGCTGGGAGATTTGTAGAGCTTTCGGAAGAATTTGCTATTTCAGCGAGTGGATCGAGGATGATGACGCACGATGGATTCCTGGTTGTGGCGCCGAATCGAGTTCGGTCACCCGCCCCCGTTCTTACCGCGCGCGATTTCATCATCCGCAATCGGGTGTTTCCGTCGGCAGTCATCGTGCGAAAATCAGTATTTTCGGTTTGTGGGGACTTTGACATCACGTTACGGAGCTCGGAGGACCGCGATATGTGGATTCGCATCACAGCACGCTATCGGGCTGCCTATGTAGATAAGCCTCTTGTCCATATACGTAGGCATGGAGACAACATGAGCAAAAATGCTGCTCGGATGCGGCACAACACGGGCCGGACACTCGGAAAAGCATGGAGATCTGGGGTTGTCAGTCGGTTGAATTTGTTGTTTTGGGCGCGCGCCCGAGCGGTGTTTGAGTATTCCAGTGCGTGGACTCACTTCAGCGCCGGACTGCGAGGCACGGCGCTCCGGTATCTCGCGTATTCCGTTTTACTGTGTCCGTGGTTTTTTCGACCTTCGGCACTGGGCGAGTGTTCTCTGTTCCGGCTGAGGGCTCTGAGGAACTTTCTCATCTCCAAGGCTTCCCCGCCAACACTCACACCCATCGCATCGCCCAAGTGAGGATCGTCCACGTCGTCAATTCGCTGGAGCCCGGCGGCATGGAAAATGGCGTATGTAATATTGTTAATGGGCTCGCCTCCCGAAAGTTCGACACACATGTCGCGTGCCTAGAGCGGCGCGGTTCTTTTGCGGAGAGACTGTCGGGATCGGTGCATGTCCTGGGGAAAAGCCGCGGTTTCAGTCCAAGGGCGGTGTTCAATCTTGCGCGTCTTTTGTTCCGCCTGCGACCGGCGGTGTTGCACACGCACAACCTCGGCCCGCTCATATACGCCAACCTCGCGACGCTGGGCGGAAGGACCTGTCGCATCATCCACGGGGAGCACGCGCAACTTGCTCCATGGGAGATCGAGCCGCGCCGCATCCGACAGCGGCATCGCTTGTATCGCGGGTGCTGCGCGATCCACACCGTCTCGCGAGGGCAGGTGGATGATCTGGTTCGACACGGATTTGCGCATGAAAAGATTCGCTCCATCCCGAACGGCGTGGATACGGTGCGCTTCACTCCCGGCGACCGCTCAGAGGCGAAGCGCGAACTCGGACTTCCTGAGAATGAGCCTGTCGTCGGCCTTGTTGCCCGCTTTGGTCCGTACAAACGGCACGATGCGCTGATCGCCGCACGACCAGACGCGCAGCTCCTTTTCGTCGGCAGTGGCGGCAGTGAAGAGGCGCGCATCCGACAACTCGCGGAGGGCAATGCGCGAGTACATTTCACAGGCTTTCGCCGTGACCCAGAAACGTGCTACCGCGCTATGGATTTGCTGGCGATTCCATCAAGCAACGAAGGGATGTCGAACGCCGCGCTGGAGGCCATGTCCTGCGGAGTTGCGGCACTCGGAAATCTTGGCTGCGGCCTCGAGGAAATCATCACTAGCGGGAAGAATGGAGTTATCGCCGACCTCACACAGCCTGCCGAACTTGCGCGGGAAATCTCCGCACTACTCGCAAAGCCTAGTGAGCTCGTTGACATAGGGAGGCGGGCACGCACGACTGTGGAGACTCGTTTCTCTATCACCGCAATGCTCGACGCATACGAACAACTTTACCGCCCCGCGCGCGATGGCAACTCATGAAGGCATCCTATATCTGCGCCACGGCTTCCTCCTGCTTGATAAAATGTGCGCCGATATGCAGTAATTCACCTTGAAGTATGGACTTTGTTTGTATCGTTTTATTTCTGGCGCTTTACTACCTAAAGCCGCAAGAGTGGACCTCGCTCTTCGCGACGATTCGCTTCGTCCAACTCGTCATGTACGCGTCACTCGCGACGCTATTTTTCCGTGAGCGCAGCCTGAAAGCGCGGGACTTCTTCCGCACTCCGCATGACTGGGCCGTTTTCGCATTTCTTTTCTGGCTGTTCGCCAGCAGCACCGCACCGTTAGACATATTCAAAGCCGAGGTCGTAAGCCGGATTATTTTTTATACCGTCACGGTTCAGACACTTTTTTCGATCGCAAGGTTAAACAAATTTCTCGGGTGGTGGACTGGCTTTCTGGTCATCACAGCATTTCTTGCTATTGCTGGAGAATATTTTTGGGACCCACTGGGGAGTTATGATATTACTCATGGGGTTATGAAGGGCCGCTTGGTGTTGAATCTTTCGATGGTGAACAATCCCAATGCCCTGGCGCATGCCCTCGCGCCGGCACTGGCCATGCTCTATTACTGTACTTATTGGAAGCGGTCGGTTTTCTTGAAAGTCTTTGGTGTGGTGGCCCTCGCGCTCGTCACTTTTACAATATGGCTGACCGAATCGAAAGGTGGGTTTTTGGCCGCAGGAATCACTATTTTGGGGATGCTCACATTTGGCCGTCCAAAATCAGCGCAGATCGTGATCGCTGGGGCTATCATTCTAGCCGGGTCGTCAATTCTCTATTCGTTGCCGCGAATGACTGAACTCAATCGTTCAAAGACCGATGAGGCTATTCAAGGACGCGTGGCTTCATTCACACACGGCTACCACTACTACCAAAACAGCATCGCTGGTGTCGGGCATGGTCAATTTATGAAACGGCAGCTCGCCGAGTTTAAACTGAGCAAAGCGCCGCATTCTGTCTATAACTGCATCGGATCGGAGCTGGGAAAGGTCGGAATGTTTCTGTTTCTAATGATCCTATGGTCAAATTTTCGCACGTTGATTTTCATGAAGACGCAAAATGTCGAGCAGGAGCGAGCGCGGAGAATATTATTTGTGCTCGTGCTCAGCTACGCGGTTTCGGGCTGGATGGTGGATTTTGCCCATCGTGTGAGTTTTTACCTTTTCACTGCGGCGATCTCGGTGATGCACCGCCTCGTATTGCTCGATCAGACGGAGCCGGAAGAGGCCGACACCAAGAACAAAATTGGGACTTGGAGACGGCCCTCCACGGTGCCCGTTCTTGCCACGCCAGGCCCATCCTTGGAGCACGCTGTTCCTTTAACCACTGCCGCGCTTCCTCGACTCGCATTCATGCGGACGGAGAATCCGCCCCTGCCGCCAGACGAACAGGGTGAGGGAGTCATCCATGAACTAAAAAAGAAATTCAGCCAAGGCATAGGCTGGCTGGACATAGGCATCGTCATAGTGCTGCAAAAGCTCGTGGAAATGATGTGGGTTTATTGCATCAATAATATGTAACGGCGCGCATGTTCACCGTCTGGCCTCATGTAATCTTTTGGACAAGCGCCCTCTGCCTCGCCATCACCTACGTACTCTATCCGTGGGTTTGCCGATGCTTTGCCCGCGTCCTTTCCCATCCGCCGGTGCGGCACGATGGTGCCCCTCTGCCGTCCGTCACCGTCATCATCGTGGCGCACAACGAAGCAGCACGGCTTCCCAGGCGCATCGCTAATCTGCTCAGTTCAGACTATCCGCCGGAAAAACTCCAAATCGTGATCATGGATGATGGCTCCACGGACGACACGCAGGCAGTGCTCGATTCCCTGAAAAATCCTCAAGTCCGTCGCCTGCATCTTGCCGAGCGCAAAGGAAAACCAGCCGCGCTCAATGCCGGAATCGCCGCCAGCACGGGTGAGATTTGCATTTTCGGCGACGCACGGCAGACCTTCGCCAGCGACACTGTCCGGCGGCTCGCCGCTGCATTTTCCGACCCGAGGGTGGGTGCAGTCAGCGGCGAATTGGAAATCGCACCGGGCGCTTCCACAATCGGTGGCGGCATCCGCTCGTATTGGGAGCACGAAAGGCGGCTTCGAGCCGATGAATCCGCCCACGATTCCTGCATCGGCTGCACGGGCGCGTGCTACGCGATTCGCCGCAGCCTGTTCTCCCCCGTGCCGGAGGATACCCTCCTCGACGACGTCGTGATTCCCCTCCGCATCGCTGCCGACGGGTATCGCATTCTGCACGACAGAGCGGCGCTCGCCTATGACGAGCAACCTCAGGACCCCGAATTTGAAGGCAGGCGAAAACGCCGCACACTTGCTGGCAACTTCCAGATGCTCTTCCGCTACCCAACGTGGCTCCTCCCGACGGGGCATCGCCTCTGGTGGCGAATCATCGCCCATAAATACCTGCGCATCATCGCGCCACTCATGCTCCTCGGCACCGCTGCGACTTCCATCGCACTCTGTCCGTCGCCATTCTATAGCGCCGCCCTTTGTTTGCAGGCACTTTGCTACCTGCTCGCCGTGGCGGGACTCATCACCAGAATCCATGCGAAAATCTTCAGTTGGCCCGCTGGTTTTCTATTCCTGAACACGATGGTCGTCTTAGCGTTCTTTGATTACATCACCGGCCGCACCTCTCAAAAATGGGCCATGCACAAAAATATCGGGGGGAAATCTGCCGAAAAAAACTCCGTGCTCGACTCCACAGAACGCGAGCGATAGTGAGTTTGAGCATTCGGTCCATCCAAAAAATCTTATTGCTCCTTTAACTGCCACTTTCCGTAATGCCCGAGTCCTCAACTCACCGTTTTGCCGTTATCACCACTATCCAGCAGCCCACCCCCTCCATGCTGCGACTGGTTGAAAAACTGCGGGAAGCAAGCTGCCCCTTGCTGGTGATCGGGGACAAAAAAGGCCCGCAAGACTATCCATTGCCCGACTCGGAGTTTTTCTCCTACGAAGCGCAACTAAAACTCCCGTATCGCCTCGCAGCCCAGCTTCCCACAGGCCACTACAGCCGCAAAAATCTGGGATACCTCATCGCAAACACCCGTAAGGCCGGGATGCTCTACGAAACCGACGACGACAATGCTCCATTAGATTCATGGTCTTGGCGCAAGCCACAAGTCGAAGTCCGGCAGCTCGCAGGCTCCGGGTGGATGAACGTTTACAACCTCTTTTCATCCGAACTCATCTGGCCTCGCGGGCTTCCCTTGTCCCACACACGGACCACTCCGCAATTAGAACCGGTCGGCTCCGTGCGCACGGTTGTCTCCCCCATCCAACAAGGCCTCGCCAACGGCTCGCCGGATGTGGATGCGATCTGGAGATTGATCCTTGATTCCAACATCACATTTCAAAATTCGGGCAGCGTGATTCTTTCTGCCGGGCAATGGTGCCCGTTCAACAGCCAGAGCACGTGGTGGTACAGTTCCGTTTTTCCCTTGCTTTATCTCCCAAGCTTTTGCTCATTTCGGATGACGGACATCTGGCGGAGCTTCATCGCACAGCGCTGCCTCTGGGCCTTTGGCTCCAACGTCGCATTTCACAACGCCGAGGTATTCCAAGAGCGAAATGTGCATGACCTGATGCGCGATTTTGAGGACGAAGTCTCAGGATATTTACAGAACGACAAAATCGCCACCCTGCTCAATCAATTGGATTTGGATAAAAACCCGGAGGCAGTTGGTACCAATCTTCTGGCGTGCTACGAATGCCTAGTTGCCAACGGGATTTTCCCCTCACAAGAATTGCCGCTGGTTCGCTCTTGGCTTGCCGACCTGTCCGATTAACTGACGCTTGCTCCTAAGAAATATGCCGTCCAGCGTCCCGAAAATCACCATCTACAGCCTCCCGCCGAGGACGCTTGCCTATTACGACTGGCTGATTACCGGGTTGGAATTGCTGAAGGAATCCGGCACCATCGAGATCGAATACAGCGGACACTGGTGGGATCGCCTCCTGCGCTACCATCCCAAGGTCATGCGCATCGCACACCGCCTCTCGCCTGCATTCGTGGATTTCTGTTCGCCCGTGGATGCGATCTGCATCACAGGTCGTTTTGAATACAAAGGAGCGGCCATGAATTTTGCCGTGGACATCACGGATTCCCCCTTCGTGTTTGCGACTGCGTTGCTCGAATCGGTGGACCTCTACTTCAAATATCAGTGCCCAAAAACTTTTGACCCCGCCGGATTTCCCATCAACAAACACATCCGCGCTCCCTACCACCCGGATGTCTTTACTTTTCAAAACAAAATCCGCCCCGGAATGCTCGGACGTCCACTCGGTCATAGCTTAAACCTCCGCAGAAACCTTCGAGTCCTGCGCCAGTGGGAAGCATTGGCGCAGACCCCCAAGACGTGCAGCATCTTCGCCTCCTTTGGAACGATAGACTACCCTGCCCCAAGGACAGCGCACACCCCCCTGCCTGCCCAATATAACTACTTCAGCGAACCCACGCTTCTCGCGCGCTATCCAGGGCGAATCCACCACCCGAATCAAAAACGCTCCAAAATCGTAAAAATACTGCGGGACATGAAAAAGCCTGACATAGACGCCCGGCTTTGGCGCACCAAGGACCCTGCGCTCTACGCGCCCCCACTTTCAGAAACCGAATACTCACAGCACATCGCCAGTTCCTCGGCGGTGGTCAACATTTCCGGTTTTCGCCGAAGCATCCCCTATCGCCTCTGCGATACACTGCTCATCGGGGGCATGATGGCCACCGACACACTCGCGATTCGATGGCATGAGCCTTTCGAGCCTTTTGAAGTCCGAGAAATCGGCGACATGGGCTACGAGTTGGAAGCAGATGTGGACTGGCCGGCCATCACTTCCGTGCTCGAAGAAATCTACGCCACCACACACCCCGCTCCGCAGGATGCTCGCGCAAGAGCCGATGCATACGAAAGAAAATGGTCCCCCCCCGCCTTTGCACGATATTTCGTCTCACAATGCGAGCAATCGCTCGCCACTAACTAATCACACCAATGTCATCACAGCAGCCCGCAAAAGACATTTCCGCCGAACTCGACTATCAGGCCCGCCATGCAGCAGCCGCCAGCCCGATCGAAAAGAATTCACCGGAAAAGATCGCACGCTATCGCGACTGCAAAAGCCATCGCGCTGTCAGAAAGGAATACACCTTCAGCCTCATACACCAGCTTAAGCCGGCCACCGTCCTCGATTTTGGCTGCGGCGACGGCGAAGTCTGTGTCCAACTCGCCTTGATTGGCTACCAGACCACAGGCTTCGACGTTTCCCCCGAATACATTCAACTCGCCCAAGAGCGCGCCCGCATTGATGGAGTCGAAGGCAAAGCCAAATTTTTCGTAGCCGACGGATCCAACGTATCCATCGAAGAACAGACATTCGACCTCGTCCTCGTGCAACTCGTCCTCCACCACGTCGACCTGCGCCCCTGCCTTGAGAATATCCGCAAACACGTCAAGCCCGGCGGACGTGTCATCATCATCGAGCCCGTCGCCTATTCTGCGACCCTCCGCTGGCTTCGTGACCGCATACCCGTGGAAAAAGACATCAGCCCCAACGAGCGGCAGCTTACCCACGCTGATCTCAAAATCATCGGCGAATACTTCACCATCCGCTCACGCAAACACTTCCGCCTCTTCGGGCGCCTCGACCGCGTCTTTCCGCGCTTCCTCATTCCACTTCTCCTTCAACTAGATGCCATGCTCCTTTCCATCCCCGGCATGAGTCATTTCGCGGCGACCACCGTCATACTTGCGGACCGCCCAATCACCATCGACAACGGCACCTCTCCTCTCGCAAACAATTCCTGATGACCAATCGAAAAAATTACTATCATGCCATTGGCAGGTTTTCCGATTTCTCGCGCCTCTTGGATACAGGCCATTTATTCATTTATAGTGGTCCACGCGAGGCGCCCGAGATAGCGGATTCATTTACCACATCTCGATAGTGCAATATTTTGTTTCAACGATGAAAAAGCGGAGGCGGGTTGGCAATATGTTTATCGAATTGATGCCATATCGATTCTAAGCCAGCCTAATAGGAAATGGACATTTTCTTAACTCCAGCCGAAACAGGCCCCAAGGCTTGGACAGGGTTCTATCAGCATCTCCTCAAACTAGAGAAAATCAGCCGAAACAAAAGACACCGCCTGATCGATGACCCGGAGAAAGCCGACTTCATTCTGATAACTGACTCCAGGGACGACGACGATTTTCGAGCTTTGCGCATCCATCCTTTGCTGCGGCAATACCCCAACAAAACCTTTACGATCTTCGAGGCAGATTACCCCCTTCGGTTTGTGCCGGGCATTTATACTTCGATGCCCGATTCCTGGTTAAATCTTGGCCGCTTTCGCCCAGGCACCTATTCGTATTGCCATAGTCGCTGCGGAAATCCGGTGGAGCGGATGTCTGCCAAGCCCAGAACGGGAGAGCTGTTCTTTTCATTTTTGGGCCGGGAAAGTCACAAGATGCGAGGGCAATTGTTCCGGCATGATTTCCGGCGCTCCGACGTGTTAATCGAAAACACATCCGATTTTAATTATTTCAAGCCCTGCCAGCCGGATCGAGAGGATTTTACAAACAGGTATCTTGATACCTGTATGAAGTCCCGCTTCGTGCTTTGCCCCCGGGGGCAAGGAACATCCAGCATCCGTCTCTTCGAGATCATGCAGATGGGGCTGGTTCCGGTCATCATTTCAGACCAGTGGATTCGACCGGTCGGGCCCGACTGGGAAAGTTTTTCGATCCGAGTAAAAGAAAATCAGATACATCAACTGCCGGATATTCTCGCGAGATACGAAGATCGCTGGCGAGAGATGGGGGGGTTGGCACGTAAAAACTGGGAGGAGTGGTTTCAACTCGAGGACGAATTTGACTACCTCGTGGATCGCTTAGTCGAGATTAAAAACAACCGATGGATTGATGAAAGAATCATGAGACTATTGCGGCCGATCATCCTGCTGAAACTTTATGTAAGAAGAAGACTTTCACATCTCAAACGGCGGCTCGTAACACTCGTCGCGCGGTAGTCGCGCAATCCATTGGTTCACCACTTTACATATTTGTGCCACATGCTATTCGCTCCGACGGTATCTGGATGACCGTTCTACTCAGCTCAAAAATCCTGAATTCGTTATCCATCCGCATTTTAGTGAATGTAGGCTCTGGTTCTACTTTGCAGCAGCGAGCTGGCAACTCTGAAGCGCCCCGATAGATGCTCTTCAACACGCTACAATTTGCCGTCTTTTTTGCCCTCATCCTCGGCGTCTATCACTTCCTCTCCCACAAGAAGCAGAACGCGATGCTCTTGGTCGCCAGCTACTTTTTCTACGCCTGCTGGGACTGGCGTTTCCTTTCCCTCATCTTCATCTCCACCGCCGTGGACTTCTACGTCGGCGCGTGGCTCCACCGCTGTACCGATGCCCGACGGCGGAAAGGGATCGTCGTGTGGAGTGTCATCTTCAACCTCGGGTTTCTCGGCTTTTTCAAATACTTCAATTTCTTCGCCAGCAGCCTTCAAAGCCTCCTCCACTCAGCGGGCATCGAGGCGCACATCGCCACGCTGAACATCGTCCTCCCCGTCGGCATTTCCTTCTACACCTTCCAGTCCATGAGCTACGCGCTCGATATTTACCGGAGAGAAGTCGAGCCCACTCCGAGCTTCAGCGACTTCGCTCTCAGCGTCGCATTTTTCCCCCACATGGTCGCCGGTCCCATCCAGCGCGCACGCTCGCTCATTGACCAAGTCGAGCGGCCACGCCGCGTCACCTGCGACAACATCGCGGAGGGCTGCCATCTCATCCTTTGGGGGCTCTTCAAAAAGATGGTCGTCGCCGACAATCTCGGGCTGACCGTGGACAAGATATTCCACAGCAGCACCTACAGCCCCGCCGAAGCCTTCATCGGCGCACTCAGCTTCGCGCTGCAAATCTACGGCGACTTCTCCGGCTATACCGACATCGCGCGCGGCGCGGCGCGGCTCATGGGCTTTGAGTTGATGCTCAATTTCAACCTCCCCTACTTCGCCAAAAACCCGCAGGACTTCTGGCGGCGCTGGCACATCAGTCTCTCTACTTGGCTGCGCGACTACCTTTATTTTTCCCTGGGTGGCAACCGTCACGGCGAAGCGCGGACTTACCTGAACCTCCTGCTCACCATGGTCCTAGGTGGGCTCTGGCACGGGGCCTCGTGGACCTTCGTCATCTGGGGCTTCTATCACGGCACCCTCCTCTGCCTCCACCGACTCGCCACGCGGCTCTTCCCCAAGCCCTTTTGGAAATGGCCCAGCATCGCCATCATGTTCTTTTTCACTCTGTATGGCTGGCTGATTTTCCGCGCGACCGATACGCACCAGCTTTGGGCCATGACGAAAGCATTCCTCCACGTCCGTCCCGACGCTGACCTCCTGCGCGGCGTGGCGAAACTACTCTTCTACTGTTGGCCGCTCCTGCTCGTTCAGCTCTTCCAATATCGCGCGGGCGACCTCATGGTCGTGCGCAAATCGCCCGTCGTCGTGCAGGCGCTTTTCTACCTCGTCTGCTTTTACTACATCATCATCTTCGGAGTCTTCGATGCCCAGTCCTTCATCTATTTTCAGTTTTAAGCGGAGCAATCCACTCGCGGGCCTACTGCTCTTTGCGCTCGCCGTGTTGGCCATCGAGACGGCGCTCGCCTTCCTGCCGCAGAACACCCTCATCACCGCCCTCGGCAGCATCCACGTCCCGGAGAAATCGGCGGATTGGCAAGTCATGGGAGACTCCGTCGCGGAAGGCGGCATCCGCGCCGAGCAGCTCGCAGCCAGCCTCTCGCCGGAGACAAGCGTCGCCAACGTCGCCGTCTCCGCATCCGGCCCCGAGCTCCCCTACTTCCTCCTCCAGCGCCAACTCGCCGCCGGAGTCGCGCCACGGGCCATCCTCTACGCACCCTCCCCGCACACCTTCGGCACGCGGCGCGTCGCGCTCCTCGTCGGCGCATTCGCCACCTGGCCGGAGATTGGCGAAATCGCCGCCAGCGGCATCGAGCCCTTTGAAGTCCTCTACGGCGTCCTGTGCAAACTCTCCCACTCCCTCCGCCACCGCGAGCAACTCGCCGAGGTCCTCAAAGGCCGTAGCACCGCAGCCGATGCCGAGCGCGCCGTCGCCGTCGGGAAAAACCCCACCGCTCAGGGAAAAGAAACCGCCTTCCCCCTCTCCCGCGTGCATCCCATGTATCGCAAGAGCTTCACGACCAACCCATTCAACCTTCACTTCTCGCAGAAATTCCTCGGCGAAGCCCGCGCGCGCGACATCCCCGTCTATTGGGTTTCCATGCCCGTCTTGGAAGTCATCAACGAAACCCGCGCACCCTTCCACTTTGAGGACGACTATCAGCGATTCCTCAAAGCCAACGCAGAGCACTACGGCGTCACCCTCCTCATGCCCCACAGCGCTGTCTTTCCCCCCGTGAACTTCAAAGACTACGCCCACCTCAACGCCCAAGGCGCGGAACTATTCACCGACATGCTCGGCCAGCAGCTCAAGCAAACCCTCCCTGCAAGAGCTCGCTAAACTATTTCTCCGGAAGCGCAGGGGAAAAGGCTCCGCGAACACCACACACGATGGACGATCCCTACAAAGCACCACACACCGAGCTAAAGCCGCCGCCAGAGAGCCGCTACTCCATGCGCTTTTGGCGAGTAAGCGTCACGCATAGCGCCGTGTGAGTTCGGTGGTCGTAAATTGCGTAGGTCATACATTACGCAATCTATGGAACCGAAAAATGAGCGAGTGCTGAAGGTCGATGAAGCGGGGCGAGTGTGGACGCCGCGTGAGTTGCGCGATGGTG
>CANIWM010000056.1 GCA_947471505.1 Chthoniobacteraceae bacterium | reverse complement strand
TCGTCCTGGCCAATTATTGCTTTGAGTTCACTCACGGTCTTCTTATTCTTTTTATGGGTCATGGTTGTTTTTTAGGTTTGGGTTGCTTGATCGCTCCCTTCCTTACCATGACCCGCTTTCTTTTTGCTGAACTCTTCGCACTCTACCTTTCTGCGCCCGATGCCTGCGGTACCGGGTGCGGAGGCGGCCCCACTGCTCCCGGAGGTCGTTTTACCGCCGGAGGTGCGTGTTTTACTGGGGCTGGCGCGCGGGTGACTGGGGGCGATGGGCGGTTGACTGCTGGAGGCGCGCGGCTGACTGGGTCTGGTGCGCGGTTGACCGGGGGAGGTGCCGGGCGGACTGCCTCCAGAGCGCAAAGTACCGCTCCCGTTGGGCAAAGTACCGCTCCTAGTTTGCGAATTACCAGGTACTTCGCGCTGTGGAGGCGGTACTGCGGGTTTTGGGGGCGGTACTTTGGCTGGCGGGAGCGGTACTTCTGGTGGCGGAGGCGGTACTTTGTCCTCTGGGAGTGGTACGCCGACTGGCGGACCCGGTACGGCGTTTGGCGGGAGTGGAACTCGGTGCTCTGGACCGGGTACAGCACTCGGCGGAGCTGGTAAAACGCGCTCCAGACCCGGTACTTTGCGTTTCCGACAGAGGTGAGGGGCTATTTTTCCAGAGTGAGCAGGAGGGAATGCAGGTTTTCCAGCCCGGCGATGCGGCTGAGGACTTCGCAGAGACGCGGGAGGGCGATGGGGATGTGCTGGAGGAAGTGCGTGCGCCCGTCGGCGTGGCCTAGTTTACCGTAGGCTCCGAGGGCTTGCATGAGGCGCTGCATGGCGCAGAGGTCGTAGAGGTGGCGGAAGTGGGTTTCGTCGTGAGTGCCGGGGCCGTGGAGGCCGCTGAGGTAGTGGCGCAGGAGCGTGTCGCGCTCGGCCACGGTGAAGGCGACGTAGGGGTCGAGGAGGAGGGAGGCGAGGTCGTATTGGGCGAGGCCGAGGCGGAGCCCTTGGAAGTCAATCAGGCAGGCTTCGCCGTCGCGGATGATGATGTTCTGGCTTTGGAAGTCGCGGTGGATGAGGCAGCGCGGCTGGGCGGCGAGGTGCTCGGCGATTTCTAAAAGGCGCGGGCGATTGACGTGGTGGGCGACTTGTTCTGCCGTGAGGCCGAAGTGCCGCTGGAGGCAGTGCTCGATGAAGTAGTCTTGCTCCCAGCGGTAGAGGTCGGCGTCGAAGGGCTTCTGGAATTCGGGCGGCTCGGCGGCGAGGTGGGCGCGGGTGTGGAGGGCGAGGGCCTGCTCGAGCGTCCGCTGGTACAGGGCGCGACGCGCGGGCCACGGCGCATCGCGATACTCCCACAGGTCGGTGCTGCCGGCGTCTTCCATGAGGATGATGCCGTCCGCTGGGGTGTGGAAAAAAACATCGGGGACGCGGATGCCGACGCGGGCGAGGAACGAACCGATCTCGACGAAGTGGCTATTTTCCGGGCGCTCCTCGCTGTAATGCACGAGGATCAGCGTGCGTTCGCCGACTTTCACGCGCCAAAACTTGCGGCCCGAGCCGCCCTTCTCGATGGGCTCAACAGTAACAGACATATCCCCCCGCAATGCCCGGTCGCTGCGGCGGGGACAATGGTTTTCCGTCGGACGTGATAAAAAGTAGGGGATCGGACGGCGAAAAGCATTCTGAGCGGAGTCGTAGTTCACGCGGCCCTCCGCGTGAGTGACCCCAATCCGCGAAGCGGCAAACCTTCAGTCTGTGCGACGAAAGAAGAATGCGCTTCGCGAGAAGGAAAGCACGCGGAGGGCCGCGTGCGCTACGACGCAAGCGTGCTCACTGGATCATCACCCACTTTCAACGTCACCCTTTTCCGTCATGGGCGCGGTGTTCTGAGTTGCGGCATTCGCGAAGTGCCGCTACAGCGTGTGCCGACATGCCCGAACCTACAAAGGAGCACACTTTTGAAACGGCGATGCAGCGTCTTAAGGCGCTCGTTCGCGAGATGGAATCCGACCAGATGCCGCTGGAGGGTCTGCTGACGGCGTATGAGGAAGGCACCGGACTGGTGAAGGTGTGCCAAGGGCAGCTCGCCAAGGCGCAGCAACGGCTAGAGATCATCCAGAGGAATGCGGCAAGGCAGCTTGAGACAAAGCCCTTCGACCCGACCGGGGCGAAAGCGGAGATGCCAGTGGCTCGCGCGTCTGCTAAGGACGCGAACCTCTTCTAACTTCACTGCGCGTGGTCGCGCTCAGACTTTTTTTACCTATCGATGCCAGCTATACTGCCAACCATTAATTCACCCGACGACGTCAAGGCTCTGCCTGAAAAGGAACTGCCGCGTTTAGCCGAAGAGGTGCGCGCGGAACTCATCCGCGTGCTCTCGGAAGATAACCCGACTTCCGTCGGTGGACACCTCGGGCCAAACCTCGGCGTGGTGGAGCTGACGATTGCGCTGCACCGCGTCTTCACCACGCCGAAGGACAAGTTTGTCTTCGACGTTTCGCACCAAGCGTACGTGCACAAAATCTTCACCGGACGGCGCGAACGCTTTGGCACGATGCGGCAATTCGGGGGCTTGAACGGCTTCATGCTGCGCACCGAGAGCCCGCATGATTGCTACGGCGCTGGGCACGCGGGCACGGCGCTCTCCGCCGCGCTCGGCATGGCGACGGCGCGCGATATGCGCGGCTCGGATGAAAGCGTGGTGTGCGTCGCGGGGGATGCGGCTTTTACCTGCGGAGTCACGTATGAGGCGCTGAACAACATCGCCGAGCATACGAAAAAACTCATCGTGATCCTCAACGACAACGAGTGGAGCATCGACCGCAACGTCGGAGCCATCGCGCGCTACTTTAGCAAAATCTCCACCAGCCCCACCTACTCCGGCCTGCATGAGCGCGCGGCGCGACTCGTGGAGAAATTGCTCGGCCCTCGCGTGAAAAATCTCGCCCACCGCGTCGAGACCGGCGTGAAGGGACTCATCGCACCGAGCGTCCTCTTCGACGACATGGGCGTGCGCTACTACGGGCCGATTGATGGGCACGATGTGCAGCTCCTCATCCGCACGCTGGAGTTCCTCAAGACGCAGGATGAGCCGGTCATTCTGCACATCCTCACCACCAAAGGAAAAGGCTACGCGCCTGCGCTGGAGCAGCCGCTGAAGTTTCACGGGCTGGGCCGTTTTGAGCCAAAAACGGGCGCGACCAAAGCAGCCCCCTCCCCTACTTTCAGCGAACTGCTGGGCACCACGCTCTCGAAGTTTGCGGAGACGAACAACAAGATCGTCGGCATCACCGGAGCGATGCCGAGCGGCACGGGGCTCATCAGTTTCGCCAAGGCACACCCGACGCGCTACTTCGATGTCGGCATCGCGGAAGAGCACGCCGCCTTGTTTGCAGCAGGGCTGGCGTGCGAAGGCTTTGCGCCGTTCCTCGCCATCTACTCCACCTTCATGCAGCGCGCCTACGATATGATCCTCCACGACATCGCGCTGCAAAATCTGCCCGTGCGACTGTGTATGGATCGCGGCGGACTCAGCGGCGACGACGGCCCGACGCACCACGGCCTCTTCGACATCGGCTACCTCCGCCACGTCCCAAACCTCGTCCACATGCAGCCGAAGGACGAAGACGAATTCGTGGACATGCTCTGGACGATGGCGCACCACAACAGCGGCCCCATCGCGATGCGCTACCCACGCGGCAGCGGCACGGGCGTCGTGCCCAAAGCGCAGCCCAAGCTGCTGGAAATCGGCAAAGCAGAAGTCATCAAACACGGCAGCACACAGCCCGTCCGCGCGGTCATCTTCGGCCTCGGCGGAATGTGCCAACTCGCGGAGGAAGCAGCGGCAACGCTGGAGTCGAAAGGCATCTCTACCGCCGTCGTGAACCCGCGCTGGATCAAGCCGCTCGACACCGCGACCATCGAATTCTTCGCCCGCAGTGTGGACGTGGTCTGCACGATGGAAGACCACGTTTTGCACAACGGCTTCGGCTGCGCAGTCATGGAGCATTTATCCGAGCAGCGCATCACCACCCCAGTGATTCGCATCGGCTGGCCGGACCAATTCGTCGAACACGGAGCGCCCGACATTCTGCGAAAGAAGCACGGCCTCACCGCAGCGAACCTCGTAGAGAAAGTGATCGCCGAGCTAGGCAGCAAGCCCGTCGCAGACCAACACGTCGCATGATATGAACGAAGACAGCATCCAATACGCGATTGAGAACACACAGGTCATCGTCGCGCCGCAGAACTTAATCCAGACCTTCGGCACGACCGTCTTCCGGTTCTTTCTCGTGACGGAGCTGATGGACTCTGTGAACCAAATCCGTATCCGCGATGGTCGCCTGCTGGCCGAGCGTCCTAGCATCATCACGCCGTCGCACTACCACCAGATGCTCGACGAGGGCTTCGGGGATAAAGCGAGCGAGTTCATCGGCTGGATGCGCGAGCACGCGGCGGAGCTGGCGGTGCTGAAATACGGCTTTCAGTTCAAAAAGGTGGACGTGAAGGAGCGCGTGGTGCGGATGCCGATGGAAGACGTGATCCGTGACTTGCGGGAGAAAGTGGACCGCGAAGAAGACCCGCTCTGCACGGTGATTCACGGCGTGGACGAAGGCTGGGAGGTCTGCTTGCTGAAGTTCGCGACGGACATGATCCAGCGTTCGGCGGCAGGGAACGTGGGGGAGTGGCGGCGGCGCGGGCTGCTGTAAAGCGGCTACGGGGTCTTGACGCGCGTGGCTTTGGTGGCGGTGGCAGCGCGTTTGGCGATCTCTTTCTCGAACTTTTCGGCGCGCTTTTCTTCCCCGGCTTGCCGCCAGCATTGGGCGACGAACTCGGCGGCGGTGTTTTGGCTCTGTACGTCGAAGTAGTCGCCGCCTCGGGTTTGGACGTGGCGCTCGAAGGCGGCTTCAATGTCGCGGCAGGCTTGCTGTTTTGCGGCGGGGTCGGCTTGGACGTAGGCCCAGTAGTCCGCGCCGATGCCTTTGAATTTCGCGGGTTCGCGCCCGTAGTCGTCGAGGGCGTCGCGGTAGAGTTTGCGGATGCCGGGGAGGTCTTTGGCTTGGGCGAGGAGGTCGGCGGGGCGTTTGTAGGCAGCGCGGATTTCTTCGAGGGAGGTGAGCCCTTTGAGTTTGCCGAGGTCGCGGATGTCGCCGGTGAGTTCTTTCTTCACGGAAGTGGCGTCCATTTTCGCAAGGAGGAAGCGGTCTTCGGCGGTGCGGACTTGGGCGAGGAGGTCGGTGTCGCCGGGGAAGTTGCGGCGGAATGCGTCGAGGAAAACCTTCCAGTCGGCTGGCGCCGGGGCAGGCGTGCGCTGGCTCCAGGCGACGAGTTTGCGCAGCCAAATGGATGGCTCGTGCGGGGTGGTGCGGAGGGCGTATTCGAGGGTGAGGGCTTGGGCGGCTGCGGGCTGAAGGTCGGCGAGCCAGAGGAGGCGCTGGCTCTTTAAGAGGCTGGAGCCTTTGGGGGCACCGGAGCCGCTGAGCCTGTCGAACACTTGCTCGGAGAGGGATTGGCCGTTGCGGGGATCGTGGACGCGGCCTGCGGGGTAGCCGCTGAAGCGACCGCTTGTCTCCCAGCGGTCTTCGTCGGCGAGCCACGCGATCCATGCGTGAGGGCCGCGCGGGCCGTCGCCGGAGATGGTGATGGCGGGGATGCCGTTGGCGCGGGCGGTGTTGGCGCTGAAATAGGAGCGGTCGCCGCAGATGCCGCCTTTTTCCAGAATCTCGGAGAAGAGGTAGCTGGTGTAGGGCTTTTTGCGGATGTGGGTGACGGCATACTGCATGTCGTATTCGACGGCTCCGTAGGCGCGGCCCCAGTCGCCCTGTTTGTATTTGCGGCGCATGTTGGCGATGGCCCATTCCATTTCCTCGGTGGAGACGGGGACGCTGACGACCCAAGCGAGCTGCCATGCGTTGAGCTTGTTGAGGTGGATGGCGAGGTCGTTGGCCATGTCTTTCGATTTGAACCAACGGTAGCGCTCGCCAGCGCTGGCGCTGTATTGAGCTTCGTTCCAGGTGAATGACATGGGCTGCGCCATGACGATGGAGCAGGCTACGGCGAGGTCGCGATATTTGCCAAAAACGTCGGGGTCTTCGGCGGCGAGGGAGGACATGGTGCCGAGGACTTGGGAGAGTTTGTTCTGAGGGGTGAGGGCGACGAGGAGGGCTTCGATCGTCTCGGTGGAGTTGCAAAGCCGGAGGATGAAGTCCTGCACTTTGGGCTCGGCGGCGATGCGCTGCTGGAGGCTGGAGTCTATTTTACTGAGGAGTTCGCGCTGGAGGAGGGCGCGGAGGAAGACGGGGTTTTCAAAATAGCGATCGTAGCGTTGGATGCTGGAGAAGTCGGGGCTGCGGGCGAGTTCGGCGGATAGGGAGGCGGCGAGGAGGGCGTTGTAGTCCGCCCATTTATTGTCCTCTGCGGCTGCGTGGATGAGGCGGGATGCGCGCTCGGTGACGGCGCTGGCGCGAGCGGCGATGGCGTCGAGGGGGAGCGGTGTTTTCCAGTCGAGCGTGGCCTTTACCACCACGGCTGCGGGCGCAGGCGCAGGCGTCGGAGCGGGCGCGGGTGTGGGCGTGATGGCTACGACCTCTTTGGGCTTCACGGGCTCGGGCGTGGCCTTCGCGATGACGGGTGTGGGCGTGGCGGGCTCGGGCGTAGGGGCCGGAGTTGCTTCGGCGATGACGGCGGGTGGTGCTGCTTTTTGGTGAGTGAGATACCACGCGGCACCGCCAGCACTGGCGAGAACGAGAAGGAGCGAGAGCCATCCGCTGCTGCCAGATTTCTGTGGTGCCGGGACGACGGCGCGCGGCTGTGCGATTCTCGGTGCCTGCGGCATGGGGCGGACGAGGCGATTTGGTGCTGGCTGCTTGCGGTTGTGCGCCTTGGGTGTGGAGTCGTCCTTCATAGTGAGTAGTCAGTGCAGGGCAGTGGATAAGTGCGGAGGCTGCGCATGGTCAATTTCCGACTCCGAGGAAACTACTGCTTCGGCAGATACTTCGCCTTCAACGCAGGAGAGACCGAGGGTGAACTTGCGACGAAATTCACCGCGCCATTTGGGTCGCGGCGGTTCCAGTTGCGGATGATGCGGTCGAGGCTGCTGTCGCGCTGGTCGTTGTCATTGATCGTCGAAGCCCAAGCGGCGGCACCCTCAGGGTCTTTGTCGGTGACTTGCCGGGCGAACTCGCCCACTGCGGCGTCGCGTGCGTTTCCGGCGGAGAGTTTGCCGAGCCACTTCGTGGCACTCACGACATCGCGCCCGGCGAGGATTTCGATCATGTTGCGCGAGGCTTTTGTCTTGGCTTCGCTTTCGGGGAGGTGGGCCGTCCAATCGCCTGCAGCTGCGGGGTCTCGGTTGCCCCAGCGGGCGACGAGGCTGCCGGCGGCATCGTCCTGCGAATCAATAGGGAGCGTGGCGATGATGCCAGCGGCTTTCTTCGGATCGGTATCCGCCATTGCTCCGATGACGTTAGAAATTGCGCGGTCCTTGATCTTGCCGTCCGCCATCGTGCGGGTCCAAGCGAGGGCTTCTTGCGGGTCGCTGTAGGCCCAGTTCCGCAGGACGCTACTGAGCATCACGCCATCTTCAGACATGAGCTCTTTCTTTGCGTAGTAGTCCAGCGCGGCCTTCGGGTCTTGCTGGCCCCACACTTGGGCGATGCCACCGAAGGCACTGCGCTGTTCATCGCCGGCCAGCTTTTCAGCCCACGCGATGGCTCCATTTAAGTCTTGCCGCGCCATCATGCTCGTGACGGTGCGCGCCATGCCTTGCCGGTTCTCACCCTCCGGGAGCGTGAGGAGGTATGCGCCCGCCGCGTCCGGGTTTGTGTAGGAAAGACTTTCGACGAGAGTCCGCTCTGCGCGCGAGCGTTGGTCGCCTGGCGGCAGTTCCGCGAGGAGCCCCTTCGCGCCTTCGAAGTCACGCCCTGCGAGGTTCTCGATGAGCGTGCGGATGCCGCCATTGCGCATGTCTCCCTCCGGCAACGCGAGCACCGCAGAGCGAGCCCCAGCGGGGTCCGTGCTGGCCCACGTCCCGAGCACATTTTGCATGGCATCGCGCCGGAGATTGGCCTGCTCCAAGTCCTTGGCAAAAGCGAACGCGTCCACAGGATTGGCCTGCGACCAGCGCCCTATCGCCGCACGGACCGCCGCATCACGGTTGCCGTTCTTTGGAAGATCGAGCGCCATTTTCGCAGCGCCTAAGCCATCCGTCATCGCGAGTTGGGAAAAGACAGTATCGTAAGCATTATCCACCCGAGTCCCCGGCGGCAGGGTCTTTATGAAAGCCAGCGCGTCTTCCGGCGAACGCTTCGCAAGAGAGCCGATGAAGCCCTGGATCGCGTTGTTCCGATGATACCCAGCGGGCAACGCCAGCATCCACTGCTTCGCGCCAGCGGGGTCCTTTTCCACCCACGCGGCGACGACGTAGCGCATCGCCTTGTCGCGCCCGTTGCGATCTTGGAGCGTGATGAGATAATCGCCCGCCGCCTTCGGGTCGAACTGCGCCCATCGAGCCAGCGCCACAGGCATCAGCATCTCGCGCGTCTCGCCCGACATATTGCGAATCTTGGCGATGAGGCCGGGGATTTCCTCCGCCGTCATCATACTCACCGCCTCATACATCGCCGTCGTCCTGCGCATATCGTTGGTATCACGCAGCGCGCCGAAGAACTTCGCCTCTTTATCGCTCGTCGTTGTCTCCGTGACTGAGAAGCCCAGGCTCTCCGTCACGTTCGCCGGTGCGGTGTAAGAAGTAAAAGTCTGCGCGCTCGATTTTGGCTCCGTCGTTTTAGCGGGGGAAAAAATGACGCTGGCCGAGCCTGCGAGACAAACTCCGGCGACAAACCCGATTCCGGCGTAGATGACATTACGGCTTAAAGCGATTTTGTTCTGCATGGTGATGGGTATGGCAATCCGTGAACTGGGCGTTCTTTAGCAAAAACACATGGTCCTTAAAACGATCCCAGTGCGCTCCTCAACGCCGATTTGAATATTATCGGTTGACGGGAACAAAAAATGGTTTAGACACCCATCATCGCATCATGATGCGTAGATGCGTCCATTTGGATGCCTCGTTCGTTTCAATTACTCACACCAAAAATACATATGGCAAAAGCAAAACTCAAAGCTGTCAGCGCAAAGCCCGCAGCTAAATCCGCAAAACCCACCGCAAAGGCCGCCGTCAAAAACGCGCCCGACTTTAAGGTGAAAGACATCACACTGGCCGATTGGGGCCGGAAAGAGATCGAGATCGCGCAGTATGAAATGCCCGGCCTCATGAGCATCGGCGCGCAATACGCGAAGGCCAAACCCCTCAAAGGCGTTCGCATCACCGGCTCGTTGCACATGACCATCCAGACGGCAGTGCTCATCGAGACGTTGGTAAAACTCGGCGCAGATGTGCGCTGGGCGAGCTGCAACATTTTCTCCACGCAAGACCACGCCGCATCGGCCATCGCCGCCGCAGGCACTCCGGTCTTCGCATGGAAGGGCGAGACGCTGGAAGAATACTGGGACTGCACGCTCGAAGCCGTGACTTTCCCCGGCGAACTCGGACCAGAACTCGTCGTCGATGACGGCGGCGATGTCACGCTCCTCATCCACAAAGGATTTGAACTCGAAAACGGCAGCGACTGGGTCAACAGCAAGAGTGGCAGCCACGAAGAGCAAGTCATCAAAAACCTGCTCAAGCGCGTCGCCAAAGAGCGCCCCGGTTTCTGGCACAAGGTCGTGAAGTCGTGGAAGGGTGTCTCGGAAGAGACGACCACCGGCGTTCACCGTCTCGTGCAGATGCACGCAGCAGGAAAGCTCCTCGTGCCCGCCATCAACGTCAACGACTCCGTCACGAAGTCGAAGTTCGACAACCTCTACGGCTGCCGCGAGTCGCTCGCAGACGGCCTCAAGCGTTCGACCGACGTCATGATTGCTGGCAAAGTCGCGGTCGTCTGCGGCTACGGCGACGTGGGCAAAGGATCCGCGCACTCCCTCAAAGGATTCGGCGCACGCGTCATCGTCACCGAAGTCGATCCCATCAACGCGCTCCAAGCCGCGATGGAAGGCTTTGAAGTCAACACGGTCGAAAGCACACTCGGCGTGGCAGACATCTACGTCACCACTACCGGCAACTGCGACGTGCTTACACTCGAGCACATGGTCAAAATGAAAGACCAAGCGATCGTCTGCAACATCGGCCACTTCGACAACGAAATCCAAGTCGAGCGCCTCAACACCCTCAAAGGTGTGAAGCGCGTGAACGTGAAGCCGCAGTATGACAAATACATCCTGCCAAACGGACGCAGCATCTACATGCTCGCCGAAGGACGTCTCGTGAACCTCGGATGCGCCACTGGTCACCCGTCGTTCGTCATGAGCGCCAGCTTCAGCAATCAGACGCTCGCGCAACTCGACCTGTGGGCGAACAAAGACACCTACAAGCCGGAAGTCTATCGCCTCTCCAAGAAGCTCGACGAAGAAGTCGCCCGCCTCCACCTGGAGAAAATCGGCGTCGTTCTCACCAAGCTCACGAAAGCGCAGGCCAAGTATCTCGACGTCGCCGTCGAAGGCCCCTACAAGCCCGAGCACTACCGTTACTAGTTGAGAGTTGGTAGTTGAGAGCTGAGAGACGCTCCCAACCCACCTTCATACGCCCCGGAGCCGGAAACGGTTCCGGGGCGTTTTTGTTTGTCTCAAGTCGCCTCCGTATTCATCGGCGAGCGAGAGCTCCACACTCGATCCCGGATCGATGACGTCTACGCGTAGATTTTCTCCACGATACGGAGTGTGGCGATGGCTTCACTCAAGCCAGGCACAGACTCACGGGAAAGGTGGATGTCCTCGAAGAATGCCGCCATTTCCAGCTCCCACGAGCGGTCGCCGCGCGGGAACTCCCATACGGTCGTCTCGGGCGGACCCATCTGCGGGAGCATCTTGTAAAAGGTGATGCGCTCGACGCCGTAGCTGCCGCCGAGCCCTTCGATGTGGAGCTTGCCGGTGCGCCCGTAGATTTCAAAAGAGAACATGTTTTTCCACTCGGTGCAGCTTGCGTGGAGCCATGCAGTTTGGCCCTTGGCGGTGCGGAGGGAGAGGAAGGCGTTGTCGTCCACGGGCATGTCCCAGAAGAACGTCGCGGCGTGCCCCTCGACTGTCGCAAAGTCGCCGAGGAACCAGCCCGCCAAATCAATGAGATGCACGCCTTGATCAATGAGTTCGCCACCGCCGGAAAGCTCCAAGTCGGCCCGCCACTCGCGCTCGTAGCCCGTGCGCCCGCCGTGCCCATAGCGCCCCCGGATGAACATCAGCTCGCCGCAAGCGCCTGCATCCACCAGTTCGCGGGCCTTTTGCAGCGCGGGGTGAAAGCGGTGGTTGTAGCCGACGCGCACTTGCACGCCGCTCTTTGCCGCCGCCGCTTGGACCATTTCGAGTTCCGCTGAAGTGCGCGCGGCTGGTTTCTCCACGAGCACATGCTTGCCGGCCTGCACCGCCGCGAGGGCGAGCGGGGCGAGGGCGTGGTTCAGCGTGGAGATGATGACGACCTCGGCTTCGCTGGAAAAAACGTCGCTGGCATCGGAAGTCACGCAGCAGCCCGGCACCATCGCGGCAAGTCCGCGAGCGCGGGATTCGTCGAGGTCGCAAGCGAGGATGAGTTGTCCGCCCGCAAGTGCGGCGGCGCGTTTTCGACCGATGAGGCCGCATCCGATGATGGCTAGTTTGGGCTGCATTAAAAATGGTGTGCGCGTTCTTTGGCGAGGATTCGCCGGAGCTGGAAGATATCCGTGGCTGTCAGCTCGGCGCGGTGGGCGGGGAGGTTTTCCCAGTCGTCCCATTGCGCGCTCAGCAAGCGGCCCGTGATGCCGTCCGACGCTTCCGATAGCAGCCATTGCACCAAGGCGCCCGCGCGTTCCAACGATTGCCCGCCTTGCTCTAGCTGCCGGAGCGCGGCTTCGTATTCCTCGCGCCCTGCAAGCTCCGGCCCGCGTGCAGCGGTCTCGCGCGTCATGTCCGTGGTGATTGCGCCGGGCGCGACGGCGTTGATGTCCACGGGCAAGCCCGTCCACTCGGCTGCAAGATTCTCCACGAGCCGCACCACCGCAGTCTTCGCCGCCGCATAAGCGGAAAAATTCGCCCGCGCTTTCGTCGCCCCGCCGCCGGAAAAACAGATCACTTTCCCCCGTCGCGGCGCTTTTCGCAGCAGCTCCCAAAACGCCCGCAGGACGAAGAACGTCCCGTCCAGATTCACCCGCACCGTGTCGCTCCAGCGTGCCGGGTCCGCAGACATCGTCGGGCCGACTTCTCCCTGAATCGCCGCCGCGCAAACCACCGCATCCACGCTGCCCCAAGCCGCCGCGACCTCGCTGGCAGCGCACTCGACCTGCGCCCAATCCGCCACATCGCACCGCGAAGACTCCGCGCCTTCCGCATGGCGAGCAAGCACCCACACAGAGTCCCCACGCCCACGGAAAAACTCCGCCAACGCACGCCCGATCCCACGGCTCCCTCCGGCGATTACGATGCGCATGATTTGGACTGAATGAAACGGCTCATGCAGGGAGAGAATCATCCCCACGCACTCTGGCAAAGCGGGAAAATGAAAATGCCCAATGACGAATGACCCACGCCGCCGAGTTCGTCATTCGTCATTCGTCATTTCACAAGTGCTCTGGACTCCGCAGCGGCGGCGTGGCAATTCTGCCGCGATGATGACTCGCCAACGCCCTGGACTTACACTGCTCGCCGCTTTTCTCGGATGGATGTTCGATGGAATGGAGATGGGCATTTTCCCGCTCGTGGCCGGGCCAGCGCTGAATGAGATGGGCATCGCGAGTGGAGAGCTGGCGGGAAGCGAGGCGCTGGGGCAGTTTGTGAAGGACCAGATGAGCTGGGTCACGGCGCTGTTTCTTTTCGGGGCGGCGGCGGGCGGAGTGGTGTTTGGGTGGCTGGGGGATCGCATCGGGCGGGTGAAGGCGATGACGTGGAGTATCCTGATTTACTCGGGCTTTACGGGGTTGTGCTATTTCGCGGTGGAGCCTTGGCATCTCAAGACGCTGCGGACGATTGCGGCGCTCGGCATGGGCGGCGAGTGGTCGCTCGGGGTGGCGTTGGTGATGGAGTGCTGGCCGGAGAAACGCCGACCTTTGCTGGCGGGGGCGATCGGTGCGGCGGCGAATCTCGGCTACGTCGTGGTCGCCCTCATCGCGTTGAAATTTCCGATCACGGACCAATCGTGGCGCTGGGTGATGCTCGTCGGCGCGGCCCCGGCGGCGCTGACGTTTGTCATCCGGCTCTTCATCCCGGAGTCGGAGAAATGGACGGCGAGCGCGAAGCTGGCGAAGATTTCGCCAGTGCGGGAGATATTTTCGGCGGCGCTGCGCGGGCGGACTTTGCTGGCGATTGCCTTCGCGAGTATCGCGCTGCTGGTGACGTGGGGGATCGTGCAGTGGATTCCGCTTTGGGCGAACGAGATGCTGCGCGCCACGGGGCAAAAGGATGATTTTTTGAAGGCGAAAATCCAGCTCGCCTCGGCGCTTGGGGCGTCGTTCGGCGCGCTGCTGGCTCCGCTACTTGGGGGCATCCTCGGGCGACGGGTGACTTACTTTTTCCTGTGCCTGACATCGCTCGGCGCTTGCCAGTGGCTCTTTCGCGGGTTCTCGCACTTCGATGGGAGCTTCCTCGCGGTCACGGGGCTCGTCGGGTTTTTCACGGCGTCGTTTTATGGCTGGCTGCCGCTTTATCTGCCGGAGCTTTTCCCCACGCGGGTGCGTGCGACGGGGCAGGGGATTGCGTTTAATGCTGGGCGCATCTTCGCGGGGATCGGCGTGTTGCAGATGGGTTCGCTGATGAAGTTTCTCGGCGGCGGGGAGAAGGCTTACGCGCCTGCCGGGGCGACCATCTCGCTGATCTACATCCTCGGGATGGCACTTATCTGGCTTGCACCGGAGACGAAGGGCCGTCCGTTGCCCGACTAAACAATCCATGCCCGATAAAGCACCGCAGCCCAACTCTATCCATCCGCGACCTCGCGAGGAGACCCAGGGGCGCTTTATCCAGATCTTAGAATCTACGACGGACCTCGTGCTGATGGCAGACCGCGAGGGGCGCACGCTTTACGTCAACAAGGCAGGCCGCAACATGCTGGGCTGGAGCACGGAGGAGGCGACGGAGCGCATCCCCATGGAAGAAATCCTGCCACAGTGGGCCTATGCGATTATTTCTGAGCAGGCGATGCCGACGGCATGTGCGCAGGGCTCGTGGAGCGGGGAGACGGCGCTGCTGAGCCGGAGCGGGCGGGAAATCCCCGTGCTGCAAGTGCTACTCGCGCATTCCGGTAAGGATGGCGAGGTGGAGTTTTTCTCCACAATTTGCCGAGACATCAGCGAGCGAAAGCAGAAGGAACTGGAGCAGATCGAGTGGAGCAATCGCTATGACGCCGCCATCCGCGCGAGCGGGCAGATGTTCTTCGACTGGGATTCGGGCACGGGAGAAATCAACTACGCTGGAGCTATCGAGCGTGTGACGGGATACGATCAGGACGAGCTGAACGGCGGACTGAACCAACTGCGTTCGCTCATCCACCCGGACGACCGCTCTACCTTCGACACCGTAGTGGAGCATGCCATCGCGAGCCGTGATCCGATTCGGAGTGAGTTTCGCCTGCTACGCAAAGACCGGCGTGAGATCGCTCTGAAAGTCGAAGGGCACTTCTTTCTCGATCGAGTCGGGCGTGCCGGGCGGATGGTCGGATTTCTCAGCGACATCACTGCGGAGCGCCTCTTCGAGCGCCGGGTGCAGTTGACCCAAGAGCGGCTCGAACAATCCGTCGCAGAACGCACACAGGAGCTCGAGCAGGTGAACGCTGAACTCCAAGAAAGCGCTCGCCAGCAAGAGGCCGTGGCGCGACTTGGGCATCTCGCGCTGACAGGTATCCCTCTTGAAGAGCTGATGGCAGCGGCGGTGGACGTAGTGCGCGCAGGGCTTTTGGTGGACTGCGCGTCGGTCAATAAATGGGTCCCCGAACTCCAGATGTTTCGCGGTGCCTCCAATGTCGGCTGGCCGCTCGGGCCGGCCCATGCAGATACCCCCTCGGGCACACTCTCGCAGTCAGGCTATACCATTTTGGTCGGGCACCCCGTCCTGTCCTCAAATTACCAGACGGAATCGCGCTTCACGCCTTCCGAGGCGTGTCGGCTGACGGGGATCCAGTGCGCGCTGACTACCCCTATCCAAGCGAGCGGAAAACCATTCGGCGTCCTTGGCGCATTCTCCATCCGGCGGCGCGAATTCGGCCAAGAAGATATTAGTTTTCTCCAGGGCGTCGCCAATATCCTCTCTGCCGCCATCGAGCGACTTCGCGCCGAAGAGACCGCCCATCTCGCGCAGGCCGAGGCCGAAACTGCAAACCGCGCCAAGAGCGACTTCCTCTCCCGCATGAGCCACGAACTGCGCACTCCGCTCAACGCAATCCTCGGGTTTACCCAGCTCTTGGAGATGGAAAAGCACGACGAGCGGCAAGCCGAAAGCATCGATCATATCTCGCGCGCTGGCCACAATCTGCTGAACCTCATCAACGAAGTCCTCGACATCGCCCGCCTAGATTCTGGGCGTATCAAGTTACAGAGCGAGCCCGTCGAACTCGAATCCTTGCTCAACGAAGCGACCGCGGCCACCCAGTCCCTCGCAAGCCGCTACAACATCGGTATTCGCATCGCCGAGATGCCTGCGGAGGCGCCCCTCGTCACCGGCGACCGCGAGCGGCTTAAACAAGTCTTCCTCAACCTGCTCTCCAACGCGGTGAAATACAACCGGCAGGACGGGAGCATCACCATCGCCATCGCGCCAAGTAGCTCCGGTTTTTTGAAAGTGAGCATCACGGACACGGGCTTCGGCATCCCAGCCGATTGCATCTCTCGCTTGTTCGTTCCGTTCGAGCGACTGGAGCAGAAGGACGGTGCTACGACGCCGGGGACCGGCCTCGGCCTCGCGCTCTGCCAGCGACTCATCACGGCGATGGACGGTCGTATCGGCGTCGCCAGCACGGTCGGACTTGGTAGCACTTTTTGGGTAGAGATTCCCTCGGCGGCTCCGTCTGAGTCTCCCTCGGAGCAAACTGCAGCGCTCGAATCCTTGAATCCAATACAGAAACAAAAAACCATTCTTTACGTAGAGGATGACCTCGCGAACTACCATCTACTTGAGCGAATTCTAGAACTGCGCAAACACTTGAAACTCGTCTCGGCCATCCAAGGAAGTATGGCGATGGATCTCGCCCGCGAGCACAAACCCTCGCTGATCCTGCTCGACCTCAATTTGCCCGACATGACCGGGGAAGTGCTGATGAAAAAGCTCAAAGCCGAACCCGCGACGGCGGACATCCCCATCGTCATCATTACTGGAGAGATGCTTGGGGATCGTTCTGAGGCGTTGCTCGAAAACGGAGCTGCGGAAATTCTGTCGAAGCCCTATCGCATTCAGGATTTCTTCAAGATGCTTGATATGCACATCCGCACTTGAGCACGAAAAAGCCTGATGCCCTCGCGAGGACATCAGGCTTTCGTTGAGTTGTGGTCGAGGGAGGGCGCTTACAGCTCCTTGCAGAACGCCTCAAACCGGTCGAGGCCCTTGTTGATGATGTCAAGGCTCGTGGCGTAGCTCAGGCGCACCGTGCGGTCGTCGCCGAATGCGATGCCGGGGACGATGGCGACGTGGTGCTTGCTCAGCAGCTTGTCGGCGAAGTTCGTGGAAGTGAGCCCGAAGCCGCTGATATTCGCCAGCACGTAGAAGGCGCCTTGCGGCACGACCAGCGTCACCTTTGGAATCTTCGAGAGCCGGTCCACCATATACTGACGGCGGATGTCGAACTCGGAGCGCATATCTTCCAGCGGCGATTGGTCGCCCGTCAGCGCTGCGAGTGCGCCTTTTTGCGCGAAGCTCGTGCAGCCGCTGGTGCTGTGGCTTTGGATGGCATCAATGGCTTTCGCAATATGCTCGGGAGCGCCGAGGTATCCGAGCCGCCAGCCCGTCATCGCGTAGGCTTTGCTGAAGCCGTTCACGGTGATGGTGAGGTTGTAGAGTTCTTTGCTGATGCTCGCGATGGAGACGTGCTTCACGTCGTCGTAAGTCAGCTTCTCGTAGATTTCATCGCTCAAAATGAGGATGTCTTCGCTCAGGGCGACTTCGCCGAGTTCTTCTAGCTCTTCCTTCGTATAGACGGCCCCCGTCGGGTTACCGGGGCTGTTCAAAATGACCATCTTTGTCCGGGGCGACATCGCATCTTGGAACTCGTCGGCGGTCATCTTCCAGCCGTTCTCTTCCGAGGTCTGGACGATGATGGGCTCGCCGCCTGCGATGCGGACCATCTCGGGATAGCTCAGCCAGTATGGCGCGGGGATGATGACTTCGTCGCCCTCGCCGACGCAGGCGAGGATGGCGTTCAGGCACGAGTGTTTCGCGCCGTTGCTGACGATGATTTGGCTGGCCGAATAGTCGAGGCCGTTGTCCGCCTTGAACTTCGCGCTGATGGCTTGGCGCAGCTCGGGGATGCCCGCGCTCGGCGTGTATTTGGTCATGCCGGCGTTGATAGCGGCGATACACGCGGCCTTGATGTGGTCGGGCGTGTCGAAGTCGGGCTCTCCGGCTGCGAAGCTGCAAACATCAAGACCTTCGGCCTTCATGGCCTTGGCTTTGCTGTCGATTCCGAGCGTGAGAGATGGCGATAAGATAGTGGAGCGGTGTGCGAGTGACATGCGGTGTTGGTGTATTAAAATAGGTTACTGTTTTGCGTACGCCGCTTCGATGAGCGTGCGGAAATTGTTTTCGTTGATTTGGATGATGCCGGTTTCCCGGACCGCGTTTTCGGCGGCGTCGCTGGCGTGTGCAGCGTTGACCATGATGCTCTGGCCATACTCGCGGCGAATCGTGCCGTGTGGTGCCTTGGAAGGGTCGGTCGGCCCGAGGACCTCGCGGATTTTCGCCACGGCATCGACGCCTTGGTAAATCAGCGCGACGATCTTCGCCGTGCCGGGAGCATTACGGAGGTCCGCCGGGCAAGTGCTCGGGCGGCGTCCGCTCATAAACTCCACGATGTCCTCCCAATTCTCCCGTCCCGTGATCGGCCCGAGCAAATCGCCCAGCGCCTTCTCCTGCTCGGGGGTGAAAGTGATCTCGAACTTCGGCTCCAGCGCACCTTTTGCGATGCTCGCCGCACGGCCGCGCAGTTTATCCTGAAGCACTGCCAGCACAGGCCCGTAGAACTCCTCCGCCTGCGCGCAGCTCATGTGATGCACCTTCATCCCGATGATGTAGAGCCCCGTGCGGCTGAAGAGGTCAATCACGCCGCCCGGACGCGCGTTCGGGAACTGGAAATTGTCCGGCTTGATCAGCACCAGCGTCTTCTCGACGTTCGCGCCTTTCGGGAACTCGATGGCTGCGTCCATCACGCCGCCTTCGCTGTCCGAATACTGCGCCAGCAGACGCAAATCTCGCTCCGCGCTCGCCGCATCCGGCGGGGCCAACGCACCCGGCTCAAAGTAAGTCACATTCCCCTGCGCATCGGTGATGTAGTCCCCGTAAGTATCGCGAATCGTCTCGCCCGCCGTGCGCTCATTCAGGATATGCCCCACGCTCTCTTTGATCTTCTTCACCGCGTCTTCCCCACGGAAAACGAGCACGATCACCCGAGGTTTCGTCCCCGATGTGCCGCCGGTGAAATGGGACAGCACATACTTCTGGATCAGCTCCTGCGCGGCGCGATGGCTCATATCGCTATCCGTCACCTGCCCCGCCGCGAACTTCTCCGTGAGTTCTGCCCCCGGTGTAAAGACGCGCGCAGCCACAAGGTCGAGCCCTGTGCGGGAAATCAGGCGTGAGATGATCCCCCCCGTGCGGCTTTTGCGCATGGTGTAAGGTGTGAGTAAGACGTAAGAAAGTTCAGTGGCCATAGGCTAAAAAACCCCCGTCGTGCGCTGAAAATCAGCATACAACAAGGGTCGTGCGGTTTTTCGATTAAAGGTTTTTGTTCAGCTAGTGGCGGCGGAAACTACTGGACGAAAAAAATGCGTCAACGCGAAAGTCGCATTATCCCAAAAACTCCCCACAAGAAAGAGCTACTCATTCCCCACCAAACATGCACCATCCCGCCCCGAGCCAGAGCCGCCCGATGTGAGACGACCCCAGCCCCAAACAACACAAAACGCATGAAACAGAACGGACACCGTCGCCTGGCCACCAGCAGCCTCGCAGAACCCGAACTTCCTCGGGCACTGCAAGACTTCACATCGAGGAACGCCTCACCGCATTCCCCCGCTGGAGCCATCCGCAGTGCCCGCTCGCATAAAACAACACAATGGCAAACATGAACAACGCAGAGAGAGAATCCTTCGCATCCCAAATCGCAGGCATCCTCAAAGAGAAAGCAACCAGCGACGCACTCAAGGCGAAGAAATTCGACCCCGCAGACCTCGCCAAAGAAATCGAAGACGGCATCAAAGCCCTCCCCGACCTCAACGCAAAAACCGTCGCGGACGAAGCCATCGCACAAGCATCGCTCGCCGCAGAAAACGCAGTCCGCGACACCGCATACGACGCCGCCAGCGGAGCCGTCAACACCGTGGCCGGACTCCTCGGAAAAGACCACGCCCTCACCAAAAAGCTGCGTGGCATCCGTGGAGAAATGAACCCCAAAAAGCCAAAGAAAGCCGCCCCTCCTAAATAGGAGCCGCACAAAAACCCGCACCTGCCCGGGGGGAGGGAAGCGCCGCCACCGCGACAGCCCAGCCCTCCCCACCGCCAGGGACGTTCCGCCGACGAGGTCCGCAAGGTCTGACGATAAACAGAACGTCCCTGGCACCCGGCAGGGAAAGGTTGCCCACCCGCCAACCCAAGTTGGGAGCCCGCCAACCCGTCCCTTGTGGGTGGCAGGGACATCCCTCCCACATCAATGGACGCACCTTTCCCCCTATCCCACAGAGATTTACACCGATTTACAGAGAATCAGCCAAGTGGGAGTCGGACGGAGGGGAGCGACGGCATTCCTGCCGCCGACAGCGAGCCGAAGCCGAGAAACGTGATGGTCAAAGAATACAGCGGCGCAAAGTCTCCTAAACCCGAACGCAGCGGTTGCGTGTCGTAGCTCACGCGGCCCTCCGCGTGAATCTCCTCACGCGAAGCTCAGATTTCCCCAGCGCTCCACCCGGAAAAAATGAGCGCTTCGCGATTAATAAATCACGCGGAGGGCCGCGTGAGCTACGACTGTGGCTTGCGCCGCTCCTTTGGCTCCTCTGTCTTCCGAGTCAATCGCGGCGTTCGGGCTAAACCCGAACGCAGCGGTTGAGGGCCGAAGGCCCGGCAATGTGATAGCCCAGGCCGGAGCCGCGTCCTACGCGGGTGAAGCCCTGGGTTGGCTACGCAAACCGTAGGCAGCCCTGCAAGAGCGGGACAAAACCGTGGCGGGAATTTCTGTGCCGCCCATGCAGGGCTTGGCGCTCTTTCTATCTCCTACCCAGGGCTTCACCCTGGGCTATCACATCTCGCACCTTCGGCGCTCTACGCGTCGGCGGGCTAATCGTTGCGGGGCGCGGGCGACGCGACGCCGAGGGCGGCTTCGGCGTCTTCGAGTTCGGGCAGGCGGCGGTGGTAGCCGTGTTTCTCGATGAGGAGGCGGGCTTCGGCGAGGTCGTGTTGCGCGGAATCCCACGGATACGCGCCCGCCTCTCCTTTCCGCTCTCCGCATTCCAAACAGTCGTGCGCGGTGAAGGTGGATGTCCGCGAGGAAAAGCGGCATCGGCCCGCGCTCGGCGATTTCCCATGCTTCGTCCAGGTCGCTCTGCGCGCTGTCGGGGCCGGCTTGCGCGGAAGTCAGGGCGCCGGTGAGGCTCCGCTGCCAGGCGCGGGTGAGGAGGGCGTGGGGGAGCATGTCTTGCGTGCCGGCGCGGCGGAGGCCGGAGACGGCGGAGTCCAATTCGGAATGCGGAATGCGGAGTGCGGAATCGGGTGAACCGAGAATCGTCGCGTAGAGCGCGGCGCGGCCTAGGGTGAGGTGGTCGAGGGCGATGGTGAGGAGGCTCATCTTGGCGTCGGTCACCCACTTGAGCGTCTGCGCCGCGCGCTCGGAGACGGCGCGGCAGCGCCCAAGGAGCGGCGACATTCTTGTCGCTGTCTCTGCTTGCGGCGGAGCAGCACCATCTTCTGGCAAGGCGGCGGGATCGACGTTCGAGCGCGAAATAGATTGGGCGCTTCGCGCTATGGGGGACAGCGACAGGAATGTCGCCGCTCCTTGGCGTTCCGCCTCCGCCAAGAGCAGGTCGCAATACTGGAAGCCCGGAAGCGAATACAGCAGCGGGTAGTCGGGCTGGCGCTCGGCCTGCATCTGCTCGGCCTCGCGGAAGCGCGCCTCAGCCTCGTCCCGGCGGCCCGCCTGGTGCAGGGCGTCGGCATGGGTCGTGCGTTTGCTCATCCGCTGAAACGCATCACCGCTGCGGTCGGCGTAGGTCACGGACTGCTCGGCGTCCCCCACCGCCCCGGCCACCTCGCCCAGCGTCAGCTCCAGCTCGCTCAGGTTGCTGGCGCCTTGGGCGGCTTGCTTCCAATGACCGTTCTTGGTGTAAAACGCGATGGTTGCCCGCATCGGCTCGAGTGCCTCAGTCGCCCGACCCAATGCACGCAGGTAGTAGGCTGTTTCGTTCAGCAGCCAAGATTGGTCGGCTTCGTTTAGCGCAGTCGAGGTGCGGCTCCACGTGGTCTCGAAGAAGCAGGCGACGGCCCCCAAGCTTGAACCGAGCGCGCCGAGTTTTTTTGAGCTGTAGTATTCGTCCCCTCGCATGATGCGGGCGAAGTAAACCTTGTCACACGCCTCCTGCTGCAAGCCCGCCTGGCAGCCGTGGGCCACGGCTTGGTAGAGCGGTTGGAGGGCTTCGAGCGTGGGCTGGTCGCCTTCCTTCGTCGTCGCGCAGAGGTGTTCGTAGAGCCGCCGGTGCGCGGCCTTCCAACTCTCGGGCTGCTGCTCGCGGAGCTTCATCGCGAAGTATTCCCGCAGGAGTGGATGGGCATCCAGCCCGCCGTCGTCTTGTACGGTGACGAGATTGATTTCCGCCAGACGGCTTGTGACAAGGGTCCAGTCGCGGGGAGCCAGTCCGACGAGCGGCTCGGTCAGCCCGGCGATGACGGGCTCTTTGCGCAGGGCTTCGAGACAGTCTTTGGAGGCGGGGCGGTCGAAGAGGCCGAGCAGGCGGAGGACGGCGAGCTGGCGCTGCCCTTTGTCGCCCTCGCGCTGGAACCATTTCTCGTAGGCTTCCATGGCTTTGAAGGCGTGGCCGTAGGGGCGGGTGGCGTCGTTTTGGTATTCGTGGTCGGCGTCGGCAAGGCGGACGGTGCCGCGCTTGAGGATGTCGCCGCCTTCCACGAGCCGGAGATATTGGCCGAGCAATTGGAGCGTGAGGCCGTGGCCGCGGACTTCGCGGCTGGCGGTTTGGAGTTCCTTGTGGTCGCGGGCGATGGAGCTCGCCCCGGCGTGCGTGGTTCCGTGGTGATGCAGGAGGGCCGCGCCTGCGAGGTCGGTGAGGGCAGTGAGCGCGATGTCGTCTGCCGTGCGTCCGTAGTGCTGCTGGATGTCGGGGACTTTTTCCCGCGTGGTGACGACGCAGAGCCCGGCGTTTTGGGCGGCGAGTCCTTTGAGCAGGGCTTCGATGGCTTGGTCCTTGAGTTTCCCCTCCATAGCGCCGGGCGGGAATTGCAATGGCTCCAGTCCATCGAGCACGAGCAGGCAGCGCTCTTTCGCCACCAACGCGGCGAGTCGTGCGCCGCGCTCCCACGGGGAACCGAGCACGGGATCGGGGTCGCCGAACGCAGTGAGGGCTGCGGCGATGAAGGAGTCGGCGGAGGCGGCGCGCTGGTCGTTGGTGCCCTGACTGTAGAAAGACCAGTCGAAGACGCGCCGGGCACCGCGCCAGTTTTTCATGGCCAGCTCGGCCATCCAATTTGCGACGAGGGAGGTCTTCCCCATACCGCCAAAGGCGCGGACGATGACGACGTTTTTGCGGGAGTCGTTCCAAGCGGTATCCAGCCGGGCAAGGTCTTCATCGCGCCCGATGAGCAGTTCGGCGGTGTGGCGGAGTTTGGTGGGCGGGACGACGATGGTCGTCTCCAGCCGGGGGAGAATCTCGACAAGATCGCGCAGCACTGCCGAGCTGAGCCGCTCTTCATTTAAGAACTGCCCGCGGTCGCGCCCAAGCGCGCTGATGCGGGCGTAGTGTTCTTTTTGTGAACGCTCTTCGGCGGCGTTGAAGACGAAGCGGGCGTCGCGAGGGACGTTGAGAACGGCGAGGTCGAAATCGGTGGGGCGATAGACGAAAAGCGGGCGCTGGTGGTAGATGGCGAGGTATGCCTCCCACTGCGTGTAGGAGAACCCCGGCTGCGGCTGGGCGAGCAGCGCGGCAAGCGGCGGGAGCTTGGCGGCGAAATCGGGATACCGTGCGAGCAGTGCGGCGACGGCGGGTTCCTCGGGGACGGCTCCGGTGGCTTTGCCGATGAGGTGAATGATGCCGTCGCAATGGCGGATGTATTTGTCGAGTTTCTCCAGCGTCGTGCCGTCGGTGACGATGAAGTCTTCCTGCACGGCGACGTCGAGTTCGGGGCGCTTGAGGTCGGAGGTGAGGAGCTTGCGGTATTCCGCAAACTCGCTGCTGACGGTGGAGAGGAAGAGTTTCTTGTTCATAGGATTGATGGTGAGGCGTGCGCCGCCTGCGACGGGAGGAAGCCGGTAAGTGCGCCGAGGGTGAAGTCGGTGAGATTTAGAAACGTGTAGGGCTCGGGCATGGGATGGGCGTGCCAAAGAATCGGACGCGTGGCAAGGCTGGCGTCTTGGTGCCAGAAGACCAGCAGCGTGCTGCCGATGCAGGCGGACTTGAACGCCGCTGCAAACCCCGCGATGCGAGCCGTCGCGCATCCGTAAGACTTCCGGGAGTATACGGAATGAAGCTGCTGCCGGATACCCGTTCAGGAGCTTGCAATGATGCGCTCGGTGCATACTCTCCGCTGTATGAGCTACCTTGATTCCATTGCCCTCTGGCGTGCGTTGCCAGAGGAGGAGCGGCTGTTGCGGCGCTGGCGTGAGATTCCGCGTCAGGTCGCGGCGAGTATGGCGTTTGAGGGCGAGCCCGTGGATTTTGTATGGCTCAATCAACTTCACCCACAGGTGCCGCCACCCGCTGGCTCGAAACCAGCGTGACGGAGGAATACTTGTGATTTCCTCCGGGATGAGCTACTCGCTTTGCCCATGATCACCATTGAAGAAACACTCGTCGTGGATGCGGAGGGCCATGCGATGCTGACGTTGCCGCCGTCGGTAAAGCCGGGGCGGCATCGGGCGGTGGTGCAGATTGAGGATGACGTTGTTGCAGTTCCGCCGAAAGCGCGGGTGGCTCCAAAGGCGGGATGCTTGAAGGGATTTCGAATGGCACCGGATTTTGACGCACCACTCGAAGATTTCCGGGAGTATATGGAATGAAGCTGCTGCTGGATACGCACGCGCTGATTTGGTTTCTGGAAGACGACCCGAAACTTAGTGCTGTGGCGCGGGAGCAAATCGAAGATGCGACGAATGAGCGGTGGGTGAGTATGGCGACGGGATGGGAGATGGCGATCAAGTCGCAGCTTGGGAAATTGGATTTACCGAAACCGTTCGAGGTGCTCTTTCCCAGTGCATTGGAGGCGCACGGTTTTTCTATCCTGCCAATTCGGGCGGAGCATCTCCACCGTTATCACACGTTGCCGTTGCACCACCGTGATCCGTTCGACCGAATGATTACGGCACAGGCGTTGGTAGATGGGATGACGGTCGTAGGTTGCGATGCGGCGTTCGACAATTACGGGGTGGATCGCATTTGGTAATCGAAAGCTCCGCCTTGCTGAACCACTATGAAAGAAGGACACAATGCCGGATGAAACTACGATTGGACCTGCTGGAGCACCTGACGGACGAGGACATCATGGAGGCGGTGGTGGAGAATACTCACCGCTTCAAGCCCGAGCCGCTTTTTTCAAAAACCGGAGTTGGGAGTCTGTCGTCAGCTTCAACCGAGGAGCGTGCGCGAGAGGTGGAGCACAGCACGGAATTAACTCGGAAGCTGGAGGAGCGTGCGCGGCTGGCTGGGAAGAGCAGCGGGGAAAAGTAACGTCGCTCGCGGAGGCGTTTGATTTTCTCCGTGGGTGCCATAGGCGTGCGCCGTTTCTTTTCCTGAACGGGAATACGTTTGCGCTCATCGGGAGGGAGATGGTGTTGGCGTTGTTCAGCGATTTGCCGGCCACTCGCAAACGGGAAGCGGGCTCGGCTGTGAGGCATTTCATCGCCGGAGTGCTGGACCGGGAGGCGATGGTGGAGATTATCGAGTCGCTTTGCCGGGCGGCGGATTTGGTGGTGGGGACTCGGGTGATGACGTTGGGCGGTTCGCTGCGCGGGGTGATTGTGCGAGTGCTGGAGGATGGTCGGGTGGTGGTGCGGCCTGATGGCTCGGCGGGGGAGATTGTGGCGCTGCCGGAGAATCTTTTGCCGGAGAGCATTCGGCGCTGACTGGGCCGTGGCGGGGGAAAATGGACTTTGCGCCGATGAAGGCGGTGCTGACCGGGGGATTATTTACCCCGCCTTCACTGGCACATTCGGCAGCACATCTGCCGCTGCCAGTCGCGCGGTGACTTCCTCCGCCGTCAGCGTCCGCATGTTGAGAATCTCGGCCTGCGCTGGGTCGAGGTCTGCGCCGCATTGGTGAAAGAGGCCCTTCACGGCTCGGGGGAAGCAGGCCGCGATTTTCACGCAGCCGCTCGCGAGTTCTTTGAGCGCGGGGTCTTTGCGGGCGGACATTTCGCAGAGGTCGGCCACGGCGTCGAAGGCCACGCCGCTGTCGCACAGGCTTTGGAGCACTGCGGCTTTCACTTCTTTCGGGACGACTTGGGCGTATTGGCAGTGGCAGTAGAGGATTCGCATCAGGCGGAAATCAGGTCGCGGTGGGTGGGCTCGGGTTTGCCGGGGCGGAAGAATTCGAGGTGCTCGATTTTCGCCGAGATGCCGCCGTTTTGGATCGCGGCGACGGCTTCATTCAACGCATCGCGGATGTCTTCGGGGGCGGCTTCGGCGCGGCAGTTTAGGATGATCTGCGCGCTCTCGATAGGGGCCTCTAGGCGCAGCGAAAGCTCGGGGACGAAATCACTGCGGACCAAATTGATCGCCGCGATGTCGCCGAGGCCGGAGTCGGGGTTCAGCGTCATTTTTAAATGGGCAATCTCGCCGCTGAGCGCGCGCTGCATTTCGCCCGCGAGCGCCTTCAAAATCGTATCCGCATCGAACGCGGGAACGCCGCGCACTTGGATGGTCGCGTTCAGCCAGCCGAGGAGCGCCTCGCCTTCGGCATAAAGTGCGTAGTCCACCGCCATCGTAGGGCGCTCGGCCTGCTCGCCCGTGGTCATGCGCGAGAACCATGCGTCGAGCCCGGTGCCGTCGCGGACGCTGATTGCCAGCACTTCGGACTTCGGGAACGCCGCCGCCAGCGCCGCCCGCAGTCGCGCCAGTCGCGCCTCGTCTATGGTGTCGGTTTTTGTGATGACGATGATGTCCGCCTCTTCGAGCTGCTTGCGGAAGATATACGTTACCTTGCTGGAGAACTGCGCCCCTTCCGCCAGCCCCAGCACACGCTCGGCGCGCACGGGGTCCACGAGCACGCTCAGCGGTGCGACGGTGAACGAGTCGCCGTAAATCCTCCGCAGCGGATACGTCACCGTCGCCACCAAATCCGTGCAACTCCCCACGGGCTCCGCGATGAACACATCGGGCCGCGTGCTCTCCGTCAGCCGCTTGGCCGCATCCGTGAGCGTGTTAAACCGACAGCAAAAACACCCGCCCACGATCTCCTCGGTCTCGAAGCCCTTCGCCCGCAGCATCGCCGTATCCACCAGCTCGCTGCCTTGGTCGTTCGTGATGAGGCCGACGCGCTGCCCCAGCCCGGCGAGACGCTGCGCCAGCGCGGCCACCGCCGTCGTTTTCCCCGCGCCGAGGAAGCCGCCGATCATGATATAGCGTGCCTTGCTCATGCTCCGTAGTCGCTGCTTTGCTTCTCCATAATCTTATCAATCGTCGCGTCCAGCATCCCGCGATACGCCTCCATCGTGATGCACTTCTCATCCGGCTCGCCGAGGACTTCGTAGAGCCAGCCCGCGCCGTAAGGGTCATCGCCGACCGCATCAATGTTCGTCGCCAGCGCCGGGTTCGCCGCCGCAAATTCGCCCACGGCGCAGCAGTAAAGGTCGCTGATTGCCTTAAAGCCCTCGATGCTTCCCACGATGTCGCCGCTTGCCAGCGCATCGCCCGCTTTTTTCTCAAACCGCACCTCGACAATCTCGCCCAGCATCCGAGTGGCGAACTTCGTAAAGCCCACGCGCCACCGCCCGCCGCCCATATCCGCCAGCCAGAAGTGCGAGGGGCTGTAGCGGCAGTCCACGGGCAAGTGCGTGACAAAATTACTGCGTTTATAAAAAGACGTTCCCGGCATCGAAGCGTGCAGCGTCGGCGAAAGAGCGAGCGCGGTTCAAGGCTCAACTTCCAAACGGCTAACGTTTCCGTCGCCGCGCGATTCACTGCGGGAGATGTCCCATTTCGCATCCTCGAACTACCGCTCCGTGCTGACTCGCCGCGACGCCATGAAGGTCGGCGGCTTTGTCATCGACGGTAGCGCCATCCCCGAACTCTTCGCTTGAAACGCACCTTCAGAACTCTGGCGCTCGTCCTATTTTTCGCCGCCGACCTTGCAGCGACCTACGTCGTCGTTCGTGATCCTGACCCCGGCTATAAATTGAGCACGTGGTTCGCCTTGGGCCGTCACCACAAGTTTAACAGCCTCATCGTCACCGTCGCAGAGCGCGAGAATCTCGACCCGACCTTGGTAAAAAGCGTCGTCTGGCGAGCGAGCAACTTCGCCCCTGATAAAGTCGGTCCGCAGCGCGAGCGCGGCCTCATGCAGATCGGCGAGGGCATCGGGCTCGACTGGGCTGCCGCCACCAAAGCCCCCGCCTTCATGCAGGCCGATCTCTTTGCGCCTGACACAAACTTGAACGCAGGATGTTGGTACTTCCGCCGCGTCCTCGACCACTGGGCCGACCGTGACGATCCCACGCCATTCGCCCTCGCCGAGTATGCGGCCGGGCACGCCGCCGTCGCTGCCTGGGCTGGCCCCAACGGCACTGCCGCCGATATGATGCGGTCCATCAGCGACTCGCCCACGCGCTCTTTCGTGAACGATGTGCTCCAGCGCAGGGAATACTATCGGAAGCTGACGGGCGATGTGGATGCGCCGCAATAGCCGCCGATAGAACCAAGACGACCCGAGGGGCCTCCGCAGAAACAAAAAACGCCCGCCGGTTTCCCAGCGGGCGCTTTGTGAAAATGTTCGGAGCTTACGCGCTGTGGGCGTCGCGCACTTTCAGCATGACATCCAGAATGGCGTTCCATGTCTGAGGCTGTTCGAGCTTGGCATTTGGGAACATGCAGCCGTCCCAGCAGATGTGCTTCATTCCACGAGCAGCGGCGTCTTTGAGCCAGTATCCGGCGCATTTGACGATATCGAGTTTGCCGTTTGGATCGTCGGCAGGGCAGTGCTTGCCGGTCTTGTCGTGCGAGCCTGCGCCGTGGACTTGGCCGTCGTTTTGCGCGACGTGGAAATCGAACGTCCACGGGCGAAGCTTGTCGGTCATGTTCGCGTAGGCGGCGTAGAATTCTGCGTCGGTCGCGCCATCTTTGATGAGGGCGTGCTCGGGGGCGTTGTAGCCGAGGAGATACAGGTAAGTGTGGGCGAGGTCGGCTTGGAAACCGACGGTCTTCGGCATCCCGGTGGCTTCGAGGAGGTCGAGCATGTCTTTCCAAGAGTGCATTCCAGCCCAGCAAATCTCACCTTCGGCGGCGAGGCGCTCGCCGTGTGCTTCGGCGATCTTACCCGCTTCGCGGAAAGTCTCGGCGATTTTTGCGGTATTGGCGGTGGGGTTCTCGCGCCACTTGTTCACGCCGAATTCGGCAGAATCGATGCGGATGACGCCGCCTTTGCGCACGCCGTGCTTATTGAAAAGTCCTGCGATACGGCAGGCCATTTTGACGGCGCTGAGGAACTTCTCGCGCTGCGCTGCGTCGCCCATCGCGGAGTCGCCGATAGTGCCAGGCCAGACAGGCGCGACGAGCGAGCCGACGTCGAAGCCTTTGCTGGCGATGAGGTCGGCGATGCCCATGATTTCGGAGTCGCTGGCCTCGGGGTTTGTGTGCGGGAGGAAGAGGAAGTAATCAATGCCATCGAACTTCTGCCCGCGGACGTTTGCCGCAGCGGTAAGGTCGAGCATGTGTTCGAGGCTGATGGGTGGTTCTTGGCCGTCTCCGGTTCCTTTGCCGACGAGGCCGGGCCACATTGCGTTGTGAAGTTTGAGGTTCGAGTTGCTCATAATGGTGTGTTAAATAAGGCGCGCAACCTGCCGAGGGACGATCCGCCGGGCAAGGCGAAAAGTTGGGCGCGTGAAATGTCTATTTCGGGGAAGGTTCGGGAGCGGGTTTTGTCTCGCCTGCCGGGGCTTCTTGGGTCTTGGGCGGAGCGGCGGGCTTTAGGGGCTCAGGGGAGAGATTGGTGGGAGGAGTCGGGGTGTCAGTTGGCGGCTTTTGGCCTTCGATGAGTGCGGCTTCGAAGGCGCTCACATCGGGCCGATTGAGCAGTGCGGTGCCTGTTTTGCCTTCGATGAGCGCGTGGCGGAGGCGGTCACTGTTCATGCTGCCGATGCGGAGTTTGCCGGTCTTCTTATCGGCGAGGGTGAAGGTGACGGTGATTGCGGGTTTTTCGAGCCCTTGCTCGGTAGCTTTTGTGGCTCCTGCCCAGCGGACGGCGCGGAGGGTAGAGAGGGTGTTGATGAGGGATTGGACGGCGATTTGGTTCACGGTGCCGTCGCCTTTTGCCAGCTTCCAGAGTTTGTCTTGGCCGAGGTCGAGAGTGATGGCGGGTTGCTCGGCTTTGGTGATTTCGAGGTGGACGATGTCGGCGGGAAGGTTGTCGTAGAGCCGGAGTTCTTGCCATTGGAGAGGGTCGGTCCAGATGTTCTCGGTGAGGAGCTTGGAGACGGCGACGATGTAGGGCTCGTCGTCGAGTTTGGCGAAGACGGTGTCGGTGTTTCCGTCGGGATTGCCGATGAGGAGTCGGGCGATGGGCTTGTCGCCGGGCGTTGTTTCGGGAGTGCCTTCGGTGGAGTAGCTGCTGAGGGTGACGGTGGCGGTGGGCTGGTCGAGGCCGTATTTTTTGAGGTCGCTACCGACATCTTCGACAAAGCGGACGCTCTTGGCGGTGGTGAGGTCATCGAGCAATTTTTTAGCTGCGATGGAGTTCACAGGCTCTTCGGGCTTGGATTTGCGTTTCCAGCTTTCGCCGTCGCGCCCGATGATGATTTTTGACCCACCGCCTTCGAGGGTGATGCGGTCCACGATGTCGGCTTGGACGCGGATGAGGCTGGCGTCGCGGAGGTCGTTGGGAAGGGTGAGGGCGAGGCTCTCGATGGCTGCGGGGGCCGTCACGACGCCTGCCCGGGTGCTGACTTTGACGTAAGCGAGAGGCTTTGCGTCATCTACGCCTTTTTTGTTCGCGCCGACTTGGATGGTGACGGGCTCTTTGCCGCCTTCAATGTAGAGAACTACGGTGACCCGAGGCTCGGTGAGCCCCAACGTGCTGAGGTCCTTGGAGTCAGGGATGAAGTCCTCAATCCGTGGCGATGCTGCGTTGGCGATTAAATCGTTGATCCGCTGGTTATCGGCACGGGCTTTGAGTGGGCGGACGAGTGACCAGTTGCCGCTCTTGCGCCCTGCTTCGATCTCCCCCTTGGCGGTCTTGAGGATGACTTTGTTCACCTCGCTCACGGAGATGGCGGCAAGCTTGCGGTCGCGCCAGTCTTTGACGCCCTTGCTGAGTTGGTCGCGAATTTCAGACGGCAGGGTGTAGATGGCGTCGGCGCCGTTGATGCGGGCGTAAACTTTGCCTTCGACGGCAGTTTTCTTGCCGATGAAGAGCTCAAGCGGCTTTCTCCCTCCCGATGGTTCGGTGAATTTGATGCTTACGTCTCCCTTCGCCACGCCGAGTTCCTTCTGGATTTCCTTGATGTCTTTTCCCTTCGGTTCGGGGACTTTGCGGAGGTTCATGTCGAGCCCTTCGACGGTCGTAAAGAGCTTCACGAGACTCTCATCATCAGCCCGGTCTTTGATGGGTGATTCGAGGAACCACGTGCCATTCGTCCGCGAGAACTCCATCGTTCCCTCGCCATTTTGGATCGTTAAACCGATGAGGGTGCTGCGGTCGACGGCGATGACTTGAGGCGCATCGTCGGTGCCGGCAATCCGAGGGTCGAAAACCTCCAGATAGACCCACAAGGCGAGGCCGAGGAAAATGAGAATGAACGTAGTGCGAAACTTCTTCATGGCAAAACTGGCTTAGCTCTTCGCTGCGGCGCGCTTCTGATTTTCGTAGTGATTCACCACAATGGAGATCGCCCCGAGCGATACGGCGATTCCGACGGCGATGATGAGATTTCGCGGGACAATTTTAGCCTCTTCCATCCCGAGTTTCCAAAGCAGGAGATACCAAGCGAGGACGAGTTGGAGGAAGGTAAAGGCGACCCACGCAGTGAGGATAAACAGGTTCTTCTGGTTCCTCCACGAGAGGTAGTAGATGCCGAGGAGCGCGATGCAGAGCGGGAGGTAAATCACCACCCAGACACGGATGGTGTTGAGCTGCTCCAAGGTGAGCGAGAGGGTCATCCGTTCCTTCACTTTGGGCGGGACTTTGATGAGCGTTTCGCGACCGAGGAGCCAATTGATGCAGTTCGAGGCGAGGTTGATCACCGTGGGTGCGACGCGAAGCCCGTCGTCCGATACGAAGTCGCTGTTGCCGACGACGACGAGGCGGGGTGTTTCGAGCTTCACGTTGGGATCAACGGATGCGCCTTTTTCGACCTGGACGGCAAGGGTGAGCGCGCCGCTGTGGTCCTTTTGGGGGTCGAAGAGGGCCGTGTCCGCACCGTCGCCGACATTGAACTCGGTGTCGCCCCAATAGTCTCTCGGGGAAACCATGATGCCGGTGAGCTTATACCGTAATTGAAAGTCTTTTTCGCGATTCAACCTCATGGATTGGGTCGCTCCGAGCAGTTCGACGCTGAGCCCTTCGATCCCCTCCGTGATGGGCGACGTGGCTCCCGAAACGATGCCGCCAGACTCGACTTCTGGGATGCCGGTGAGATTGATTCGGTGCAAGACGTAGTCGTCCATCAGCCGCACGCCGCGTTCTTCGACCCATTTGAAAAGATTGGGCGTCTTGCCGCCTGTTTTTCCGACTGAGAGGAGGATGCGGCCCTTCTTGTCCCAATAGTCGCTCAGCACTTTAAGGTCGCGTGCGCTGAAGTCGAATTTCGGTCCGAGCACGAGCACCATGTTCGCGTCGTCGGGGATTTTTTCGAAGTCGGCGATGGTCAGGTTGACGAGAAGGAGGTTCTGCCGCCTCGTATATTCCATCAGAGCCCGGAGCTTGCCGCCGCTGGTATCAAACTCGCCGTGGCCGTTGACGACATAGAGCCGGTTTTGCTTTGGCTCGGTGAGTGCGAGGATTTCGTTGGTGAGGACTTGTTCGCCTTGGAATGCCAGCATCTGCTGGGGCGGGCGCTTCCTCATCTGCACCTCGAAATCCTTCATTCGGTCCCATTCCTCCATCTCCGCCATCTCGATGGAGTTGATGAATTTGCTCCGCCCGTCGTAGTCGAGGATGATGATGTTCTCCTTCTGGTCGAACTTGTATTTGGTCTGGAGTTCCCGCGCCCGGGCGAAGTTCACCTCCGGGTCCACATCCTCGATGCTGAGCTTCCCGGCTGCCGCAAATTCGTATTCTCGTAGTAAGGCACGAGCGTCCTGTTCCACCTCTCCCATTCTCGAGAAAAACACGATCACCTTGATTGGTTTCTGTAGATTCTCGAGCAGGCTGCGCGTCATGGGACTCAGGTCGCTGTGGTTTCGTTTCACACAGTTCCATCGCTTGTAATACTTCGCGCTCAGTGAGTTCACCATCACCACCATCGCCAGTAATACGGCGAGCTGGATGATGACGTTGATTCCGATTTCGATGCGGCCAATGCGCAGCTTCGGCGCTGCGTCTTTCGGGGGTTGGTTGGGTTCGGGTGTTTCCATGGTGGTCTAGGATTTCAGCTTCCGGCTGTGGAAAATGTGATGCGTCAGGATGACGAAGAATGCCGTGAGCGAGAGATACCAGATGATGCGCCGGGTATCCACGATGCCGCCCGCAGCGTCGTTCATGTGGGAGATCGGGCTGATGAATTCTCCCAGCATCCGCACGCGAGGGTCCGTTACATTCAGCAGCAATCCCAGCATCAGCGGCACGAACAGAAACAGGAGCTTCACCGTGATGCTGATAACTGCCGCATTCACCTGATCCTTCACCAGCGAGCTGGCCAAATTTCCCGCAGAAACAAACAGCATGACGATGAGCATGAGCAAAAGGTAGGAGCTGTAAATCGCCCCCAGCCCCCTCGCCGCTGGATGCCCGCCGCTCTCGTGGCTGAAGACCGCGAGGAACAGCGCAGACGGAGCAAATGCCACGCAGTAAAAGATGAGCGCGCCAAAGAACTTCGCGCAGACGATTTGCCAGTCTTTCACCGGGGCCGTCGTCAGCATCTCAATCGTCCCCATGCGAAACTCCTCGGAGAAAGAGCGCATCGTCACCAGCGAAGTCGTGATCGGCAGGATGAAGAAAAACAGCCCGCTCACGAACCACCGCTCCATGACCGTGTATTCCGTCGGATTGTGGTTTAGCTCGCTCACGGCATACTGGAAGGTCCAGCCCAGTAGCACGAGCAGCAGCGTCATCACCACATACGCCACCGGCGTGTAAAAAATACTGCGCACCTCGCGCATCGTTTGGACGAAGAAAGTTCTCATTTGAAAATCGGTTTAATGGTCCGCCGTGGTCAGTTCCGCGAAGACATCTTCGAGCGTCGCCCGCTTTTGGTGCATCTCGCGCACGTCCCATTTGCGCTCGGCGGCGAGGCGCATGATGTCGAGGCCGGGCTCCGCTTTCGCATCCAGTCGGAGGGTGAAATGAGTCCAGTCGCCATTCGCACACGAAGTGACATCCTTCACGCCGAAGACCTTACTCAGCGCCTCGGCTGCGTCCGCCCCGGCCCGAGCTTCCAGCAACAGTTCGCCCACGGCGCGGTGGTTCTTGCGCAAATTTTCCGCCGTATCGGTCGCGCGGATTTCTCCCTTATGGATCACGATCACTCGGGAGCACATCATCTCCACTTCCGGAAGAATGTGCGTCGAGATCAGCACGGTGCGCTTCTCCGCGAGGTTCTTGATGAGGTCGCGTACCGTGCGGATTTGGTTGGGGTCGAGGCCGATGGTCGGTTCGTCGAGGATGAGCAAATCGGGGTCATGCACCAGTGCATCCGCCAGCCCGACGCGCTGACGGTAGCCTTTGGAAAGCGAGCCGATTAGTTGACGCTCACGGTCATTTACTTGGCAAAGCTCCATCACATCTCCCACGCGCTCGCGGACCTTCGAGCCCCGCACGCCCTTGAGCGCGGCACGGTAGCGAAGGTATTCGCCGACTCTCATCTCGGGATACAGCGGGGTGTTCTCCGGCAGGTAGCCGAGGCGGCGGCGGGCCTCGATGCTGTTATCAAAAACGTCGAACCCCGCGATGGATGCGCGCCCTGTGGTCGGCGGGAGGAAGCCCGTGAGAATCTTCATCGTCGTAGATTTCCCGGCACCATTCGGCCCGAGAAAGCCGACGATTTCCCCCTTGGCGACTTCAAAGCTGATGCCCTTCACCGCCGTGAAGGAGCCGTATTTCTTGGTCAGTTGTTGGACTCGGATCATATGCAGATTTCGGCGAGGGGGCGGAGAGATAGCAGGGCCGACTTGTTTGGCAAGATGCGCTTCAAAAATCTCCGGTTTGTAACGCCTCCGAGAGGCGCGCATGGAAATTTGCGGCTATATTCCGTGCCGATTGGAATTAGCCTGCACAAAATCCTCAACGCCTGACGTTATCTCCAACAGAAACCTCGATGTCGCAACATTACGAACACTCAACATGGCAATCCTGCTTCCGGGAACTGGCTCCCAAGCTCCTGCTCTACGCCCGGCAGTGGCTCCCGAGCGTTGCGGATGCCGAGGATGTCGTGCAGACGGCGTTCGTCCGATTTTGGAAAAAGCACCCCGGAGCCACCCGTGAAAACTACCCCCTATTATATACCGCAGTCCGCACCGCATCGCTCGATCTCTTGCGCGGTGAGGAGCGCAGGGCCCGCCGTGAGAATGAACCGGAGGTCGGCCTGCCCGTCGAGGGAACGCCTACTTTTGACCCTGCACCGGGCGACCAAGACTTGGCTGCGCAACTCCATTCCGCGCTGCGAAGCCTCCCCGGTGAGCAGCGAGAAGTCATCGTCCTCAAAATCTGGAGCGACCTTACGTTCCAAGAAATCGCCGACACCACGGGCACCTCGCTCAACACCGTCGCAGCGCGCTACCGCTACGGCCTTTCAAAACTTCGCAACCAACTCGAGCCACACCCATTTACGCCATGAATAACACCGACTTTGAATCTCAACTTCGCGCTCTCCGCCCCGCCGCACCGAGCGAGGCGCTCGAACGCCGCATCGCCGCGGAACTCTCTACGCCTTCATCCGGCTTGGTGAAAAAGGAGCGCGAGAGCTGGTTCGGGTGGCTCTTCCCACGGCTCGGCTGGGCGACGGCGGGCGCTGTGGTCGCGCTGGGCATCACGGCGTTCACTCGCACGGAGCCTGCCGCCATCGCCGTGCCGATCGCCAGTGCGCCAGCGGTCGTGGAGCAGCGTTCTGCAGAGATTCTCAATGCGAACGACGAGGGGCTCACCGTGGACCGCGACCAAGGCGTTGCGCGGCTCGTCCGGCTTTCATCCATCGAGCGCCGCGCTTGGGTGGACGCCACCGGCGCGGAGATGATCGTCGAAGTCCCTCGTGAGGAGCTTGTCCTCGTCCCAGTCGCTTACCAATAAACTGCCATGCACCGCATCACCATCGCACTCACCGCACTCAGCCTCACAGCGCTCGCGCAAGACCCACCCTCCGCGCCACGCGAGCCACTTCCTCGCGAAGACAACCGCCCGCGTCCGCAATTCCAGCCGGGCGAGCCCGGCGGCTTTCAAGAGCGCAAGCCGCGCGAAATCCTCACGCCCTTTGTCGGCATCATCTCCCGGCCTGCGGCACCGGAAGTCCGCTCGCAGTTAAAGCTCGGCGTCGGCTTCGGCCTCGTCGTCGCCGAAGTCATCCCCGACAGCCCCGCTGCCGCCGCCGGGCTGCGCGAGAGCGACATCCTCGTTCGCTTTAACGATCAGCGGCTCGTCTCATCCGATCAACTCCAGGCCCTCATCCTCGATGCAGGCAAGGACAAAGACGTGAGCCTCACCTTTTTCCGCGAAGGCGCGCAGCAAAGCGTCACCCTCAAAGTCGCCGAGAAAATGATGCCCGAGCGCCGCCCGATGGCGAACTTCCCAAGCGGCGACCAACCGCGCCAGCCGATCTACAACGACCGGCAAGGCGAACGCCCTATGCGCGATCCCAACTTCCCGCCCGGAGAAGCCCGACCACCCGGCGAACAGCGCATCATGCGCCGCGACGCCAAGGGCCGCTACGAACTCACCCTCGGTGCCGAGCCCACCTTTCACGCCATGGACCCCGACGGCAAAACCATCTGGAAAGGCCCCATCGCCAAACCCGAACAGCGCAAAGAAATCCCGCAAGAAATCAGGCAAATCCTTGAGACGATGGAACGCGAAATCCCCAACCGCCGCCCACGCAACCCCCAGCCGTTCGACCAAGAGCGGGAGTAACGGGGGCGTCCCGCCCCCGAGTGCCAAAGGCGCGCAACGCGCAATGTCCCTGCGGGACATCGGGGCCGAGACGGCCCCGCTACTTTCCTGCGTCTCGACATTCCCCGGCGGCCTCCGTAGTCAGAGCCCGATGAAACGCATCTTCGCACTCTTCGCCGCCCTCCTTTTCACACTCAGCATCCACGCCCAAGCCCAAGCGCCCAAGCCCATCCGCGCCCTCATGGTCTGCGGCGGCTGCTGCCACGATTACGAAAAACAAAAGCTCATCCTCAGCGAAGGCATCTCCAAGCGCGCCGCCGTCGAATGGACCATCGTCCACGAATCCGCCGAGAAAGGTGCCGACGAGCGCAAGCACCGCGTCTCCATCTACGAAAAGCCCGACTGGTGGAAAGGCTACGACATCATCCTCCACAACGAATGCTTCGGCTACATCGACGACAACGCATTCATCGAAGGCATCACCGCCGCCCACAAAGCAGGCGTCCCCGCCGTCTTCCTCCACTGCTCCAGCCACAGCTACCGCATGGGCACCACCGATGAATGGCGCAAAGCCATCGGCATCACCTCCCGCAGCCACGAGAAAAATCGCGACCTTAACGTAGAAAACATCAAACCCGAGCACCCCGTCATGAAAGGCTTCCCCACCAAATGGCTCGACCCCAAAGACGAACTCTACAAAAACGAAAAAGTCTGGCCCGACGCCATCCCCCTCGCCAAAGCCTACGGCGAAGACACCAAGCAAGACCACGTCGTCATCTGGGTGAACACCTACGAAAAAACCCGCTCCTTCACCACCACACTCGGCCACAGCAACGAAACCATGCAGGCTCCCGAATACCTCGACCTCGTCACCCGCGGCCTCCTCTGGGCCTGCGGCAAACTCACCGATGAAGGCAAGCCCGCCGAAGGCTACGGCCCAGCGGCGAAGTAACGGCCCCCTCCAGAGGGGACACTCTCGGCAAGGTGGCCGAACGACGGCGTTTTCCCCCTTACGTCGTGGTCGCTCATCCGCTCGTCGCAAGACCCGGCGAACCCGGAGAACCCGGCGAACCCGGCGGCGATTGCTGCGATGGACCGGCTGGGCCGTCGAGAGCAGCGCAAAGTTTCGCTACGGGTGCGCCGCCGCATTCCCCCTGAGCGACCACGCCGACTACGACGAACTCCTCCGCGCCGTCGAACTCGTGCAGCCCAAGCGCGTCCTCACCGTCCACGGATTCGCCGCCGAATTCGCCGCCGACCTCCGCCGCCGAGGCGTGGAAGCCTGGGCGCTCGCGCAGGAGAACCAGATGGAACTGAGGTTGTAGAAACTGAGCGCAGCCCCAATCCGAGCACCCTCAGCCTCAATCCGAGCACCCTCAGTGGCGAGAATTTCGCACTCAGCCCCAGTTCCCCCTCCCTCAGCGGCGAGAATTGCTCACTCAGCCCCGGTCGCACCTCCCTAAGTGGCGATAATCGCTCACTCAGCCCCGCTCGCACCTCCCTCAGCGGTGAGAATTATCCACTCAGCCCCAGTAAAATGGCGCGAAGACCTGTTTGACAGAGGTTTATGCGAATTCAAACCCGCCAAGTCCTCTTCAACCCGAACGCCGCTTTTGAAACCGCAGATACGCGCAAATCAACGCAGATAAGCGAGAGTTGGAGATTTTCGTGCGGACGAGAAACGCCGGTCCCCTCAGAGCATTCGCGAGCAACAAAATCTGCGAAAATTCGCGTTCATCTGCGGTTTCATTCGCGGAGATCGGGTTCAATCGGACCCTTTTGCTCAAAAAAACCCGCCGTCCTCCAACTCTCGGATTTCCTCCGCCGTGAGATGCAGCCGCAATTTCGGCTTAGCCGCCTCGATTTGCGCGAGCAGCGCATCCAGATCGCTCTCCTGCTTAGGCGTCAGCGGCCCTTTCGACCCTTGGCGCACCTCCGCGAGATGGCGTGCGCATTGAAGGATGTAAACCGCCACCTTGCGTTCGTGATCCGCGAGATCCGCCTGCTTCTGCAGCAAGTTCTCATCCGCAGCCTCATCCGCCACGATGGCCTTGCGCAGATCCACGAGCTTGCCCTCGGTGTCGGCCAGCCACTCGCCCACGGGCGCCCCGCGCATGCGCAACTCCGCGCGGTTTTTCTTGAGGAAAAACAGCATCGCCTCCGTCTTTCGGATCACCTCCGCCTCATCGTCCAGCGGACCAGAATCGAAATCGGAGAGCTTCTTAAATCCCTTCGGCCATTTCATCGTAGTCGATTAAAATCCCCCCGCTTCATCGCCGTCGGCCTTGTCCACCAAATCCCGGATACTACGCAGATGCTCCTTCACCGGTTCGAGCGCCTGGAACGTCTCGGTGCGCTTCGGCTCCTTCACATCGAGCACCAGATCCTCGACTTCCCCCAGCAGCGCCAGCACATGCGGGACTTGATCCAGCTTCCTCTCATCGAAGACCTCCATCATCGCCGCCCGAAGCTCCTGAAACTTGTGCATCACCCGCATCTCCGCGACGTGATCGTTGAAACCCTCCAGCGCATTTCGGATTCCGGGGTAAAGGTGCTCCGTCTCCGGCGTCGGCGGCACCGCCAGCGCCTCCTCATACCCCGCCCTCACATGCGCGACAAACTCCGGGTTCGTCGCCAGAAGTCGGTCAAACTCCTCCGGGGTCACAGAATCCGGTTCAGGAAAAGGCGCAGGTGTGTCTTGAGTCATGGCGGGATGACGGAATTCGCCGCGCAAAAAGAAGTCAAACGGATAATCGCCCCGCATAGCGGCGGGGGCGTGAGTCAATTGTGATCCAACCGTTTGAGGGCCGAAGGCCCGGCAATGTTATAGCCCAGGGTCAGCGACGAAGGAGCGCAGCCCTGGGTTCCGATGGCAGACCGATACAGCCCTGAAAGGGCGGGATTCTTCGTGTGCTCGGCGGTTCAATCGCGCCCTTTCAGGGCTCATCCCGTTTATCTTGCATGACCCAGGCCTGCGCTCGTGCCTCGCTTTGCCTAGGCTATTACATTACCGGGCCTTCGGCCCTCAATAAACCGCTGTTTCTGGACCGGAATTTAATCACGCCTAGGCTGAAGGCATGGGTTCCTTCCCCATATCATTTCCAAGGGCTGCAAGCCCCCTATCCCGCGACCGTTAGACTACTATTTGTCTGTCCCTTTCCCCTCGTGGAATTTGATCCTCGGCAATGTGTCGGTCGTTTGGGATTTCAGCCACGCCCAGCCGAACGCCACTCATCTCTGGCTTCCCATCGCGTTGGGAAAAGCAGATAAACTGAAATGCGAGTTTACAAATACTGTGACCATCAAGGAGTAAGTATACTGCGGCAATTGCGACTCAAGGTGACCCCGCCGAACGAATTCAACGACATATTCGAGTTCAGACCTACGCCAAATAAAGCCGCTTCCGTCAAATGGGCCGATCCAGAAGAGATAGTTAAAGTCGCTCCGCAACTCCGAAAACGGCTTGCCGCACGAGGGAAAGTCTTCAACGGGGACGATGACGCCTTCACCGAGTTCTTAAAGGAAAACATTACCGAACCGTGTATCGCCACTCAGCAGCAAGTGGGTGATATGTGCGCCTCTATCGTGGATCACATCAGTAAAACGCATGGGCTGATCTGTCTCTCCAAGCGCAGGAATAGCCTGTTGATGTGGTCTCATTATGCGGATAGCCACAAAGGAATTGTTATTGGATTCGAGATTCCACCGCATCTGAGGGCTTTAGACGTTGATTATGGCAGTCGGAGGATTCCGTGGAACTTTTCATTAGAAAGAACAGATCGGGAAGTTGTCTCCGATGTAGAGAAACTCCTTCGCACAAAGAGCATCCACTGGCGGTATGAACGAGAAGTGAGGTTAGTGTGGGCTCTCCGTGATTGCATTCATGATGCCGATTGCAACGGTCAACGCCGCTACTTTCAACAAATTCCGCCTGAATGCTTCAAAGAAGTAATACTTGGTTACCGATGCGAACGAAATTCAGACTTAGAAAGGTCTGTATACCATTGGATCGAAGAGAATCAATTAACTGTAGAGCTTAATAGTGCTGAACCGAGTGCCTCGCGATTTGGCCTCACATTTCGACCGGCGTAGCTTGGGTCACGCTCAGATGCGTAGGTGAAAGCGCAGCTCTTCCTCGGTAACAAACAGGATGCGAATACAGCAGCGGCCGATTACGGCGGCGCGATGATACGGGTCGGCAATCTATTGCCGCCAGTTGCGCATTGTCACGGTTTGCTGCCAAAGATGCGGTAGAATTGCGCGTTGTTCGCATCTGGCGCAAAATCGAGAAAGATTTTCCCTGTCAAGGAATCGTAGGTTGGAGTGAAGCCCGTCAGCGATTGCCAGGTTGTGAGATTGGCTGAGCGTTCAATGCCGATGCTTAGGCGGAACTGGCCCGTGGCTGCGTTGCGTTCCAAGAGCGGAATTCCGAGTGCGAGGTTTTGCATATCGGCGGCACGGTAAAGGCCATTGTTGCGCAACAATGTGATCAATGCGGTGGAATCCACGAGCGGATCAAATCCCACCGACGCCAAACTCATCTCCGCTGCGTTCGTCATGCCGTCTCCATCATCATCCGCATTTGGTGCGAGGGCTCGACCAGTGACAGTGATGTCAAAAGGGTTCTCATCGCTGTCACTACTTGCGAGGTGCAGTGCGGCGGTTTTCACGCCAGCAACAGTGGGCGCGAAACGAACCGTGAACATAGTGCTACCGTTTGGGCCGGGCACGGGCGCGGTGGGGCTGGCAATGACTGCGAAGTCTGCCGCAGCCGTGCCATCCAAAATGATCCCCAAGCCAACGAGATCGGCGTTGCCGGTATTCTTGATAGTGAATGTCCGACTGACGTTGCTCCCAGTAAGCACAGCACCAAAGGCAACACTCGCCGAACCGTCCACGAGATTTGTTCCCGCAGGCTGCTCGACGACAATTTCAGCAGCGTCGCCTTGGTAACGGACAACCACAAAGTCGTTGGCACTGCCGCTGACGGAGTATCCCGCGACAACGATTTTTCCATCGCTCTGCAATGCCACTGCTTGTGCGATGTCCCCGTAGCCACTTCGGATGGCTGTGGTCACCTTGCCTGTGCCATTGAATGTCGCGTCCAAGCTCCCATCAGCGTTGTAGCGTGCGAGCGCAAAGTCCGCGGTGCCCCCGATCACTGCGTAACCCGCGACAACGATTTTACCATCGCTTCGCACCACTACGCTATTGCCGACGGCACCACCTACATTGAAAGCGGTGATTACCTTACCAGTTCCGTTGAAGCTGGTGTCCAAACTGCCGTTGGCGTTGTAGCGCAAGAGCGCAAAATCCCCGTTGCTCCCTGCGGGTTGGGCATAGCCAGCGACCAGAATCTTTCCGTCGCTCTGAAGTGCCAGAGCGAATGCAACGTCGTCGCCACTGCTGATCGGCGTCACTACCTTACCCGTGCTGTTGAAGTTCGTATCCAGACTCCCGTCAGAATTGTAGCGCACAAGTGCAAAATCTTGGCTGCTGCCACTAAGGAATGCCTGAATAAAGCGGCGTGATTCTGGCGCGATTGCGATGAGACGCCTCGTTGAGCGTTCCGGGTGGTGTTTTTTGGGCGAAATCGGGTTAAAGCCGTCGTTTTTGGTGAGTTCCGTACAGGGTCAAGCCTTTGGCAGCAG
>CANIWM010000055.1 GCA_947471505.1 Chthoniobacteraceae bacterium | reverse complement strand
GGGAGGATTTTGCCCACCACTGCGGCCTCACCCAATAGGTGAACGTTTTTCGCGCTCGTTTCGTCGTGCATCTCTCTGTTGTTGCACGACTTCCGCCATTTTCACATCCGGCTAACTGCTTTATTTAGGTTAAAAGCGGGACAACGAGTTAGGCGAGAAAAATCACAAATCGACACGCAAGGAGGCCGGAAAGTTCTCCATTTTTTTCCTGCCACCGTTTCTATTATTCTGATTTTTCATCAAGCGTTGCTCGCTCACGGCGTCCCCCGAGCTGCTACTCGAAGACGACGACGAGCCGCCTTCCTCCTCGCCCGGTCCGTGTCCGGCGTCCACGATGATGCGGGGGGGAAGGCGAAAAAATGGAAAACTTTGTGAGCATTTATCCTGGGAACTGGGGTCAATGTGCTAAAAGCGTTCAAATCAGTGCGTAAAAATCACGTTTCCCTTGCCGCCCAAACCACTGAGTTGACGCCCCACAAGACTTCGGGCACTTTTCGCGCATGAGCACCGCCACTTTAGCCGAAGAACTTCGTGCGCTGGTCCACCGAGAGTTGGATGCGCTCGACGATGAGGGCATCGAGACGGTCCATCGTGTCATTTTGCGGATGCGGATGGAGCAATCGCTGGAGCGACTGGATGGGATGGCGGATGAAATGCGGACGAACGGTGTGATGGAACGGTTGCCGGAGATTCTCGCCGAGGTGCGTGCGCGTCGTCGGTCGCAGGGATGATCGTTTGTATTGATACAAATTCCCTCGCGTATCATCACCGCAGACCCAGACGACGACATTTTTGCGGATTGCGCTATCGCCGCTGAGGCTACGCATATCGTTACCGAAGACCGTCATTTTGAGGCACTGCGCACGGCGGGTTATAAGGTGCAGCCGATCACGCCTGAGCAATTTGTCCGTCAGTTCCTCAAGCCCCTGAATTGACGCCCCGCCGGACTTCGGGGCAAAACGGGGTCGTGCGATAAAATGAAAAAACTATCCAGCTTTGTTGGATGGAATGTTCTCGTTTTTTATCGCCTGCCCCCGTCGCGAACCCGCTGAAGCGGTCTCTCAGCTCTCAACTCCTCAGTAGCTCTTCGCAAACAGCACACGGCGGCGGCTGGGGCGACCGCTCCAGACGCACTGTCCGTCTTCGACTGGGGAGTCGAACGGGATGCAGCGGATGGTCACTTTCAGCGCCTCTTTGATCTCTGCCTCTGTCTCCGCCGACTCGTCCCAATGTGCCAGCGCGAAGCCGCCGTGAATCTCGGCTTTGTCTTTGTTCTTCGGCGTGAAGAAGGCGATGAAGTCTTCCTTCGTTTCGAGCTTCACTGTGTGCGCGTCGCGCAGGGCGGTGGCGCGTGCGAGGAGGGCGTCGTGGATTTCTTGCAGCGTCGCCGCGATGCCCGCGATGAACTCTTCGCTCGTCGGGAAGCTCTTCTCTTTATGCCCACGGTCCCGCCGGGCCACGGCCAGCGTTCCTTTTTCTAAATCGCGCGGGCCGATCTCCACTCGCACGGGCACGCCGCGCTTGATCCACTCCCAGCTCTTTTGCCCGCCGCCGAGGTCGCGCTTATCCAGCTCCACGCGGATGGCTTCGCCGCCGTAGCTCTGGGCGCGCAGTTTCGCCGCCAGCGCCTCGCACGCTGCGAAGACGGCGTCGCGGGTGTCGGGCTTTGGCGCGACGGGGACGATGACGATCTGCGAGGGCGCGACGCGGGGCGGGAGGATGACGCCGTCGTCGTCGCCATGCGCCATGATGACCGTGCCGATGAGCCGCGTCGAAACGCCCCACGAGGTCGTCCATGCGTGCTCTTGTTTGTTTTCCCGCGAGACAAATTGGATGCCGCTCGCCTTCGCAAAGTTCTGCCCGAGGAAGTGCGACGTGCCGGCTTGGATGGCCTTGCGGTCCTGCACCATCGCCTCGATGCACAGCGTATTCACCGCGCCGGGGAATCGCTCGCCCGCGCTCTTCTCGCCTGTAAATACGGGCAGCGCCAGCCACTCGCGCGCGAATTTCGCATACACGCCGAGCATCTGCTCCGTCTCGCCAATCGCCTCCGCGCTCGTCTCGTGCGCGGTGTGGCCTTCTTGCCAAAGGAACTCCGCCGTGCGCAGGAAAACGCGCGGCCTCATTTCCCAGCGGACGACGTTTGCCCATTGGTTGATGAGGATGGGAAGGTCGCGATACGACTGCACCCACTTCGCGTAAGTCGCGCCGATGATCGTCTCGCTCGTAGGCCGCACGATGAGCGGCTCGGTGAGCTGCGATTCGGGGTCGGGCATGAGCCCGCCTTTGCCGTCCGACTTCAGCCGATGATGCGTCACGACCGCGCACTCTTTGGCGAAGCCTTCGACGTGCTCGGCCTCTTTCGCCATGTAGGAAAGCGGGATGAACAGCGGGAAGTAGGCGTTCTTGTGCCCGGTCGCTTTGAAGAGCCCATCGAGCCCGCGCTGCATCGCCTCCCAGATGCCGTAGCCCCAAGGCTTGATGACCATGCAGCCGCGCACGTCGGAGTTTTCCGCGAGGTCTGCGGCTTTGACGACTTGCTGATACCACTCAGGAAAATCTTCGTCGCGGCGTGGTGAAATGGCGTTTTGTGGCTGGCTCATATTTTAGTAAAAGGGCGCGGACGCTACGTGCGACACACGCCCACGGCAAGCGCTGCGTAGCGAGATCGTCAGTCTCAGCGTTTCGTTTAGCGCGGACTGTTCATCTGCGTGATGATCATCATCAGCGGTGCCGACATCGCGTAGAAAAGCACGACCCATTGGACCACGGTGACGAGCGCCATTACGCCGATCCAGTAAAGGGACTTTGCGATATTCCGAGTGAAGAGGAACACGATGCACGCAATCGGGACTCCGCAACTGAGCGCAAGCAATCCATACCGCGCTGCGATGACAAATCTGGTGATTGCTGGCAGTTGTGTGTCCTCGCCGATCATGTCCGCAAAGATGCGCTCAAATCCAGGAATGCTGAGATTTGACCGGATGGAAAAATACGAGAACGCCACCACGATGCACGCCAGCGCAAAGCGGGTCGCACGGCCTATTTGCCGTATCTCGGCGGCTGGGATTTCCTCCACGTTTTAATCCTCCGCGCTCGCCAGCTTCGCCAGCACGCTGAGGTCGTCCAGCGTCGTCGTGTCACCGGTGATCACTTCGCCGGCTGCGACTTGCTTCAAAAGGCGGCGCATGATTTTCCCCGAGCGCGTCTTTGGCAGGGCGGCGGTGAAGCGGATTTCGTCCGGCGTCGCCACGGGGCCGATGACTTTGCGCACTTGTTTCTTCAACTCGTCGGCGAGGGCTTTGGTGGGCTTTACGCCTTCTTTTACTGTCACGAAACACACCACGGCTTGGCCCTTCATCTCATCCGGTTTACCCACCACTGCGGCTTCCGCGACGGATGGGTGCGAGACGAGGGCGCTCTCCAACTCGGCGGTGCCGAGGCGGTGTCCGGCGACGTTCAGCACATCGTCGATGCGGCCTACGATCCAGAAGTTTCCGTCCGCATCGCGACGAGCGCCGTCACCGGCAAAGTACATCCCTTTGATCTCGGTCCAGTAAGTCGTTTTGTAGCGCGTCTTGTCGCCCCATATGCCGCGCAGCATCCCCGGCCACGGCTTGCGGATGACGAGCTTGCCGCCTTGGTTCGCGCCCAGCTCCTTGCCTGCGTCGTCCACTACCGCCGCGTCCACGCCGAAGAACGGCAGCGTCGCCGTCCCCGGTTTGCACGGCGTGCAGCCGGGCAGCGGCGTGATCATGTGGCCACCGGTTTCCGTCTGCCACCACGTATCCACGATGGGGCAGCGCGAGCCGCCGATGGTCTTGTAATACCACATCCACGCTTCGGGATTGATGACTTCGCCCACCGTGCCGAGCAGTCGCAGCGAGGAAAGGTCGTGCTTCGTCACCCACTCGTCGCCCCACTTCATGAACGCCCGAATCGCCGTCGGTGCTGTGTAAAAAACCGACACGCCGTTCTCCTCGATGATCTGCCAAAAGCGGTCGTTCTCCGGCCAATTCGGAGCACCCTCATACATCAGCGAAGTCGCCCCCATCGCCAGCGGGCCATAGACGAGATACGAGTGCCCCGTCACCCAGCCGACATCCGCCGTACACCAATAAACGTCCTCATCGCGCAGGTCGAAAACGTATTTGCACGTCATGTAGGCGTGCAGCAAGTAGCCGCCCGTCGTGTGGAGGATGCCCTTCGGCTTGCCCGTAGAGCCGCTTGTATAAAGGATGAACAGCGGAGTCTCCGAATCCAGCAGAGCCGCCGGGCAGTCACTATCGACATACTCCAGCTCGCGATGCCACCACACGTCGCGCCCTTCTTCCACATGCACTTCTTGCCCCGTGCGCTTGAAGACGATCACCTTTTTCACCGGCGTGTCGTTGCCCTTCAGCGCATCGTCCACGTTCTTTTTCAAAGGCACCACGGCACCGCGACGGTAGCCGCCATCCGCAGTCACAATGATCGTCGCGCCACTATCCAGCACACGGTCCTTGATGCTCTCCGCGCTGAAGCCGCCGAACACCACCGAGTGCATTGCCCCGATGCGCGCACACGCCAGCATCGCGATCGCAGCCTCGGGCACCATCGGCATATAGATGATCACGCGCGTGCCCTTCTTCGCCCCATTTCGCAGCAGCACATTCGCAAACCGGCACACCTCACGATGAAGCTGCGCGTAAGTTAGCGTGCGCTTCTCCTCCGTCGGCTCGCCCTGCCAAATGATCGCCGCCTTATTGTGCCGCGCCGTGCCGAGATGCCGGTCGAGGCAGTTCTCCGAGACGTTGATTTTCCCGCCGACGAACCACTTCGCATCCGGGCACTTCCACTCCAGCACTTTGTCCCACGGCTTCTGCCATACAAGCTCCTCCGCCTCATCGCCGAAGAACTTCTCCGGCTTATTCACGCTCTCCTCCCACATCGCCTTGTACTGCGCCATCGAGCTGATGCGCGCCTTTTTAGAAAACTCCTTGGCTGGTTTGAAAACGCGGTTTTCGACGAGAGTGGATTCGATATTGTTGCTCATTGGTGATGGAAATTGGGACCGTCTCGTAACCGCCAGACCGTGTGGCGACAAGGCGAATGACGCGCGCATTGATCCCGCGCGGCTGCGTGTGTGATGCTGCTGCCCTATGATTTACGGTTTCAAAGAATGGACGCTCATCTGCGAGGAGCTCGGGAGTGGGGCGCAAAGTCTCATCATCCGCAAAGGCGGCATCGCGGAGGGGCGGGCGGGGTTTCGGTTTGAGCACGATGACTTCCTCCTTTTTCCCACGCTCTTCCACGAGCAAGTCGCGAAGCTGAAGCTGCCACCGACGACTCCCCTGCCCGCGCCGCGCGAGGATGGGCAGCACTCGGTGTGCTATCGCGTGAAGGTGGCGTGGACGCGCGATGTGGCGGACTTCGCGACGGTGCAGCGGCTTGCTCCGTTCCATCTGTGGCAGGAGAGCGAGCTGCTAAAGCGCTTCCATTACGAGGAGGAAAAAGGGCGCACGGGAGTGAGCGTGGCGTTTGTGCGAGTGGAAAGATTGTCCGCGCCTTTTGTCTTCCCGGATTCACCGAAATACGGCGGCTGTCGCTCGTGGATTTCGCTGCCGGAGCTGCCGCCCGAGATTACCTGTGCGCCGGTGCTGGACGATGCGGCGCACGCGGCGCGCGAGGCGGAGGTTCTCGCGGTTTTGGGTTGTTGAACGAGAGGAATACTGGCGTCTTCTCCGCCCATCAACGTGCCGCAGCCAAACCACATCATCCGCGAACAATGGAAGACCCGCGTGTACAACAAGCGGGGCGATCTGTATGTGCGCGCGGTCGGCATCCCTCTCCATGTGGAGCTGGAGCCGGAGCGCGACCCGAGGAAGATCGATCATGTGTGGCTGACGTTGGATGTGCCGCCGGTGGGGAAGCTCACCGTTTCCATCAATACGCTGTCCTTTTTTAACCAGAATGCGGGCTACGATTCGCGGGTGCGGTTGGCGATCCTTCCCACGCGGTATGTGGAGAAGCCGGCACCGCTCTTGGAGCTGCACGCGCCGCTGGATTACACGGTGCTGGAGTCCACGTATGAGGTGCAATTTGTGGCGATGGACTACGAGCCGCTGGAGGCGCTGCTGATTAAAAAATGCAACGCCGCCGTGCGCGCGGAAGTGTGGGGCGACCTGTATATCCGCGAGCATCTGGGCATCCATCAAATCCACAGCCGCCGGGCGAGTTGCGCGGTGGAGCGCGACATCATCGGCAAGGACGGCGGGCTGCGGCTGTATTACAGCGATGGGGTCGCGGAACTTTTGCTGTTCAAGTTTTGCGGGCAATGAGCGCACCTCTCACACGCTGGTTGGGCCGGGTGGCGTTTGGCGACGCGCTGCGGATGCAGGAGGAAATCGTCGCGCGAAAAGCCGCGGACCTTTCACTGCCGGATGAAGTGCTCTTGCTCGAACACGAGTCCATTTTCACCATGGGCCGCACGCCGGACCAATCCTCCCTGCGCGACCCGGCGCAACTTCCCGCGCCGCTCGTCATCATCGGGCGCGGCGGGCAAGCGACGTGGCACGGGCCGGGGCAGCTCGTGGGCTATCCGCTGCTGGATTTACGCACGCGCGGGCAGGATTTGCACCGGCACTTGCGCGCGCTGGAGGAGATGCTCATCGAGCTGTGCGCAGGCTTCGGAGTCGTGGCCGGGCGGCGCGAAGGGCTCACGGGCGTGTGGGCAGGCGAGCGCAAGCTGGCAAGCATCGGCGTGGGCGTGAGGAAATGGATTTCAATGCACGGCTTCGCCATCAACGTCTGCGGCGAGCTGGAGGGCTTCTCACATATCACCCCATGCGGCATCGCCGGCGTAGAAATGACGAGCATCTCCCGCGAGGCCGGGCGGGAAATCTCCGTGCAGGAAGCCGCCGACGCCTTCGCGAAGCTCGCGGTGGATTTGTAGAAAAGAAAGGGCGGAACGCCGTAGCGTCCCGCCCTCGAGATTGGTTAAATTTTACGAACCGAGCTTACTTTTTCTCCTCGGGCTTTGGCGCGTCAGGCTTCTTGTCGCCTTCGGGCTTGCGGTCACCGCCGGGGCCGCCGGGGCCGCCACGACGCTGGAAGGAGTCTTTCATCTTGGTCTTCTGCTCCTCGGTGAGGACGGCTTGGACGGCTTCCATCTGCGTCTTGAAGGCGTCGCGCATCTTGGTTCTTTCTTCCTCCGTCAGGTTTTCGCGGCCCTTCTCGCGGAGCGCCTTCATGGCGTCGGCATCCTTTGCGTAGATGGCTTTGATTTTATCTTGCTGGTCTTGCGTGAGGCCGAGCGTCTCGGTCATCCGCTTGAGGCGTTCTTCGGGAGTTCCGAAGCTGCGACCTCCGCCAGGACCGCCTGGGCCACCGGGCGGACGTCCGCCTTCGGGCTTATCCTCAGCGTTGGTGAATTGAGCTGTGAAGAGCAGCGCGGTGGCTGCGATTGCGATGGATGGAATGGATGTTTTCATCAGGGCAATCAAACAACCGCCTCGCTCGAAAGTCGCAAAATATTTTCCGCAGGCGAGGCGAGTTTCACTGCCAGTCCACTTTGAAGCTGCATTTTCCACGAACCCCCGCCACAAGGGAGCCATGACGCTTGGTTACGTGAGCAGTGTGGTGCCGGGGAAATTTCTTTCGATGATCGCAGTGGCAGTATTCGCCACCGCCGCATCCTCGCACGCGCAGGACAAACCAAAGGTGGACAAAGGCGCGGCCAAGGAAGGGCTCGACCACTTAAAGGAAGAGCTTGGCGTCAACCAATTCACCACGCCCAGCATCGGCACCGTCCTCGCCGCGCTGAAAGAACTCCGCCCGCTCGCTTTCGACAAAGTCTCCCGCGAGTTCCCCGACTCGATCCCTGCCGACCGCGCGCGTCTTGCGCTGAATACCGGCGCTCTGATCGCCGACGGCTTCCTCGCCGTCACAGCGGAAAAGCAATCGCACCTCGACGACATCGGGCGCCTCCTCATCCGCCACGCCAAGGGCCTCGGCGTGGGCGACCACATCACGCGGCACAACAAAAGCATCCTCGAAAAAGCAGCCACCAAAGACTGGGACGGCATCCGCTCCGAACTCATCGCCACGCAGCGCGATGTGGAGAAGGCGATGATGGCGCTCAAGGACGAAGAGATCGCACACCTCGTCGCCCTCGGCGGCTGGCTGCGCGGCCTCGAAATCACCGCCACACTCGTCGCCGACCAATACTCCCCCGAGCGCGCCGCACTCATCGTCCAAGCCCCCGTGCTCGACTATTTTCTCGACCGAGTCGCGACGCTGAATCCCTCGCTCAAGAAGACCAAACTTTTCACCACCCTCGCCGCCGCGCTCGGCGAAATCCGCAAACTCGCCATCAAAGAAAACGCCGCACCGCCCGCCGCAGACGACCTCAAAAAGATCCACCAGCTCGCCCGTAGCATCATCTCCCTCATCGCCACCCCGGAGGAGTAGCTAGTGAGTCGGCAGTGTTTTCTCGCTGTGATTAGTGATTGGTGAGTAGTGATTTGTCGCAAGCCACAAATCACGACTCACGAATCACCAATCACAACTACCTCACCGCCCCGATGCTTATCGCCTTTCACAAACCGTACGGAGTCCTCAGCCAATTCACCCCCGACGGCTCCGCCAACCGCACACTCGCAGACTTCGGATTCCCCCGAGACACTTACCCGCTCGGCAGGCTCGACGCCAATAGCGAGGGGCTCCTCCTCCTCAGCGACGAGCCCTTTTTAAACAAACGCCTCCTCGCCCCCGAGAACGCCCACGCCCGCACCTACTGGGCGCAAGTCGAGCGAGTCCCCACGCCGGAAGCCCTCGCCACTTTGGAAAATGGCATCACCCTCGGAGACCTGCACACACTCCCCTGCCGCGCATGGATGCTCAGCCCGCAACCGCTCATCCCGCCGCGCGATCCGCCCATTCGCTTTCGCAAAAACGTCCCCGACTGCTGGATCGCCCTCGCCCTCGTAGAAGGAAAAAACCACCAGGTCCGTAAAATGACCGCAAGCATCGGCCACCCCACACTCCGCCTCATCCGCGTCCGCATCGGCGAGTTCGACCTCGGCGGCCTCCACGCTGGGAAATGGCGCGAACTCACCGCCGGCGAACGCGCCCGCGTCTTCGGCGGCAAAGCCCTCGCCCGCTGAACATCCTCACGCTATTACTGCACACATGACTCGCGCACTCGGCATTGATTTTGGCGACGCCCGCATCGGCGTCGCAGTCTCGGATGAACTCGGCATCCTCGCCCACCCACTCGAAACCATCGCCGTCCGCACCACCGAGCCCGTCGCCCGCGTCGCCCAACTCGTCGCCGAAAAAAGCGCCACCATCGTCATCATCGGCCTCCCCAAAAACATGGACGGCACCACCGGCAGCGCAGCCGAAAAAGCCCGAGCATTCGCCGAAAAACTCCGCGCCCTCGGCATCACCACCCGCATGTGGGACGAGCGCCTCAGCACCGTCGCCGCGCAGCGCAACCTCCACGAAGCCGGGCACAACGCCAAGTCCAGCCGCCCGCTCATCGACCAAGCCGCCGCCGTCCTCATCCTCCAAGGCTGGCTCGACTCCCAAGCCATGCTCGGCGCGTGAAACCCAAGCGGCTCAAACTCCTCATCGCCTACGACGGCCGCCCGTTCACCGGCTGGCAGAGCCAAGCAGCGGGCAACGGCATCCAAGACCACATTGAACGCGCCCTCGCCAAGATCGTCGGCAGCCCCGTCCGCATCCACGGCTCCGGGCGCACCGATGCTGGTGTCCACGCCCTCGGCCAAGTCGCCCACTTTGAAGAACCCCCGCAAACCCGCACCACCGCACGCTGGCAAATCGCCCTCAACGCAAACCTGCCACCCGAAATCCGCATCCTCAAAGTCACCCGGGTGCCCGGCACCAAACAAGGCTTCCACGCCCGTTACTCCGCCACCGGCAAGCGATACACCTACCGCATCTGGAACGACCGTTTCCTCCACCCCTTCGAGCTTGGGCGCGCATGGCTCGTCCCTTACCCGCTCGACCTCGCCACCCTCCGCGCCGCCGCCGCAGTGCTCGTGGGTAGGCATGACTTCGCAGGCTTCGCAGCCAATCGCGGCGAGCCCGATGAAAGCACCGTGCGCACCGTCAGCGACATCCGCATCGCCAAGCGCGGTCCACTCATCACCTTCACTTTCGAGGGCGAAGGCTTCCTTTATAAAATGGTGCGCCTCCTCACCGGCAGCCTCATCCGGGTGGGCCAAGGGCGCGGCGACCTCGCGTGGCTTCACGCGATTCTCAGCGGCGCAAAAAAGAGCAATCATTGCGCGCCGCCCGACGGCCTCTGCCTCGCGAAAGTCTTCTACCGCTGAAGCGTTGGCGCGCGATTCGAGCGCCCAATTTCCAGAAAACACTTTGCCTTCACGCCTCCACCCACTACAACCCGCAGCCCTATGTTTGCAGGCACTTTTACGGCTCTCGTGACGCCGTTTCGTAATGATCAACTCGATGAACCAGCTTTCGCCAGCCTCGTGGAGGCGCAGGTCGCTGGTGGCGTGACGGGCATCGTCCCCGTGGGCACGACGGGCGAATCTCCGACCCTCGACCACGATGAGCACCTGCGCGTCATCGAACTCGCCGTGCAGACCGCAAATGGCCGCGTGAAAGTGATGGCTGGCACCGGCTCGAACTGCACCAAGGAAGCCATCGAATACACCATCGCCGCAGAGAAACTCGGCGCGGATGCCGTGCTCATCGTCGCGCCGTATTACAACAAGCCGACGCAAGAAGGCGTGTATCGCCACTACAAGGCCATCGCCGACGCCACGAAGCTGCCCATCATGCTCTACAGCATCCCAGGACGCTGCGGCATCGAGATCGCAGTGGAGACCGTCGCACGCCTAGCGGCAGATTGCCCGAACATCGTCGCCATCAAAGAAGCAGGCGGAAAAGTCGAGCGCGTCATCGCTTTGAAAAAGGCCGTCCCTGCCGCGTTCGAGATCCTTTCCGGCGATGATGGTCTGACGGTTTCTTTCATCAAAGAAGGCGCAGTCGGCGTCGTCAGCGTCGCCTCGAACATCGTCCCACGCGAAGTCAGCGACCTCGTAGGCACAGCCCTCGCCGGGCGCTGGGATGAGGCGCAAGCGCAGCACGACCGGATGTCCGCGCTGTTCACGAACCTTTTCATCGAGAGCAACCCGACCCCGACCAAGCAAGCCCTCGCATGGCAAGGCCGGATGTCGCCAGAAGTGCGCCTCCCCCTGTGCGAGCTGACCGCGAAATCGCAAGAAACCCTGCGCACCACGCTGCGCGAGTTGAAGCTCGTGTCGTAGGCACAAGGAAACGCGATATTTTTGGTTCCACCACTTAGTGCATCCCGCTAGGTGCGGTGCCTGTGAAAACACCGCTATTCCTTCTCGCCAGCTCCGTCGCCATTTTTGCTCAGGCTCCCATCGTGCCCGTCGGGGCCGATGGCAAGCCGCTGAATCTCGGGTTTGAAACCGGCACGCTCGACGGCTGGACGGCGACAGGGACGGCGTTTGAGAAGCAGCCCATCAAGGGCGATACGGTGACCAAGCGGCGGGCGGATATGAAGAGCAACCATGCCGGGGAGTATTGGATCGGCGGCTTTGAGGTGCATCAAAATGACAAGGCGACCGGCACTCTCACATCGTCCGCTTTCAAAGTCACCCAGCCGTGGGCCAGCTTCCTCGTGGCTGGCGGTGAAACGGAGAAGACGCGCGTGGACATCGTGACGAAGGACGATGGCAAAGTCATCCACACCGCGCACAGCGACCAGCGCGAGGACTTGCGCCGCTCGGTCGTGGACTTGCGGAAGTTTGCGGGGCGGGAGATTTTCATCCGGCTGGTGGATGAGCACACGGAGCATTGGGGGCACGTGAGCTTCGACGATTTTGTTTTTCACGCCGAGGAGCCAAAGCTGCCTGCGGCGCAGAAAACGCAAGTCGCGCTCGTGGCCGATGTCGTCCAAAACGCAGGACTGAAGCCGGAGCAAGTGCCCGGTGTGGCGACGGTGCCGGAGGGCTACGAACTGAAGGTTTTCGCGGCGGAACCGGACATCGTGAACCCGATTTCCTTTTGCCTCGATGAGCGCGGACGGGCTTGGGTCGTGGAAGGAATGACTTACCCGAACCGGGCGAAGGAGGGCGAGGGCAAGGACCGCGTGCTCATTTTCGAGGACACGGACGGCGACCATAGATTCGACAAACGCACCGTCTTCATGGATAAGCTGAATCTCGTCAGCGGCATCGAAGTCGGCAACGGCGGCGTGTGGCTCGGGGCTGCGCCGTATTTGTATTTCGTGCCGGTGACGAATTGGGACGCACCGACGCCTGCGGGCGAGCCGAAGGCGCTCCTCGATGGCTGGGGCTACAACGACGCGCACGAGACGCTCAACACCTTTCACTGGGGGCCCGACGGCTGGCTCTACGGCTGCCACGGCGTCTTCGTGAGCAGCAACGTCGGCAAGCCCGGAACAACCGCCGCAGAGCGCACAAAGATCAACGCGGGCGTGTGGCGCTTCCAACCCGAGCAGCAGAAATTTGAGGTCTTCGCGCACGGCACGAGTAACCCGTGGGGCATGGACTGGAATGCCGACGGCGAGCTGTTCATCGAAGCGTGCGTGATCCCGCATCTCTTCCATATTTTCGACGGTGGACGCTACGAGCGGCAGGCCGGCCAGCACTTTAATACGAACACCTACGACGACATCAAAACCATCGCCGACCACCGCCACTACCTCGGCGCAAATCCGCACGGCGGAAACGGGAAATCCGACACGGCTGGCGGCGGGCACGCGCACGCTGGACTGTGCATTTTGCAGCATCCCTCGTGGCCGGAAAATCTGCGCGGCGGCGTAATCATGGGGAACATCCACGGCTCGCGGATCAACATGGATATTCTGGAGGCAAAAGGCAGCGGCTGCGTAGGGCATCACGGCGCGGACTTCATCAACTTCAACGACAAAGCCAGCCAGATCGTGGACATCCGCGAGGACCGCGACGGGAGCTTGTGGATGATTGATTGGTACGACCTCAATCAATGCCACCGCACGCAGAAAGAGGCGCACGATTTCACCACGGGGCGCATCCTGAAGCTCGTGAAAAAAGGCTCGAAAGCGACCAACAGCGCTCCGCGTCCAGCCGCGCCGACAAAGGCCGTCCTCGCAGACGCCGCCGCTGCCGCAAAAGCCGCCGCGCCCGGCGGAAGTGCCGTCGAGCGCCGCGCCGCAGCAAGCCTCTGCCAACGTCTCACCATCGAGCAGCGCAAGCCCATCGTGCTCGCCCTGCTCGCGCACGAGGAAGACAAGGACGACCACAATTTGCCGCTGATGTTCTGGTATGCCGCCGAGCCCATCGTCGCCGCCGACCCCGTGTGGGCGACGGAAGCACTCGCCGCGTGCAAGATTCCCAAAGTGACAGAGTTCATCGCCCGACGGATGGCGACGAAGTAAGCGTCAGCCGTTCCAGCGGTCGTAAAGCTCGCGGAAGCACTCGCGGATGTTGCCGCGATTGCGCAGGAAAATGGTGTGCGATTCGTCTTCGGGAAGCTTGCCGCCGCAGAGTTCGGTGACGAGTCCTTCAAAGAGTTTCACATTGCTCTCCAGCTCCAGCGCGACGGGGAGACGGCTGGAACGATGAACGGTGACGATGAAGCCCGCCGCTTTACTCGCCGCGCCGCGAACGGGCAGCCAGTGCCGCGTGGAGAGCTGCTCGGCACCGTCTATGATGATAAATTGCGGCGCTACGATCTCGCGGAGCTTTTCGGGGAGGCGGTCTTTTTCCCGCATACTCGTCTCGGCGTTGAGGCGGATGACGACGGGCTGGTATCCGCGCTCTTCGAGCTTGGGGAGGAGCTGCTCGATGAGCGTGGTTTTGCCCACGCCGTTGCCGCCGACGATGCTGGCGCACCAGCGCAGTTCTTCGAGCCGCTTGAGCAGTGTATCCCAGGACATCCCGACAGGAAAGCGGAAGGGCAGACTCTCGATTTTCACACTGGCAAATGGATTTTCCTTGGCGCTCACGTTTGGGGATGCTGGCGGGGTGAAAAGGCGTTGGCAAGGATGCGAACGGGATTTCAACAGCACTCGCAGAGCGCCGCTACAGCTCCCCAAGCTCCGCTAAAATCGCACGGAGCTCGATTCGCTCTTCGGAGTTCATTTGTAGCACCCACGCGGTGGTGCGCCCACAGGCGGTCAGGCCAATGATTTCTGGCCCGTCGAACCGAAAGTGCTCCGACCAAACATCAAGGCGCGGATGAAAAAGACGCGCCAACTCGCCAGTATCAGGGTCTAAACCGGAAAGGTTCGAGCCCTTGTGCAAATTGCACTGATCGCAAGCGAGGGCGAGGTTTGTCGGCTCATCTCCACCACGATGTTTGCGTGCGATGATATGCTCGATGTGGAAAATGCGGACAGCCATCTGGCGCTGTTGTAGTCCGCAGTATTCGCAGCGGTGGCTGGCTCGCAAGCGCACCAGTTCACGCGTCGCCGCATCCATCACGCCGCAGCCTGTTTGAGCCGGAGTCGGACCTTCGCTTGGAGGATGGCAATGATGTTGCCGACGTGGACGTAGGTTTCGTAATCGCGCCGCTCGCCCTCGGTGAGCTCACCCTCATTGGCCTTTTCGGCAAGTTCTTCAATTCGCCGCTGCATCGCCTCATCCCCTTTCAATTCCGCTAAAGCACGCGCTGCCTCCGCGGTAAAACAACGGCTCACAGGGTCTAGCAGACTATCAATGATTGGCGCGCTTGGCATAGGTAGATACCAGCAGAGGAACCGACTTTGCGCAAGCCCGCCCGCTATTTGCCGAATGCTTTCTTCGGCTGCGGGATGCGCGGGAGGACGACCTCTTTTCCGCCGGGCGCGATGGTGATCTCGATGCGCTCGAACTCTTCGCCGGGTTTAACGACGAACTCCACGGCCCAAATGACGGCTATGAGCGTGCCATTGAAGCTGTATGGGGCTTGCGGGGCGACGAAGGAAAACGTGGCGGTGTCGGCAAGCGTAGTGGCATCGAGCGGCTGCGTGGCGACGATTGCGCCGTCTTCAGTCCCCTTCCCTCGCGTGTGCCAGACGAGGCGAACTTCGAGCGATTTGCGCAGTTCAGTAAACTCCCACAGCACTGCGCCCGCGATTTCCTCGCCGGGCTCGAAAGTCGTGATGTTTTCGCGAAGGCCGAGTCGAATCATAGCGGTAGAACGGTGATGGGGAATTCCAGGTTCACATCGGGCCATTTGGCGATGTTGCCGTGGAGCTTCACGGCCCAGATGATCTTGTTGTTCGAAGCCTCGAAGCTGTGCATCGAGTTTGCGGGGATGGCGACGGTCACTTCTCCAGCGGCGATATTCGTGCGCTCCCGAGTCTCGAAGATCGTTTGATGGACGAAGAAGCTCGTGTCCGTCGTCGTATTCGTGCCGCGCCGGTAGGTCGCGGATTCTTTTCCCGTGAGGGTAATGGCGAGCTGGGAAATGCGCGCGGTATTTCCAGAGAATCGCCACTGGAGCTTTATGGAGCGGCCAAGCGCGACGGAGTGCTCGTTGGCGATGAGCGTGGGCTTGGGGTTGAACAGGGCGAGGATGAAGTAGCCGAATCCTCCAATGAGCCCGAGCCCGACAAGCACGAAAATCATGAGAAACATCCGCACGGGAAGCGGAGCGTCGGCTTGAAGAAAAATGGTCCACACGATGCCGTTCCAAAATAGGGCGAAGCAACCCATGCCCACACACGCGGCCTTGGGTGAAGCACTGGGCTTTAGCTCGAACCCGCCGTGCGCGAGCGATACCACTTGTTGCGGCTTCGGCACCGGGATTCCGCTCGGTCCACTGCGAGCGCGAGCCATTTTCGGAGCCCCGAGAAAGATGCCAACGCCAACAATCAGGAAGACAAGCGGGATCAGGCCGAACCACGCATCGCTGCCAAGTTTTGTGGAGAGCACGGCATCGTTTGGGTCGTCGGGGTTCACGTAGCAGACGGGATGCGGGTCGCGCTTTAGCTCGCGCACGGCTTGTTCCCGCCAGTCATACCCGCTCGATGAGCCCGTGGAGAAACTGTAGCGGTCGCCGACGTATTTTTGCCCGCCTACTTCGTAGCGGTACGTCACGGAGATGCTGTAAGTCGTCCCTCCTTTGCTGCCCCGATGGTTCGTCACGCGGGCGGATTCGATTTTGCACGGAACCTCCTGCCAGCTCTCGGCAGCTCGCGCGGCAAGCATCGGCTTTACCGCGATAAACCACGTCGCCGCTCCGCCGATGACCGCGAAGATAAAGCCGAAGATACGGAGGCCGCGAGTGCTGTTGTTCGAGTTGGATTTCCATCCCTGGTGACGCTCCGAGGCGGGCTGGAGATGCGCGGGCTTGGCGCGGATAACGACGATCATCCCCCCGACGCCAACGAGCAAAAAGACGCCCGGCAGCAAAAGGAACCACGCATAGCCGAGGCTGCGATGCTCCAGCACGGCCTCGTCCGGCTTTGCGGGGTTCACGTAGCACGTCACCTTGGTCCCGGCAGGCATATTGCGGAGCCGCCGCCCGCTGTCGGAGCTTTTCCCATTCACCGCCATGGTGCCCTTGAGCGTCACGGTATCCTGCGTGTAGGTGTGGCCCTCGTAGGTGTATCGGAATGGCACGGGCTCGCGGGAGCTATCGCGCTCCTTCTCCAACTTCGGCGATTCGCCCAGCAAAACAGCCGGCGTCGCCACCCAGCTCCGCGTCTCCCAGTCCTTGAGCATGGACTTCCCCATCATCGCGGTGAAAAACACGCCGAACATCGCGAAGACGCTGAAAAACAGGACTCCGCAGCCTTTTCCCAATTTGGTTCCAGTGTTCGTGTTCATTTACATCATCGCAGATTCGACGAGCGCGCGGGCGTTCTGTTCGTAGGTGATAAATGGGTCACTCATCGGCAAAATATGCAAGTCCGCAGCGGCGATAGAATCCCAGTTCACGATATACGGCATCTGCGTTTCCATGAACCGCTCCACCGCGATTCCCCGCCCCTTCGCCCGCGTGTCCTGCGGAGGCTCGCGCAGCGCACTCTCGCGGCGGATTCGCAGATTAAACTCCGCGATCTCCGGCACCGCAGGCAGCGCGTAAAAGAGGCCGCGTGAGGGGTTTATGTTGTGGTATTCAAGGTCGAGGCTTTGCAGCCACGGGTCGTCCCACGCCAGCCCCTGCTCGGCACGAAATGTCTCCAACAGCCACTTCTTCGATGCCCAATCCACTGCGCCAATCAGCATCTCCAAATCATTCGCCCGCAGCCCATCGAGGACAAACGCCCACTGCTCCAGCACCCAATCCGTCTCCTCGTCCCGCCCCGCAAGCGCCTCTACGGCAGCAGCATGGAACTTTTCCTGAATCCCCAGCGCCGTCTCCGCCCGGCCATCGTAGAGAATCACCGGCGCATCCGCACGCCCTTCTCTCGACACCGAGCGCGTGGCGAATACGGCGTCTTGCAGGAGCACATTGCTCGGCAGACGGCCCTCTTCCAGCAGTGTGAGCACGAGATGCGTCGTGCCGACTTTCAGCGCAGTGGCAAAGGGCGACATATTCGAGTCGCCGATGAGCAGGTGCAGCCGCCGATACTTCCGATAGTCCGCCAGAGGCTCATCGCGCGCATTGATGATTGCGCGGTTGAACTGCACCCACTGGTACACGTCGTTCATGATGTGATCGGCCCGCTGACTGAGCTGGAAATCGACGCGCTCAAACGGCGGCAAAGGCTCGATCTCATGCGTCGTCAGGTCCGCCTGCCCGACGCGACCCGCACCGGTAAAAATCTGCCGAGTCGCCAAGAAAGAGAGCAGCGAGCCAAGCGCCTCGGGCGTGAACTCCGTCTCTCGGCGCATCAGATAGTTCTCGTGGCACCCAAACGTCGCGCCCGTGTGATGGTCCACGTTGTTCTTCAAAAACGACACTTCCTCCGCGACTCCGAGCGCGTCCAGCGAAGCCTGGATCATCGCATCGCCCGCCAAATCGAACGCCACCACATCGCGCACCGTGCGACACTCCGGCGTCGCATATTCGAGGTGCCCCATATCGAGGTAAAAGCGTCCCCCATTCAGTAAAAATCCGCCATTCCCAGCAGGCTCTTCATAATCGCGGTGATGCCGATCCAGTGCGCCGACACGCGCTTTTTTGAACAGGTGATTCTTAATGCGCGCCGGCCATGACTCAGCGCCGCGCTCATCTTGGCGCGTCACGAGGCAGCCAAACTCCGTTTCAAGTCCAACGATGCGATTCACGTAAATGAAGGAAGCCGTATAAACAAAACGAAGGCAAGCCTCGCGGCTTGCCTTCGTTGGTCAAAAGACTGTCTGTTCGCTCAGATTAGCTCTGGCGGCGACGGCGCATCATCAACCCCGCTGCACCAGCGGCGATGAGGAATACGGAGGTAGGCTCGGGGACTGCCGCTACCAATTGAATAGCAGACGTCGCTTGCGTATTATATGCCGCACCAGCTACGCTGTTCGGAACAAAACTTCCCGCAAGAATTACTCCGCCGGACGCTAAAGCTCCACCCGCAGTCCGCAAGTCGCCAGCGTCAATAGTTGGCGCGGGACTAAGGTCGCCTGGAAACTGCCAGTCAGCATCGACCGCTTTGTTTCTGTAGAAAATAGCTTGTTGAAAGGCGGTGCTTAAACTCAGTGCCGCACTCGTATCATTTGTTGACTTAAATGCCCAAATGTAAATCTGAGCTCCAATTAATGCATTCGAAGAACCTAGGGTTTGACTAGAAACCGCCGAAACACCCCCGCCATCAGTGAAATCCCCTCCGATCCGGGCAACAGTTGAGCCGAACGGAGTAAATGCCGCGTCGAGCGATGCAATATTTGAAGGAGTTGGCTCGGCAAGCGCCTGAATCTGAATGTCGCTCAATGAGAACGTTCCGATCCGTAAATATGACCCAATGCGAAGGAGTGCGCCTTGGGCATCATGAAGGACCATGTTGAAATCATTATCAACGCCCCAACTCACCGTTGAGGCTGAAGCTGTGAGCGAGAGTGCGGAAATGCCGATCAGTAATGGAATTATACGTTTCATATTTTGTTAAGGTGTAGATTTTATGTTTTTTGGAAATAATTACAGGCTCGCAGGGTGTTGTGGAATGACCCAATTGAATGCCGCGCCGCCACGAACGATTACTGATGCGACACCAACAGGAATTTGAATCGTACTAGCATCGGTTGCTGTACTAGCGGTGCTGCGCCAACCAACGCCATTAGGCCCAGTGGTCTTATAGTAGTAAGTATTATAAGCCGTCCCGTTCCACAATAGAATTTTGTCAGCGGTACCAGAAGTTCCTCCCAAAAGCCCTGTTGCCGAGTTTCCAGTGTAAATACCACAACTAGCAAGGGTCATCGGCGCTGCACAAGGGTTCGCAATAAATGTGTTCCCTGTAGCAATCGGGTAAGATGACTGACCCAGTTTCACCGACCCCATTATTACTACATTAACTGCTGTTGCGGCTGTACGCTTTACGACGAGAGCATCATCAGGGTAAATCAATTGCCCAGAGCGATCTGTTGCCGTAGAAGCAGTGCTACGCCATCCGACGCCGTTAGGCCCAGTGGTCTTGTAATAATAAGTGTCAAATCCAACTCCGTTATGAATGAGAATCTGGTCGGCCGTAGAAGACGTGCCACCGGTCAATCCGGCCTCATTCGCTGCACCAAAAACCGACGCAATCGTCCAGTGTTGCCGAATTTTGAAAGTAGCCCCCGCAGTCACCCCGCTCGCTAGTGGCTGAGCAAGAGTCAAAGTCTTTGTGGCAGCCGTAGTAGCGATGATGTCGTAGGTAGTTCCAGCAGAAGTTCCAGACGTAATCTCAACGTAATGCGTAATTGCCGAAGCTGCACCGTTGTAAAGATTATCCGTCCAAGTCGCCTCATTGTCCACGAGTGAAGTCGTTGCCGCAGTCGCGGTTTCCGCTGCCCCCTGATAAGCGACCGTCCGCGTCAGTGCCAAACCATCAAAGCTGTAATTCGCGGTCGAACCGGTGCCCGCAGCAATTGTCATTGTGACGTAGCCCACCGGGTCCGTCGTGGCCGTGGTCTGCGCGAAGGCAGGAGCTACGAGCAGCGCGATGGATGCTGTAAGAGCGAATTTTTTGAGTCCGTGGGTGATGTTCATTGGAGTTATTTTTATGCGTATTTGTGAAGCGCGCAAGGGATTTTTGAGATTTTTAATCGGTCACACGACCGGTATGCTTGCGAGCAGTAGTTACAATCTTCTATTCGCCGCGCAAGGGTTTTTTGTTACAAGTTTTCTTCGGAATGCTCACTTTTTCGCGGAATCGGCTCTGGCACTTGATTTTCGAGGGAATAAAAAATTCGTGAGAATGCAAATTTCACCGCGATTATTTGATTTCGACGGGGGTTTCTTTGGTGATCATGTGCGCGAGGCGGGAGATGTCCCAGTTGGCCGTCCTCATGCAGCCGTGACTGGCGAAGGAGCCGATGCTGTTGGGGTTATTGGTGCCGTGGATGCCGATTCCGGGCTTACTGAGGCCGATCCATGCGACTCCGACAGGGTTGTTCGGGCCGCAGGGGAGCATGTAGAAATCTTCGGTGCGGACGCCGCGGTCGAGCACGCCTTTGTCCCAGCGAAAGTTGGGCATGGAGGCGATGCCAAGGACTCGCCATTTCCCTGGTGGAGTGGGATGGGCGCTTGATCCGGGGGCGATAGGGACGCTGGCGATGAGGGCGTCTTTTTCGTAGATGTCGAGGATGGTTTCCTTGAGGCTGACGACGATCCTGCGGCCTGCAAATTCGGCCTTTTTGGGGAGGTTTCCCGTGGGCGGCATGTCTTCGAGTTTGAACGGTTCGACGTTGGGGACTCGGATTTGGTCGCCCACTTTGAGACTGCCGAATTTCAGGCCGAGGTTCAGTTTAGCGAGGAACTCGGTGGAGCAGTGGTATCGCTCGGAAAGATATTCGCTGTAAGTGGCGTAGGGCAAGTATTTTACCTTGGCTTGCTCGGCGGGCTTCGTCGCCAGCTCTCCGATGTATTTTAGCTCGGCTTTGTCGAAAGTGTGGAAGGTATAGACGGGATACACGCTGTCGAGCGGGACGTTTTCATCGGCAACGCCAGTCTCGGGCATGGCGTGGGCGCGCTGACAGCGTTTGAGGGCGTTGACGAGGAATGGGCCGGGGGTGCCGTCAATGCGGCCAGGGCTGAACATTTGCTGATCGAGGAAAATCTGGAGCTGCGCGGTGAGCTCGCGCTTATTGACAAGGATGGCGCGGGCGACTTCGGGCTCTTGCGCCGACGCAGTGCCGCTGAGAAATAGAACGGCGAGTGTAAAATGGCGCATTGGCGAACGGACGAGTCGGGCTAACATGGCTGCCCTTATACGCCATGAACTCGCAAAATGGAAGCCCGCTTCGCATCGCTCAAATCGCGCCGCTCTGGACGCCGATCCCGCCGTCCACCTACGGGGGCATCGAGCTGCTCTTGGGGCTCTTGTGCGATGGACTGGTGGAGCGCGGGCACTCGGTGACGCTCTTCGCCAGCGGCGATTGCACGACGAAAGCGCAACTCGAAGCGGTGATCCCGGCAAATCTCTCGGCACTCATGGGTCGCGGCGAGGCGCTGATGCACGAATACTACATGAGCGCCGCACTGGCTCTGGCGCTGGCTCGGCAGTCGGAGTTTGACGTGATTCACGCGCATCTCCCGACAGGCTGGTTGCCCTTCGGCGCGGCTTCGCGAACGCCGTGTCTTTTCACCTTCCACACGAGCCCGCACGCGGATGATGAATGGGCGATGCGGCGGTTCCCGCAGGTCCCGGTTTGCGGCATCAGCCACGCGCAGCTCGCGGGGGCCTCGGCGCGGCTCGGGAGGGAGTTCCCGGTGGTGTATAATGGCGTGGATTTTTCGCGCTACTCGCTGTCTCTGGAGCGGGGGAAATACTTGGCATTTCTCGGTCGTATGTCGCCGGAAAAGAACCCGCTCGGCGCGATCCGCATCGCGCAGGCTGCCGGGATGCCCATCGTGCTCGCAGGAGTGCCGCAAAACGGCTCGGAGGAGCACTATTTCGAGCAAAGCATCCGCTCACTCATTGACGGCGAGCGCGTCCAGTGGATTGGCGCGGCGGATTTTGGCAAAAAGACCGCACTTTTGCAGGGGGCGGCGGCGCTCGTTTTTCCGATCCAATGGGACGAGCCGTTCGGGCTGGTGATGATCGAAGCGATGGCCTGCGGGACGCCCGTGCTGGCAATCCGCCGGGGCAGCGTGAGCGAGGTGGTGAATGAGGGCGTGACCGGCTTCAGCGCCGCCACGGAGGATGCGCTCGTGCCGCTCGTCGCGCAGGTCATTTCGCTAGATCGCCGTGGCGTGAGGGAGAAGGCCCAGAGCCGATTCGGCCACGGCGCGATGGTGGATGCTTACGAGGCGCTGTATCGGCGGCTGTAGGCAGTTCAATCACCACTTACATTACGCGAACGGACCTTTTTCAGGGCAGCATCGAGAACCGCCTTCTCGATGTGAAAAGTGGTCTCCGACAGTCGCGTGACCGACTCTTCAAAATCGAGCAATCCCAGCTCATCCGCCAAATCAAGAATGTTGATTGTGCCAAACGCCAACACTCCGCGCTGTTCGGCTATGAGTCGCGCTTTCTTATCATCAACAAGCAATGCCGCATCGCTCAATTCCACCACGAGGGAAATCGCCTCGTTTTCCCCCGCTCCCAACTCGAGATGAAGGTCCACAATTGGGCATCGAATCTCGACCCACTGAGGGGGATTCCCAGCCCACACCGCAACCTCCTTCGGTGCCTTCGGATGGCTCATTTCGTGAATCACTGCCCGTGGAACCAATATCTTACCAAACATCTGAGGGAGCACATCAACAGCCCCGATCAAAATCAGGTAGTTGAGCGGCGTGGTGTCAGAAACGACTAAACTCATCTGCTCAAAAAATCCCGCAATTCCCGAGAGCCCTTGGCAAAATCAGTCGTTGTCATCCCGATTCCACAGCCGTGCTCTTTCAAAAAAGCCTCCGTCTCCCATAGAGAAAGCCGCAAAAGTTCGCTCACCTGTCCACGTGAAATATCGCCGCGCCGAAAGCCCTCCAAAGCCAGTTCCTCCAGCGCCCGACGGTTCCCCTGTGGTCCATCCAGACAAAGTTGCCGCGCGATTTCATCGGGCATTTCCAGTGAAAGTATCATGCCTCTTTCATACTGGCAGAATCAGCCCTTAGCAAGCCCCCTTCATCACTCCGCCAGCCGCGCCGTCGTGCCGCTGCGAAATTCGCCCTTCGCATTATCCAACACAAATTTCACCCGCACGGTGCCGCTCGCGGCGTCGGTGACGGGCGAGATAAACTCCACCGTGCCCGTGGCGGCTTGGGCGTTTTCGCCGAGGATGAGTTTGGCGGTGGTGCCGACTTTGAGCTGTGCGGCGCGGGCCGGGGAAAGGAACAAGTTCACGAGCAGTCGGTCAATTTGCACAACCGTCAAAACGTGCGGACTGGAAAGCGACACGGCCTCGCTCGGATCGCGTTTGATTTCCGTCACGATGCCGTCCACGGGGCTGCGCATGATGCGGATTTCGATCACCGCTTGAATCTTGCGGACTTCGGCTTGGCGCACCTTCAAGTCGGTGCGCGCGCGGTCGAGTTCGTCCTGCGAGATGCGCTGGCTGCGGACGATGTCTTCGAGCTTCCCGACCTTGGATTTCTGCAGCTCGGTGTTCGTCTTGGCGATGTCGAGTTCGGCCTCGTGTTGGGCGGTGTCGAGCTTGGCGAGTATCTGGTTTTTGACGACATGCGCGCCTTCCTCCACGAGCATCTCGGCGATGACGCCAGACTCGGCGGACGACACGGTGATCGTCTTATAAGGCTCCGTGTAGCCGGGCACGTCGGCGCGCGCGGCGTGGATGCAGACGAGGGCGGCGAGAGCGAAGTGTTTCATACGGCGGCTTGTATCACAGAGCGTGCTTCAGTTCATCCAGCCATTTGTCGTATTCGGCGAGGGCTCGGCGGGACTCGCGGTCGGCGGCTTCAAGGGCGCGCTGTGCTTTGAGAAAATGGGCGGCGGTATCCGGTGGAAGCTCGCCATCCCGATGCTGCAGCTTGGCGAGTTTCTCCGCGATGCTGCCGCCGTATCGCAGGAGAAGATCGTCCTCCAGCGAGAGGAAAAATTGCGCGCTCCCCGGCTGGCCCTGCCTCGCCGCGCGACCAACCAACTGACGATCAATCCGCGCGCTCTCGTGCCTCTCCAAGCCGATGACGTGCAGCCCACCAGCCGCCTCGCTCTCGGCGGGGAGCGGGATGTGCGCGCCACGCCCCGCCATATTCGTAGCGATGGTGACAACGCCCGGCTCGCCCGCCTGATGCACGATCTCCGCTTCGTCCGCGTCCTGTTTCGCATTCAGAAGTCGGAAGGGAAAACGGAGCGCCACCAGCAAGTCCGCCAGCTCCTCGCTATTCGCCACCGTGCGCGTACCCACCAGCACGGGCTGCCCGCGAGCGTGCCGCACGGCGATGTCCTCCACCACCGCACCGAGCTTCGCCTCGCGATTTATAAAGACACGATCCGGCAGCAGTGCGCGGCGGTTCGGCTTGTTCAGCGGGATGACGCGCACCTCCATCCCATAGCTCGCGCGCAGCTCCGCAGCAGCCTCGGCAGCGGTCCCCGTCATCCCGCAAACCTTGCCGTAGAGCCGGAAATACGCAGGCCGTGTGATGGTCGCCTCGCTCCCATTTTCCTCCTGAATCTCCACGCCCGCCGCAGCCTCCACGGCCTGATGCAGGCCATCGCGCCACGTCCGCTCCGGGCACGGACGCCCCGTGAACTCATCCACGATCACCACCTTCCCCTCCACCACGATATAGTGGACATCGCGCCGCAACTGCTTCCGCGCGTGCAGCGCATTCTCCACGTATTGCGGCCACAATCGGCGGATGCCCGCAAGCACCTCATCCGTCAGCGCCGCACTTGCCGCCGCGCGCCCCTCCGGCGTGAGCACCAGCCGCCCGCCACGCTCTTTCGCGGAAAAGTGAACGCCCAGTTCCAGCTCACGCGCCAGCCGATCCGCGAGCTGATAAGGCGCAGCGTTTTCGCAAGGTCGAGGCTGGCCCATGCTGATGATCAGCGGGCTGCGCGCCTCATCAATGAGGATGCTGTCCGCCTCATCCACTACCGCAAAAGCGTGCCCGCGCTGCGCCGTCTCCGCCGCCGCTCGCGCTGTGCCCAGCAGCACTTCGTGGAACAGCGCCGCCTTTCCACCGCCCGCAGATTGGATCGCCAGTTGGTCGCGCAAGTAATCAAACCCGAACTCCGTCCCCACGCCATACGTCACATCCGCGCGATACGCCGCACGCTTCTCCAGCGGCGACACGCGCTCCTTCAGCAGGGCCACCGAGAGCCCCAGACGCTCAAACGCCGCCCGCGCAAACTCACAGTCGCGCTCCGCCAAATACGGATTCACCGTCGCCACATGCGCCCCGCGCCCGTGCAGCGCGAAAACGAACGCCGGCAGGAGCGCCACCAGCGTCTTCCCCTCGCCCGTCGCCATCTCCGCCAGCATCCCATCCGCCAGCGCCAGCCCGGCCATGAACTGACAATCATACGGCACCAGCCCATGCGCCCGCCGCACGCTCTCGCCGATCAGCGTCACCGCCCGCACCGCGAAATCCCCCGCCCCCGCACGCGCCTCTTTGCGTAAAGCCAGCGCGTGTTCGCGCAGCCGCGCATCCCCCTCGGAGGCAAGCAGCCGCAAGCCCGCGCGGACCGCATCCACCGCGCCAGAATATCGGCTGCGCGTCGCCTCGGAAGTTGTGCGGGAAAAGAGCACGGAGCGCGGTGGTATGCGCGAAGCCCCGGTTCCTGTCCAGCTACCGCGTCTGCCGGAAGAGCACGCTCTGCACAGCCGGGAGCAGGCGGGCGCTTTGGAAAAGAAGCCAGCGCGCTTGCCGATGCACCACCGCTCGCTGGAGCAGCGCGGCGAAGCGCAGCCTCGCGCTGAACTCCCTCGCCAGCCGCCCCACGAGCTCCTGCCGCGCCTCTTCCCACGACACCGCGCCAGCCGCCCAGCGCGCCAGCGGCTCAATCGCGGCGGCGGCAGATTCGCACGCCATAGACATCCCGTTTCCCGTCACCGGCGGGATCATCGTTACCGCATCGCCTATGCTCAGCTCACCGTCTGGCGGGCGGCGCGGCGCGAGGCCCAGCGCGGCGACGGAGGAAAAAGAAGCGTCGTCCCAGCGAGCACCGGACAGCGTTGCACTCAGCGCAGAGCCCGGTTCTCCGCCCAGCCACTCGCGCCAATCACGCGCAAGCTGCGGCACCGCCGCGCGACTACGGAAAAACCCGCATACATTCGTGCGTCCATCCTCCACAGCGCAGAGGCCGACATAGCCGCGCGGGGTAAAGTGCAGCTCCAGCCCTGCGCGGAGGGTGATGCCGTGGGCGTGCGCCTTCAGCCCGAACAGACGCCACCCGCCCTCCTCCGCCAGCGGGCGGCGACCCGTCGCACGCACCATCCCCTCGCCATCCAGCGCCAGCTCCCGTCGCCCGGTGATCAGCTCCCCGCCTAGCTCGCAGAATATCGCCGCCAGCACCGCATCCATCTTCCAGCGCGAGACGCACAGCGCGGGCTCCGGCAAGCTCCGTGCGACTGTGGACTCCGCACCGAGGGAAAAGGAAACGTCGTGCGCCTCCACTGCGCCCAGCCGTGGCTCGATACCCAGCGCCGCCAGCACCGCGCGCCCTTTCCCGCTGAGAAATTCCCCGCACACTTTGTGACGCGGATACGTCCCCGCCTCCACGATACGCACCGGCACGCCGCGCTGCCGCAGGCCGATGCCGAGCACAAGCCCCGAGAGCCCGCCGCCGATGATCGTCAGCGCCTTCATCTCCGCCGTGCGCAAAACCAATGGCTGAATGGGAACGCCCGCCGCTCCTCGCAGCGCCAGCCCTCGCGCGGCCACAGCGCGCTCAGCTCGCTCCCGCGAAAGCCCGCCTCCACGCTCACTCGCGCATCGTGGAGCGTCACGGGATGCGCATCCATCAGCGGCAGCGCCGCCACCCCCGCGAGGCTCGCCCAGCCACGGCGCGGCTCCAGCGCGGCAAAGGTCGCCGTGCATCGCGCCGCCGCTGCCAGCAAGCGAGCGAGCGCCTCGTCCGTAAAGTGATGCAGGAAAAGGTTCGCGCAAACCGCATCCACCTCCCGAGAAACAGCCAGCCACTCGAAGACATCTGCCGCCTCCACCTCCACCCGCCAGCCCGCACGCATCAAAGCGCCCCGCGTCTCCGCAGAGACGCACGGCGCGCGGTCCACGAGGAAAACCGTGCCTCCCTCGCCCTGCGGGAAAGCCGCCAGCAGTTGCTCCGCAAACGCCGCGCCGTCTCCCGCGCCGAGTTCCGCGATGGCGCGCGGTCGCGGCTCGCTGCGCAACCAGCGCGTCCACGCGCGGCGATGGCCCATCACCGCATTCAGCGCCCGCAAGTCCCGGCGCGACGCGCGCGCCTCCGGTGCATCCGGCGGCAGAGCGTCGAGCAGCTCAGGAGTCAGGCGGCGCAGATTCATAGCAAAGAGCATCTCCCCGATTGAAGACGCGCAAAGCGCGATAGGAGGGGCGGTATCATACCGCCCTGAACCACGAAGTGGTTCCCATGAAACGGCGTACCTTTGGGCGACCCTTCGGGCCGCAGGGCGGTATGATACCGCCCCTCCTGTCGCGTCTCTCGTGAGCCCTGATTCATTTCACCTCCAGCAAAGCTCCGTGGCTGCTGAAGCCCGCGCCGAACGACGCCAGCCACCAGTTGCCGCCCGGCGCATTCTCATCCAGCGCCCGACGGAGCGCGAAGAGACAGCTCGGACTGCTCATATTTCCATGCTCGCGGAGCACCGCGCTCGTGTGCCGCAGCGCCGCATCATCCAGGCCGATACGCGCTGCGATTTCCCGCAGCACATCGCGCCCGCCGGAGTGCAACAGCCACTCGGCGATGTCCCCTTTCTCCAGCCCCGCGAGCGACAGCACATCCGCCGCAAACTTCGCCGACAGCGCGGGCACATCCGGCGCGAGGACGTTGCGCAGCAGCCCGCCGCGATGCTCAAAGCGCAACTTCTCCCGAGCTTCCGGCGCGTGCAGCGATTCGGCGCGCACCCAGCGAATCTCGCGCGCATCGGGCTGCGCACGCTGCGAGCACACCGCCGCCGCCGCCCCATCGCCAAAGAGACACGCGCTGATCAGCACGCCCGGATCATCATCCAGATACACCGCCGCCGAGCACACCTCCACGCACACCGTCAGCACATGCTGCGTCGTCCCCAGCAGCGCCTCCGCAGTCCGCAGCGCAGGCACCGCCGCCCCGCAGCCGAGCCCCACGAGATCGAGGAGTTGCGCCCGCCGAGAAAGGCCCAGCCGCTCCCCGATATAGCTCGAAAGACCGGGGCATAAATAGCCCGTGCAAGTCGCCACCACCAGCGCCCCGATTTCATCCGGCCTCAGCCCCGCCTCCGCCAGCGCACGCCGCGCCGCCTCTTCCCCGAGCTGCGGCGCGACACGCTCAAAGCGCGCGTGCATGGCATCCGGCGTGATCTCGAACGCCTCCGCAATCGGCTCCAGCGCAAGGTTCCGCGACTCGATCCCATTTTGGCCCGACAGCACTTTCCGCAAGATCGCCTGACTCCGCGAAGCCAACACCGCGAACTGCGGCGACACGCGAATCGCCTCCCAGCATTCCGCTTGCGTGAACTTCTGTGGCGGCACCACCGTGCCGAGACCCGTAATATACATGCCCCTCTCTCTACGCGCAGCCCCGTGTTGGCGACTCACATTTTCGACCTCGATGGACTACGACGCAAACGAGGCAGTTCACGAGTAGTGCATCCGGCAACTCGCGATGGTGATGGCCTCCTCCGTCACCCGATAGACCAGCCGATGCTCGTCGTTGATTCTCCGACTCCACCAACCTTTTAGCTAATGACGCAGTGGCTCCGGCTTCCCGATGCCCGTGAAGGGCTCTCGCGCTGTCTCGTTGATGAGCCGCACTAAACGCTCGAAGAGCTTCGGTTCACGAGTCGCCATCTCGGTCAAATCGCGCCACGCATCGGCGTGAAAGCTCACTGTCCTCATTGAAACATCGCTTGCTCAGGAGTCACCACATTCACCCCAGCTTCCACCTCCGCAACTGCTTGAAGGAGTCGCGCACGGTTCGTGGGATTGCTCAAGAGATACGCGGTTTCATCCGCCTCGCTCACGGAGATTTCAATCGCTCCATCGCGGAAGGCGGCCTTAATGCTCGCGAGGAACCTTTCGTCGAGCTCTTCGACGGTGGTACGGAAAATAGTCGTCATGCTTGGAATCTCGCACTGGTGGAGGAATCCACCAAGCGCAAAGTCTCCCCGCATTTCCCTGTTCCCTTCCGCGCCCGTCTGCGGCACACCGCTGGGCGTGAACTGGTTTTCCTTACTCTGCGCAGACCGGCTCGGGCGGACAAAGCCTGGGCGGCGGGAGGCTGCGCGCTCCGATTTTCAACGCGACAGCGACCGCATCATCTTCTCCAGCGCGTTCCGGCGCTTGCAGGATAAGACGCAGGTCTTCCCGCTGGCGGAGAACGACTTCGCCCGCACACGGCTCACGCATTCGCTGGAGGTGGCGAGCGTGGGGCGCAGTCTTGGCTCGCGCGTCGGCGCGGTGCTGTGTGCGCGGCATCGGCTGGGGAATGAAGGGCTTGACCCGTCGGACTTCGGCGAAGTCGTGCACGCAGCGGCGCTCGGGCACGATTTGGGGAACCCTCCGTTCGGCCACAGCGGAGAGGATGCGATTCAGAATTGGTTCAAGAGCGACAGCGTCCATGCACGCGGCGCGCGGCGCGGGCTCTCGGCTGCGGAGGTCGCGGACATCGAGCGATACGAGGGAAATGCGCAGGGCTTCCGCATCCTCACACGGCTCCAGATGCCGGATAATGCGGGCGGGCTCCAGCTCACCTACGCGACCCTCGGCGCATTCACAAAGTACCCGCACGCTTCACTCGTCGGGGCCGTGCCGCACAAGGGCGCGAGCTTGAAGAAGTTCGGTTATTTCCAGACGGAACGGGAGCACTTCTCCGCCATCGCCCAGCACTGCGGGCTCATCCAGCGCGCGCCGGAATGTTGGGCGCGGCACCCGCTCGTCTTCCTCGTGGAGGCGGCGGATGATATTTGCTACCGGCTCGTCGATTTTGAGGACGGCTTCCGGCTCGGGCACTTGCGCTTTGAGGATGTGCGCGATGCGTTCCTCGCCGTCATCCCGCAGGAGAAGCACCCGCGCGACTTGCGCGGGATGTCCTCGCGCAAAGCCGCTGTGGAGATGCTGCGCGCGATGGCGATCGGCGCGTGCCTCGGCCAATGCGCCGCGCTTTTCCTCGATGAAGAAGCGGCGATCTTGGATGGAAAGTTCGACACGCCGCTCATCGACGCTATCCCCGCCGCCGGAGCGATGGGCGAGATTCAAGACGTGAGCCGCAAGACGATCTACGCGACAGAGCGCGGCGTGCAGATCGAGATCGCGGGGTACGAAGTGCTGGGCGGGCTGCTGGACATCTTCGCCAGCGCGCTCAACGACATCGCCGAGAAGCGCGACGCTGCCTCGAAGCGCAGCCAGAAACTCGCCAGCCAGCTCCCCACCGAGTGCCTCACCGCCGCCCGCGAACTGAGCGCGTACGAGCGATTGATGCGGCTGCTCGATTTCGTCAGCGGCATGACGGACAGCTACGCAGTGGGACTCTTCCGCAAAGTCAAAGGCATCGCTCTTCCAGGGACTTAACTGGGCTACTCGCACACATGACTCTCTCTCGAACCAAGCTCGCTTCTTTCTACGGCGGCATCGCTGCCAGCTGGCTGCTCGCGACTCCCGCCCTAGCGGCGACCGACCATTGGGCATTCCGAGCACCACGGGATGTCGCACCGCCCGCCGTAGCCGATGCGCGCATGGTGAAGACGGACATCGACCGCTTTATCCCATCGAAGGTGGACGCGCCGCTGGCCGATGCGCGCACGCTGATTCGGAGGATGACTTTTGATCTGATCGGGCTGCCACCGACGGCGGAGGAAGTGGAGTCTTTCGCCAAGGCGCAGAACCGCGACGAGGCTGTGGGACAGCTCATCGAAAGGCTGCTCGCCAGCCCGCGCTACGGTGAACGCTGGGGGCGGCACTGGCTGGATGTGGCGCGATACTCGAACACAAAGGGCTACGTGTTCAGTCGTGAGGAACGCCGATTTGTCCACGCGCCGACGTATCGCGATTGGGTAATTCGGGCGTTCAACGACGACCTGCCGTATGACCGATTTTTGCTTCTTCAAATTGCAGCGGATCAACTGGTGTCGGAGGGATCGCGGGATCTTGCAGCGATGGGTTTTCTCACGGGAGGGCGGCGTTTTATTGGCGTGAAGCATGATATCATCGACGACCGGATCGATGTGGTGACGCGTGGGACGATGGGGTTGACGGTGCAGTGCGCGCGCTGTCACGACCACAAATACGACCCGATTTCCACCGAGGATTACTACTCGCTTTACGGAGTTTTTCACGGCGGCGAGGACCGGCTTATTCCGCTCGCCGCGGTCGCGGACGAGGAATTGCGCAAGCGTCAGGAGAAGCTTTCATCCACGATGGCAAAGCGGCGCGAAGAAGCTGCTGCGCGGCTGAGGGCGCGAGTTGCAGATTACCTGACAGCGCAGGGCGAGATGGGGAAGTATCCCGAAGAAGGGTTCGATCAGATTTTAGCGGCGGACGAAATCATTCCGGCGTCGGTGCGACGGTGGAGAGATTTTCTGCACGGTGCGAAGTCCCATCCCATTTTTGCGCCGTGGGTCGCGTTCGTGACGAAGAGCGAGATCGAGCCTGGCGTCATCGTGAACCCGCTGGTTGCGGCTGCATTCGCAACGCCGCCGAAGTCTCTCGCGGGAGCAGCGCAGCGATATGGTGCGCTGTTTCTCGATGCGGAAAAGCAGAGCGCTCCCGAAGCTGCGGAACTGCGGGCATTTTTGCGTGACCCGGATTCTCCGACGACCGTGCCGGATACGGGAATCGTAAATAACGATCAGTTCTTTCCGTTCACGGCTATTGAGGAGCTTTGGAAAATGCAGGGTGATGTAGAGCGCCGGCTCATCGAGCTCGGCACACCGGTCGCGCTCATCGTCGCGGATCTTTCGCCGGAGCCCAATCCGCGCGTTTTCAAGCGTGGCAGCGCGTCTAGGCTTGGTGACGAAGTTCCTCGTCAGTTTCTCGAAGTGATTGCGGGCGAGAAACGCACGCCTTTTCAAAATGGCAGTGGCCGACTGGAACTCGCACGCGCCATCGCCAGTGCGGATAATCCGCTCACGGCGCGCGTGATGGTGAATCGCATCTGGCAACATCATTTCGGAACGGGGTTGGTGAAAACGCCGAGCGATTTCGGTGTGCGCGCGGAATTGCCGAGTCATCCGGAGCTTCTCGACTGGCTCGCGCGACGTTTCATCGCGGAGGGATGGAGCGTGAAGGCCATGCACCGTCTCATTTTGAAAAGCGCTGTGTATCAGCAGGCGGCAGACGAGTTTCCGAGTCAGCGATTGGGCTTCGAGCAACTGCGCGACGCGATGCTTGCGGTGACTGGCGAACTCGACCTGACCACCACCGGGAAACCGCCAGAGTTGCTCGATGCTGCGAACAAACGCCGCACGGTGTATTCGTATGTGGATCGCCAGTTTTTGCCCGGCGTATTCCGGACGTTTGATTTTGCGAACCCCGATATGCACGTCGCCGTTCGGCACGAGACGAGTGTCCCGCAGCAGGCGCTCTTTTTTCTAAACGGGGCTTTTGCTGCGGACCGTGCCAAGGCGCTTTCTGCGCGGCTCACGGGCGAGCCTGATGCGCGGGTTCAACAGCTCTATCGCGCGGTGTATCAACGCGCGGCGAGTCCCGACGAAGTGAACGCGGCGGTGCGTTTCATCTCGGCGTCTAAGAGTGACGTTGCTTCAGCGAAGCCCGTGCGCGAGACGCAGTGGCGCTATGGCACGGGTGAATACGACGAGGCCAACAAGCGACTGAAATCATTTAAGCCGTTCCCATACTTCACCGGCAGTTCATGGCAGGGCGCAAGCGCGTGGCCGGGCAGCGATACGGGGTGGGCGCAACTCACCGCCGAAGGCGGGCATCCTGGCAACACACGCCAACATGCTTGCGTGCGCCGCTGGGTTGCGGCGGTGGATTCGGATATTCAAATCACAGGAACCCTCAAGCATGAGCCTGAGCAGGGCGACGGCGTCCGCGCATTCATTTTGTCGAGCCGCAGTGGCGAGTTGAAATCGGCGAGCGTTCACAGATCGTCCGCTGATATGAGCGCGAGCGTTACGGTGAAAGCGGGCGACACCATCGACTTCGTCGTCGATATCGGCGGTACGCTGAGCTACGACCAATTCCTATGGTCGCCAATTGTGAAGGTCGGTGCGATCACACACGATGCACGCATGGAATTTGGCGGCCCGAGTCCGGAATCCCAATACCTCGCGCCGTGGGAACAATACACGCAGGTGCTTCTGCTCTCGAACGAGTTTGCCTTTGTTGATTGAACCATGATGAACCGACGTCAATTTCTCACACGCGCTGGAATGGGCATGGGTGCTCTTTCGCTCGGGGCGCTTGCCGATTCTCCGCTCGCTGCGCACGCGCCGCACTTCGCGCCGAAGGCAAAGCGGGTGATTCATTTTTTCCTCAACGGCGGGCCTTCGCACGTCGATACCTTCGACCCCAAGCCGATGCTTGCGAAGTATGCCGGGCAGCCGCTTCCGGGCGAGTATCTGCGCACCGAGCGGAAGACGGGCGCGGCATTTCCATCGCCGTTTGCGTTTCAGAAATACGGGCAGAGCGGGCTGGAAATCAGCGAGCTGTTTTCCAAGACCGCCGCTCATGCCGACAGCATCGCTGTTGTTCGTTCGATGTATGCGCAGGTGCCGAACCATGAGCCCTCGCTCATGCTCATGAATTGCGGCGACAGTGTGCAGGCGCGACCGAGTTTCGGCTCGTGGCTTCTCTACGGTCTCGGCTCGGAGAATCAGAATCTGCCGGGTTTCGTGGCGATGTGTCCGGGCGGAATGCCGATCAAGGATTCCGAAAACTGGCAGGCGGGATTTCTGCCGGGTGCGCTGCAAGGGACCTTTGTCGATCCGCAGCATCGCGAATTGGACAAGCTCATCGAGAACATCCGCAGCCCTCACGCCTCGACGGCGATTCAGCGCCGGCAACTCGACCTCCTGCGCGATATTAATGCAGCCCAACAACGCACACACAGTGACCCGCGGATGGAGTCGCGCATTCAGTCGTTCGAGCTGGCATTTCGGATGCAGATGGAGGCGACGGATGCGTTTGATATCGCGAGGGAAAGTGCGGTCACTCGCGCGGCGTATGGTGACCACGTTCACGGACGCCAGACGCTCATTGCCCGGCGATTGCTGGAGCGTGGTGTGCGGTTCGTGCAGCTCTGGCACGGAGCCGGTCAGCCGTGGGATCATCACTCGAATATCAAGGACAGCATCCGCAAACACTCGGGAGACATCGATGGTCCGATCGCGGCGTTGATGGCCGATCTCAAGCAACGCGGCATGTTTGAAGATACGCTCATATTATGGGGCGGCGAATTTGGTCGCACGCCCACTGTCGAACTCGGCGACGCCGGAAAGTCGCAACTCGGGCGCGACCATAATCATTACGGATTCAGCGTGTGGATGGCTGGCGGAGGTATCAAAGGCGGCATGGTTCACGGTGCGACGGACGAATTCGGATTCAAGGCCGTGGAAAAGCGCGCGAGCGTCCACGACCTCCACGCCACGATGTTGCACCTGCTCGGCTTCGATCACGAACGGCTTACCTACCGTCACGCAGGTCGCGATTTCCGGCTTACGGATGTGTCGGGCGATGTGATGCGCGATATTCTCGCGTAGTTACTCCGATTCCCCAGCGACCTCCGCAGCCCAAATGAAATGTCGCGATTTCACGAAAACACGCTGTTTCTACGCGAATGAAAAACATCATCCTTCTCGCCATCGCCGCGTTGACCATCACAGCCCTCGCTCAAGACCCCGCCCCTCCGATTACGCGCATGGCCCAACTCGACAAGATTGCCTACGCCGACAGCTTCACCGGCGACAAACTCGCCGAGCAATGGAAGGCCGCGAAAGGCAAATGGGAAGTCTCCGGGGGGGGCCTACGCGGATCAGAACTCGCGGCGGACAAGCACGGTGCCGTCGTCCGCACACCGCTGAAACTCCAAAACATGGTCGTCGCATTCGACGTGAAGCTCGACGGCGCAAAGATGACATCGCTCTCCATCAACGCCGAAAAAGGCCACCTCGCCCGCATCCGCATCGCCCCGAAACTCTTCGCCGTTCAGCTCGATGACCCGGACCATGAAGGCGCGGAAAAGGGCAAAGTCTTCCTAACCAAACCCGTCGAACTCGCTCCCGGCACCTGGCACACCGTCGTCCTCGAAATGGTCGGCGACACCATGCTCGGAACGCTTGATGACAAGATTGCAGGTCAGGGCAGCCATCCATCGCTCGCCTCAAAAGAAAAAGTCGCCCCCGGCTTCACCGTCGCCGGAGAGAGCGCCAGCTTCCGCAACGTGCGCATCTACAGCGCCAAAGCCGAGCCGAAGGCGGACTGGAAAAAAGCGGCGGAGTAAGTTTCGCTGCTCACCGGCGCCGCACTGCGCCATGCACGGCGGCAATGAGATCGCCCACCGTCCGGTGCGATTCCAAGTCATGCCGCAATGCGACGTCACGACAAACCGTGTAGCGGTTCCGGCGACCGTCGCGCTCCCGTTCGATTACCCCACCAGCCTCCAGATCGGCGAGTATTTTCAGCACTGCGCGCTCCGTGATGCCCACTTTTTGAGCAAGGTCGCGCACGCGTAGTGAATCGTCCGCGGCAAGACAGATTGCGACGTGGGCGTGGTTCGTGAGAAACGTCCACGTTGATTGGGCAGAACTCGGGCTCGGTTTTTTGATTGACGCCATATATGCAGCGCATTACATGTCTTATAGTTCATGCTTCCGCGTTCATGATTACACTATCACACATCACTCCGTTATGAAAACCTCAATTCCATTTGTCCACATTCTGCCCCGCACTACCCGTATCGCCGTCTCTCCAAACACATCCCGGACGACTGCAAACCTTACCGCCCACGATTCATGGATCTGACACTCATCGCTTCAAACCTCCTCAATCCTCCCGTCCTGTTTTTCTTCCTCGGAATGATCGCATGCTTCGTCGGCTCCGATCTCGAAATTCCACAGCCCATCCCGAAATTCCTTTCGCTCTACCTGCTCCTCTCCATCGGATTCAAAGGAGGTGTGGAACTGCACAAAAGCGGTCTCACTGCGGAGGTGGCAATAGCCCTCGGCGCAGCCATCCTCATGGCTATCGTTGTTCCGCTCTGGACGTTCTTAATCCTCCGCAAGCGACTCGATATAAACAACGCGGCAGCCGTAGCGGCCACCTACGGCTCGGTCTCGGCAGTGACGTTCATCGCCGCGGGATCTTTCCTTTCGCAGCTCGGCATACCATCCGGCGGACACATGGTCGCCGCGATGGCGCTCATGGAGTCCCCCGCGATTATCATCGGCGTTGCGCTGGCGAGAAAACTCGGCAGTCCCGGCGGAACACCCGTCTCGTGGAGCCATCTCCTGCGCGACGCGTTCGCCAACGGGTCGGTGTTCATACTGTGCGGCGCGCTCGTCATCGGCGCCGTCACCGGAGAAAAGGGCGGAAAGGCTCTCGCGCCGTTCACGAGCGACATCTTCCGCGGCATGCTCTGCCTTTTCCTTCTCGATATGGGTATCCTGAGCGCCCGGAGAATCCGCGGCATCCGGCAATTCGGCTGGTTTCCCGTGGTGTTTGCCCTGGCAGTCCCGCTCGTAAACGCAATCGCGGCGCTGGCACTCGCGCGATTCATCGGCCTTGGCCCGGGCGATGCACTGTTATTTACCGTCCTTTGCGCCAGCGCCAGCTACATCGCTGTTCCAGCGGCGATGCGTCTCGCAATTCCCGAAGCCAACCCCGGCCTCTACGTTACCATGGCGCTCGCCATCTCATTTCCTTTCAACATCATCGTCGGCCTGCCTCTCTATATGGCCATAATCAACCGAATCTGGAGCTGACCCATGCAAAACGTAAAGCGGATCGAAATCATCGTGGACTCCCCCGAAGTCCCTTCACTCTTAAAGGAACTCACCCATATAGGTGTCTCCGGCTACACGGTGTTCCACAACATCACAGGCAGCGGAGACCGCGGTGAACGCCGCAACGACGAACCCGGCGGAGGAAGCGGAAACTCTTGCATTCTGCTCGCCATTGCCCCGGAGAAAAGCGACGCCGTGATCGCAGCCATCCGCCCGATCCTTCGTCGCCGTGGCGGCGTCTGTCTCATGTCCGACGCCCAATGGGTCGTGCATTAAACGACAGCATCCCGCGCCCACAAATCACTGTGAAGCAATCCCCAGTTCGCGCTGATGCGGCTCTTCAAACGAAAACCGTGCCGCTGAAGCGCTTCGTCCGGCGAGACGAGTTCCGTTGCCGGAAGTGCTGTAGCGATGCGGAAAAAACGATACGCCAGAGCGAGCAAGCCCCTCGCGCGCAGCCGGGCCAATCCGCGCTCGGGAATTTGGAAATCCGCAAGTAGCCAGCGCGCATCGGGCGTTGCAGCAGCGGCGAGGCGGGCCACAACTTGCGAGAGCACGGGCTCAGGAAAGCAGTCGAGGAAGAAGTGCGTGACGATGAGATCGAAGGCGGCGGCGGGTGGCTCCCACTCCGGCAGCGACGCATGAAGAAAGCTCACCCGAGGGTTTCCCAGAACGGCTGCGCGCGCACGCTCCAGCATCGCACTGCTTGCATCCACGCAAACGAAACTCGCGTCCGGCATCTGCGCTACGGCAACTTCCAGAAACCGCCCCGGCCCTTCGCCAACGACGAGCACATTCCGGCACGCGCGCACTTCATCCAGCCACGCGACCCGGCACCGCTGCATCTTCCGCCCCGCAAGGACGGCTTCCATCCAGCGATAATGCGGCGCAAGCCAGTCGAAGCTCATGGCCCGGTGGCTTACGCCCGCCGGTCTTTGATGGCAGCCAGGATGTCCGCAATCGCCTCGTCGCGTTTCTTCGCGCCGACGTTGCCTTTTCCGTGGAGGCGGATGCTGACATTTCCGGCTTCGAGGTCGCGGTTTCCGAGCACTAGCATTGTGTGGACTTTGCGCTTTTCGGCTTGCTGGATTTTGCCCTGCATCTTGTCGCTTCCATAGTCGCCGTGCGCACGGACTCCGTGCGACCGTAGTTCGGCCACGATGGCTTTGCCGTAGGCGACGAGAGGCTCGTCGGTCCCGATGGTGATGACACTCACCTGCTCCGGGGCCATCCACAGCGGGAAATTGCCGGCGTAGTGCTCGATCAGGAAACCTATGAAACGCTCGTGCGTGCCGAGCGGTGCCCGGTGGATGCACAGCGGCGTGTCGAACGAATTGTCGCGCGTCCGGTACTGCAGCTTGAAGCGCGCAGGCACGGCGAAGTCCACCTGGTTGGTCGCGATGGTGAATTCCTTGCCGATGGCGCTCCAAACTTGCACGTCGATTTTCGGTCCATAAAAGGCGGCTTCGTTCGCCACTTCCACGTAGTTGATTCCCGACTTGATGAGGACATTGCGCACCATGTCCTCGGTCTTTTTCCAAAGCGCGGGCTCGTCCACGAACTTCTGCCCGAGCTTCTCGGGGTCGTGCGTGGAGAAACGCATCTGGTATTTCTCGAATCCGAAGATGCTGAAGTACTTCAGATACATCTCGTTCACCGCGCGGAACTCCTCCTCGAACTGTTCCTCCGTGCAGTAAATGTGCGCGTCGTTCATCTGCATCGAGCGCACGCGCATCAGGCCCATGAGCTCGCCCGATTGCTCGTAGCGATAGCACGTGCCGTATTCCGCGAGGCGCAGCGGCAGGTCGCGATACGAACGCGGGACCGCACCGAAGATCTTGTGGTGATGCGGGCAGTTCATCGCCTTGAGGTAATACTTCTTCGGCGCAGCCGTGAACGCGAGCTGGCTGTCCGCCTTCTGCAAATTCTGGAACGCCTCCTTCACTTCCGCAGACGCCGTATCCGCGTCGATCGCCGCTTTAATGCGCTCAATGACTTCTGGATCCTCGGCCGTTACGTTGCGCGAATCCTCCAGATGATCGCGGACGAAAAGCGCCAGCACAGCAAGAGCCTCGGCACGCATTTTCAGAATCGGCTCGCGCTGCCCGCGTTCCTCGTCGAGCTCCATCGGAGGGAACATGCTCTCCTCGTAATACGGCAGATGCCCGCTCGTGAGATACATATTCTCCCGCGCCAGATGCGGCGTCCGCACACGGTCGTAACCGGCGGCAAACTCCGTCTCTTTAGCCAGCCTCTCCAGCTCTTCGATGAGCACCGTTCCGTTGGGCAGCCAGAGCGGAAGGCCGGGGCCTACGTCTTCGTCGAACGTGAAAAGCTCCAGCTCTTTGCCCAGCTTGCGATGGTCGCGCTTCTTCGCCTCTTCGAGCATGTTGAAGTGCTCTTCCATCTGCGTCTTGTTCTTAAACGCCGTGCCGTAAATGCGCTGGAGCTGCGGGTTTTTCTCGTCCCCTTTGTAGTAAGCCGACGCAATGTTCGTGAGCTTGAACGCCCCGATATTTCCCGTCCGCATGACGTGAGGTCCGGCGCACAGATCGAGGAAGTCGCCGTTCTTAAACAGCGAGATTTCCTCGCCCTCCGGGATGTCCGCGAGATTGCCGATTTTGAACTTCGACGCATTCCCTGGACGCTCCGACAAGCCGCCCAGCCGTCCGCTTTCTGCCAGCGCCAGCGCCTCCGCACGCGAGACCGCCGTGCGCTCAAAGACGTTGTTCGCTTTGATCTCCTTCTTCATCTCCTCCTCGATGCGCGCAAAATCCTCCGGCGTGATGCGGTGCGGAAGGTCCACATCATAATAAAACCCCTGCTCCACCGGCGGACCGGCAGCAAACTGCGCCTCCGGCCAAATGCGTAAAATCGCCGTCGCCAGCACATGCGCCGCGCTATGGCGGAGCCGTTCGAGGTCGGTCATCTGGTGGCGTTGTTCGAGTGTCTTGCGTTCTTCTTCAGGCATAAAATGGGGCGCGAAAGTAGCCAGCTCGCCAGCGTTGGCAATCACCGTTCCGATTTCAGCCCGCTTTGTCGTTCGATACAACAGCCACGAGATGCCTCTTGCTCTCTCCAGATGTGGCGAGTAGCGTCCGCGCCCTTTTTCTAAAGGCAAAAACCATGTCCGAAAACACGCGCAACTTCTGCATCATCGCTCACATTGACCACGGAAAGACGACTCTTTCCGATCGTCTGCTGGAGTTCACTGGCACCATCCAAAAGCGGGAATCGCAGGAGCAGCTCCTCGATGCGATGGACCTCGAACGCGAGCGCGGTATCACCATCAAGGCGCATCCGGTGCGGATGATGTACAAGGCGAAAGACGGCATCACCTACAAGCTGAACCTCATGGACACGCCAGGGCATGTGGACTTCGCCTACGAGGTCTCCCGCTCGCTCGCAGCGTGTGAAGGCGCGCTGCTCATCGTGGATGCGGCGCAGGGCGTGGAGGCGCAGACCGTCGCGAACGTTCATCTCGCGGAGAAGCAGAAGCTCAAAATCATCCCCGTAATCAACAAGATCGATCTCCCCAACGCTGACCTCGCGGAAGCCTGCCGCCAGCTCGAAGAGATTCTCGCAATCCCGTCCGATGAAGCCGTGCTCGCCAGCGCGAAGATGGGCATCGGCATCGAGGAGATTCTGGAGGCTGTCGTCGCCCGCATCCCGGCCCCGCCGGATAATCGCGATGCTCGCCTCCGCGCGCTCGTTTTCGACTCCACGTTCGACATGTATCGCGGCGTGGTGATTTACGTCCGCGTCGTGGATGGCGCGATCAAAGCGGGCGATGTCGTGCGGCTGATGGCGACGAACAATGCTTACGAAGTGAAAGAAGTGGGCATCTTCCGGCCGCAGTATCCGAAGTTCGTTCCGCAGCCCGAATTGGGGCCGGGCGACGTGGGGTATTGCATCGCGAACATCAAGTCTGCCGCTGAGGTGAAAGTGGGCGACACCCTCACCACTTCGCGCCTTCCTGCGGACCAGCCGCTCGACGGATTCAAGGAGCTGCAACCGATGGTTTTCAGCGGTATTTACCCGATCAACTCGGCGGACTTCGAGCATCTGAAAGCGGCGATGGGCAAGCTCCAGCTCAACGACGCGGCATTTCACTACATGGCGGAGTCGTCGGTCGCGCTCGGGTTCGGTTTCCGTTGCGGATTCCTCGGGTTGCTGCACATGGAGATCGTCATCGAGCGTCTGCGCCGCGAGTTCGACATGGACATCATCGCCACGTATCCGTCGGTCATTTACGAAGTGCTCAAGACCAACGGCGAACTGCTGAAAGTCGATAACCCCGAAGTGCTCCCCGACCCTTCCGTCATCGAGGAAATCCGCGAGCCGCTGGTGCGTTGCTTCGTGATGATCCCGAACGAATACATCTCGCCGATGCTCCAGCTCATCATGGAAAAACGCGGCGTCGTGGACCATACGGAGACGCTCGACCCGAAGCGCGTGATGCTCACCGCCGACATGCCGCTGAACGAAATCCTCGTCGATTTCGTGGATAAAATGAAGAGCATCACCCGCGGCTACGGCTCGATGGATTACGAGCACGCCGGTTACCGCGCCGACAAGCTCGTGAAGCTGGACATGCTCGTGAACGGGGAAATCGTGGACGCATTCAGCAGCATCGTGCATCGCGACAAGGCGGAGGCCCGGGGCCGCGCAATCGCCACGAAGCTGAAGGAAGTCATCCCGACGCAGCTCTACCAGGTCGCCATTCAGGCGGCAGTCGGCGGCAAGATCGTCGCCCGCGAAAGCATCAGCGCCCTGCGCAAAAACGTGACGGCGAAGTGCTACGGCGGCGACATCAGCCGCAAGCGCAAGCTGCTCGAAAAGCAGAAGGAAGGTAAGAAGCGCATGAAGGCGATCGGCCAGGTGAACATCCCGCAAGAGGCGTTCATCGAGGTGCTCAAGACGAACTAGCGCGCACTGCGCCTACTCTTCGCCGAGCGGCAGCGCGCGATTTTCCCAGCCGTCCCAATCGTAGTAATACATGGGCTGGAAGCGCTTTTTGTAGTCGTAGCCGCTGGGCTCGACGTAGCAGTAGCCGGGGTAGTGCCACTGCTTGCCCGTGTTGCGGGCGTAGATGAGTTCCCACAGCATTGTGGCAACGCCGAGGCGGCGTTCTTCAAACTCTGGGTCGAAAAAAGCGTAAATGCTCGAGACGCTGGTGGTCCCGACATCGAGGTAACTGGCGGCGACGAGTCGCTTCCCGAGATAAGCGGCGACTTCGACCATACTCGAGGGGCCGATTTGCGGCGCGGGGCCGAGGAAGTCTTCGAGCGAATTTGGGATGTTGTCCGCGAACCGCAGCTTGTGAATGTCGAAGAGACGCGTGCGCTCGGCATCGATCTCGACGGCATGAACGCGGACTTCAAGGTCGCGGTTTTTGCGAAGTGTGCGGCGCTGGCTTTTGGAGGGAGAGAAGTTTGCGACTTCGATGCGGAGGGGTCGAACGTGGCGCAGCCCTTCATTCGTCCATGCTTCGCGGTAGCGGTAGAAGATAGGCCCGAAGTGACGCCAGCCCTTCTCCCAAAGCACATCCATCTGCTCTGGCGATTGGCTCCAACTGACAAAATGTTCGTGCTCGACCGGCTGCATGATGCGGGGATTTTGCCGAAATTTCGGCGAGTTTCCACAGGGAGTTTCGGGAATTTTTAAGTGCGCGCTTTCGTCTTCAAAAATGCGCGGATGGCAAACATCGGTATAATGGAGATGGCGAGCGCGACGGCGGAGGGGACCCATCCGGGGACGACTCGTGCGCGCCCTCGCTCGACGGCAAGGAGAGCGGCGCGGGCGACTTGCGGGATGGTGGCTTTTAGGATGCTGGGCGATTTCATGTCATCACGCTCACCGGGACGTTCGGCGGTGCTGGAGAAGCCGGTATCTACTGGGCCGGGGCAGACGGCGGTGACGGTGACGCCGGTGCCGTTCAGCTCTGCGCGGGTGGCTTCGGTGAGGCTGGTGACGTAGGATTTTGTCGCGGCATACACGGCCATTCCGGGAACGGGGATGTCGCCTGCGATGCTGCTGACGTTGAGGATGCGCCCGCTTTTTCGCGCCACCATCGCAGGGAGGATTCCGTGCGTGAGGCGAGTGAGGGCGGTGATGTTCACGTCGATCATGGCTTGCACGCGGGACCAATCGCTTTTCTCGAACAGCCCGTGGTCGCCGAGCCCGGCGTTGTTGATGAGGAAGTCCACTTTCGCCTCCCGCGCTGCGGTGATGACGGCTGCGACTTGTCCGGCATCGGCGAGGTCTGCGGTGTGCACGGTGACTTCGAGGCCCGGCCTCGCAAGCTCGGTGGCGAGCTGCGCGAGCGCATCGCGACTGCGGGCGACGAGGATCAAAGTGCGCGCGTAGGGCGCGAGTTGGCGGGCTAGTTCTGCGCCGATGCCCGATGATGCTCCCGTGATCAATGCTGTGCAGCCGTGGAATGAAATCATGTTTCGACCATGCGCACCCGCGCCGGAGATTTCACCGTTTTTCTTTTCACCGCGCGCGAAATGCCGTTGTCTGCCGGCGCTCTATGACTGTCCAAAATCTCGCTACGCAGGTTCCGTTTACCACGAAAGATGGCTCGACGATTCGCAGCTTGCTGGACCGGACGAATGCGCCTGTGCGCCAGCAATCTCTCGCGGAGGCGCGAGTGCCTGCGGGCGTCGCGACGGAGCGGCATTACCACCGGGCGAGCGAGGAGTTTTACTACGTGCTCGACGGCTCGGGGAGAATGCACCTCGGCGATGAGGTGCGCGTCGTCGGGCCGGGCGATGCGATCCTCATCCCGGCGGGGACGTGGCACTTTATCGCTGCGGAAAGTGACCTGCTTTTCCTGTGCTGCTGCGCGCCGCCTTATTCCCACGATGACACGTTCTTTGTGTAGCATCGCGGCGCCGGGCTTCGACTTGGCGCTGACGCTGAATTGCGGGCAGGTCTTCCACTGGCGGGCGCAGGGCGCGGGCTGGCTGGGGATGATCGGGGCCGAGCCGTGCTACCTCGAACAGCAGGGCGACTCACTGCGCGTCCCGGCTGCGATGGCGGAGAAAGTGAGCACTTATCTCGCGCTGGACCACAACATGCCAGCTATCCGCGCCACGCTCCCTCGCGATGCGGCGATGCAGGCGGCTGCGGCGGCGTTTGGCGGGGTTCGGATCATCCGCCAGCCGTTTTGGGAATGCGTGGCGACGTTCATCACCAGCGCACAAAAAGCAGTGCCGCACATCACGCAAATCTCCCACACTTTGCGCCAGCGATACGGGCGCGCGGTGACGTATGAAGGCGCGACGCTTTATACGTATCCCGAGCCCGCCGCGCTCGCCGCGCTGGAAGAGAGCGACCTGCGCGCGTGCGCCCTCGGCTACCGCGCCAAGACGCTGCTCAAAACGGCGCGCATGGTGGCCAGCGGAGAGGTGGACCTCGCACACATCGCGACTTTGGAAACAGACGCCGCGCTCGCAGAACTCACGCGCCTCTCGGGCGTAGGCGAGAAGGTGGCAAACTGCGCGCTGCTCTTCGCCTACGAGCGGCTGGACGCCGTGCCCATAGACGTGTGGATCGCCCGTATCCTGCGCGGGACGTATCGCAAGACGCGCTCAAACCCAGCGCAACTAAAGGCTTTCGCCGCAAAGCACTTCGGGCCGTATGCGGGGTACGCGCAGCAGATGCTTTTTCATCATGCGCGGACTGGTTGAGATTCGTAGCGAAGCGGAGAAAGCCGAAGTCAATTAAGAGACCGCGCAGCGCGGCGCTCCCACGAATCAACCTAAAAACGGCAGTTGACCCCGTTTTTGAGGCCGAAAAATAGGGTATTTTACTCTGGAAATTGCCAACTGCGGAGCAGTTGAAAATCACTCACCCGTCCAAGGCTCATTTTTCTCTGAAAATCCGTTCAACTGCCGTTTTTAGG
>CANIWM010000054.1 GCA_947471505.1 Chthoniobacteraceae bacterium | reverse complement strand
CTAAAAACGGCAGTTGAACGGATTTTCAGAGAAAAATGAGCCTTGGACGGGTGAGTGATTTTCAACTGCTCCGCAGTTGGCAATTTCCAGAGTAAAATACCCTATTTTTCGGCCTCAAAAACGGGGTCAACTGCCGTTTTTAGGTTGAAACGATACCGCCTGACTGTTCCAGCGGAGCGATACGCGACATCCCAAGTGCCTTCGTAGCGCCTGAGTTCCGTGCTTCCTTCGATATCGATACGCCTTTGTTCGACGACTTTGGCGTCTTCGATCCGTCCGGTTTTCGTCAACGTGCTCACCAGCCCTATCAGTGACTTGGCGTAGGTGCTCGTCATGGGCTGAAGCTTCTTGTCTCTCTCGGCGGTGATTTGCGCGAGCGACGCATTATATCCGACGCGAAGCGTCTTGATGATGGCCGATGTGTCGCCTGCATCCTGCGGGGATAACGCCTCAGCCTTTTCAGTGAGTTTCTTTTCGGCCTGCAATTGCAGTACGTTGTTAAGCCTTCCGGAGCGCTGCGCGGTCACAATCTCCTTGTCCAATGAAGCCGCGTAGGTCTGGTTAAGTTTCAGAAGTGCCGCGGCAAATGGTTGATTGGCTCTTTCCTGAACCTCCGCTTCGAACTTTGCCTGCATCTGGTCAAGTTCGGGCACGGACGTGGCCTGGCCATAAACCAGCCACGACCTGAACATCACGGCGAAGCATATCGTCTGGATTGAACGTATATTCATGCTGGTTTCTTCGGTGAGCGAACGGCGGGTTTACGTTCGCTGGTGCGGGTGCCGCCTACTTGTTCGTATTCGTCGCTGTCGGCTCCGAAGGTGCCTCGGACGGCGCTGCGGCCTCGGGTGATGACTTCGTTGCCGGTTTTGGCGGTGTCTTGCAGGCGGTTGTTCACCGTCGCTAGGTCGCGTTCTAGGTCTTCACGCTTTTTGAGGTCGTCGTCTATGCTCTTCTTGAGGGCTTTGGTGTCGGCGAGCGCCCATTCTTTTTCCTCAGGTTTGAGGACTTTGTCGCCGACTTTGAAGGTCGGATACTTCGTCATCACGGCGATGAGGCCGTCGAGGTCGGTGGATACTTCTTTTGGTGTGTATTTTGAGGCCATGTTTTTAGTATTGGTTGTTGTTCAGGGAGTGACTGGAAAGTGTTTTGGGGCGTGCGCTAAAGGTTTAGGGCGGCTCCCCAAAGTTTTAGCGCACGATGGAGACATGATGCGTCGCCCGCTAAATGTTTTAGCGCACGGGCTAGAAATGGTGCGTCGGCTGCTAAATGTTCTATGGCGGCAGCAAGAAGTTCTAGCTGATTAGCTAGAATGTTTAGCGGGTGCGCTAAATGTGATGGGAGCACGTCCCGACGATGAGGGAAGGCCGTCTAAATGTGTTGGGACTTGCGCTAAAGATACCGGGCTGGGCTTCCCATACGTTTGGAGCGGTATGATAAAAGTAGTCTTTAGTCGGCGAGCCGTAGTGCCGAGTGAACGCGCTGTGCTCGCAATCGGCTGTGCGGAAATCTGCGTCATCTGCGCAATCTGCGGACAACAACCCGCGCTTTTTTGATCCGTAGATTTTTCATCTAGGCACTTCGCGAGTTCCACCCGCCTTCCGCGCACTGCGTCGTTCCGGCTGAAGCCGCTGACTACTTTCGCGTCTCGACGCTCCAGCGCTCCGAGGTGGCGTGCGGTGGCTGGTGTCGTAATCGCGAGGACGATGCGCATAAGGGCGTGGATATTACGTCCGCGTTTAAGGTCAAACCCAAAATCGCAATCTTTTCATCCCGGTAAAGAAAGGCTCGAAGACATGGGGGCGCGGTGGCTTTATCCCTCGCATGAACATCCTCGCTCGCACACCACTTTCGCGCCGCGCTGTTTTGCGTGGCATTGGCGCTTGTCTCTCGCTTCCGCTGCTGGAGGCGATGGGGGCTCCTTCGACTTATCAGCCGCTGGGGAAATCGGGGACGAAGCCGACGCCACGTGCCATTTTCTGCTATGTGCCGAATGGGGTGAATATCCTCGAATGGATGCCGGCGGCGAAGGGCGCGGGGTATGAGCTGTCCCCTACCCTCGCGGCGCTGAAGGAGCATCAGGCGAATTTTTCCGTGCTCACGGGGCTGGGGCATCCGGCGGCGACGGGCGGGCATTCGGGCGCGGATACTTGGCTGACGGGGGCGAATCTGCGCGGGGTGCCGGGGAAGGATTATACGAATACGATTTCGGCGGACCAGGTGATCGCGGAGAAGATCGGGGCGCAGACGCGGTTCCCATCGCTGGAGATTTCCGATGGCTCGGGGACGGGCGCGGCGGGGCATTCGCACACGCTGGCTTTCGATAGAAATGGGACGCCGCTGCCTGCGGAGAACAGCCCGCAGAGGTTGTTCGAGCGTCTGTTTGTGCCGGATGATGCCAACTCGCGGGAGGCGACGCTGCGGCGGTTTGCGGAGAAGCGCAGCATCCTCGACGACGTGCTCGGCGAGGCGAAGGCGCTGGAGCGGAAGCTCGGCAAGACGGACCAAGGGAAGCTGGGCGAATACCTCGCCTCCGTGCGCGAGACGGAGCTGCGCGTGCAGCGGCAGGTGGCGTGGATCGATGTGCCAAAGTCGAAGCCCGATTCGGCGGGCCTCCAGCTCACCAGCAAGCCCGGCGACGGCCACGACCGCCCGATGTGGGTGGATGTGATGCTGGAGTTGAGCTACCTCGCGTTCATCACGGATACGACGCGGGTGATCACGTTCGAGTGGTCGCGCGAGGCGGGCGGATATGGCGGCGGCGGGGAGAATCACCACGAGCTTTCGCATCATGGTGGCGACGCGGGGATGCTGAAAAAGCTCGGGGAGATCGACCGCTTTCACCTCTCGCGACTCGGGCGGTTTTTGTCCTTTTTACAAAGCACGGAGGAAGGCGGGCGCACGATGCTGGACCACACGATGGTCGTCTATGGCTCGGGCATGAATAGCGGGGAGAAGGGCGACCATTCGCCGAAGAATCTCCCGCTCCTCGTAGCGGGCGGCGGGGCGTGGGGGCTGAAGCACGGGCAGCACTTGGCGCATGATGCGGATAAGCATCCTCCGCTTTCCAATGTGCTGCTGACGGTGGTGCAGAAGATGGGCGTGCCGGCGGAGAAATTCCAGGATGCGACGGGCACGCTGACGGGGTTGGTTTAACCCGAACGCCGCTTTTGAAACCGCAGATAGGCGCAAATCAACGCAGATAAGCGGGAGTTGGAAATTTTGGTGCGGATGAGAAATGTCCGTCGCCTCAGAGCATTTGCGAACAACAATATCTGCGAAGATTTGCGTTCATCTGCGGTTCCATTCGCGCCGTTCGGGTTTAACGCTCAGAAGTTCAGCGCCCCGATGAGCCGCAGCCCTTCGAGGGTGAGGCCGGGATGCACGGCGGCGATTTCTTTGACCCCCGCGGCGATGAGGTCCGCGTATCCGCCCGTCGCGACGACGCGGAGTTTGCGGGCGGCGAGGTCGCGCTGAATCTCGGCGAGGATTTCGCGGACGAGGCCGCGATAGCCATACACGGCTCCAGCGAGCATGGCGTGCTTGGTGGATTTCCCCACGGGGCCGGGCGGCTCGATGAGGGAGATTTTCGGCAAGAGCGCGGTGCGGGTGTGGAGGTAGTCGGTCATGGCTTCGAGGCCGGGCGCGATAACACCGCCGATGTATTTTTTCTCCGCCGAGATGATGTCGAAAGTGACGGCGGTGCCGAAGTCCACGACGACGCACGGTGCGCCGTAAGTGGCGGCAGCGTAGGCGGCGTTGGCGAGGCGATCCGCGCCGATGCTGGCGGGCTTCGGGTAATCAATGCCGACGCCGAGGTTGCTACGATGGGTGACTTCGTGGAGCGACAATCCGGCGAGGCATTCGGCGATAATGTCGCGCTTTGCCGGGACGACGGAGCAGAGGACGATGCGGGCAAACTTCCACCCACGCAGGACGCGGCGGAGGGTTTCCGGCGTAAGCTCCGAGGTGCGAAGTTTGCGCGAGATGCCGACGGTGTCGCGCGAGGAAAGAGCGAGTTTTGTGAACGAGTTGCTGTTGTCGATCAGCAGGAATTCCGCAGTCGGCATGACGCGCGGTGTCTTACTTGGCGGACTTGGCGGGCTTTGCAGCCTTCACTTCGATCTTCCGGTAGAGCGTCGCCATGCTGATGCCGAGCATCTTCGCGGCTTTCTCGCGGTTGCCGCCGTTGTGCTTGATCGTCTCGTCGATGAACCGCTTCTCGGTGTCGTGGATGAAGTCGTCGAGCTTCTTGCCGATGGGCAGCGCGCCGCCTGCGATTTCGATGGGGCCGCCGGCTTGCTTGACGACATGAGGCGGGAGATCGGAGACGCGGATGAGGTTGTCATCGCACAGTGCGCACGCGCGTTCGATGGCGTTTTCGAGTTCGCGGACGTTGCCGGGCCAGCGGTAGCCTTGGAGAACTTCGAGCGCTTTGAGCTCGATCTTTTTGGCTTCGGTTCCGTTTTGGCCGGTCTTTTTCAGGAAGTGCTGGACGAGGAGCGGGATGTCCTCGGTGCGCTCGCGCAATGCGGGCAGCTCGATAGGGATGACGGCGAGCCGGTAGTATAAATCCTCGCGGAACTTGCCGTCCCTCACCTTCTCCAAAAGCGTCTCGTTCGTCGCGCCAAGCACGCGGACGTTGATGGAGACCGTCTTCGTGTCGCCGACGCGGCGGAGCTGCCGCTCTTGCAGCACGCGCAGAAGTTTCGTCTGCAACGGGAGGGCCATCGAGTTGACCTCATCGAGGAAAATGGTGCCTTTTTCTGCCTCCTCAAAGAGCCCCGCTTTGTCCGACACCGCGCCAGTGAACGCGCCCTTTTTATGCCCGAAAAGCTCGGACTCCAGAAGGTTCTCCGGCAGTGCGGAGCAGTTGATGGCGACGAAGGGCTGGTGCTGCCGCGAGCTGTTATAATGCAGGGCGCGGGCGACGAGTTCTTTGCCCGTGCCGCTCTCGCCGACGATGAGGATGGTGGAGTCGGTGTCGGCGACTTTGCGCAGGAGGTGATAGACTTCGTCCATCTTCGCCGACGTGCCGATGATGTTCTCGGGGTTGGTCTGGCGCTTGACGACTTTCTTGAGGGTGTCGCGCTCTTTCGCGGTATCGGAGAATTCGACGGTGTGCTTCACCCGCGCCTGCATCTCGGAGATTTTGAAGGGCTTGCGGATGTAGTATCGCGCGCCTTCGCCGATGGCTTTCTCGGCGATCTCTTCGTTGCCGTAGCCGGTCATCAGGATGACTTGGCAATTATCGAGGATGTTCTTGGCCTGCCGCAAGACTTCAAAGCCGTCCACTTTATCCATCTTGATGTCCGAGATGATGAGCTGTGGAGCGATGGTTTCGAGTTGGTCAATTGCCTTCTGTGAGTTCACAAACGGAAACGTCTCGTGGCCGAGTTCCTTACAGGCCGTTACGACGAGTTCGACGATTTGTGGCTCGTCATCAATAATTACGATTTTTGCCATAGGTTGGGTTGGGTTGCTTTCGCGGAAATGAGCTATTTGCAGCTCTGAGAAATGGCGAGTCTTATTTCCGAGAAACTACCATTCCATCCGCGCCCCGACGGTGGAAAGCTCGCTCAACCGCTCCACCGGCTGCCGCGCCGTCCAGCAGATGCCGCGCAGTAGGAGCAGGCGGTAAAGTGGGTCGTCGAACGTCCAGTTGTAGTGTCCGGGGATGGAGACGAAGACGCGGCCTTTCCCATGCTCGCGTGTCCACATTTGCGGGCGCGGCGCGGCGTCTTCTACGACTTCGCCGAGCAGCGTGATGCGCGCCGGGTCGCCCACGGCTTGCCAGTAGGTTTCATCAATAAAGTCCGTCGTTTTGATCCCGCGCGTGATGGGGTGTTCGGCGAAAGTCATGGTGAGCGCGCCGTGGCGAAATTTCAGCTCTTTCTGTCGCGAGGCGAGGCCGATGGTGTCCGCCAGCTCCGGCGCGAAGTCGCGCCCTTCAATCGCCCAATGAATAAATACCGCGCCGCCGCCGCGCTGGAGGAAGGCATCCAGCTCCACTTTACGGTCGGGATTCCACGCCGGGTTACTGGAGAAAAAGACGGCGACATCCGTCTTGGCGAGCTGCTCGACCGTCGGCCAATCCTGCGCCTGAGCCACTTCCACGCCCTCAGCGAGAGCGAGTAGTGTGCTCCAGCGTTTTTGAAAAAGCGGGTAGTCGTGCTCGCCAAGCCCGTGGTCCTTTTTCCCACTGACGAGCAGCACGCGCAGTTTGCTATCGGCTATTTGCACTTGGCTATTGCGAAGCACCGCCTCCACTTCCGCCCGATTCCTCGGCGCAGGCGGCGGCTCTTTCGCCACGATGGGCGCTGGCTCTAGCGGCGATGGGCTGAGGAGAAACTTGAGCAAATCCGTGCGCTCCGTCGGCGTGAGCGCATCCAGCAAACCAGGCGGCATGAGCGAAATCGGCAGCGACTTCACTTCCCGGACTTCGGCGCGCGGAAGGTCGCGCACGGTGCCATTTGCTTCGCCGATTCGGTAGTTGTCTTTATCCTCGGTGAGGATGACGGCGACGAGTTCCGCGCCGCTTTTTAGCGCGATGTGATACGTGAGATGGTCCGGGTTCAGCGCCGCGCTCGGCTCGCGGATGTCGCGCTCGACGCTGGCTTGGTCGCGGAAGGCGAGGTTGGAGAGGTCCGGCCCGACGCGCCCGCCTTGCGCATGGAGTGTGTGGCAAGTCGCGCACTGCGCCTTGCCAAAATAGAGGCGTCGGCCAGCGAGCCAGTTGCCCTCCAGTTTCACGGCGACGGGCTCGGCAGCTTTTGCGTCGGCGGGTTTGGCGAAAGGCATCAGGAAGCGGCGGACGGGGAATGCCCGCGAGCAAGGGTCTTCAGCGGTGTGCCATGTGGCGAATATGCGGGGACCGTCATCCAATTTCACCCCTTTGAGTACAGCAATACGGGTGGTGCCGAGCCCCATAGAGTAGGACATAAGTGCTGGTCCACTGATGTCGATTCGGAGCACTTTAACCTCCGCTGTAGCGGCGAGCAGCGCTTCCGGATTGGTTTCGATTCTGAACGCATCATTGCTGGAAATATCTATCGAGACTCGTTCCGAAGGCCTTTCGTAGTCCAGCTTTGCTCCCGGTTGGATGGCTGGCTGCAACATCTCAAAAAGGTTCAGTTGTCCGCGCAATGTCAGCTTGCCGGGTGTCGCCAAATACTCCCACAGCGCCGCGTGCTCCGCGCTGCCCGCCGTGAGTTCCCGCGCTACGGCGAGGTCGAGATGCGGGAGCCAGCCTTGCCAGCGTTTCGTGCCATCGTCGGAAACCCACGTCGCCTCCACGCCGCTCATATCCGTCGCCACATCGTATCCCGGCATCGCCACCGCATACGTCTCCGCCACGCTTTGCGGTGGGGCGGAAAAAGTGATCGTCCGCTTATCCGCGCTGAACGATGCGCTGAGCACGGGCACATCGCGGCGTGGTGCGGCCATTTGGTCGCGGACGACTTGGTAGCCGGGGCGGAAGCTCTCGTAGCGATCTCCGGCGGCGACGTAGCGCCCGGCGGTGATTTCCGTGCGCTTGGCGAGGTCGCGCAGCTTTGTGGGATCGAGGTCGGCGTCAAACGTCACGCGCAGTGCGCCGGGGCTGGCAAAATACGTCAGCACCGGCAGCGGTGCGGGCGAGTTCGCGGCGGAGATTCGGAACAGTTTCCCCGCGCCTTCCGGCCCGCTGCCCCAATCCGGCGAGCCGCTGTGGCAGGCGACGATGAGGTCGCCGCGTGGCGAGAGCGTGACATCTACGGGCAGCATCGCGAGGGCGGCGATGAGCTGGTTTTGCGCGACGTAGCCCGCGCCGGTTTTCACGAGTTTCGTGCGCCAGAGTTTGCCGCGAGATTCGCCGGTGACGAATGCGTCGCCCTTCCACCACACGGGGCCGAAAGTCTTCGGTCCTTCATTGAAAACAAACCCGCACGCCGACTGATGCTGCGGGCCGTAATCGAAGACGCTGGGCTCATCAATCACGCCCGGCAGGTGCTTCGGGTGTGCAGGCGGGAAGCCGTAGTGACGGCCCAACTGGATGTGGACGAGTTCATCGAAAGGGTTCCCGTTTGCCAGCCAAGTCGCGCCTTCTTGCTCCGTCATAAAAAGGTCGCCTTGCGCGTTGAACTGCGCGCCGACGGGATAGCGGATGCCGGTGCAGATCGTCTCGCGCATTGAGAAATCCGGCGCAATGCGCTGCACAGTGCCGCGCTCCGTTTTAATATCAAAGTGCGACTTGCCGTCCCCATCGAGGAGGTAGGCGTTGTTGTAAGCACTTACGCCAAGCCCGAAGTAAATCGAGCCATCGGGAGCGAGCGCCAGCCCGAGCGCATCCACGCTTCCGCCGCCGCCGGGAGTCGCCTGTTTCTCCCACCCGCTCGCTACGATGATCTGCTCGTCGCCACGGTCATCGCCGTTTTTATCCGGGATAAAAAGGATGCGTCCCGCCGTCGCCACAAACACGCCGGGGCCGCGCGGGTCGCCCTTCGGAGTGAGCGCCATGCCGATGACGTTTTTCAAATCGGGGCTCTCCCAGTACAGCGAGGCCTTGTCCTCGCTGCCGTCGCCGTCCGTGTCGCGCAGGAGCCAGATTTTGCCGTTGTATCCGCCCGCCACGAGCACGCCGTCGTGGCGATAGCGGAGGCAGTCAATGTTCGTCAGTTTCAGCGGCAGCTCGCGCACATCGAAGCCCGGCACGAACATCTGCACCGGCGGCGGATTCGTGACGGGGATGAGCGGTTTATTTCCTGTCGCGCTGCTCAAGCCGGAGTGTTTTCCGGCGAGGTATTTTTCCATCGTCGCCCGGGCGTCGTCGGACAGCGATCTGCGAATGACGATCAACTCCGCGATGTCGGCTTCTAGGAAACCTTGTGCATGTGCAGCGCGGCCTTCGTTTGAGTAGGAGCGTGCGCCGATGGTCAATTCGTCCATCACGATGTCGCCGAGTCGCCGAGGCCTCGTGCGCTGTTCGATTCCGTCTGCGCGGAGCTTTAGCGAATCGCCAGTGGCCGTCAGCGCGAAGATGTGAAACGTGCCAAAATCAAATTGCGTATCGAGCAAATTACGCTGCCCATCTGTGCCGGTTCCTTCCCCATTAATCCACGAAAGTGTCGCTGAGGCATTGCTGCCGAGGTCGAGATTGAGCCCCGTCTTGTAGTCGTTTTCGCCGCGACTGTTCATCGCGAAAAATCCCCGAAACCCGCCCGGATTCTGGCGCGGTGCCGCGACAATGAAAACCGTCATGCCCTGCTTGTAAATGCCCGGCGCAGCGCTGAGAAAATCATCCTTTCCATCAAAGCGCACAAACGCACCGCCAGCGCTCATCACCAGCCGTGGACGCGCGTTCAGAATAGGCTGCCGCGCATCGTTGTGATTGCCGGACGCATCGAGCCAAACTTCGATCTCGGCGTTGTCGGCAGAAGAAAGTTTTCGCGCAGCGCGACCGGCTTTCTGCGCCGAAGCATCGAGCCAGATTTCGAGGTACGGCTCCAAGTCTGTCGGAAACTTGGCATCAGCCCAAGGCTCGATAGCATGTGCCGGGATGGCTAGGACGGATGCGGCGAATAGGACAAGGAAGCGCATGGATGCAGCGTGAGCACGCGAATGTTGGGCGGCAAGTATTCAGTGGGCAGACGCGGGGCTACCAACTGCCCACTGCCCACTGCCAACTTAAATAATCCCTCGCCAGCGCCGTGAGCGCGTGTAGCGTCGCCGCCCTTTATGACTTCAAAATCCGTCCCGGCACTCGCTCTGGCGTTTGCGTGCGCACTTCCATCTTTCACCTCCGCCCAAGACAAACCTGCGCCTGCACCCGTTGCCGCGCCTGCCGAGAAGCTCCCTGCGGAGATTCTCGCGGTCGTGGACGATGAGAAGATCACGAACGTCCAAGTCGAAGCCGAGATGAAGAAGATGCTGGCCGCGCGCGGGATGCCCGTGGACGCGATCCCGCCGGAGCAGCGCGTGATGGTGACGCGGATGGTCGTGGATAACATGGTCTCCGAGCGCCTTCTCACCCGCGCTGCGAAAGATACCGTGGTGACGGATGCGGACTTCGACGCGGAGCTAAAGAAGCTCACCGATGCACGCGGCGAGCTGGAAAAGTTCGCGCAGAGCCAAGGGATGACGGGCGAGCAACTGAAGGGCGAACTCCGCAAAATGATGCAGCAGCGGAAGTGGATGGATACGGCGCTGGCAGGCAAGGCCCCGGAAGTCTCGGACGCAGAGGCGATGGAGTTTTACACGAAGAACCCGCAGAACTTCCAAGTGCCGGAGCAAGTCCGCGCCAGTCACATTCTTTTCATGGTCGATCCCGATGCGACGCCAGACAAGGTGACGGCGACCCTCAAGAAAGCACAGGCAGCGCAAAAGCGTGCGGAGACGGAGGACTTTGCAAAGCTCGCGACCGAACTGAGCGAAGACCCCGAAGCGAAGAAGAACGGGGGCGACCTCGATTTCTTCCCACGGCAGGGACCGCCGGAGCCGATTGTCGCAGCTGCATTCCCGCTGAAAAAGGGCGAGCTGGCGAAGGAGCCCGTCCGCACGGAGATGGGCTACCACATCATCAAACTCACCGACCGCAGGGACGCGAAGACGAATACTTTCGATGAGTCGAAAGACCTGATCAAAACGCGCCTCGGCTGGGACCGGAAGCGCGGCTTCATTGATGGCGTGCTGGCCGAGCTGCGCACGAAATCGAAGGTGGTCATCAATCTTCCCGAGCCCCCTCCGCGCCCGCAGGCTCCTGCCGCAGTGGCAACTCCTCCCGTGCCAGCACCGCGCCCCAAAGGCCCGCCCGTAGAGGCTGTGACGCCGCCCGTGAGCGCGCCGCCTTTGCCGCCGAAGAAGTAGTTACGCTGCCGCGTTCCCAAGCGCAGCCGCCATCACGGTATGCGCGTCGCTGCCGCCGGGTAGGATTGCCGCGATGGTGCCGCCGCGCATGACGGCGATACGGTCGCTCATGCCGAGAGCTTCGGGCAAATCGCTGGAGATCATAAGCACTGCGAGTCCGTCCTTCGCGAGTGCGCGGATGATTTTGTGAATCTCGGATTTTGCGCCGACATCCACGCCTTGCGTGGGTTCGTCGAGGATGAGGAGTTTCGGCTTGGTCGCGAGCCATCGGGCGACGCTGACTTTTTGCTGGTTGCCGCCGCTGAGCGAGCCGCCGGGCGCTTCGGGCCCGTAGGCTTTGATGCCGAGGTCGCGGATGAATTGCTGCGCAAGCTCGGACTCTGCGCCGGTGCGCAGAAGTGAGCTGGGAAAGAAGGTCGGGTGAATGGCCATCGTCATATTGTGAGCGATGGGCATTTCGAGGATGACGCCGTGGCGGCGGCGATCCTCGGGGACGTAGGCGATGCCGTGCGCGATGGCTTCGCGCGGGCTGCCGATGCTGATGCGCTGGCCGTTGAGCGCGATTTCACCGGAGTCGGCAGGCGTGATTCCGAAAAGGATGCGCGCGAGTTCCGTGCGGCCCGCGCCGACGAGGCCGGCGAGTCCGACGATTTCGCCAGCACGGACATCGAGGCTCACGTCGCGAACTCCGCCAGCGCGCGAGCCGACGCTTTTCAACGAGAGCACGACATCGCCCGGTGTGCCGTCAGCGGCAGGATAAATGTGAGAGACTTCGCGCCCGACCATGAGCTTTATGAGCTCGGCTTCGGTCATGTTTGCAGTCGGATGCGTGCCGACGCTCTCGCCATCGCGGAGGACGGTGACGCGGTCGGCGAGCGCGAAGATCTCCTCCATGCGGTGCGAGATATACACGACGCCGACACCGCTTTCGCGGAGGCTTTTTACGACGGCAAAAAGGAGATGCTGCTCCTTCTGCGTGAGCGAAGCCGTGGGCTCGTCCATGATGACGATGCGCGCGCCGGTGCCGAGCGCGCACGCGATTTCGACGAGCTGCTGCTCGGGCATCGAGAGCGAGCGGACTTCCGCATCCGGCAAAATTTCCGCGCCGATGCGCTTCAGAAGATCTGCCGCGAGCGTGCGCTGCTCCGCCCATTTCACCCGCAAAAACGCGCCGGATTTCTTGAGCCGCAGACCGATGTTTTCCGCCACGGTGAGATCGGGAAAAAGCGCGGGCTGCTGGTAAATGCAGGCGATGCCGAGCTCGCGGGTCTTGGACGGGGTGAGGCCGGAAACCGTTTCACCACCGACCGTCAGCGTCCCGCCATCCGGTTGGTGCGCGCCGGTGATGACTTTGATGAGCGTCGATTTCCCCGCGCCATTTTCGCCGAGCAGCGCATGGACTTCACCCGCATGAAGATCGAATGAAACGCCCTTCAAGGCGCGGACCGCGCCGAAGGATTTTTTAACCGCTGAGAGTTGGAGAATGGGTGTTTTCATACCGCTAATCTGCGCTTATCGGCGCTAATTTTCGGATTGCGGACGCAAAATGATGCACCGTCGATTCGTGCTGTTGGCTCATGCTTTACGAGTTGAGTTGGAGTAAGCGACATTAGTGAAGATTAGCGCAGATTAGTGGTTCACGCCCCGTATTCAGACAGAATAAACCGCTTCCATTCCAGCGTGTCTTTGTGGCCGAAATTCACGAGGTATCCTACGGGCTGTTTCGTGATTCGCATGTAGTTGAAGAGTTGAGAATCGTGCTCCGGCAAAAGCTTGCTCACGGACTTGAGTTCCACAAGGAGGCATCCGCAAACGAACAGATCAGGAATGTATCGCTTTTTCAATTCACGACCTTTGTAGAAGCAAGCCAGTTCTTGTTTCCCTCGGAATCCAATGGCGCGCATTTCCAGTTCGAGTTCCAGACTTTCCTGATAGATTTCTTCCGCGAGTCCGTGTCCCTGCACATTGTAAACCTCGAACGCCGCACCCATGAATTTGTAGCCTTCGTCTTTATACATACTCTCAATTTGGAACCACTAATCTGCGCTTATTGGCGCTAATCTTCGGCGGCAGCAATGGAAATCATTAGCGCAGATTAGTGAAGATTAGCGGTTCGAAAGCACCTTCGCCTCGTACTCCTTCACCTCCGCCAGCCACTTCTCGCCGACGGGCACATTCTGCCGCTCGCAGAGGGCGTCCCACACTGCGCCGAACGGCATCGTTTTCGCCTCTTCTTGCAGCGCGAGGCGCGTGGTGAGGTCGCCGGTGTTTTCGGCGGAGCGGAGTTTGTCGATGGGCTCCAGCATGGCGATGAGCAGGGCTTTTAGGAAGTTGCGGGTGCCGATGACCCAGGCGGCGATGCGGTTGATGCTGGCGTCGAAATAATCGAGGCCGAGGTGCGTGCGCGGGAGGTATTTTCCGCGCACGAGTTCTTGCGCGATTTGCTGGAGGTCGTCGGTGAGCGTGACGACGTGGTCGCTGTCCCAACGCACGCCGCGGCTGACGTGGAGCAGGACGCGCGGGACGTATTGGAATACGCTGCTGATTTTATCCGCGATGCCCTCGGTGGGGTGGAAATGACCGGCGTCGAGGCAGAATACTTTTTGCCGCGAGATGGCGTAGCCGAGGTAAAATTCGTGCGAGCCGACGACGTAGCTTTCGCTGCCGATTCCGAAGAGCTTTGGCTCCACGGCGTCGTAGTTGTGCTTCAGCGGTTTTTTGAAAACGGCGTCGAGCGAATCGGCGAGTCGCTCGCGCGGGGCGAGGCGGTCGGCGGGCGTGTCTTTGTAGCCATCGGGGACCCACACGTTTGTGACGGTCGGCGAGCCGAGCGCTTTGCCCATCGCCGCGCCGATTTCGCGGGAGCGGCGGCAGTGTTCGATCCAGAAATTGCGGATGCCCTTGTCGCGGTGCGAGAGGGTGAATCCATCAGCGGCTTTCGGGTGGGCAAAGCAGGTCGGGTTGAAATCGAGGCCCATTCCGTTTTCGTGCGCCCACGCGACCCAGTTGGAAAAATGGTCCATCTCGATGGCGTCGCGTTCCACTTTCTTGCCACCGAATTCGCCGTAGAACGCGTGGAGATTCAACCGGTGTTTGCCGGGGATGAGCGAGAGCGCTTTGTCGAGGTCGGCGCGGAGTTCGTCGGGCGTGCGGGCTTTGCCGGGGTAGTTGCCCGTCACTGCGATACCGCCGCTGAGCGCCTGTCCTGCATTTTCAAACCCGCCGACGTCATCGCCCTGCCAGCAATGCAGCGAGATGCTCAGAGTGCGTGCTGCTTTGAGCGCGGCCTCGGTATCGACGCCGAGCGCGGCGTAGCGTTCGCGGGCGAGGTCGTAGGCTTTGGTGACGGAAGATTGTTTGGCCATAAGAATCGTCACCTTACACATCGAATGAAACGAATGGAAAGCCTCTGCATCGATGGAGGCAAAAAGGCCAGGGTCGCCAAACAGTCGCTCTCAACTTGGAAAAACATCATTCTTCCCCTCCGCCCGCGAATCCGCGAATGGTGACTTGATGCCGAAGAAACCAAAAGCCGAGGAGCATGGGCCGAAACCAATCACGATTCACACCGCAGGGTTGTCGCTCCCACAGGCGCAAAAGCTCCGCACTTTGCTCACCGAGCAGGGCTGGAAATTCGACGTTCGGCAATACATGCTCTTCTTCGCGCAGAAGGATAAATTGACCGTCGCCTGCTACGAGAAAGGGCCCAAAGTCGTCGTGCAGGGGCGTGGGACGCAGGAGTTTGTGCAGTTTATCCTAGAGCCGGAGATTCTCGGCGAGGCAAAGCTCGGCTACGAAGAGGTCCATAATCCAGCGATGTTCGAGCCTCATTTCGGCATTGATGAAAGCGGGAAGGGCGATTTCTTCGGCCCGCTCGTCATCGCGGGCTGTTACACGGACGCTGAGAGCACGCGGGCGCTCATGGAAGCCGGTGTGATGGACAGCAAACGCATCGGCACGGATGCAAAGATCCGCGAGTTATCAGCAATCATCCGACAGACAAGAGGCGTCGCCTTTTCAAGCATCACGCTCGCGCCAGAAAAGTACAACGAGCTCTACGGAAAATTCCAGAACCTCAACAAACTCCTCGGCTGGGGCCACGCGAAAGTCATTGAACATTTGCTCGACCAGCGGCCCGAATGCCCACGCGCTTTGAGCGATAAATTTGCCAGCGCCAGTCTGATCAAACGGGCGTTCTCCGAAAAGGCGAAACACATCCAACTCGACGCACGGACCAAAGCCGAGAGCGATGTCGCAGTTGCCGCGGCCTCCATCATTGCGCGGGAGCGATTTATCAATTGGCTCTTCGAGAAAGGGCGGGACATTGGCCGGACCCTAGAAAAGGGAGTCTCCGCTGCCGTGAAAGACACCGCAAGGGCACTCGTCGCGGCGCGTGGGCCGGCGTTCCTGAAACAAATCGCAAAGGTGCACTTCAAGACCGCACACGAGATCGCACCCGACGCTTACGCCCATGTGGAGAAGCCGTTTTTTAAGAGAGAAAAACGAAATGGGTAAATTCCTCCACAGAGGGCCATTGGACATTATCTCTAACGCGATTGATTATATTGTAGGCTTGCCCATTGGCTAATTGTAACAGACTTATTACGTCACCTTACACACACTCCTATGGGAACACTTACGAAACGGGAAATCGTGGTCAAAATCGCCACTGAAACAGGGCTCGTCCAGCAAGACGTTTTTAACGTCGTGCAGCGAACCCTCGATCAAATCGTTGATGCGCTCGCAAATGGCGACAACATCGAACTCCGAAATTTCGGCGTCTTCGAAGTCAAGCTGACGAAACCGCGTGTCGGTCGCAATCCGAACGAACCCGGCAGCAGCTTCGTCATCCCCGCAAGGGCAACTGTGAAGTTCAAGTCCGGCAAAATCATGAAAGAGCGCGTCTCCGTCATGACCGAAAAGCTCAAGACGAGCGGAGCGTAGAGCGGCTCAGCGCAATTTTTTCGCCGCTTCGATTGCAACGCGTGGCGCGTATCTTGGATACTCACCACACTGATGCCAAAAACGAAGCCTGCTCTGACTATTCTCGCCGCCCCCGAATCCATCCAAATTCGGGGCGCCCGGCAGAACAACCTGAAGGGCTTCGATCTCGATTTACCGCTCGGTAAACTGATCGTAGTCACCGGCCCCAGCGGCTCTGGCAAAAGCTCCCTCGCGTTCGACACCGTCTATGCCGAAGGCCAGCGCCGCTACGTCGAGACGTTCTCGCCGTACACCCGGCAGTTCCTCGACCGCATGGACAAGCCACGCGTCGATGAGATTCGCGGCATCCCGCCCGCCATCGCCATCGAGCAATCCAACAACGTAAAATCCACCCGCTCCACCGTCGGCACGATGACCGACGTGAACGACTACTTGAAACTCCTCTTCCCCCGGATCGCCGACGCATTTTGCCCCGACTGCAAACGCCCAATCCACCCAGAAACCGCAAAGAGCATCGTGGAGCAGATCATGAGTGGCCCGCGCGAGACGCGAAAGGACGTGAAAGCAGAGCCCGTCCTCATCACCTTCGCAGTCGCCGTTCCAGAGGCCACCAAGCCCGCCGACTTTTTCGCCTTCTTGCAGCAGCAAGGCTATCTCCGCGTGTGGCTCGACGGCGCGATCGTCCGCACCGACGAGGCGGGGAAAATCAAACGCCTTCCTGGCAAATTGAGCGTCATCCAAGACCGCATCGCCCCCACCGAAGACAACCGAACCCGCCTCACAGAAGCCGTAGAAACAGCCCTGCGCCTTGGCTCCGGCAAGATCGTCGCGGGCTCACAGCCCTTCTCGACCGGCTGGCACTGCGCTCACTGCGACATCGACATCCTCCCGCCGTCACCCGGCCTCTTCTCATTTAATAACCCGCTCGGCGCCTGCCCAAAGTGCCGAGGCTTTGGCCGCACCATCGCCATTGACCTCCCGCGCAGCATCCCCGACCGCAGCGTGAGCATCGCCGCCGGCTGCATCAAGCCCTTCAACAGCGAAAACGGCAAACTCTGCCAGAACGACCTCCTCCGCTGTTGCAAAGCGAAGAAAATAAACCTCCGCACACCCTTTGAAGACCTCCCCGCAGACGTGCAAGAATGGGTCTTCCACGGCGAAGACTGGGACCGCGGCACAAAGCGCAGCGGCGAAGAGCTCGGGAATGAAAACCTCTGGTACGGCGTCGCTGGATACTTCCGGTGGCTGGAATCCAAAGCGTATAAAATGCACGTCCGCGTCCTCCTCAGCCGCTACCGGAACTACACCGAGTGCCCCGATTGCCGCGGCACCCGCTACCAGCCCGGCGTGCTCAATTACCGCTTCGCAAAAAAGACGCTTCCCGAGCTGCAACAACTCCCGCTCGGCGAACTCCACGCGCTCCTCTCCACCGCGACGCTCTCCGACTCCACAAGCGAAATGCTCCTCGCCGAAGTCCGCAGCCGCATCGGCTTTATGGTCCAAGTCGGCCTTGCCTACCTCTCGCTCGACCGCCCGACGAAGACCCTCAGCGGCGGCGAAGCCGAGCGCGTAAATCTCACCACCTGCCTCGGCGCAAACCTCGTCAACACACTCTTCGTCCTCGACGAACCAAGCATCGGCCTCCATCCGCGCGACACCGGACGACTCATCGGCGTGATGAAATCGTTGCGCGACAAAGGCAACACGCTCCTAGTCGTAGAGCACGAAGAGAGCGTCATGCGCGCCGCCGATCACGTGATCGAGCTAGGTCCCGGACGAGGAGAAAAAGGCGGTTCGCTGGTGTTCGCGGGAACCGTCGAAGAAATGACGAAGCCCGAGCGCAAGCGCGATCCCTCGCTAACCGCCGCCTACCTCACCGGCACCAAATCCATTCCCATCCCGAACAAGCGCCGCCGGCCCGCTGCGTGGCTCAAACTCACCGGGGCCAGCGAGCACAACCTGCAGAAGCTCGACGTTGAAATTCCGCTCGGCGTCTTCGCCTGCGTCACCGGAGTCAGCGGCAGCGGCAAAAGCACCCTCGTTCACAGCGTCCTCTACGAAAACCTCCTCCGCGCCAAAAGTCTCGCCAGCGAGAACCCCGCAGGCGCGCTCAAAAAACTCACGGGGCACGAGCAAATTTCCAGCGTCGTCCTCGTGGATCAAAGCCCGCTGAGCCGCACACCGAAAAGCACGCCCGCTGTCTATCTCGGCGTCTTCGAGCACATCCGCGAACGCTTCGCCTGCACCGAACAAGCCCTCTCCGAGGGCCTAAACGCCAGCGCATTTTCCTTCAACGGCGGCCCCGGCCGATGCGAGCGGTGCAGCGGTAGCGGCTTCGAAAAGATCGAAATGCAATTTCTCAGCGACGTCTTCGTCCGCTGCCCCGAATGCGAAGGTCGCCGCTACCAACCGCACATCCTGCGCGTGAAACTCGCGGGAAAAAACATCACGGAAGTCCTCGACCTCACCGTCACCGAATCCATCGTCTTTTTTGAAAAACTCGGTGCACCAAAAATCACGCGCCCCCTGCAGATTCTGGAAGAAGTCGGCCTCGGCTACCTCACCCTCGGCCAGCCACTCAACATTCTCAGTGGCGGAGAAAGCCAGCGACTCAAGCTCGTCGAGCGGCTCGTACAAGCCTCCAAAAATGCGCCGGCTAAAACCATAGTAGAGGAGGCGTCCCGCCCCCTAGAGCCCCTCGGGGGCTCAAGTGTGCAGCGCAAAAAAGGGCGACCCTCTGGGTCGCAGGGGGCCGAGACGGCCCCCCTACTTGGCGTCGCTGGCGCTTTGCTCATCCTCGACGAGCCCACCACCGGCCTGCACTTCGACGACATCGCCCTGCTCCTCCGCGTCTTCGAGCGCCTCGTGCAAAGCGGTTACTCCCTCATCGTCATCGAGCACAATGTCGAGGTCATCAAATGCGCCGACTACGTGATCGACCTCGGCCCCGAAGCTGGAGCAGGCGGCGGCTTGGTGATCGCCACGGGAACCCCCGAACAAGTCGCCCGATGTCCCGAAAGCCACACCGGGCGATTCCTTCGCCATGTGTTGTCGCGATCAAACAAGTTGAGCGGGGCAAAAAGTCAGTTGATCCCCACGCCCGATCATTTGACGAGCGCAGGCGATGACTTGAGCACCCCACCGAGTCATTCGTACCCCTCAGCCGATGGTTTGAGCGAGCCAACCAGTGACTTGTACCCCTCAGCCAACCGCTTGATCCCCTCACGGGATGGCTTGTATCCCTCACCAAGTCATTTGATCCCCCCACCCGATGATTTGATCGACGCAACCACCCATTTGATCCACGGAAAAAGCCATTTGATCCCCACAAAAAGCCATTTGACGTTTCGGTGGGAAACCTCTGGCTGTAAGACTTACGACGCGACCACCGCAAATCCCGACTTACCCGACTCAGACAGTGGGGAATCCAGCGCCCGAGCCGCCGAAGAGCCCGCCAACTACGGTGCCGCTCCTCTGAACTCCATCGCCATCTACGGCGCTCGCGAGCACAACCTCAAAAACATCAGCCTAACCATCCCTCGCGGCGAACTCGTCGTCATCACCGGACTCTCCGGCAGCGGCAAAAGCACCTTGGCCTTCGACATTCTCTTTGCCGAAGGCCAGCGACGTTTCTTGGATGTGATGTCGCCCTACGCCCGGCAGTTCGTCGAGCAACTCGAGAAGCCAGACGTTGATCTGATTACCGGACTTCCGCCGAGCGTCGCCATCGAGCAACGCATCACTCGCGGCGGGGGCAAAAGCACCGTCGCCACCGTCACCGAAGTCTATCATTTCCTCCGACTGCTCTTTTCCAAACTCGGCACGCAACACTGCCCCGACTGCCACTGCGCCGTCGAAAAACAAACCGCCAACGCCGTCGCCCGCAAAGTCGAAACACTTGGCAAACGCGGGAAGCTCCGCCTTTTCGCCACCCTCGTAAAAGCCCGCAAAGGCTTCCACACCGATGTCGCAAAATGGGCGAAAGCCCACGGCTACACCACGCTGCTCGTGGACGGCGAACTGCGCAAAGTGGACACCGCCATGAAGCTCGAACGCTTCGTCGAACACACCATCGAAGTCCTCATCGGCGAGACGACCGGCAGCGATTGCGACGCGCTCGTAAAGGCCGCGCTGGCCGTCGGCAAAGGCACCATCCGCGTCATGGATGCGAAGAACAAAAGCACCGTGATGAGCACCGAACGCGCGTGCCCGGAATGCGGCGTGAGCTTTGAAGAGCTCGACCCGCGCATGTTCTCCTTTAACTCCCCACACGGATGGTGTCCCGAGTGCCGAGGGTTCGGCGAAGTGTGGAAACAGAGCATCAACCCCCGACTCGAAACCGCCCTCGAACAAGAGCTGGACATCGAGCGCCAAAGCGAAGCCCTCGAACGCGGAGAAGCCCAGCCATGCAGCGCGTGCGAAGGTGCGCGGCTGAATCGCATCTCCTGCGCCGTGCAAATCGGCGGCGTGAAAATCGCCGACTTCGTCGCCCATTCCGTGGAAGAAGCTGCGAGCGAAATCACCGCGTTCAAATTCACCGCCGCACAAAAGCCCATCGCCCGCGACATCGTCCCCGAGATCGCACAACGCCTCACTTTCATGGGCAAAGTCGGGCTCGGCTACTTGGCGCTAAACCGCAGCGCCCGCACGCTCAGCGGCGGCGAGAGCCAGCGCATTCGCCTCTCCGCGCAGCTCGGCAGCAACTTGCGCGGCGTCCTTTACGTCCTCGACGAACCGACCATCGGCCTGCATCCACGCGACAACGCCGCACTGCTCGACACGCTCGACGCGCTGCGTGCGAAGGGCAATTCGCTCATCGTCGTCGAGCACGACGAAGACACCATGCGCCGCGCCGATCACATCCTCGACCTCGGCCCCGGCGCAGGCATCCACGGCGGCGAAGTCATCGCCCAAGGAACCCTCGCGCAAATCACCGCCAACCGCGCCAGCACCACCGGCAACAGCCTGCGCGAACCACTCCAGCACCCCACACGCGGCAAGCGCCGTTCGCTCGCGAAAGCTGACTGGCTGGAGCTTCGTAACGCCACGGTGAACAACCTCAAAAACATCACCGTGAAGTTTCCCATCGCGAAATTCACCGTCATCACCGGCATCAGCGGCAGCGGAAAAAGCACGCTCATGCGCTCCGCGTTGAAGCCCGCCGTGGAGGAAGCGCTGAAGGGAAAGAGAAAGCTCAAGGGCATCGAACACCTCGAAGCCATCCGCGAAGTGGACCAATCCCCCATCGGCAAAACCACCCGCTCCACGCCCGCTACCTACCTCGGAATCTGGGACGCCGTGCGCGCCCTCTTTGCCCAACTCCCTACCGCAAGAATGCGCGGCTACACTCCGTCACGCTTCTCGTTCAACACGGAAGGCGGACGCTGCGAAACCTGCGCCGGACAGGGCGTCATCAAGCTAGAGATGGCCTTCCTCCCCACCAGCTACCATCCCTGCACCGACTGCCACGGAGCCCGCTTCAACCCCGCCACGCTCGAAGTCCTCTACGACGGAAAAAGCATCGGCGACATCCTGAACCTCCCGCTTTCCGAGGCAGCAGAGTTCTTTAAGGCGCACCCAAAAATCCACCGCCCGCTCGCCCTGCTCTGCGACACCGGACTCGGCTATTTGAAGCTCGGCCAACCCAGCCCCACCCTCAGCGGCGGCGAAGCCCAGCGCATGAAACTCGTCTATGAATTGGCCCTCGGAATCGCCCACGACGCCAACGAGCGGATGCGCAAAATGAAGCAGCCCAAAAGCACGCTCTATCTATTGGAAGAACCCACCATCGGCCTCCACATGCGCGACGTTGCCGAGCTGCTGAAAGTGCTGCACCGCCTCGTGGACAGCGGCGCAACCGTCATCGTCATTGAGCACAACCTGACCCTCATCGCCGACGCCGACCACGTCATAGACATCGGCCCCGAAGCCGGAAAACTCGGCGGCGAAGTCGTCGCAACGGGAACGCCCGAAGAAATCGCCAAGCACCCGAAGAGCCGCACCGGCCCTTACCTCAAATCTGTGCTGCGGTAGCGAACTCGCGGATGCGCGAACGCACCGCCGCCAGCCCATTCAGGCGCGTCGGAGTAATCATCCGAGTAAACCCCAGCGTCTCAAATATCTGCGGTTCCGTCGCCGCCACATCCGCAGGTGTGCCGCCGTCGAACACCTCGCACATCAAGGCCACGAGCCCTTTCACCATCGGCGCGTCGCATTCCATCGCGAAGCGGCAGACGCCATCCTGAACGGTTGGCACGAGCCACACGCGCGACTGGCAGCCGAGCACACGGTTCGAGTCCACGAGTTCTTCCGGCGCGGGCACCGGCCACTTTTTTGCACGCGACATCAGCGCAGCGAGGCGCTCTTGCGGGTCTTCGATGAGCGCGAGTCGCTCGGTGATTTGGCGTTCTTTTTCCCCGACACTCACTTCGCAGCGAGCGCGTCGGCGATGGCCTTCGTGAGCTTCTCGTCGTCGGGCGAAAGGCCGGGCTCGAAACGCGCCAGAACTTTCCCGTCGCGACCGATGAGGAACTTACCGAAGTTCCACTTCACGTCGCCGGGCAGCGCAGTCGTCAGCTCTTTATAGAGAGGGTGCTGCTCTGCGCCTTTCACATGGACCTTCGACATCATCGGGAAGGTCACATTGTATTTCGTCGAGCAGAACGTCTTCACCTCTGCATCCGAGCCGGGCTCCTGCTTGCCGAAGTCGTTGCACGGGAAACCGACGACCACGAGTCCCTTGTCCTTGTTCTTCTCGAAAAGCGACTGGAGCCCCTCGTATTGCGGGGTGTTTCCACAGTGCGACGCGACATTTACCGCGAGCACGACCTTTCCTGCGTAGGCATTCAGCGAGGTGTCTTTGCCATCAATGTCCTTCAACGGGATGGTGTAAATCTTCGGCGGTTCCGCGAAGACGGATGCAGTGAGAGCGGCGGCGGTGATCATGAGCGTGTGTGCGAGTTTCATAGCGCCTCGCTGCCTATCCGCCCGCGTGGGATTGCGCCAGCATCTCTTTATGGTGTGCAAAAAACGATCCGTAACCTGCCTGCCACGGCCCTTGCCATCGCCTGAACCGTCCGCTACGGTCCGCGCCCTTTTACAAATATGAGCAGAGAGCCAAGCAAACACGCAGGGAGTCTTCACCGTCATTGGTCACGTCAGGTAACTGATGGGCCCGAACGCGCCGCCAGCCGCGCAATGCTGCACGCCGTCGGGTTTGCACGCGAGGACTTCAAGAAGTCGCAAGTCGGCATCGCCAGCACTTGGAGCATGGTCACGCCGTGCAATATGCACATCGATAAACTCGCCCGAGAAGCCGAGGCAGGCGTCGGTGCGGGCGGTGGAAAAGGCATCATCTTTGGGACCATCACGATTTCCGACGGCATCTCGATGGGCAGCGAGGGGATGAAATACTCGCTCGTTTCGCGCGAGGTCATCGCCGACAGCATCGAGACTGTCATGGGCTGCGAAATGCTCGACGGTCTCGTGGCCATCGGCGGCTGCGACAAAAACATGCCCGGCTGCCTCATCGCGATGGCCCGGCTGAACCGCCCCGCCGTCTTCGTGTATGGCGGCACCATTTTGCCCGGCTGCATCAACGGCATCCTCGCGGAAAAGCGCCTGAATAAAGAGCGCGCCGCACTTCTCGCCGACAAACCACTGGACATCGTCTCGTGCTTCGAAGCGGTCGGTAAACACGCCGGCGGCCAGATCGATGAACGCGAACTCACCCTCATCGAAGAGCACGCCATCCCCGGCGCAGGCTCCTGCGGTGGAATGTATACAGCGAACACCATGGCCAGCGCCATCGAGGCTCTCGGCATGTCGCTCCCGAACAGCTCTGCACAAAACGCCGTCTCCAAGGAAAAAGCCATGGACGCCCGCGCGGCAGGCGTCGCAGTCGTGGAGATGATCAAGCGCGGCCTGCGCCCGAGCGAAATCCTCACCCGTGAAGCGTTCGAAAACGCCATCACCGTCGTCATCGCGCTCGGCGGCTCGACGAATGCCGTGCTCCATTTGCTCGCGATGGCCCATGCCGCAAACGTGAAGCTGGACATCGACGACTTCACCAAGATCGGCAAGCGCGTCCCCGTGCTCGCCGACTTGAAACCAAGCGGTCGCTTCCTCATGTCCGAGCTCGTCGCCATCGGCGGCCAGACTCCGCTCATGAAGATGCTCCTCGAAGAGAAATTGCTCCACGGCGACTGCATGACGGTCACCGGCAAGACGCTCAAAGAGAACCTCAAGCGCGTGAAACACTACCCGAAAGGGCAGGAAATCGTCCGCCCCGTCAGCGACCCAATCAAAAAGGACAGCCACCTCGTCGTCCTCTACGGCAACCTCGCACCCGGCGGCGCAGTCGCGAAGATTTCCGGCAAAGAAGGACTCAGCTTCTCGGGCAAAGCCATCGTGTTTGAAAACGAAGGCGACGCGCTCAAGGCCATCCTCGACGGCACCGTCAAGAAGGGCCACGTCATCGTCATTCGCCACGAAGGCCCCGTCGGCGGACCTGGAATGCGCGAGATGCTCTCGCCCACCAGCGCCGTCATGGGCAAAGGCCTCGGCAAAGACGTGGCGCTCATCACCGACGGACGTTTCAGCGGCGGCTCGCACGGATTCGTCGCCGGCCACATCACGCCCGAAGCAGCGCTCGGCGGCCCGCTCGCCATCGTCAAGAACGGCGACCCAATTACCATCGACGCTTCCAAGCGCACGATCGATCTCGGCGTCTCCAAGACAGAAATCGAAGCCCGCCTGAAGAAGTGGAAGAAACCCGCCACGACTTACAAGCGCGGCGTGCTCGCCAAGTACGCAGCCACCGTGACCAGCGCCAGCCTTGGTGCAGTCACAGACATGCTGTAGCCGCCGTCACCGATGCTCCCGCGGATCGCCATCACGATGGGAGACCCTGCGGGCGTCGGCCCGGAAGTCTGCCTGCGAGCGCTCGCCGAGTCTTCGCTTCGCCAATGCTGCGTGCCGGTCGTGTACGGGGATCTTGCCGTGCTCGTCGCGTGTGCGGAGCGGACAGGATTGCCGCCGCCGCGCGCGGAGGATGTGAAAGATTTCGGCATCATCACGATGGCGGACTTCACTCCGGGTGCGATTAATGCCGCCACGGGCAACGCGGCCTACCAATACGTGAATCGCGCCATCGACGACGCTCTCGCAGGCCGCGTCGATGCCGTGACGACCGCGCCTTTGAATAAAGAGGCGATGCACATGGCGGGGTATCATTTTCCCGGACACACGGAGATCTTCGCGAAGCGCACAGATGCCGCCCGCTCCTGCATGATGCAGTATTCCGAGGAGATCACGTGCTCCTTTGTCACCACCCACTGCGGCTACGCGGAAGTGCCGCGCTTGCTCACCGTGGAGCGCATTTTGGAAGTCATCGAACTGACCGCCGCCAGCCTCCTGCGCATCCGCGGACGCGCACCGAAAATCGTCGTCTGCGGGCTGAATCCCCACGCCGGCGAGCACGGGCTTTTTGGCGACCGCGAGGAAGAGCGCATCATCATCCCCGCCATCCTCGCCGCCCGCGAACGAGGCCACGATGTCGAAGGCCCGCTGCCCGGCGACACCGCATTCATCACCGCGAAACGCCGCGCGACCGACGCCTTCGTCTGCATGTATCACGACCAGGGCCACATCCCCGTGAAAGCGCTCGCCTTCGACCGCGCCGTGAACACCACGCTCGGCCTCTCCATCATCCGCACCAGCGTCGATCATGGCACCGCCCTCGACATCGCGTGGCAGGGAAAAGCGATGCCCGACAGCCTCTTCTGCGCGCTGCGCCTCGCGGCAAAGCTGAGCGTTCGGCAGGGATAAAGGGCATTGCCTTCCTCCGTCGGAGGCGCAAACTGCCGCCGCTATGAAAACATTCCTACTCGCAACTATCGCACTTGGAGCCGCCGCATTCGCCGCCGACAAAAAACCCACTGTGCCCGAAGCAAAACTATCCGACTTCACCATCGGTGCCGTGGTCAGCGGCCCCGCCGTGAGCCTCGCAAATACAGGAGGCAAGGCCGTCGTCATCGAAGCATGGGGCGTCAACTGCGGCCCGTGCCTCGCCAGCCTCCCGCACATCGAGAAGCTCGCCAAGAGCAACAAGGCCGACACCATCGTCATCGGCGCCGAGAGCCAAAACTCTGCCGACGACAAGATTCAGGACATCGTCAAAAAGAACAAACTCAGCTACACCATCACCAAAGGCGGCGTCAGCGGCCCGGTGAGCTTTAGCGGCATCCCACACGCCTTCGTCTTCGACACGACAGGCAAGCTCATCTTCAGCGGACGCCCCGACGACAAAGACTTCGACAAAGCAGTGCGCGATGCGGGCAAAGCCGTCGCAGCGACGAGCGCTTTCCCAAAGAAATAACCGGGCACCCAGACGCAAGATTCAACGAATGACGAACGCCGAAACGTTCGTCATTCGTCATTTCTACCCGGAAGCGCCTAGTGCTTCGTCTCCGTCGCGACCGTCGCTGAGAGCTGGTCGCCCTCGCCGAGCTTCCGCTTAAAGAGTTCGAGCGAGTGCGCGTACACAAAGTTCGCCAGCACCGGATTGTAGCGCGGCCCCTCGTCGCGCATAAAGGCGTGAGCGCCGTTATACTCCAGCGAGGTGTAGAGCGTCCCGCTTTGCTCCAGCACCTCGCGGATTTGCACGCGCCCCTCGAAGGGCACATGCGGGTCTTGCCGTCCCCAGACCATCAGCAACTCGCCTTTTATGTCCCCACGGCGTGCACGCTCCAGCGAATCGTCCGCCATCCCCGTCCCCAGCCCGCGCACATGGCTCGCCAGCTTGTGAATGTCGGTCGCATACAGGCACACCGCCGCCAGCACATCCGGGCTCATCGCATTGCGAAAGCTAAAGTGACCGCCCACGCAAATCCCCATCGAGCCCAGCTTGCCGGTGCAACTCGGATGCCCTTTGAGGAACTCCCGCGTGATCGCCATGTCGGCGTCGAAGCTGGCCAAATCGATGTTCGCCTTGCACCAGTTCCCGCGATCCGCGCCCGCGCTATCGTAGCTGAGGACAGAGCCGGGCGCTTCGTGCTGGTGGAAAATCTCGGGCACCGCCACGAGGAAGCCATTCCCCGCCAATAGCGCCGCCGTACGTCGGATAGGCCCCGTCGCTTGGAATATCTCGGAATAAAGCATGATGCCCGGATACTTCCCCTCTGCCGTGGGGCGGAAGATGTGGACCCGCATCGGTCCCGTAGGTGTCGGCAAATCGGAGGTTTCGTGGTCGAGAATCGTCATAAGAACGGGCCATGTAGCCACTCGCTCCACCGGGCGCAACCTCACCTTCACGAACGACCACTTTCGAGAAAGTGGTCGGGGCGATAGGATTTGAACCTACGACCTCCTGGTCCCAAACCAGGCGCTCTACCAAGCTAAGCTACACCCCGTGAAGGGACGCGACTTGTAGCAGGCGCGGCGCGGGCTGCAAGGAGTGTTTCGAGAAGTTTTTTCGGATGGCGCTTTTTCCCAGAGTCGAGCAGCGTCGGCGCATGAAACTCTCAGCACTCTTCGCGATCCTCGCGCTCAACCTTTCCGCCGCAGAAATCCGCATCGGCCTCATCGGCTGCGACACGTCCCACGCCACGGCGTTCACGCAGATTCTCAATGACCCGGCGGCGAAAAATTACATCGCCGGTGCCCGCGTCGTCGCAGCCATTGGGTCTTCCAGCCCGGACATCGAGTCGTCGTTCTCGCGAGTCGATGGCTACATCAAAGAGCTGCGCGAAAAGTGGGGCGTGAAAATCTACACGTCCATCGAAGCGATGTGCGCCGACGTGGATGCAGTGCTCATCGAGAGCGTGGATGGCCGCCCGCATCTCACCCAAGCGAAGCCCGTGATCGCTGCAAAGAAGCCGCTCTTTATCGACAAGCCGCTCGCCGGCTCCCTCGCCGATGCACGAGAAATCGCACGCCTCGCGAAGGAGGCTGGCGTGCCCATTTGGACGGGTAGCGCGTATCGGTGGTATACCTCGATGAAGGAACTCATGGCCACCGATGTCGGCGAGATTCGCGGCGCGATTTCCTACGGCCCCGCGCATCTGGAGAAGTCGCACCCCGACTTTTACTGGTACGGCATCCACCCCACCGAGGCGCTCTACACCGCGCTCGGCAAAGGCTGCGAAAGTGTAACGCGAACCAAGACCGAGGACACCGATGTCGTCGTCGGGCAATGGAGCGGCGGACGCACCGGCACTCTCATCGGCCTGCGCACAAAAGCGCTGCCGCACAAAGTCACGCTCTTCGGCAGCAAGACCTTCGCGGAGCAAAAGAGCGGCGGCGACGACTACGCGCCGCTCGTCGGCGAAATCATCAAATTTCTCCAAACTGGCAAGCCTCCCGTGGACATGGAAGAGACGCTAGAGATGCACGCCTTCATGTCCGCCGCCGATGAGAGCGCGCGGCGCGGCGGGGCTCCGGTAAAACTGAACGAGGTAAAGTAGCAACGGCTGGACTCCCCGCGCTGCTCGCGCTATTGGTAGCCGCGTGAACCGAATTTTGATTGCGCTGGGCTCCGCTGTTTGCGCCAGTCCGCTCTCAGCCCAAGATGAGCCGCCGCAACTGAATCCACCGCCTTCGGTGGATGCCGCTGCGCCTGCGATTCCGCAGAAACCGAAAGGTCCATCCATCGTCGCAGTGGTGCGCGACTCGGCGGCGATGGACGGCTTTGAGGAGAACCCGCGCATCACCCGCCAGATGGTAGATACCGTGGTGAAAAATGCGACGGGCCGCCCGACCGTGGCCGACGCCTGGCGCTCGCTCGCGACGCCTGCGGATCGTGTGGGCATCAAAGTCACAGCGGCAGGCGGGCGTTATTTTTCCACACGGCGCGGCGTCGTCGCAGCGGTCGTCGAGGGGCTCAAACTGGCGGGCGTGCCGGAGAAAAACATCTTCGTGTGGGACCGCGACGCCGCCACGCTTCGCGACGCGGGGTTCACCGCCGAGCGGCTCGGCTGCGAGGTCCGCGCGATTGCGCAGCCGAAGGATTGGGACCGCGAAGGCTCACTCTCCGCGCCCGTGCTCGGGCAGCTAAATTGGGGCGACGCGCAGTTCGCAGAGCGCGTCATCGCCGTCGCAAAGAACGAAGGCGACCAGCTCAGCTCGAAGAGCCACGTCTGCAAACTCCTCAGCCGCGACGCGACGAAATGGATCAACATCCCCGCCCTCAGCGACGCGCCCGGCACCGGCGTGCATGGCGCGATTTACAGCGCCGTCGTGGACAACGTGGACAACTGGCGGCGCTTCACCACAGCCGGTCCCGGCGGTGCAGGCGCGCTGCCGGAGATGTACGCCGACCCACGCATCGGCGGGAAATGCGTGCTGCACATCCTCGACGCGCTCGCCGTCACCTACGCGGGCGGCCCGGCCGCAAATCCGCACTTTGCCAACCCCCACACCACACTCTACGCCAGCAAAGATCCCGTCGCCCTAGATGCCACCGGCGCGCGGCTCCTCGACCAATGGCGCTCAGCCGAAAACCTCCCCCTTTTAGGCCCCGAAACCGCGTGGCTCGAAAACAGCGCAGCCATCGGGAACTTTGACGAGTCCTTGATTCGCATCATACTCGCCAAATGAAGGCCAAGCCAAAAACAACCGGAATCGACGAACGACTGCTCAAGTCCGTATCGCGTTCCTTTTACCTCAGCATCCGGCTCATGCCCCCCGCCATCCGGCCCGCCATCGGCATCGCCTACATGCTGGCGCGGGCCAGCGACACCATCGCCGATACGGAGAATATCGCCCCTTCCGTGCGGCTGCGGCGGCTCTCGGAGTTCGAGTCACTGGTCAAGGGCGGCTTCGCTCCACACGCCATGTCGAGCATCCAGCGCGACATCCAGCCCGTGCATCCCGGAGAGAAAAAACTCATCGAATCTCTCCCCCAAGTCCTCGCCGCATTTCACGCCCTCGACGTCTGGGAGTTTCGAGAAACGGTGGACCTCATGACAAACATCATCCGGGGCCAAAGCATGGACCTCGAAGTCTTCACCGACAACCGCGCCATCACCGCCATCCCTGACGCAGACGCACTGGAAGATTACGTCTACCTCGTCGCCGGGTGCGTGGGCGAATGGTGGACACGCCTCTGCTTTCACCACCTCCCCAAGTACTCGAAAATGCCCGAGGAAGACCTCACCCGCCTCGGCAACGACTTCGGCAAAGGGCTGCAACTCGTGAACATCCTGCGCGACATGCCCGCCGACCTCGAAGGCGGCCGCTGCTACCTGCCCGCGAGCGAACTCATCAAGATCGGCACCGACCCCGCCTTAATCTGCGCCGCGCCTGCCGAAGCCCAGCCCGTCTTCGACCGATGGGAGCAGCGCGCCCGCGAACTCCTCGATTCCGGGCGGCTCTACATCACGGCCATCCGCAGTCGCCGCACACGCATGGCCTGCTACCTGCCCTGGCGGCTCGGCGTGGACACCCTCAATCTCCTCGCCAAAAACCCACCCCTCCTCACCGGCGAAAAAACCAAAGTCCCTCGCTCCGCCGTGCGCAAAGCCCTATGGGAATCCATCGGCGTCGCCTTCAGCAATAAGCGGCTGAGGTAGCGCGGCGTAGCTCGACATTCCAATGTCGAGACGGGGCGTTCTCGACAGGGAGAACCTTCCCCATTGAGGGCGCCAAAACTCGACATTGGAATGTCGAGCTACGTCGCGTCTCCTACGCGTAGCGGTAATACGAATTTCACAGTGAGAAGCCAAGAAACACAAAAGACGGGCGCGGGGGAGCGCGGGCTTCCAGCCCGCTGTGTCCGGCATCCTGCCGGACACATGCGCGAGGCTCTCGGAGAAGGGCACGCTTTTGTGGGAGCGCACGTCTCGCTCCCCGGCAGGATGCCGGAGAGGACGGGCTGGAAGCCCGCGCTCCCCCGCACCCTTTCTTCCTGTTTCTTGGGCGCAAACTGTAAAAATCGTATAACTCACGCTTGCCACTGACGTGGCAACGGGGCTTGGGAAAGCCCCGCTCCCATTACGGGGGTGTCTTTCCATGCGAAATGCCTGTTTTACTCCGGTTGTCTGGAGGTTTACAGAGAAGAGCCTGAAATTTACAAGAATCTGGGTTCATATAAAAGCGGTTTGGATGGGAAATACAAGCGTCTGTATTCATATAACACCGACCCAGAGCCCGGCGAACACGGGTTTTCCTGCGATTTACAAGCGTCTCGGTTCATATAACACGACTCAGAGGTCGATTGACACCAACCCAGAGGTCGATTTACAAGCGTCCGGGTTCATATAACACGGGTCTTGCACCCATTTACAAGCGTCTGGATTCATATAACATGAAGTTTTTGAGCATTTACAAGCGTCTGGATTCTTATAAATTGCGCCTTTTTACCACTCACCACTGACTCGATATGATGAATGATGAACCTGTTTCTGCTGACGTTCCGGCTGCGCCGGAGGCTACGGCGCTGTTGGAAGCTCGCAAGGTGCTGGCGGCGGCTTCGGACCCGGTGCGGTATGGGATTTTGCGGGAGTTGGCGGCGGGGGTGCCGCTGCCGGTGAATGTGCTGGCGTCACGGCTGGGGCGGTGGCCGGATTCGATCTCGAAGCATTTGCGGGTGCTGCGGGAGGCGCGGTTGATTATGGCGGTGGCGTCGGCGGATGGGGATGGGCGGAAGCAGTTTCACGAGGTGCCTGCGCTTTTCCGCACGCGGGATGCGGCGGGGGTGTTGGCGCTGGATTTTGGGGCGGTGTTGTTGCGGTTTGGGTGAGGGGTCAGAGCGTCTCGGGCGCTTGCAGGAGTTCGACGATGCGGGCGAGGAGGCGTCCGGCAGCGCCGCCGTCGAGCACGCGGTGGTCGAAGCTGAGGGTGAGGTCGGCTTCCATGACGGGGACAAACTTTGCGCCGGCGGCGTCCCAGTGTGGCATCTGTCGGCCTGCGCCGAGGCCGATGACGAGGGTCTGCTCGGGGAGCGGGATGGGCGTGGCCCAAGTGAGGCCGAAGGTGCCGAAGTTGGTGATGGTGGCGATGCTGCCGCCTTGCGCGCTGGAAGGGAGTCGGCGCTGGCGGGCGAGATCGACGAGTTCGTCGTACCGCGGGAGGAGCTTGGCGAGCGGAATGGTGTCCGCATTTCGCAAGACGGGAACGAGCACGCCGTCTTCGGCCTCGACGGCGAATCCGATGTCGATGGCTTTTGGATGCACGATTTTCCCGCCGATGAGGCGTCCGGCGGGCGCGCTGTTTTCGCCGAGGGCGAGGGCGAGGGCGCGGAGGACGTAGAGCGCGGGGCCGGGTTTGGCGGTTTGTTGTTTGCGGTGGGCGAGCATGACGCCGAGCGAGACGGGGCGGCCCACGGTGGCGAGCGGGCGCGTCCATGAACGGCGCATAGCATCGGCGACGGCGACGCGCATGGAGGAGGCTTTGCTCTGCTTATGCTCGTCGAGGCGGTAGAGGAAATCTTCGAGGTCTTCGATGGTGACGCGCCCCGCTGCGCCGCTGCCCGCGATGCCGGAGAGGTCGGCGGCGTGGAGGCCGAGTTCGTTCATCCGCGCTTTCATGCGTGGGGAAAGGTAGGCCATCCCGCCTGCGCTGACGGGCACGGGCAGGCCGTGGACGGTGGGCATGACTTGCGCGGGCTCCGTCATTGTGCCCGTGGGCTGCGTGGCAGAAGGCGCGGGCATGTCGGAGATGCCGAGGCGTTCGGCGTCGGCCTCGGTCACTTCGAGATACCCGAGCACCGCGCCGACGGGGTAGCTCTGCTGGGGCTCCACACAAATCTCTACGATGACGCCGCCGCACGGTGCGGTGACGCCCATCGTGGCTTTCTGCGTCTCGACTTCCATGACGTCTTGGTCCGCTGCGACTTGGTCGCCGACTTTGAATGGAAGATGCACGATGGTCGCTTCAGCGATGCTCTCGCCGAGCTGGGGCATGATGATTGGAATACGTGGCATGGTGGAAATTGGTTACGCTTTGAGGAGTCTGCGCATCGCCGCTATGATGGACGTAGCGGTGGGGCGATGGGTGCCCCACAAGTTTGGGTGATAGGGAACGGGGGTGTCTTTGGCGTTGAGGCGCATGGGCGGGGCATCGAGGAGGTCGAAGCCCTCCGTGGCGACACGGGCGACGATTTCTGCCGTCACGCCGCCCCACGGGAACGCTTCGCCGACGGCGAGGAGGCGACCTGTGCGAGAGACGCTGGCGAGGATGGTGTCGGTGTCGAGCGGCTTCACGCTGCGGAGATCGATGACTTCGATCTCCCAGCCTTCTTTCGCCAACTCCGCCGCACACGCGAGGGACTCGTGGACCATGGCGCTGTAGGTGGCGATGGTGGCGTCGCGACCTGGACGGGCGACGCGCGCTTTGCCCGTGGGCAGCGCGACGGTCGGCAGCGCGTCCGCTTTGAGATGGTAATAGAGATACTTGTGCTCGCAGAAGATCACGGGGTCGTCGATTTCCACCGCCTCCAGCAGCATCGTGTAAGCATCCTCCACGGTCGCAGGAGTCATCACGACGATGCCGGGATAATGGGCATAAAGCGCCTCCATGCTCTGCGAGTGAAACGGCCCCGCGCCCGCAGTCCCGCCGCTGGGCAGGCGAATGACGATGGGGCACGGCACGCCCGTCCGCCAATGCAGCGTGGCCGCGTGCTGGACGATCTGCGTGTAGCCGCACGTCGAGAAATCGGCGAACTGCATCTCGATAATAGGCCGCATCCCCTCGATGGCCGCGCCAATCGCCATGCCCACCTGCGCATCTTCCGAGATAGGCGAATCGAGCACTCTTCCGGGGAACTCTTTCGCCAGCCCCTTGGTCGCTTTAAAGGCACCGCCAAAGTCCGCAATGTCCTGCCCGTAAATGAACACGCGCGGGTCGTCGGTGAGGAGCTTGTGCTGCGCCGCGCGAATCGCTTCGAGGTAGGTGATGGCGGCGCTGGCGCGAGTGGTTGGTTGGTTTTGAAACACGGGAATTTTACAGTTGGTTCCCCTCGGCGAGGCGGCGCGTGTGGATGGCGCACCAGTCCTCCGTATTCGGGTCCGGAAGCGGTTCACGAATCGCGGTGCCGCACGCCTCTTCGACTTCGGCGGCGGCTTGGTCGCGCATCGCGTCGAGCTGCGCGGGCGTGGCCCAGCCAGCGGTGGTGAGTTGGTCGCGCGCAACGTCGAGGCTGTCGCGTCCGATGGGCGAGACTTTGAGCGCGTGGCTCATGTAGTTAAAGTCGTCGTGCTCCCCGTGGCCGACGAGCCGGAGGAGATCGGCGACGACCATCTGCGGGCCTTCCCCGGCGCGGGCGCGGGCGACGGCTTCGTGGACGACTTCGATGCACGCGCTCGGGTCTGTCCCGTCGATTTTATACCCCGGAACTCCGTATCCTGCCGCGCGCTGCACGAGGTCGGCGCAGGCATACTGCCGGGCGTTCACCGTGGAGTATGCGTATTGATTATTCGCGACGATGACGACGAGCGGGAGCTTCTCCACAGCCGCCATATTTAAACCCTCGTGAAAGCTGCCGGTAGATGTCGCACCCTCGCCCACACACGTCGCACCAACGACGCCCGTCTCCCCGCGTAGCCTGCGGGCGAAAAGGCCGCCCGCTACTGCGGAGACCATCGCGCCGAGGTGGGAAATCATCGCGTAATATCCCCTCGCAGGCTCCCCACGGTGAATGTTTCCGTCCCGCCCGCGCATCGGCCCGAGCCGCGAGCCGAGGTAAGTGCGCGTCGCATTGAGCACCGTCTCGCCAAAGGCCAACCGCCCCGCCATATCGCGGATGAGTGGGGCAAAAATGTCGCCTTTGCGCAGCGCGGTGCCGAGCGATGCGGAGAGAGCCTCCTGCCCGCGCCCGAGGAAGACGCCGCCGGTGATCTTTCCGCCGCGGTAAAGGCTGGAGAGCTTCTCCTCCAGCACGCGGGAGAGCAGCATCCAGCGATAGACCGCGAGGTAGCGTTCTTGGTTTTTATCGGCGCTCTGGCTTGCACGGGCTTGCGACATGGCGCGCACCGTAGCGGGCGGCGGTGGGGTGTGGCAACGGTTTGTTGAAAAGTCTCGCCCTCCGCACTTGCCTTAAAAACTTCCGCCTCTAAGGTCCGCCGCTGCTTCAGCCAACCAACGATGAGCACCATATTTCTAAAGAGATTTTTCAAGAATCCGTTTCAGGTCGCCTCCATCGTGCCTAGCTCCAAGACCCTAATCCGTAAAGTCTCGGACAAGATGGACCACTCCGCGCCGCGCGTCATCGCCGAGTATGGCCCCGGCGAAGGCTGCCATACCCGCGAGATCGTCCGGCGGATGCACCCCGAGTCGAAGCTCATGCTCTTTGAGCTGGATCAGGAACTCTCCGTCCATCTTGAGAAACAATTTGCCCACGACCCGCGCATCAGCGTTCACAACATGGACTGCGCCAAGCTCCCCGAAGTCCTCGCCCAGAAGCAAATCCCGCACTGCGACTACGTCGTCTCCGGCATCCCATTCAGCATCCTAGAGAAGGGGAAAAAGCGCGAGATACTCGAGAACACCCACACCGTCCTCGCCCCCGAAGCGCACTCCGCATTCATCATCTACCAAGTCACCAACGAGTTGCGCACGCGCGGGCACTGCGACCACTTTGAGAAAGCCGAGAGCCAATACTGCCTCGCCAACCTCCCCCCGATGTTCGTCACGAAATTTTACAAACACGGCAGTAACGGGAAGAACGGGAAGCACTAACTCCACCCAATGCCCAAAGCTCCACAGTTTGACTCCATCGAAGACGTCCTCGCCGAACTCCGCGCCGGGCGCATGATCATCGTCACCGACGACGAAGACCGTGAGAACGAAGGCGACCTCGTCATGGCCGCCGAAAAAATCACCCCCGAAGCCGTCAACTTCATGGCCACCCACGGGCGCGGCCTCATCTGCGTCCCGATCACCGACGAACGCGCCGACGCCCTCGGCCTCGAACGCATGGCCCGCGAGAACCGCGAGACGCACAAGACCGATTTCACCGTCGCCGTGGATGCCGCCGCCGGCATCAGCACTGGCATCAGCGCCGCCGACCGCGCCCGCACCATCCGCGTCCTAGCCGACCCGGCATCGCGCCCCGCCGACCTCGTCCAGCCCGGCCACATGTTCCCGCTCCGGGCCAAACAAGGCGGCGTCCTCCGCCGCGCCGGACACACCGAGGCCAGCGTGGACCTCGCCCGTATGGCTGGGCTCCAGCCCGCCGCCGTCATCTGCGAAATCATGAACACCGACGGCACCATGGCCCGGTTGCCGCAGCTCGCCACCTTTGCCAAAAAGCACAAACTCCGCATGTGCAGCATCGCGGCCCTCATCGCCTACCGCCGCCGCAGCGAGCGCCTCATCGTCCGCGAACAAGTCGTCAAAATGCCCACCGACTTCGGCGAGTTCGACCTCTACCTCTACCGCTCCCTCGCCGACGGCGCTCACCACATCGCCCTCGTAAAAGGCACCATCTCCCCGCGCAAGAGCACCCTCGTCCGAGTCCACAGCGAATGCCTCACCGGCGACATCTTCGGCTCCATGCGCTGCGACTGCGGCAACCAACTCCACGCCGCCCTCCAGCAGATCGAGACGGAAGGCAACGGCGTCCTGCTTTACATGCGCCAGCACGAAGGACGCGGCATCGGCCTCCCGGCAAAAATCCACGCTTACAAGTTACAGGAAGAGGGCCTCGATACCGTCGAAGCCAACATCCAACTCGGCTTCCCCGCCGAACTCCGCGACTACGGCGTCGGCGCGCAAATCCTGCACGACATCGGTGTGCGCAACATGCGCTTCCTCACCAACAACCCCAAAAAAGTCGTCGGCCTCGAAGGCTACGGGCTCAAAATCACCAAAGTCGTCCCCATCAAATCCGCGCCAAACCAACACAACGCCAAATACCTTGAGACCAAGCGGCTCAAAATGGGGCACCTCCTTTAGCGGGTCGGCGCTGAGGGGTTTGCGTTGAGGAATCTGCGCTCGGCATCGCGAGCAGCGTGAAGCTCCCTTTGAGCTTCGAGCGACGGATAGTGAGCGGTGGCGATGTAGTATTCGATGAGCGCGTCGCGCTGCCCAGGCGCAAGCTCGGGGATGGCCTGCAACGCTTTAGTAAAGTGGTCGAGCCCGGCCAGCGATGCGACTTCGATGGGCGCGAGGGAGCGGGCAAAAATGCGGAGTTCATCCACCTGCCCACCTTTGAACCCGGCGTCGCCAGCGCGGCGACCGATGACGAGCTCGGGCACCACTCCGTCGCCGATGATGTCTTGCGAAAGTGCGTCGCGCAGCGTGTCCGTCGGCACAGCGATGCCATCGACAAAGATGCGCATCCCAGCCGCGCGGCTGGAGCCATCGTAGGTCACCGCAACGTGCGTCCAGCGCCCAGCAGCGAGCGGAGTCTGCGTAGCGATTTTCGCCGACTCGCCCGGCGACGAATGGTTCAGCGCGAAAGTGAGGTGCCCACGTTCCAGCAGGAGCTCGTAGCCACGAATACCCTTACCAGCGAGGGCAGTGCTGTGGTGAAGGACAACAGCGCGCTCCAAGACGCCGGGCACTTTGATCCACAGCGAAAAGGTGAACGGATCGCTCCGCGTAAAGTGGGCAAGATCCGGAATACGGACGCCGTTCTCGCCATCGAGCAGGAGCGCTTTACCCCGAGGACTCTCCACCAGTGCTGGTTGCGCCTGCAATTTCACCGATGTGAGATCGTCGAACGGAAACTCAGCAAGAACACGCTCGGGCTTCAGCTCGTTCGGACCTTCAGGCAGTTTGTCAGACCACACGATGAACTCCGTAATTCCGGCAGCGCGTGCTTCGACAACACGCTTTTCGGCAGCGGCGATTGCGGCTCGGAGTGCAGCGAGTTGTGGCTCCTGCGCAGCGCACACTGCGGCTAGGAGGAGCGCGATGATTCTCATGCTGTCATCACGGCAGCCGCCCACAGGTTCTCGCCGAATTGCGCGCGCGCCTTCTCGATAAGCGCCGTCCCACCCGCTCGCTCTCGGAGCACAGCCAACATGGTGCTGCCGCTGCCAGACATGATAGCTCCGGCGACTTCCACCTGCGCGAGCAGCCACCGCTTCATCTCGGCGAGCTGGATGTATTTTTGGAAAACAGGGCGCTCCAAATCGTTCACCAGTTCGCCCCAGCCAAACGATTGTGGCACGTAGGGAATGCCGGGGATTTCGAGCGAGTCGCGCCACTGACTGTAAGCCCACGGAGTCGGCACGCCGAATTCCGGCTTTAGTAAAACCAACGGCAATTGCTCCGCGAAGGGGCACGGCGATACGAGCTCACCACGACCCCGACACCACGCGGCGCTTTGGTAAATGAAGAACGGGATGTCGCTGCCGATGGCCGCCGCGAGCGCCGCGAGTTCCGTGTGAGGGAGGCGCGTTTCGTAGATGCGATCCAGCGCCAGCAGCGTGGTGGCTGCATCGCTGCTCCCTCCGCCAAGTCCCGCGCCATGGGGGATTTCTTTGCGCAGATGGATGCTCACATTCACCGCTCGCCCCGTGTGGCGCGTGAACTCATTCACCGCTCTAACGACGAGGTTTTCCGGCCCGGAGGGCAACGATGGATCGCTGCACGTAAAGGCCAACCCGCCAGCCTCGCACTCCGTGAACTCCAACGTATCATGGAGGGAGAGCGGCACCATGAGCGTCTCAATTTCGTGGAAGCCGTCCTCCCGCCTACGGACGACCCGAAGGCTAAGATTCACTTTCGCTGGAGCGATGAGAATCACGCTACTGGATCTTCGCCCGGGCGGATCTGTGGAGTAGCCCACTGGTTGAGCCATTCCCTGGATGCACAACCTTGACTGCGGCACCGCTGCCATCCACGAGCGGGCGGCCCTCATTCGCCCAGCGGAACACCCCGCCATCGAGCATCTGCACTCTCGTGAAGCCCAATCGCTTAAGTCGCTCAATGAGCTCCGACGACTCGTAGCCGACAGCGCAGTAGCAGACGATTGGGCGCTTCAGTTCCGCATCGCGGTTTTCCGGCGTCGTGAGTAATCCCATCTCCGCGAGGTCCAGACCCACGAGCACATGTCTCGCATCGGGGATATGGCTCAAGGTGAACTCGGGCGCGCTCCGCACATCCAGCAATATCGGCCCCTGCTTCGCTGGGTCTATCTTCACATCCCGCATCCATTGGTCCAGTTTCACCGTCTCGATGACATCGGTCACGAGCGGAAAACGGCGGTGCAGTTCATCCCTCACCCTGCCCCAGCGCCACGGCTCGTAGGCCAAGTACAGCGCGAAGCCGACGGCCACGACCATGACCAACTGCGTGAAGCCGAAAGCAGACAGGAACTTTCCGGCGGCCTTTTTCATCGCGGACTAAATACCAAGTGCTGCCCGGATCGCCGGGATCGTCCCAGCGCTGCCGAGCATCTTGTTTTTATGCGCGATGAACTTCGCATACTCATCAATGAACGTCTTCCCCGGTGGGCGAAAGTCGAAGTCGCCAGGCTTGTCGCGGAAGTATTCACGGTGGACGCGCGTCCAGACAAGGCGTCCGTCCGTGTCAATGTTCACCTTCGTCACGCCGAGCTTCGCGGCGGGCAGATATTCGTTCTCGTTCACGCCGCAAGCACTCGGGTCGAGCGTTCCACCGGCGGCATTGATGCGGGCGACTTCTTCCTTTGGCACCGACGACGAGCCGTGCATGACGATGGGCGTCGGCGGCATTCCTGCGGCCTTGAGGTTGGCTTGGATGCCTTCGATAACCTCGAAGTGCAAGGACTGCTGCCCCCGGAATTTGTAAGCTCCGTGGCTCGTGCCGATGGCGGCGGCGAGTGCGTCGCAGCCGGTGCGTTGGATAAACTCCACGGCCTCTTCCGGGTTTGTGAGGCAGGCGTTGCCTTCATCCACGGCGATGTCTTCTTCCACGCCGCCGAGCATCCCCAGTTCGGCCTCGACGCTGATTCCCTTTGCGTGGGCGCGGTCCACGACGCGCTTGGTGATGGCGATGTTCTCGTCGAATGGGTCGTGCGAAGCGTCAATCATCACCGAGCTGTAAAAGCCCGAGTCAATGCAGTCGTAGCACGTCTCCTCGTCACCGTGGTCGAGATGCACGGCGAAGATCGCGTCCGGGAAAATCTCCTCCGCCGAGCGGATGATGGCTTCGAGCATCCGCTTCTCCGTGTATTTGCGTGCCCCTTTTGAAATCTGGATGATGAAAGGCGCTTGGCTCTCAATGCAGCCCCGGAAGAGCCCCATCGTTTGCTCGGCATTGTTGATGTTGTAAGCTCCGACGGCATACTTCCCGTAGGCCACCTTGTATAGTTGCGCTGTAGTGACGATCATAAAGGCGCGCATTGAATGCAGCCCGCACTGAACGGCAAGGATCAAATCGAGCGTGCTGCAACTACCTCGTCACTCGCAGCCGCATGAACTGCTTTTGCCCGGCTCCGGGCGTGAGCAGCGACTCCACGGTAATGGACTCGGTCGCGCCGTTATCCACGGTCCCTGCCACGGCGGTAAATGCCGCGCCAGAACTCCAAGCGCCCGCTTCGTTCCCCACCTCGACGGTGTAAGTGAGGTCCGTGGCGGACTTCACCCGCGTGTAAGTGAGCGCCAGTGCGCCGCCGGGGAGGATGGATGCGACGGGCAGCCCGGCGACGAGCGGCGTCTTCGGGTCCAAATTGAGAGCGTATTCGAGGAGGTTCGAGGTTCCGTCGTGGTCGAAATCCGCCGCGTCTCCGCTGAGGAGCGCGTCCCCAAGTTCGGGGGCCGTGAAGTTCACGAAGCGCCACGCATCCATCGGCAAATCGGCAATCGTCACCGTCGCGCTGCCGCCCACGGAATACGCCATGTCCGCCGAGAGCGTGAGCGTCGCCGTCTCCGCGCCTTCCGCGATGGAATCCGCAATCGGCGTGATCGCGACCGTCGCCGATGCAGACAGCGCTGGGATGGTGACGCTGCCCGCCACCGCTGCATAATCCGCCACCGCCGTGGCCGTGCCCGACATCGTGTAGGCGACGACGAGCGGTGCCGCGAGATCGCCCGCACGGGTGATCGTGAAGACGCCCGCTGCAAGCCCTTGCTCTGCGGCAGCGGGCGAGGTGGCTGCGACGGTGACGGTCGGCTGCGAATACCACGAGAGCCCGTAGGCGACGCTCGCGAGGTCGCTCGTGACTTCCAGCGCGTAGCGGCCCGGCGGGAGCGTGGGCTGGTAGATGTGCTCCACATTATCTACCGCACTCTCACTCGAATCCAGCAGCGCACCCGTGGTGAAGCCAGTCGCTGCGTAGAGCTTGAGCGTGACGTTCGCGAGGGTAGTGGTCGTTGCGATCGGCCACGCGCCGCCGATGGTGCGATTCCACGTCACCAGCGCAGAGAGTCCCGGCGCGGTGTTGCCCGCCGCGATGTCGAAAAAGTACCGCCTGCCGCCTGCCGTCGTCGTATTGAAATCCCACCCGCGCGTGGCCACGGAGACGGTCGCACTCGCGGCTTGTTGCCCCGCATTTAGGATGTGGTAGCTGCGATACACGTTGAGCTGCCCCGCGCCGTAGATCGTATCTATGGGGCGCGTGGTGGTGCGGCTCCAGCCGGGGAACTGGGTCTTCGTCGCACCAGCCAGCAGCATGGATTTGAGAGCGACCACCTTCCTGCCGTTTGCCGGCGCAACTTGCCGCAGGAGGGCCGCAGCGGAGGAGACGGCGGGTGTGGCCCAGCTCGTCGCATCGAACGGCGCGACCACCTCCGGCTTCGTCCGCCCGGATCCGTCGGCGGTGTTCGTGCCGTAGCTATGGATGCCGTCGGAGCGCCCGACGGAAATACCGTTGTAGCAGCCCGCAAGCAGCGCCGGCAGATTCCCCTGCGAGCCGTTATTCAGCCCGACGACGCCGAGGAACTCGGACTGCTGGATGGCGAAATCGAAGCGCCGAAGTATCTCCACATCACTCGCCCCGGCGCTGCCCACCCAGCTATGGCTCTGCATCGCCCGTGTCTCTGTCTTTGGCGCGGAAATCGACCCCAGCCGCAAGAACCCCGCGCCGATCCAATTATTCGCCTCATACACATCAATCGTCGTGATCCCCGGCGCGATGCTCCCCGCCAGCCCGTAATAATATCCCGCCACCGTCGTCGCGTGCCCGGAGACCCCCGAAGCGCCGGATTTTAATGAGAACGTTTTCCCCGTGAACTCCGCGCTCGTAGTATCCGGCGCATAAATTCCTGTGCCCTCCGGTGCCTCCACTTGGCTCACCGCCACGCCCGCTCCGGTGGGCAGAGCGCCGCCTAGCTCGCCCTGCAATTTCGTCCACCCGATGTCCGCCTTAAATTCCGCCCGCACCACGCAGGAAAGCGCAAACCCCACCGTCGCAAACAGCAGCGGACGCAAGTTCAGGGTTCCGAGATACAGCGCGGTGGAGTAGGTCATGACGCAGCGCCTACGTAACGTCAGCAGGGCGCAATTCAACCGGTATTTCTCCAGCAGCCTGTTCATTTCCCCAGCGCCACGCTACACGCGGACATGCCCAAAGACTTGGCACCCACACAAAACACCACACGCCGCCTGCCGCCCTTGCTCCGGCGCGCGTGGTATTCGCTGAACCAGACGTTTCGCCAGCGCATCGCGCACCTCGGCATTACGCCCGACCAATACAGCATCTTGCGCTGGCTCCACGAGGGCGACCCGCGCGGCCTCACGCAGCAGACGATCACCGACCTCATGGCCAGCGACCCGAACACGATCACGTCCATATTAAAGCGGATGGAGAAGTCCGGCCTCATCACGCGCCGCGCCCACGAGACGGACCGCCGCGCTCGCCGGGTGAAGCTGGAGAGCGAGGGGAATCGCCGCTTTCTCAAAGCCTTCGACCTCGCCCACGAGCTGCAGGGGCAAATCCTCGCCGTCATCCCGGCAGCGCGCCGCTCGCGGTTGCTGCAAGACCTTGAACTCATCGCCGACGCCTGCGCCCTCGCCCAGACCGACGAAGGAGAATAAGCGGGCTACTTCGCCAGTAGGAATTTGTGCAGATGCCCAAAGGCGCTCCACTCCGCGACGATGAGGTTCCCGTCTTTATCGATCGCTGCGCCGTGCGGAGAGTTGGTGATCCCATCTTTCCACTGATCGGCAGGAAGGCCGTAATTGGCGCGCTGTTTCCCGTCTGGATTATCACCCACTTGCGCCACGATTGCGCCGGTTTTATCCAGCACCGTCACGCGACCTTGTAGCTCGGGGATGACTGCGTTTTCGCCGCGAATGTGGACGGCAGCGGGCATCCGTAGATCCTTCTGGAGCACTTTGACAAAGTTGCCGTCGAGGTCCCAGTGCTCCACGCGGTTATTATTCCGGTTGCAGACGAAGAGCAGCGGCTTCTCGCCGCGCATGTCGAGCGCGATGCCGTGGCAAGTGTTGAACTTCCCGTCTTCCGCGCCCTTGCCGCCAAATGCCTTCACGAACTTGCGGTCCTTGTCGAACTTGTAGATGTGGTTTGACCCGTAGCCATCCGCCACGAAAATCTCGCCCGCTGGCCCGGCAGTCACGGCGCATGGGTTAAAGCCGTTCGCGTCTTTGCAGATACCCGATTCCTCCGGGTATTTGATCGCCCACTCCTGAGTGCCATCGAGCTTGAGCTTAATCACCTCATGCGCCGAAGGCCGCGCGCCGTAGATGACTTCCACGCCTCCTTCCTCGCGAATTTCCAGTCCATGGATCTTTGACGGCCCGAACGCCCGCTGGAATTTCCCCTCCGCCGAGAAGACGAGGATGCCGCGCGCCGTATCGGTAGTGACGTAAATGTTCCCCGCTTTGTCGATGACAGTCCCGCCGTGGCAAGCGCCGAGCGGTTGCTCGCCGGGCGTCTTATCGAAAAAGTTCGGGACGTTGGAATACTTCAGCTCGGCGGCGAAAGCGGCGCTGGAGACGAGTGTGATGAGGGCGACGAGAGACGTGGTAATGCGTTTCATTGGCGCGCTTTTGGACGATGCCCCGCGCCGTGGCAATGCCGAACTCAGGGCTTTATCCCCAGTATCTTCCCAAGGTGCGTGCGCAGGGCCTTTTGCACTACGGGGACGCTGCGGTTCGCGTTCACGATGTCGAAGCCGTAGCGCGTCTGCATCCGCGTAAACTCCTTTTGCAGCAGCCCTTGGAAAAGGAGAAAGCTATCGAACATGTCGCGCGAAAGCCCGAGGTCCATGCCGCTCTCCCAGTAGTCAAGGCTGGCACTTTTCTCGAAGTTCCGCAGCACCAGTTCCTTCGGGTCCACGCTCAGGTAGCACACCGCATCGGGCACCAGCGCCGGGCTGTATAAATTGCGCGTCCACTCCGCATTCGCACCCCGTGCGATGTCGCGCGCCATCAGCGTGTAGATATAGCGGTCGGCCAGCACAACGTAGCCCGCACGCAGGGCGGGGATGATTTCATGCACGAGCTGGTCAAAGAAATCCGTCGCGTAAAAGAGCGTCATCGTCGTGTGCGTCAGGATGTTCGATTGCTTCGCTTGCTCGATGTCGTTGGCCAGCAGCGGCGAGCGGCGCAATCCCATGTGCTCCACCGCACGGCCATTCGACTCCAGCCATTCGCTCAGCAGCCGGATGTGCGTCGAGCGGCCCGAGCCGTCCGCACCTTCCACCACGAAGAGCTTACCGGCAAAACTCGTCGCGTGAAGTTCCGGCAGCGCGTGTCCGTATGCCAAAGGCTTGTCAGCGAGTTTGCGGGTTTTTGGTTTCGTAGCCATGGTCAGCGCTTCTTGAAGTCTGCGAGGTGGATCTTGCTCTCGATGATGCTGCGAACCTCCGCCTGCTGTTCGTGAATCTCCCGCGTCGCCTCGATGACGGTGAAGCCGAACCGCGGACTCATCTTCTCATACTGCTCAAACACCCGGCCTTGGAAAATGCGGAAGCTCTCATACGGGTCGGCGCTCCAGCCCATATCCAGCCCGGCCTCGTGGAACTTGAGCTGCGGACGCCCATCGAGAATCCGGTTCAGCGCCACCTCCAGCGGAGCGCGAAAGTACATCGTGATGTCCGGCAGAAAGGCAAAATTATACAAGCTCTCCACCCACTCCGGGTCCACCCCGCGCACCACATCCCGCGCAAACGCAGTGAACACATACCGGTCCGCCAGCACGATATAGCCCGCCTTCAGCAGCGGCAAAATCTGGCGCTCGTAGCGGTCCGCAAAGTCCGTCGCATGGATAAGGGAAAACGTCGTAGGCGTCAGCAGCTTCTCCGTTTTCCCCCGGCTCGTGCTCGGCTTCACGAGGCGCGAAGAGTTCCACTCGGTAAAGAAAACGCGGGCACCGGAAAGCTCCAGCCAGCGTTTCACGAGATAGATTTGAGTGCTCTTCCCAGAGCCATCGAGCCCTTCGACGGCGATGAGTTTTCCCGGATATTTCTGTGGTTTCTGCGGCACGCTTCCAATGTGATTCCGTGTCCCATAAACGCAATCGGAAAGTCTCCCAAAATTCACAATTGGCGGAGCGGTCAGAGACGCTACAAGGGCACCACCAACAAACCACCACGCGCTCGGTGGTTAATTCCTTTCCTCATCTCGCTTCGCCTGCGACATCTCTCGCCCATGTTCGAACAAGCCTTTAAAAACATCGACGACGTCCTCTGGAAAGACGCCGGTTGCACCAGCGAACTCGACTACACCGAGCAGACCTCCTGGCTGCTCTTCCTGAAATACCTCGACGCCCTCGAACACGACAAAGCCACCGAAGCCGCCCTCGACGGCAGGAAATACACCCACATCCTTGATGCGCCGTATCGCTGGGAGTCGTGGGCTGCGCCGAAAAAGAACGGCACCATCGACCACAACACAGCCCTCACCGGCGACGACCTCATCCAGTTCGTCAACGCCAAGCTCTTCCCCTACCTGCACGGCTTCAAGGCCAAGGCCACCGGCCCGAACACCATCGAATACAAGATCGGCGAAATCTT
>CANIWM010000053.1 GCA_947471505.1 Chthoniobacteraceae bacterium | reverse complement strand
GGGTGCGGATGGCGGCGGCCATGTCGGGTGCTCCGAAGATGCTGCTGCCGGCGACGAGGGTGTCGGCTCCGGCGGTGCGGCTTTGTTGGCCGGTGGTGTGGTTGATGCCGCCGTCCACTTGGATGCGATAGTTGAGCTGGCGGATGGTGCGCTGGTCGCGGGCGGCGGTCACTTTCTCCATCTGGCCCGCGAGGAAGGGCTGGCCGCCGAAGCCGGTGGAGGCGCACAAGCAGTCGATCAAGTGCAAGCTGTGCATCCAGACGGCGGCGGAGCTGCAAAGGCGGGCGGAGCGGTGGTTGAGCGTGTAGGGCGGGGTGCATCGCGACAATTTTCCGAACGTTCGCTTGCGGACTTCGGGGAGTCCGGTATGTGTGGCGCTTGCTGGAGGGATGGCAGAGTGGTCTATTGCGCCGGTCTTGAAAACCGGAGGGCCGAAAGGCCCCGTGGGTTCGAATCCTACTCCCTCCGCCACTTCTCGCTCATGCCCGAACAAACGCCAAACGCGCCGGAAAAGCTCTCGATCTCACGGAAAGTGATCATCGGCGCTGTGTTCACCCTTTTTATGCTGGGGCTGATCGCGGTGACGAGTTTCATGACGACGCGGCGCTTGTTGGAGACGTCTAGGAAGGTGGCGGATCGGCACGAGGTTCTCCTGACGAGCGAGAGGCTATTGCGCCACATTTTAGAAATGGAGAACGGGGTGCGGGGGTTCATCCTCTCGGGGAAGGATGAGATGTTGATCCCTCATACGCACGGGTTGTCGTTCATCATAGACGACATCACGAACTTGAAGCGTGCGACGATGGATAACCCGGACCAGCAATTGCGCCTCGGGCGGGTGCAGGCGAAGGCGAGTAATGCGATGGAGTTTTTCGGCGATTTCATCACGCTGCGGAGAGAGAAAGGGATCGAGGGAGCGGCGGCGGCCTATAGTGCATCGGCATCTTCGGCGAGGGCGGCGGATATTTTCACGCAGATGTCGGAGGATTTGTTGGAGTTTGACCAGGTGGAAAGGCGGAGGGTGAGCGACTTGGTCGAAAGCCTGGATGAGATCGGGCAGGTGAATACGTCGTTCGTCGGCGGGGGTACGTCGCTCACGTATATCGCGCTGCTTTTGGCGTGCTTGCTGATCCTGCGGGACATCAAGGAGCGGCAGGCGACGGATGAGCAATTGGAGAACGAGCGGAACCTTTTGCGACGGATGATGGATACCATCCCGGACCAGATTTTCGTGAAGAATATGGAGGGACAGTTTGTCCGCTCGAATACGGCGCACGCACAGTTCGTGGGGCGGGAGACGGCTGCGCAGGTGGTGGGGGCGCGCGACGGGGACTTTTACCCTGCCGATTTGGCAGAGCAGTATCGGGCGGATGATTTGATGGTTCTTTCATCGCGCAAGGCGCAACTCGATAAGGAGGAGCCGAGCCGGGATTTCGGCGGGCAGCCGGTGTGGCTGGAGACTTCCAAGGTGCCGCTCTTTTCTGCGACGGGGCGGCTGATCGGGCTGGTGGGCATCAGCTCCGACATCACGAAGCGCCGTGAGGACGAGGAGAAGCTGGTGCATTTCGCCGACGCGCTGCAAAAGTCGAACGAGGAACTGCAAAACTTCGCCAGCGTGGCGTCGCACGATTTGCAAGAGCCGCTGCGGAAGATTCAGGCGTTTGGCGACCGCTTGCGCTCGCGCTGCGCGGATGTGCTGGATGAAAGCGGGCGCGACTACCTCGCGCGGATGCTGAACGCCGCCGAGCGGATGCAGCGCCTCATCCAAGACTTGCTCCAGCTCTCGCGTATCGTGACGCGTGCGCAGCCGTTCGAGCGCTGCGATTTAGGGGAAGTCGTACGTGGAGTGCTGAGCGATCTCGAGGTCCGCATCGCCTCGCTGAACGCGACTGTGACCGTGAGCAAGCTGCCCGCAATCGAGGGCGACATGACGCAGATGCGGCAGCTTTTCCAAAACCTGATCGTCAACGCGCTCAAGTTCCAGAGCCCCGGCGTGAAGCCTCAAGTCAGTATCACCGGCAGTATTCTGCTCAATCTCCACGGCGAACTTCCCACCTCGCAGCACGCTGCGCCGCTTACGAAGATCTGCGTGACGGATAACGGGATCGGCTTCGAGCAAAAGTTCGCCGAGCAGATTTTCGGAGCGTTTAAGCGCCTCCACACGCGGGAGGAATTTGAAGGCTCCGGCATCGGCCTCAGCGTGTGCCGGAAAATTACGGATCGCCATCACGGAAAGATCGTGGCAGAGAGTGAGGTAGGCAAGGGAACGACGTTCTCGATCACCCTGCCAATCCATCAACCGCAGACATCATGAAACCAGCGACACAGCCCATCACCATCCTCATGGCCGACGACGATCCGGATGATCGCCTCCTCACTGCTGACGCGCTCAAGGAAGCCCGCCTCATCAACGACATCCGCTTCGTGGAGAACGGCGAGGAACTCCTCGACTACCTCCGCCGCCAAGGCAAATACGCCACCGCTGATGCGCCCAAACCCGGCCTCATCCTGCTCGATCTCAACATGCCCCGCAAAGACGGGCGCACCGTCCTCAAAGAGCTGAAACAAGACCCCGACCTACGCTCCATCCCCGTCGTCGTCCTCACGACCTCGAAAGACGACGAGGACATCTACCGCAGCTACGACCTCGGCGTGAACAGCTACATCGTCAAACCCGTCACCTTCGAAGCCCTCGTGGACATCCTTCAGACGCTCGAAAAGTATTGGTTTGAAATCGTAGAGCTGCCGCCAAATCGCGAGTAGCGGGGCGTCATTCATCATTCGTGATTGTCGGCTGAGGAAAGTTCAGGCATTCATCCCGTTCGTGGGAGCGAACGGCTGACACGAAAACCTTTGTAATCATGTTTGTTGACCACATTAAAATCCACGCGACTGCCGGCCACGGTGGACGCGGCTGCGTCGCCTTTCGGCGCGAAAAATTCGTCCCACGCGGAGGCCCGAGCGGCGGCGACGGTGGGCGCGGCGGGGACATCGTCCTCGTCACCGATGCGAACATCGACAACCTCGTGGACTTCTACTACCAGCCGAATCTCCGCGCCAAAGCAGGCGAACCCGGCTCCGGCAAAAACTGCTACGGACGCGCCGCCGAGGATCAGATTTATAAAGTGCCCATCGGCACGCTCGTCTATCGGATGCCCTTCGAGCGCGTCAGCGAAGAGCCCGCGCCGCGCGACACCAGCGCCTACGTGAATCTTGAGACGCTCACCGACGAAGAAGTGGCGACGTTCCAAGGCAAGAAATCGCGCCCACGGGTGGACCTCGGCGAACTCGAACTCATCGCCGACCTTACCGAGCCCGGCCAGACCTTCATCCTCTGCAAAGGCGGCGGCGGTGGAAAAGGAAACGTCCACTTTAAGAGCAGCAAAAACCGCGTCCCCACCCAATTTACCGACGGAGAGGAAGGCGAAGAAGGCGAATACTACGTCGAGCTGCGCAAAATCGCCGACGCCGGCCTCGTCGGCTACCCGAACGCGGGGAAAAGCACCCTCCTTTCCCGCATCTCGAACGCGCACCCCCGCATCGCGCCGTATCCATTTACCACCCTCACGCCGCACATCGGCGTCGTGGAGATGCCGCCCTACGAGCGCATCACCGTCGCCGACATCCCCGGCCTCATCGAAGGCGCGCACACCAACGTCGGCCTCGGCCACGACTTCCTCCGCCACATCGTCCGCTGCAAGCTGCTCATCTTCGTTCTCGATATGGCGGGCAGCGAAGGCCGCGAACCCATCGACGACCTGCAAAAACTGCGCAAAGAACTCGACCTCTACGACCCCATGCTGAGCGAGCGCCAATGGATCGTCGTTGCCAATAAAATGGACCTTCCGGAAGCCGAGGAAAAACTCGCCCACTTCCGCACTCGCTACAAAAAGCTGGAGATATTCCCCATCGGCTCGAACACCGACGACGGCCTCCCCCAACTCATCAAACGCCTCGGCGAACTCGTCCTCCCCGCTCCAAAACCCTTTTGAAACGCCCCTTCGGGGTCACCCCGAGAGGGCTTAACAGTGCTGGGGAAGGGACTTGAACCCATACTCCTTGCGGAACCAGATCCTAAGTCTGGCGCGTCTGCCAATTTCGCCACCCCAGCGTGTTGATTATCAGAGAGTTACGAACCGAAAATCTCAGACCACTGAACAGTCCTAGACTGCCGCAGCCTGCAATGTTTCGCACTCTCTCGTCGCAACGAAAAGACTCATACACGAGGACGCTCGATGTCCGCAAGCGTCCTGTTCATCGTCTTTATTTAACCCAAGCGACTTGCCTCGTCGCCAGCCTTGGCTTGATGCCACGGCTCTTTGCGTGACACGTCACGCAGGCCATCCCGACACGTCGGGAGAACAAGTTCCAGCACTCCACGGCTGCGAAGTAATCACCTCCATCTGGCCGTCTTCATACGCGACGCCGACGATGCGGATGTCGTCGCAAAAGATGAGGTTTTGCCAAGCAAGGCGCTTCAAATACTCCACGGGGGACGCCCATTCGCCCTCCCGCTGGATCGAGTATCCGAATTTGTTTGGCAGCGTGGATTTGATCGCCAGCGAATCCGCCGCCGCCTTTTTATAAACCCGGTGTTCCGCGCCTTCCCCGACAAAATCAAATTGCTTGATGAAGCTGGACGGCCCCCGCCGACCAGTCTGGTCTGCCCAAGCAATCAGCGATTGATATTCTGCCCGATACTGAGAGAAGCCCTTGAGCACCCGCTCGAATTGACGCCGCGCCTCGGCGGACGAAACGGGCGGCTGATTTTGGCGAATCCTGCGCTGTTCGGCTCTGGCCTTTTTCCTGCATGGAGCGGTTACTTTCACGGTAGGGACGATAATTTCGGCGTCAGTATTCCTCGGTCATCAGCTTATCGCCGTGCTCGGGGTTGCCGCGGAGGCACTGGTTCTTTGGGTCCACTACGAGATCGAGGTATTCGAGGGGGATTTGGCCAAGGAGATTCGGCACATCTTCATCAATATCCACGACGGCAAACTCGCCCTCGCGTCCCATCATTTCCATCTTCACCGGCGCATAGACGTTCCGCTCGCGGTTGCCGTTTGTCGTTCGGGAATTCACAGTGCCCGTCTTGGCCAGCCCGAGTTTTTTGATGATGCTCGGTTTGAGGTAAAGGCGCGTGGCTCCCGTATCCACCAGCGCCTCGACCTCCACGGTGCGGGGCTTGCCCTTGAGGACTTTGAGCTGCTTGGCGACGATGTCCGAATAATTCGTGAGCGTGAATTTCGCGATGACTTTTCGCATATTTAAAAAGTGTTCCGGTGGATGCCCGATGTCAACCGGAGCATTCACCGCCGATCGCTGCAAATCCCGCTACTGCAACGCATCAGCCTGCTGGCGCTGAGTCTTTGTGTGTCCCGAAGCAGAGATGCTGTCGTGATTACGAAGCTTTTGGCGTCGAACTGTTGAAGAACGTCCGTCCTCCTTACTGCCAGTCCCGACAAGTCGGGACCGCACTCCACGGCGCTTTGCGCACTACGCAGCGTTTCAGACAATCAGTCCGTCCCGAGTCCAAGTCTATGCGCACTTTAGCACCTCCTCACTTCGGCGAGGCGCATTTTGTGAAAGGTTGAATGAATTTGATAATGGCGTCGATCTCCTCCGGAGTGGTGTCGAACCACTCTGCCCCCGGAGATTCCCGACGATATCCGCGAGCTTCTAGCGCCGAGTGTATTGCGTTTTCGAGCGCACCTACGCGCTGGACATCCCACGTTTTCAAAAGCACCGGGTATTCAAAACAACACGTCTGCTTGCATTGGTGGGCCACCCTTGCTTCGCAATCTCCCGTCGTCGTAAGGCCGATTTTAATTGGGAATCGTCCATCGCTTTTACGGATCGTAGGGAATGTGTAGGCGTATATAAACCCTGCATCGTTTGACTCCGAATCCGTGGCCACTGCATCCACTTCAGCGAGTCCATCAGCGATGGAGATATTGCGAAAATATCCGCCTCCAACGTTCTCAAAAAAGTGGAGATTCTCTGCGAGGAATGGAACGTAAAAACCAAAAATAGTTCTCACCTTTTCCATCTTGTCGGACTGAGCTTTCTTAACGCGGATTTCCAACTGTTCCTGTGTGTATGTTTCGTCGAGAACGCGCTTCGTAACATCGCGCAACAAAAATGGCTTATCGCCAAACTCCTGTGCGAATTCGGCGATACGGGGAAGCAGGTCGTATCGGGTCGCCTGATAGACAAACGAGCGTGAGGCCTCAAACGGTATGCTCATATTCTACTGACAAGCCTCGCACGTCCCGCCATTCCGCATCGCCTCGATCGAGCACACCGCTTTTTCATCAGCCGTGAACTCTTTCTTTTCTGCGGCGGGGCGGCGGTCGCGGTTGGCGCTGTCGATGTTGCTCTTGTTGAGCGTGCGTAGGTAATACGTGGTTTTCAGGCCGCGCTCCCAAGCTTCGCGATACATGAAGCTGGCGGTGCGGGCGTCGCTTTCGCCGAGCCAGAGATTGGTGCTTTGCGCCTGGTCGATCCATTTTTGCCGGACTGCGGCGCATTGGAGAATCCATGTCGGGGCGATCTCAAATGCGGTCTTGTAGAGGCGCTTGAGGTCGTCGGGGACGCGGTCGATTCCTTGCACGGAGCCGTCGAAGTATTTGAGGTCGGCGAGCATGTCTTCGTCCCAAATGCCGAGCGATTGGAGGTCGCGCAGGAGGTGGTCGTTGGTGCGGATGAATTCGCCGCTGGCGTTCGACTTGGTGTGGATGTGTTTATACGTGGGCTCGATGCACGGCGTGCAGCCGAGGATGTTTGAAATCGTGGCGGTCGGCGCGATGGCGAGGCTGTTGGAGTTGCGCATGCCTTGTTTGGCGATGCGGGCGCGGAGGCCGTCCCAATCGAGGCGCGATTTACGGTCCACGAGGATGGGGATTCCGCGTTCCTTTTCCAGCATGTCGAGCGTGTCGAGCGGCATGAGGCCGCGGCTCCACTTCGAGCCTTCGTAGCTGGGATACGTGCCGCGCTCGGCGGCGAGGTCGCTGCTGGCCTGGTAGGCGTAGAAGCCGATGGCCTCCATGGCTTCGTCGTTGAAATCGACGGCTTCGAGTGTGTCGAACGCGACGCGTTTGTCGTAGAGCGCGTCTTGCATGCCCATGACGCCGAGGCCGACGGGGCGGTGGCGCATGTTGGATTTCTCGGCGGCTTCAACGGGGTAGAAGTTGATGTCGATGACGTTGTCGAGCATCCGCATGAGCACGGTGATGGTCTCGCGGAGCTTGTCGTGGTCGAGCGCGCCGTCGGGCTTGAGGTGGGCGGCGAGGTTGACGCTGGCGAGGTTGCAGACGGCGACTTCATCGCTGCTGGTGTTGAGCTCGATCTCGGTGCAGAGGTTCGAATTATGGATGACGCCGGCGTGGTCCTGCGGGTTGCGGACGTTTGCGGGGTCCTTCCATGTCATCCACGGGTGGCCGGTCTCGAAGAGCATTTCGAGCATCTTTTTCCAGAGCTGGAGGACGCGGACTTTGCGGCCCCAGATTTTGCCGTCATCGACCATGCGCTCGTATTCTTCGTAGCGGCGCTCGAAGGCCTGGCCGTAGATCTCGGGCAGGTCGCGGCAGTCGCTCGTGCGGAGGAGCGTCCATGTGGCGTCTTTCGGCAGCGTGCCGTCGGAGATGGCTTTGAGGCGTTTCATGAACACATCGGGAATCCAATGCGCGGTGTTCATGTTGTGCGTGCGGCGGCGGTCGTCGCCGGTTTCTTTGCGCAGATCGAGGAAGTCCTCGATGTCGGCGTGCCACAGCTCCAAGTAGGAGCACAGCGCGCCGGGCCGCTTGCCGCCTTGGTTTACGGCGATGGCGATGTCGTTGCTGACTTTGAGAAACGGGATGACGCCGGAGCTTTCGCCGTTCGTTCCGTGAATGTGCGCACCGGCTCCGCGAATCGCGGTCCACGAGCAGCCGAGTCCGCCCGCCCATTTGGAGAGGTGCGAGAAGCGACGCCATGTCTCGGTGATTTCTTCGATGCTGTCGCCGCAGTAGAGCAGGTAGCAGCTCGATAGCTGCGAGTGCTGCGTTCCTGCGTTGAACAGCGTGGGCGTGGATGAGCACGCGCGGCGGCTCTTATAGACGGAGTAAAATTCCGCGGCCCGTGCTTCGCGGTCGTTCTCTTTGATCGCGAGGCCCATCGCCACGCGCATCCAGAAAATCTGCGGCGCTTCGAGCCGCTGGCGCTTGCTCGTGACTGTGTCGGTTTCGTGGATGAGGTAGCGGTCGAACAGCGTCTGGATGCCGATGTAGTCGAACTGCAAATCAGCAAACGGGTCGAGCGCGGCGGCGAGTTTCGGGAGGTCGAATTCCGCGAGACGCGGGTCGAGGCGGCGGAGTTCGATGCCTTTCGGGATGTAGGCGAGGAAGGCTTTGCGGTGCGCTTCTTTCAGCGTGTGCGGGCCGTCGGCGACCTTCCACGGGAGCGTCTCTTCGTAGATGTAGGAGAGCAGGATGCGCGCGGAGAAAAAGCGCGCGTCGGCGTCGAGATCGAGCAGCGATTTTGCGTTCAGCACGATGGTGTCGCGGCGCTCGGTCGGAGATAGACTGATGGACGTGGAGCGCAGGAGGCGTGCGAGCACATCGTCGTCGGACAGCGAGAGATTCAGGCCGATTTTCGCAAACGAGATGCGCGAGCGGATGTCGATGAGCTGTTCACGCGTGGCGAGCTCCATCTGCGAATCGGAGTCATCCGAAATCCCACCGCCCATGGCGCGTTCCGCAGCGCGGCGGGCGCGGTATTTTCCATAGACAAGAGCGACCCGAGGCTGGCCGATGTCGATGAGCGTTTCCTCGACGAGATCCTGCAACTGCTCAATGTGGATAAAGCTCGGGCGCTCTTTGCGCATGCGGAATTCAATCTCCGCCTGCACCTGGCGACCGATGCTTTCCTCCTGCCCCTCGGCGAAGCAGGCTGCCGCGACTGCGCGGGCGATCTTGTGTCCGAGCCACGGCACGACGCGAGGTTTCCCGGAGGCATCGGCCGTCGGCTGATCGCGACGGATGACTTGCGGGAACTCACCGGCTTCGGCGTGTTCGGGTTCGTTCGTGAGGGTGAAGTTGGCTGTGCTGATGCTCATTTGGCGTGGCTAGGGCTAGGACTTTTGTGGACTGCTGAAAAATTAAATTCTCGGGACGGTGATGCCGCGCTGCGACTGGTATTTTCCAGCGCGGTCTTTGTAACTCGTCTCGCAGATTTCTGCGGCTGCGAGGAAGAGCACCTGCGCGAGGCCTTCGCCTGCATAGATGCGGGCTGGCAGCGGCGTGGTGTTGGAGATTTCGAGCGTCACGTGGCCTTCCCACTCGGGCTCAAACGGCGTGACGTTTACGATGATGCCGCAGCGGGCGTAAGTGCTCTTTCCGACGCACAGCGTGATGACGTCGCGCGGGATGCGGAAATACTCGATGCTGCGAGCGAGCGCGAACGAGTTCGGCGGAACGAGGCAGGACGTGCCCTTCATATTTACGAACGACTGTTCGTCGAACGCCTTTGGGTCCACGACGGCATTATAGACGTTCGTGAAAACCTTGAACTCATCCGCCACACGCAAGTCGTAGCCGTAGCTCGACAGCCCGTAGCTGATGACGGGCGCATCGCCCTCCTTGCGCACGAGTTTTTCCTCGAAAGGCTCGATCATCCCGTGCTCCTTCGCCATGCGGCGAATCCATGTGTCTGCGTGAACTCCCATTGGGTTAAATCGAAGCGCTTTTCGTGGTCGAAAAGCTCGGTGTATCAGTTGAAAAAGTGGCGGTTGTCATTGGAAAAAGCGTTGTGAGTTCTGGGGACGACTAAACCACACTATATTGTGGTATGGCCGTCGAACTACGCTTGCTGTAGCGGTCTCGGAAGCGTCTCGTCAAGCCGTTGGCAGTATATTTTTAGGCAAAAAAGAGCTTGCCGAACGGCTTGTCGCAACCAACGCCCGCTCGCAGAAATAATCTCCGCCCACGCCTCCTCCGCGAAAGCTGTAAATCCCTTGATTCTGCAGCGCAAATCGCCTGCCGTAACAGGCAAATTCAGCGTCCCAAGGATATATCCGTATGGGAGATCAGTTCGGAGGAGTTGGTGGCGCGGGGTTGGAAGATTTTGTTTAATGCGTGACGATCACAAAGAAACGTCCGCCCTTGCGATTGCCCCGACGATCCACGTATCGTCAAAACCATGTCCGAAGCTGCCTTGCGCATTCCTGTTCCGCCAATCTCGCTCACGCTGCCAAAGCCGGTCGCGCCACCGCGCTTTCGTCAGCCGAAGAAAAACATCCCGCAGACCATTGAGGAGCGCACCGCCATTTTACACTCCGTGCGAAATTACGTCGCCGAGTATTGCCCTACGCCGCCTGTGCCCGTGAAGGAACTCGCCGAGCACGCCGACCGCCTCGTGCAGCGCATCGGCTGCGCACCGATCTACCGCGATTACATCGGCGTGCTCATCAATAACGAACTGTGGCGCGAGCAACTCGCGGCGGTCCCGTTTGAGCGCCGGTTGCTGCTCATGCCGAAGTGCCTGCGGCTGGAGAGCAAGTGCCCTGCGCCGTTCGATGAGTTCGGCCTGCTCTGCAAACAGTGCGGCCAGTGCAGCATCCAGGATTTGCAAAATGAAGCCGAGCGCCTCGGCTACGCGGTGCTTGTCGCGGAGGGTTCAGCTATCGTCATGTCGCTTATCCAGACGGGCCAAATCGAGGCCATCGTCGGCATTTCCTGCCTCAGCGTGCTGGAGCGCAGCTTCCCGTATATGGAGGCCGCCGCCATCCCCGGCGTCGCCGTCCCGCTGCTGCAAGACGACTGTATTGATACCACCGTGGACCTCGATTGGGTGTGGGACTACATCCACCTCACCGCCGACGACAAGACGCGCCGCCTCGACCTCGGATCGCTGCGAAGCACCGTGGATGCTTGGTTTGCGCCTACCGCGCTCGACGCCATCATGGGCGCAGCCGAGGGCGAAAGTGAACGCATCGGGCGCGAGTGGCTCTCCCGTGCGGGCAAACGCTGGCGCCCCTTCCTCGCAGTCGCCGCGTGGCGTGCGCTGGCTGGCACCGACGCCGCCGAGCCCGACGATTTGAAGAAAGTCGCCGTCGCCGTCGAGTGTTTCCACAAAGCGTCGCTCATTCACGACGACATCGAAGACGAAGACGCCACGCGCTACGGCGAGCCCACGCTCCACGCCGAGCACGGCATCGCCATCGCGCTGAATGTCGGCGACCTGCTCATCGGCGAAGGCTACCGCTTGCTCGCCGCCGCAAAAATCACCGCCGAACAACGCGCCGCCATGCTCCTCGTCGCCGCCGAAGGGCAGCGCGAACTCAGCCGTGGTCAAGGCGCAGAGCTAGTCTGGGCGCGCAAGCCCGAGCCGCTCTCCAGCCTGCAAGTGCTCGATATTTTCAAAAAGAAAACCGCCCCGGCTTTCGAGGTCGCACTCCGCATCGGCGCGATTTTCGCAGGAGTGGAAGCGCACGACGAAGTCCGCGAAGTCCTCCACGCCTACAGCGAAGCGCTGGGCATCGCCTACCAAATCCGCGACGACCTCGCCGACCTTGGCCAGACGGAGGACACCAGCGACATCACCGGCCTCCGCCCGAGCCTTCTCCTCGCCACCGCCCACGAGCGCGAGCCGAGCGACCGCACCACCGCACTTTGGTCCCGCCAAAGCACCGCGACCGTCGCCGAAGTCGAGGCGCTCTACCGCGAAGTCAAAGCCGACGAACGCTGCACCGACTTGCTAGAGCGGTATAAAGAGGAAGCCATCCAAAGCCTCCGCGACCTCGAATCGCCGAGCCTCAAAGGACTGCTCCGCCGCGTTATCGGGAAGATTTTCAACGACACCGAAATCAAAGGCTGGTGCAAAGAGTTCGAGGCCAAAAACCTCCTCTCCGTCTCCGCCAGCGACTCCGTGATGGACCGAGCGCCCGAGCCTCGTGTCCTAGCGACGGTCTAGCGCCCGCCATTCTCCCGGCGCGAGGCCGTCGAGCGCGATGTCCCCGAACCGGCTGCGATGGAGCCGCGTCACCGTGCAGCCCTGGCTGGCGAACATTCGCTTCACTTGGTGGTAGCGGCCCTCCGTCAGCTCCAGCGTCGCCTCGCGTGGGCCGAGCACGGTGAGTCGCGCGGGCAGGCACGGCTTGTCTTCGCCTTCGAGCATGAGCGTGCCGCTTGCAAAAAGCTCTGCGAGTTCCGCTGGCAAATCGGCGTCCACGGTCACCTCGTAGAGCTTCGCCACCTTGTGCTTTGGCGAAGTCCAGCGATGCACGAGGTCGCCGTCATCCGTGATCAAAAGAACGCCCGTAGCGTCCTTATCCAGCCGCCCGATGGTCGTCACCACCGGGTTCCGCATGAGCCAGCGCGGCGGCAGGAGATCGTAAACCGACGGCCCTTCGCTGGGGTCGTGCGAGCACACATGGTCCGCCGGTTTATGCAGCAGGACGAGCAACCCTTCGGGGAACTCCACCGGCTCGCCATCCACCTGTACTGTGCCCGGCGATGCTTTGTCCGACGGCGAGGAAAAGGCCCGGCCAGTCGCCGTCACGCGCCCATCTTTCACCCACGCCCGCGCCTCGCTGCGGCTGCAATAGCCGTAGCGCGACAGCAGCGCATCCAGTCGCACGGGCTTCAAACGCGGTCCTTGAAAGGCTCAAACCCGATCTCGAAAAAGTTCGCAGAGTTCTCCATCACGCTCGGCATCGTCCCGAGGAAGCTGTCCCACTCTTGGTCGTTGGAAAACTGCGTGTCCCACGCGATGAACACCGAGTTTGGCACGGGCTGCGAAAGCTCGATGAGCACGCGGATGTCCTTCTCCCAATCCTGAATCCGCACATGCCCGAGCGACGCCGGTTTATGGATAAGCGAACTGTGCGCAAACTGGCCCAGCCACTCATCCCGCGCCTCCAAGTCTTCAAAGCGCGCGTGAGCGTGCGCCGAGAGGTGCGTCTGCGTCTTCGGGTCGAAGTCCATGAGGTTGTAAAACTTCGTGAGCGTCTGGTGCATGATGTTCCAGTCGCCCGAGGTCCGGGCATTGCGCACGCCGAACTTCACGCGGTCTGCCGTGCGAGTGAGCGTTCCATTTTCGCCGAAGAACGTCGCCTTGAGCTCGAAGTCGAACAAGTCATCGAACCGTCGCAGCCGAATCTGGTCAGGCCGGAGCCCGAGGCCCGTCTGTGCGTGACAAAGGTTCGCCGAAAACTCGTCGAGCTGGGCCTTTCCATAAGGTTGCGGCACCGCAAACGGCACATCTACGTGAATACCAAAAAGTTCGATTGGGACAATTTCCATACCGGCATCCGTAGCGCGAGTTGTGCGCGGAGAGAAGCGCGAACTACCGGATGCCCCAGCGAACTGGTGTGATGTCAAATCGGGATGCGTCGGCGAGGTAGCCGTGCTCCCATGCTTGCCACAGGACGATGGCCATGATGATGACGCAAAGGAAGGCGAGGAGCTTGAGCAGTTTCATCACGACGGTGAACGCGAGGACGAGGCCGGCGACGAGGCCGACGATGGCGAGCAGCACTTGCCGCCCGCCGTATTGCGCGACGAGGGCGTGGAGTTGTTTCTCGGCGGGGCCGGCGTCGGCAGAGAGGCGCACGGCTTTGTGGGCGCTCTCCATTTGGTCGGCGGTGAAGGCGACCCACGCAGTCATGGCGGCGAGAAGGAGGACGAAGAAGGCTTTCACTTTAGCCCCTCGTAAAGTTTGGCGAGTCGGCGGGCATGTTCGTCGTAGGCAGCCTCGAAAAGCTCGGTGGCGCGCTCAGCCCCCACGAGCACTCCGGCGGTGAGGACGCGCGGGGGCTGGCCTGCGGCGGTGAGGCGGGCGGCGACTTCGGCTTTGATGCAGTTCACCAGCAGGCAGCCGCCGACGGTGGAGCCGGGCGCGACGGGTGTATCGAGGCCGGGCACGCGCACCATGGCGTCGCCGACGGGTGCTCCGGTATCGAGCACGAGGTCGGCGAAGTCTTGCAGCCGCTTGCCGTCGCGATGCCGGGAGACGCTGGCTTCGCTGTGCGCTCGGGAGATGATCGCTACGACGCGGACGCCGCGCCTTTGAAACTGCTCGGCGATCTCGATGGGGACGACGTTGCAGCCGCTGGAGGAGACGACGAGGGCGCTGTCCTGCGGGGAGAGTGCGAAGTTGCGGAGGATGCGCTCGGCGAGGCCGCTGACGTTTTCGAGGAACATGGCTTGGCGCTGGCCGTTCGCGCCGACGACGAGGTTGTGGAAGGTGAGGGAGAGTTCGACGATGGGATTCCAGCCGGGGAAGGAGCCGTAGCGCGGCCACATTTCCTCCACGAGGATGCGCGAGTGCCCGCTGCCAAAGACGTGGACCATCCGGCCCGCCAAGATCGTCTCGGCGAAAAGCGCGGCGGCTTGCTCGATGAGCGCCGTTTGCCGGGCGACGGCTTCGAGGAGTTCACGAGATTTGGCGAGGTATTCGGCGGCAGGAGTCATGCGGCTAGACGAATCACGAAAGGGCGGGGGATGTCGAGCTTACCGACACCCTGCTCACCCTTCCGCCGCGCCAGCTTCGATGCGCCGGGTGATGCGAGTCTTTAGGACGACGTTCACGACGAAGAGGATCAGGATGAAGGGGATGCCTGCCGCGCTCTGCGCGCCGCCAATGAGGATTCCGAGGGTGACAAGGTGGGCGAAAAAGCTGACGACGAACGCGGCTGGGAGGCCGCCCCATCTCAGCCGGAGCGAGAACCAGACGACGAGTCGGTAGTGGAAGATGACTTCGAGCGGGGTGATCCAGATGACGTACATCACGCCGAGGAACGCTTCTCCGCCGTGGCCCATCCCTTCCAGCATCTCGGGCAGCAGCCACAGGAACGAGACGGTAAAAAAGCATAGGACCGGCACCAGCGCGAGGAGGAGTGCGAGGCGCTTGGAGCGGGCGAGTTTTTTGAGGTCTTGCGGGAGGAGGTATATGCTGCCGAGCGTCTGCAAACGCTGCTCCAGCCGGTAGGCGCGCGAGGACATGGCTGCGAGTTCGCCGAGGCCGAATAGGATGGAGAGGCCGAGTATCTGTCCCATGAATTGGTTCATCCGGTAGGGCCAAGTTCTATCCGAGAACTCGTCAATCCACAGCCAGACCGCAGAACCCGTGTAGAGCGCGGCTTTGATCCAAAAGAGTCGCCAGCCGCCGTGGATGAAGTAGAAGTCTTTCCACGCGATACCGTCCTGCCACGCGCGCCCGGCGCGGCCTTTGAGCCATGCGAGACGTCCGCCTTTTTTCTGGCGGGGACCGGCGACAGCCTCATCGCGAGCGAAACGCCCAAAGCTCGCCCACGCGAGGGCGAAGAACACCACGCCCGCGACGAGGAAGGTGAGGACGGTTTCCTTCCACGGTGCGCCGACCCAGCCGATGCTGATGGCCTCAAAAAAAGCCTGCGGGCCACAGTGGGCACTGACCACGATGCTCGCTTCCGAAACACTTGCCGCCCATGGAAATGCTACGTCGTATTCCAGCCAGTGGTACAGCTCATCCAAGAGTTCGCCGCTCCCCAGATACACGCTCCCGAAAATCGCCGTGAGCAGCCCCGCGTAGCCGCCGCTCTTTGCCAGGACGGAGGCGAAGAGGCCGACGTTGGCGGCGAAGAATAGGAAGGCGCAGAGCAGCGCATAGACGATGAGGATTTGCTCCCACGCCATGCCGCCGAGCGTCACAGCCAGCAGCGCGAAGGGGAATTGCACGATGAGGAGGACGAGCCCGCCCAGCATCCGGCTCGTGCTTTTTCCAAAGAGGATCGCCAGCACGCTGAGGTCCGTCATGCGGAGGAGGCCGAGGGTTTGCTCCTCTTTTTCCTCGGTGATGGCGGAGGCGAAGTAGCTGAGCGCGGCGATGCCGATCATGATCGCGTTGTAGATGGCGAAGGGCTGGAAGAACTCCATCCCGACTGCGCCGCCGCCAAAGGAACTCCACTGCATGTAGAAGAAGAGCGTGATGAGCACTACCGTCGCCATGCCGCCGCGCATCCACGCAAACGAGGCTCCTCGCACTTGCTCGCGGAGGGCGCGGATGAAGAGTGCGAGGATTCCCTGCATGAGCTACTCGACGGCTCCGGCGCGGGGGATGCCTTTGGCGATGAAGCCCGCGAACATCAGGCTGACGGCGACGAGCACCACGCTGGTAAATATGAGCAGTCCGCCGAAGGCCTCGTAGCCCACAATGTCCGACATGATGCCAAGGAGCACATTCCAGATTACCCCGATGGCAATCGCCGCCGCCACAGCGCCGCGCCGCATTTTCAGCGAGAGCCAGCAGGTGAGCAGCGGGACGGCGACCAGATGGAGGAGCATGTAGGAAAATAAGATCACATCTTTGTCTCTGCGCGTCACATCCCTGAAGAACTCCGCTACACTCCCCGGCGTCATCGCCATGCCCAGCCCGACGAAGCACAGCCCTGGGATGAACGAGCCGAGCACGCCGAGAATTTTGTGGCGGACGATGCGCCCGAGCGGCACGGGCAGCGTGAGCAGCGAGGAGAGCGTGAGCCCTTTTCTCTCCAGCCCGAAGATGCTGGCGGAGCCGATCACCAGTTCCACGCCGAGCCCGAATCCCGCGAAGACGATCATCATTTCCCCGACGACTTTTGACTCCATGTAGCTGTTCTCGGCGATAGCCCACGCGATGATCCCGAAGGTGAGCACGCCGTAGCCGATGAAGCGCGAGATGAGCCCACGCCGACCTCCGATGAGGAACCAGAAATCTTTCCACACGAGCGGGCGCGAGCCGGGGCGCGGGATGCGCAGGCTCTTGCTGCCGGGCTTCGCGGACTTCTTCCTCGGCGCAGTCTCGGCAGTGCCGGAGCAGAAGCGCCCAAACAGCGCCCACGCGAGCAGGAAGCACACGATTCCCCCGATGCCGTGGAAGAGCCACGGGCTGCCGACAGGTGGGAGAAATCCCCGCCCGCCGCCTTGGATTAACATGGTGAGTTGGTAGAGTGGATGATTCGACATCACCCAGCCCAGAGTCTCTTCCACTAGGCTCTGCGTCGAGGTGCCGCCGCCAAAGCGGTTTTGCGCAAAATTAGTCATGTAGAGCACTGGCACGCCGACATAAATTACCGCGCCCACGAAGACCGTGAGCGCCACCGCAATGCCCGTGCGCTTTGCGATGACGGACGTGAGCAGTCCGAGGCAGCAGAGGAAAAAGAGCGTGCAAAGCAGAACCTCATATCCTTTCCAAATCGTCGCCGCCGACACACCGCCGAGTGTCACGCACAGCATGGTGAACGGGAGCTGCGAGACGATGAGCAGCGCGCCGCTGACAAGTCGGCTGACTCCCTTTCCGAAGAGAATCGCCAGCGGGCTGAGGTTGGTCATGCGCAGCAAGCCGAGCGTGTCGTCCTCTTTCTCCTCGGTGATGGAGGAGCAAAACGCCGTGATGCCGCCGAGCACGAGCCCGAAGAGATTCACCATCATCACGGTGAAAAACACCTGCAATCCCGGCGCCGGATTGCGGATGAAACTGCGCTGCTGGATCGCGATAAAGAACAGCACAACCAGCACAAGCGACGCCCGCCCGATAGGCGTGAACTTCGCGCGCGTGTCCTCGCGAAGGGAGCGGATGAAGAGTGCAAACGTCGGGCCGATCATGTCCGCACGCCGGGATCGGTGAGGTCCATGAAGGCGTCGTTGAGATGCTTCACGTCTTCTTGGAAGGCGACGATGGGCGCTTCGCTGGTCAGCGCGGCTTGCAGCACAGCATTCGGGGCGAGCTTCGTTTTATCAAACTGCACGGCGTATCGCGGCTGGCCGGCTTCCACTTGCCTCACGGAAGTCACGCCCGGCAGCGCGGTGAGCGCGGGGAGGAGCGCGGCGTGCTCGGCGGCGAGGGTGATGAGGTAGCCGGTGATGTCGCCCTCGGTCGCCGTGATGAGGCCGCGCATCGCGCCGGTGTATTTCACATGGCCACGGTCGAGGATCGTCACGCTGTCGCAGAGCGTCGCGAGTTCGCTGAGGATGTGGCTGGAGATGAAGATGGTCTTCCCCAGCGAGCGCAGCTCTTGGAGAATCTCCATCAGCTCGATGCGCGCTCGTGGGTCGAGGCCGCTCGCGGGTTCGTCGAGCAGGAGCAGGTCCGGGTCGTGGACGAGCACGCGGGCGAGACTCACGCGCTGCTGCATCCCGCGAGAGAGCCCTTGGATGTAATCGTTCTTCCGGCCCGCCATATCGGTGAGCGCCAGCACGTCGCCGATGGTCTGGTCGCGCTGCTTCTGACTGAGCCCGTAGGCTGCGCCGAAAAAGTCGAGATACTCAAACACGGTCATCTGCCGATACATCGAGAAATGGTCCGGGATATAGCCGATACGCCGCCGCACCGAGTTGCGCTGGCTGACGATGTCGCTGCCGAAAACATGCACCGAGCCCGTTTGCGGTGCGAGCAGAGTGGCAAGCACTTTGAGCGTCGTCGTCTTGCCCGCACCGTTCGGACCGACGAAGCCGTGGATGCTCTTTTGCGCGACGGTGAAGGTGACTTCGGAGACGGCGACGTGCGTTTTGTAGGCGTGCCGGAGGCCGATGATTTCGATAGCAGGAGAATCGCTCATAGAGATTTGTGCAGGGTCTGTTTGTAAAGAATGGTGCCGCCGCCGAACTGGAACTTTTCCCCCGGCACCGAGAAGGATGCCGGCGTGCGTGCGTAGATGAAAAGTTGCGCCGTATCGGCATCGCCCTCGGGCTGCGTCACCCGTTGGCGCGTGTAGGCATTTGCGCCCGTGAGCTTCGCCATCAGCAGCCAGCCCGCATTGTTGAGGCGCGCTTTCAGCCGATCCTCCGTCGTCCCGGCCTGCGGCTCGTCGGAGTATCGGCCCCAGTTGTTATACTCGATCTTCTTGTCGGCAAACGACGCATTTAGCTCCACCGAGTAGTGGGAGTCTGCTGCCACCCATTCCCCTTTGGTCAGCATCATCTGATACACTCGCCCTCGATAAAGCAGCCGCATCCACTCCACCTCCTTCGGAAAGTCCGCGTTCGGCTTCAGCCGGAACGCCTCCAGCCGCCCGGCATCAAAACCTCCAACCGGGCGCGTCGTCCACTCCATCACCTCCACGCTCGTATCATCCCCCGTCAACGTCCCGCTGTGGATAAACGGACGCCCCGAGAACAGCGGGATGTCCGCCTCCAGCGCCGCATCAGCGCCGGAGCGCACCCGCGCCCGCACCGTCCCGGAACTCGCCAGCGCCGCGTAAGCGTGGCCGGGGCCGGGGAACGCAAAGCGATAGCTATCGCTGCTCGTCGCGAAGGCGTGCATCCACTGCATCGCCACATACCGAGTCCCGCCCAGCGATTCCGCGTAGCCTACAGAATGCACGATCTGTTTCTCCCCGTATCCGCGCCGCCCTACCACCGTGAACAGCCACGCGAACAGCAGCACCATCCCCAGAAAAGCCCCCAGCATCACCCGATAGTCCCGCTTCCGCTGGAGGAAAAACACCGGCCCGATCAGCGCCACATACACCACCGTCAGCAAATAGATCAGACCCCACGGGATGTTCGGCCTCGTGATGTCCGAGAGCTTGCTCACCATAATCCCCGACGCATCCTGCATGTATCCCTGCCCATCGCTCATCAACTGCGGGTCGCGCTCCAAGTTCGCCTCGGTAATCACCCCGCGCGTCTCCTTATGCTGCACGATGCGCCCCGCCCCGAAGACGGCCTTCGGCGTCGTCGTATTCAAAGGAGCCAGCTCATCCGCAAACTCCGGGTATTTCCCATCGATGCCCGGCAGCAAATGCACCACCCCGCCGCGATACACCCAATCCCGAAACGCCTGCCGACGCAGCGCATCCCAGCGCGGCACATGGTCCAACACCGCCCCATACAGCCCCTCCGTCCCGACGACCGACGGGGGAAAAAGATTCTCCAAAAACGGACGCAACCGCGACTGCTGGCCGCGCGGCGAATCCGGCGAATCAAAAATCACCGTCACCGGCCCGCCTGACTTCATATTGTCCCCCAGCGGCATCGAATCACCCTTCCCCGCCTTATCCCGCCACGACAGCTCCCACCGCTGATACCCCGTCGTCACATACGGATAAAACTGCACCCACCGCGTCGCCCCCGGCGAAACAAACAACGGCTGCTCAAAAGGAACGCGCCCCCCGCCATACCCGCCATCATCCAGCGACATCACCCCCTCAAACGGCTGCGCGCCCACATTCTGCACCTCCACAGAAACGAGATTAAACCGCTCCGGCACAAACGACCCTGCAAATCCGGCGAGAGGATTGCGGACGATCAACTCCCCCCGCGCAGAAAGCGCGAAGGCCAACGAAAAAAGCAGGGAAAACAGGAGACGAATCATGTCGATGCGCAGGACCGTGGCAGAATCAACGGGCGATGGCTAGAGGAGTGATCGGCGGCGTGAGGGACTGAGCGTTAAGCCGTGGCTGATACGCCCCAGCAAAACGGGTCGCGCTCGTCGAGAATCAGCGTCGCCTCTGCACACACGTAAGCGGTGCCGCAGATAGTCGGGCGGATGATGCCCTTGGCTTCGTCGTGCCATTCAAAGTGCCCGCTGAATTTGCTCCCGAGGATGCTCTCTTGCGTCCAGCGTTCTCCGGCTTTTAGTTTCTCATCAGCGGCGAGGCAGGCGAGCTTGGCGCTTGTGCCTGTGCCGCATGGCGAGCGGTCGTAGGCTTTGCCGGGGCAGAGGACAAAGTTGCGCGAATCCCCGTCGCAAGCTGCAGGACCGAAGAGTTCGACGTGATCAATTTCCGGGAAACCTTGCGCGTTCACGGCCACTCGGATGCGCCACGCGACATCGGTCAACCGCTCCGTCCGCGCCAGCGCCAGCTCTTCGCCGTGATCGGCTACGAGGAAAAACCAGTTGCCCGCCCACGCGACGTCGCCCGTCACTTTACCGATGCCCGGCACATCCACTGTCACCGCCTTCTCTTTGCGATAGCTCGGCACATTTTCGACGCTGATCGTCCCGTCGCCGTGAATCGTCGCCGTCACCTCGCCGACGACGGTCTCGATGCGATGCGTCCCTTCGCCGATGCGCCCGAGGTGCGCCAGCGTCGCCGCCAGCCCGATAGTGCCGTGGCCACACATGCCGAGCAGGCCGACGTTGTTGAAAAAGATGACGCCTGCCGCGCTCGCTGCATCGAGCGGCGGCACGAGCAGCGCGCCCACGAGGACATCGTTTCCACGAGGTTCGCAGACGATGGCGGTGCGAAAGTGGTCGAACTCATCGGCAAATCGCCGCGCCCTTTCCGCCACGCTGCCGCCGCCGAGGTCGGGTATTCCGTCGAGCACTACGCGGGTAGGTTCGCCGCCGGTGTGAGAGTCTATGATGTGGATGGGTTTCATGCGAAAAAATCAGCGTGTGACGCTCAGCCGCATGAAGACTGCGCCGGGCGTGCCGAGCGGAGCTGTGTAGCGGTAGGTGGTGATTCCGGGAGGGCTGGGGAGGACGAGTTCGACGTTTGCTGTGCTCCACTGGATGAGGTCGGTGGAGGCTTGGACGAGGTAGGTGACATCGGGTGCCATGGGGGCGAAGCTGAGTGTGAGGTGGTTGCTGGCGAGGATGGGAGTGGGCTGGGCGCTGGCGGTTTTCGCGTCGGTGCCGAGGGCGTATTCGAGGAAGTTTGCAGTGCCGTCGCGGTCCCAATCGGCGAGGTCGCTGGCCGCGGGTTCGTCGGCAGCGACGCCGAATGTTTGGTAGCGCCACTGGCTGATCGGCGCGGCCAAAATCGTGACGCTCGTGCTGGCGAGTGTCGCCGCTGAATCGATAGTGGCGCCGCCGGAGAGAGTGATGGTCCCGCTGTAATCGGCTGCTGGCGCTGCGGCGTTCAATTTCACACTGAAGAGCGGGCCGGTGTAAGTTTCGCCGGGCAGGAGGATGCCGGGGACGTTGGAAAAGAAAGCGTTTGTTTTCAGCGCGATGCTGCCGGGGATGGTAGCAGTTATGTCGTTGAGGAAGACGCGTTCTGTGGCGCTGGTGTTGGTGAGTGTTCCCTCGAAAACGATCTCCGCATTCGGCGCTGCGACGCGGCTTGCGGGCGCGACGCTGACGGTGAGCGCGGCCTTTGCGGATGCGGCAAGCAGGAGCAACGATGCGATGAAAGCGAGGCGGCTCATGGTGCGTTTTCGCCGATGGCGAACAGGATGCCGTTGCCGATGGCAAAGATGGTGCCGTCCACGCCGATGACGGTGGGCGTGTAGGCTTGGCCGAGGCCGGTGGTGATGGTGACGGCGTCGTTGAGGGTGTTGGTGTGGAAGTCCCAGCGATACACTTTGCCGTCCTCGCTGTTGAGCACGGCGGAGTGGTGCGCGATGTCAATGGCGACGGAGTTGAGGCACCATTCGCGGACGGCGTCGGGGTGGTTGAAGAGATACTCCGTGTCGGGCGTGATGCCGGCGATGGTGAGAATTTCTTTCATCACGGTCGTGCCGAAAATCGGGTCGGTCTGCGAGTCGTTCGGATCGAGGATGGCCATGCGGTTGATGCCGTCGCCGCCGACTTGCGCGTAGTTGTTGTACTTGGAAAGGATGAGGTATTCCGAGGTGCCGGTGTAGGCGGGAACGAGCGACGCGGGGACGACGGATGGAGTCTGGTCCCAGCCAAATGCGCCGGGCGTTTTGGTCTGCGTGAGCGTGCTATTAAAATGGAGCAGCCAGCCCCGGTAGTGGTTTGCGCCCCAGCTATTTTCAAAGACGCCGAAGTAAACGTCGCCGTCCGGCCCGACCATCGGCGAAGCGGTGCCATCGTTCAGCATCCGTGCATCGGCGGCGGGGGTAAGCACGTCCTTGAGGCGCACTTTTCCCGTGGTGGCGAGCGTGCGGCTGTTGAGCGCGAGCAGGTAGCCGAACGTGTCGCCGCCGCTCACCGCGATGTAGAGCGTCTTTTGGTCGTTGCTGAGCGCGGGCGCTAAATTGGCCGGCAAGCCTGCGATGGCGGCATCGTCTGCGGCAGTATTTGCGGCGACCCAAGTGCCCGTGCCATCTTCTGCGATGCGTGCGATGCCGCTGACGAGCGGCGTTCCGCTCGGTAGCGTGACAGTGCCGCTGACGCGAAAGCCGAAGTAGATATTCCCGTAACGGTCCGACGTGATTGCTGTGTTGATCTTCACATTCGCGTCGAATGTCGCGGGCACGTAGTTGGCGATGTCGTAAAAGGCGAGTTGCCCGCGCGAGCCGCTCGGATTGTCAGGGCTGTCGGGCAGATCGCGGTAGAAGACGGTGCCGCCTGCGCCTGCGAAATAGAGGCGGTTTTTCGGAGTGAGCACGGGGCTGTATTGCGGCACCCAGTTGTGCGGCGGCAGGCTGTAGTCGGTAGGCTCGGTCCACTTCAGCGCGCCCGTCACGCCATCATGCCCCTCAACGCGGAAGCCGTCGGAGACTCCCGTTTTCACCGGCACGATGACGGTGTTTGCCCGCGTGATGAGCGCCGAGCCGTAGTGCGCGAGCAGGTTTGTGCCGCTGTATTGGCGGTTCAAATCAACCGGTGTCTGCCAAAGAATCCGCTGCATGGGCCGCGCGGCTACTTGCGAAATCCCGGTGTGCTGAGGGTCGTGCCCGTGCCCACTCCAGGGCAGTCGAATGCTCTGCGCGAACGCCGAAGTGGTGAGTAGGAAAATGGTGAGCAGCAGCTGTGTCACGAGTGCGGAGAGTAAAGGGCGAAGGGGCAGCGTCAAGGGAGCGTGAGGCGTTTTTGAACGATCAGCCCGAGCTTTTGTCTGACGATGCGTGCCGACCATTTCTCAACTGCGGGAGGTTCCCGTATTGCTGCGAGGCGATGCGGAGAAACTCCGTGACTGGCTGACGCCGCCGCTGGCCGCGCGGGTCGCGCTTTACTCCGTGGTGATCGTGGTCGGCGCGGGGCTGTATGGCGCGGCGATTGGCTCGTGGCGCTCGCCGTTGATGGCGCTTTTTGTGGCGACAAAGTTCCCGCTCATCTTGCTGCTCACGGCGCTGGGGAATGCGCTGCTCAATGGGATGCTGGCGCAGCTCATCGGGCTGGGAGCCTCGTTCCGGCAGGTATCGCTGGCGATCCTCATGAGCTTCGCGATCACGGCGTCCATCCTCGGAGCGTTCAGCCCGATTGTCTATTTCGCGGTGCTCAATCTGCCGCCGCTCTCGCCCGATTATCACAATGGGACTGCGTATGGGCTGCTGCTCGTTTCGCAGGTCGCGATCATCGCGTTTGCCGGGATCGCAGCGAACGTGCGACTGCTGCAACTCTTGCAAAAACTGAGCGGTGGAAAGGCGCTGGCGCTGAAAGTCCTCATCGCATGGCTTGCTGGCAATCTGCTGCTCGGGATGCAGCTCACTTGGATTCTCCGCCCGTTCTTTGGCAACCCGGAGTTGCCCGTGCAGTTCCTCCGCGATGGGGCCTTCCACGGGAACTTCATCGAAGGTCTGTTCGGGGTCATTCGCTCACTTTCTAACCGCTAAAAATCTATGCCAAATCTACCGATCACACCGCCAGCCAACCACACACCAGAGCCCGATATTGTCGAAGCCGCGCCCGTCCAGGGAATCGGCGGCGTGCTCGACGCGCTGCTGCGCCGACCGCGCGCCGTGCTGCACTTTCTCCACATGGATGGCGGCGCGAGGCTCATCGCTCCGCAGCTCATCATCGCGATTGTCGCTGCCGCATTATATGGCGTGATCGTCGGCACGTTTTCCGGCGGCGCGCAGCTCTGGGCTGCGCCGCTGAAAATCACGCTGGGCCTGCTTTTTTGCGGCGGCATCTGCCTGCCGAGCCTCTACGTCTTCGCGTGTCTCGCGGGAACGCAGGCGAAGCTCCGCGATGTCGCGGGGATCGTCGCTGGGCTGCTCGCGCTTACCACGCTGCTGCTCGTCAGTTTTGCGCCGGTGGCGTGGGTCTTCTCGCAGTCCACAGAGTCGGTCGCTTGGATGGCTGGGCTGCACATGATCTTTTGGGCCATCGCCACCTACTTCGGCACCCGTTTCGTCCACACCGGGATGACGCGCCTCGGCGCACGGACGGACGGCACTTTCCAATGTTGGACGGCGATTTTCGTCTTCGTCTCGCTCCAGATGATGACGGCGATCCGGCCTATCGTGGGCCGCGCAGACAATCTGTTGCCCACGGAAAAGAAGTTCTTTTTCCAGTATTGGGGCGAGACGATCCTAGCGGCGCAAAAGGCGGCGCGTCCCTCAGGCGAACAAAAATCGATTGAGCGCGATTAGTGTCGGCATTTTTCCCGCTCGCCACGACGCGGGCGGGGGAATAATGGAGACGCAATGAAACCCAGCGCGCTACTTTCCATCTCCGCCTCACTCCTCTTCGTCGGTTGCTCCGGCTCCGGCCTTTCCAATAAGATACACACGCTCAACGTGTCGGCGAGTTCGACGAAGCCGACCACCGTCCTCGCTCCAGCCAAGGAGACTGAGTTTGCGGCTGCTGCTGAACGCGAAACGGCGTTCGTAGAACAGGCGGTGAGGACGAGCACGCTCGACTCGATTGGGCAGTTCCAACGGTTCCAGCGAGGCTCGGATAACGGCGCAGATGCCACGGTGGTTTTCGACGCCATCCGCCACGGCGTGACTCGCGTGGGCGAAGGGCTCTACGCGCCCACCGTCGAGGCCGACATCCGCGTCGTCGGCCCGGATAACAAGCAACTGCTCCGCCGCACTGGTTCAGCGACTTCAGGCGAACTACACCCGCTGGATACTTTCGTGAAAAACCCAGCACTTTATCACGAAGCTCTTCGCATCGCGTCGCAAAAGCTGGCGCTGGAGCTGACGAGCGCGCTGTAAGAGAAATCTACGCGTTTTCCGCCGCTTCCTGCTCAGTGGCGAGTCGCTGGAGCGTCTCCTCGGAGAAGAGCACTTCGAGGTCGCGCGAGCCTGCGGCGATGAGTTCGCGTTGGCGCTCGCGGGCCAGCGTGTAGTCGCTGCACAGACCGTAGAGCGATTCGGTCGCTTCCTTAAATCGACCGAGCTGACGCAGCGCCTCTGCGCGAAAGAGCACGAGTTCATGGTCGCCGTCGGCTGCGAGTTCGATGAGCCGCTCGGCGTTTGCCACGGCTTCCGGCGAGCTGGGAAAACGACCGGGCTCTTTAGAATACCGATGCTTGTCGTTCCCGCGCCACCACGCAAAGACGCGCAGCTCCAGCTCTTGCTCGGGGAACGCGGCCATCCCATCGCGGATGGCTTCGAGGAAGCCCGCTTCGTCCGTCGAAGTCACGGCAGGGACGCCGTTCCACGCAGCGCGTTCGCCTTCACCCACCTCGCCGGGCATGAGGAAGCCGAGCTGCGGCGCGACGGCCAGCCAGTAGAGCTTTGCGCAGGCATGGCAGCGCACGACGTTGGGCTGGCGTGGGCAGTCGGGCAGTTCTTGAAAGCCGTCCGTCCACGACAGTGCGCCCGTCGGGTCAATGGCGTCGAAGGTCTGCAGCTTAGCGAGCGCGTCGCAGTGCGGGCAGGCAAGGATGATGTCGGGTCCGGGTATCATGCGGCGAGCGTGGCACGGGCGCGGGAAAATGGCACGCTACTTCTGGACGGTGCGCGGCAACACTTCGCCAACGCCGAGTCCGAGTGCTTCTTCCGCCACTCTCAGGAATCCGGTGCTCGGGTCGGTCAGTGCGACTTGGAGCTTGGAGGGATGCTTCGTTTTCGGCGCGGCGAGCTTGTGCTGCTTGAGCGTCTTTTGCACGGCGATAGCGGTGTTTTGTGCGGAGTCCACGAGCGCCACATCCGGCCCGACGAACCGCTGGATTGCGGCGCGCAGCAGTGGGTAATGCGTGCAGCCGAGGACAATCGTATCCACGCCAGCGCGCAGGAGTTTTTCCAGATAACGGGCGATGACGCGGTTCGTCACCTCGTCATCCAGCCAGCCTTCCTCGATGAGTGGGACGAACATTGGGCACGGTTCTGCGATGACTTCGATCTCGTCGTCCAGCGCCTCGATTGCGCGTTCGTAGGCTTTGGAAAAAACCGTTGCTCGCGTGCCGATGACGCCCACTTTTCCATTCCGCGTCGCCTTTACCGCAGCCTCCGCGCCGGGCCGGATGACGCCGATGACGGGAACCCGCAGCGTTTCTTCGAGCGACTGCACAGCGAGCGCGCTGGCCGTGTTGCAGGCGACGACGATGATCTTCGCCCGCTCCGCCAGCAGGAGCCCGGAAAGCTCGTGGCTGTAACGCTCGATGGTCGCTTGGCTCTTCCCGCCGTAGGGCACGCGCGCGGTGTCGCCGATGTAAAAGATGCTCTCGTTGGGCAGCAGTTTGCGCAGTTCCGCCACGACGGTGAGCCCGCCCACGCCGGAATCGAAAACGCCAATCGGGCGCGGTGGTTCTTCTTTCGTAGCGGCAGTAGGTTTCCTTGGCATCGAGTGCCCGGCACTGAGCCGCAGTTCGGCGCTGGGAAAAAGGAAAAACTGTGGCGGACTTTACCCGGCCCGCCGTTCCGCTTTAATGCGTGCATGATTACAGCCGAATGCGACGAATCCATTGTGGACAAAGTTATCAGCGGAGAGCGCATCTCTGCCGAGGACGCCCGCGCCCTTTACGACCTGCCGCTGCCGCAGCTCGGCGAGCTGGCGAACCGCCGACGCGGCGGCAAGCGCCCCGAAGTCGTCACTTACATCGTGGACCGCAACATCAACTACACCAACGTCTGCAACGTGTACTGCAAGTTCTGCGCGTTTTACCGCACGGAAAAAGACCACGACCACTACGTCCTCACCCACGAGCAACTCGACGTGAAACTGGACGAACTCACCGCCATCGGCGGCGTGCAAATTTTGCTGCAAGGCGGGCACCACCCGAAGCTCGGCATTGACCACTACCTCACGATGCTGCGGCACATCCGCGAGAAATATCCGCACATCAACATCCACGGATTCTCCCCGCCGGAGTTCCAGCATTTCGCCCAAGTCTTCGCCATGCCGCTGCGCGAAGTTTTGAAAAAGTTCATCGAAGCAGGGCTCGGGAGCATCCCTGGCGGCGGTGGCGAAATCCTCGTGGACAGCGTGCGCGACCGCATCGCCCCGCTAAAGTGCAAGAGCGACCAGTGGCTTGAAGTCATGCGCGTCGCCCACGAACTGGGGCTGAACTCCAGTTGCACGATGATGTTTGGCCACGTCGAGACGGTGGAAGACCGCATCGAGCACCTCCAGCGCCTCCGCGACACGCAGGACGAAACCGGCGGCTTCACCGCGTTCATCTGTTGGACGTTCCAGCCCGAGAACACCAAGCTCCGCGCTGAGCCCGTGGGCAGCAGCGAGTATCTGCGGATGCAGGCGCTCAGCCGCATTTTCCTCGATAATATCGAGAACCTGCAAAGCTCCTGGGTAACGCAAGGCCCGCGCATCGGCCAGATCGCGCTGAAATATGGCGCAAACGACTTTGGCAGCGTGATGATGGAAGAAAACGTCGTTTCCAGCGCAGGCACGTCCTTCCGCCTCAGCAAAGAAAACATCGAGCGCCTCATCACCGAGGCGGGCTACGAGCCGCACCGGCGGGATAATTGGTATCGGCTGCTGGCGTAGCGGGGCGTTACTTTTGCCGCTGCGGCGCACGAGCCGTCTCGCCCACGGCGCGGCGGAGGAGGAACTGGGCGCGGTTGTGCTCGGTGACGATGTTCAAGTAGTCGAGGCGGGCGCGGGTGAGGTCTTGCTCGGCCTGGATGTTTTCCAGCACTTCGCCGACGGCGAACGCCTTCCGCTCTCGGGCGAGCGTTAGCGCTTGCTCGGCGGCAGACAGCGCGGCACGGGCATGGACGAGTTGGTCGGCGAGGCTGTGGACGCGGGTGTGGGCTTCGACGACTTGACGCGTGATTTCATCGCGGAGTTTGTCGCGCTCGATCGTGATGCCGCGCTGTTTGGAGCTGGCGAGTTGTTCGCGCGAGCGGTCGAAAAGTCCGCCGGGACCGATGCGCCAGTTGAGGCCAATGCTGTAGTCGGCGCTGTCGTTAAACTTGCGCGGCCCGTCGTCGTTTTGTCCGCCGCCGAGTCCGCCGTGGAAGACTTCGGCGCGCAGCGTCGGGACGACGGGTGCCCATTTCGCGCCCTCGCCGCTCGTGATTGCTGCGGCGAGTTGCTCGGCGTTCATCGCCATCTCGGGTCGGCGCTCGACTGCGGTCGCCGCGAGTTGTGAAAGTGCGCGGCTGCTTTCCGAAAATGTCATCGGCGCAGGCGTGCGGTCGTCGGGGATGAGTTCGACGAGGGGCGAGATGCGCAGGACTTGCGCGAGACGTGCGGCGGCGATGCGCTGCTGCTCGCGGGCCTGACGCTGCACGAGGCGGTTGCGCTCGACTTGCGCGGTCGCGCGGAAGGCGTCGCCTTTAAACGCGATCCCGGCGTCCACAGCCTGCTTCACCTGCCCCGCGTAGTCGGAGGCGACCTTCACAGCTTCGCCAGCCACGCCCACTGCGGCTTGGGCGCGGACGGCTTCGAGGTAGGCGCTCACGCCTTGCCAGATACTTTCCTGCCGCTGGACTTCGATGCCGTGCTCGGCGGCGAGCACGAGCTTTTTGGTGACGAGGTTTTTGTAATACGTCTCGCCCGCTTCGAGTTGCATGTTCACCGCGGCGCCTAGCGTGAGGCTCTGTTTGTCGGCGTCGATGATCTCGCCATCCACGGTCTGAATGTTCCCCTCGTGCCGCCGGAACGAAACCCCCGGCGTGACATACGGGAACCACTGCATCCATGCGGCTTCGTGCTGCGCGCGGGCTTCTGCGACGCGCTCGGCGGCGAGCTTGATGTCGAGGTTGTTCGCGCCTGCGAGTCGGAGGACGGCGGGCAGCGAGATGGGCTGCTCGGCGGCGTTCAGGAGGAATGGGGCGAAGAGAGCGAAGAGGACAGTTTTCATTCGACGAAAGGATTCACGAGTTGCAGCCCGGCGATGTGTTTGAAGTCCTCCACGTTGCGAGTCGCGAGCCGCTTTTGATGCACCAGCGCGGTGGCGGCGATGATGGCATCGCCGAGACCCATTCGGCGCAACTTGCGGATTTCGATGGTGCGAGCAATGATGGCGTCATCGAGCGGGTGGATTTTCCAATGCGCGAATAAATCATCCAGTGCCTTGCGTTCGGAGTCTTGCAGTCCGGGAAAACCATACACTTCGATTTTGACCACGCTGGCTACGGAGTTGCCCGATTGGAGCACTAAATCGGACAGCCACTGCGGGGGCTTGTTTGCGGCGTAGATGACGATGTTGGCGTCGAGGACCATTACTCACGTCCGGGGAGCACCCGGTCCTTGCGAATCTCCCGCTGCCACGCAACGGGGTCCGTGATTTCGCGGAAGGTTCCCATTTCACTGAGAAGCCGGAGCGCAGCCGCAGCCGCCTCCCGCGTAGATTCGGGATTTGCAGCAGTGATAGGCGTGATGGTCGCCGTCACCTCCACTTTTCCGCCCTTGTATTCAGGCGGAAGCGGAAGGTGTAGCGTGCCGTCTTCGTCGGCTTCGAGAATTGCGGTGATGGTGCTCATTTGCGGCAGGCTACTTCGGATGCGCTTAAATAGAAAGCCGCACGTTCATTTCGCGGCCTCCGGCTTAACGGCTTGTCCGTCGGTGAAAGTCGCTTTTCCTACGACGATGACTTGCTCGCCTTCCGCGAGACCCTCGAGGACTTCGGCGTTTGTGCCGTCGTTGAAGCCGAGCTTCACGGCTGCCTTCTTCGCTTTGCCGTCGGCGTGTTTGAAAAGGAAGGCGTTCGTCTTTTCCATCGCGAGCGCTTCGACCGGGACGACGAGTGCGCCGGTGTGCTTTTCCACGGCGATTCGGATGATGGCATACATGCCGGGGCGGAACGCGCCGTCGGGGTTTGGCAGGTCTGCCTCGACGAGCATCGTGCGCGTGGCTTCATCGAGCGCACCGGAGAATCGCGAGATGGTGCCGTCGAACGATTTGCCCGGCAGCGCTTCGAGGCCGAGCTTCACGGGCAGGCCGCTTTTGATAAACGGCGTCTCCAGTTCCGGCACGGCGACCTGAGCGCGGACGACGGTGAAATCCATGAGCGTAAAGAGCGCGGCATTTTGCGCTGCGCTGCCGCTCGTGGCGCTCGGGACAAATGCGCCGTTGTCCACAAATCGCGCGGTGATGACGCCGGGAAATGGCGCGGTGATTTTCGCGAAATCGAGCAGCGTCTTCGTGCGCTCCATCGTCGCGCGGGCCACGTCGGCGGAACCGCGCGCTTTGTCGAGCATCTGCGGGAGGACGAGGTCCGGCGCTTTTTTCTGCGCGTCGGTGAGGCGACCGAGTTCGATTTCCGCGACCTTCACGTCGGCTTCGAACTTCTTCAAATCCGCGAGCAGCTCGGGCACTTCGAGTTCGCCGAGCGGCTGGTCGGCTTTCACCGTGTCGCCTTTATCGACGGCAACCTTCGTGAGATAGCCCGCGACCTTCGCGTAGAGCGTGGCTTGCTGGTTAGCCTTCAGCGTGCCGGGCAGCGTCACCCAGCGGTGAATGTCGGCGCGCTTTGGCGTAGTGAGTTTTACGGGCGTCGGCTCGGCGGCTAGGGCTGATAGGCCGTATAGGGCGTATAGGCCCAATGAGCATCGGTGAATGAAGCTGCGTGATTTCATTTTGCGAAATGCCCGCTCTCCGGGTCATCCGGGTCGAGCGAGATTGGTTTTACTTTCCGTGTGGTGAGCAGGGCGAAGAATGCGGGGAGGATGAAGAGCGTTGCGGCGGTCGCGGCGATGAGGCCGCCGAGGACGGCGCGTCCGAGCGGGGCGGTTTGTGCGCCGCCTTCGCCGAGGCCTAGTGCCATCGGGACCATGCCGGCGCACATGGCGAAACTGGTCATCAAAATGGCGCGGGCGCGGCTCGATACTCCGGTGAGCGCGGCTTCGCGCCGGGTCTGTCCGGAGCGGCGGGCGCGCTCGGCAAATGTGACGAGCAGGATCGCGTTCGCGACGGCGACGCCCACGGCCATGATGGCTCCGATGGCGCTTTGGATATTGAGCGTCGTGCCGGTGAACCGCAGCGCGAGCACGACTCCGGCGAGGACGGCGGGGATGGTGCTGACGACGGCGAGTGTGAGGCGGATGCTTTGGAAATTCGCGAGCAGCAGCAGCACGATGACGATGATTGCGACGATGAGTCCGCTGCGGAAACCGCCGAGCAATTCGTCCAGCGGGATCGTTTGTCCGCGTAGGGCGACTGCGGTTTTTGGCGGCGGCGCGCCGACTTCGGCGATGGCGGCGCGGACTTGTTCGGCTGCGGTTCCGAGCGCGGCGCCGTGGATGTTTGCGGTGATGCTCACGGTGCGCGCCATGTTGTAGCGCTCGTAAGTTCCGGGCGTCGTGCCTTGCGAAATCGACGCGATGTTTCGCAGCGGCACGGTCTTTCCGGCGGCGGCGGTGATGGGGACGTTGCGTAGGTCTTCGAGCGACTTTGTCTGCGTCTGCGGGATTTGCACTTGCACGCTCATGCTGATGCCGGTCTTCGGGTCGGACCAATAAATCGGCAGCGTAAATCGCGATGAGGTCGTGGCAGGAACGAGCGATTTGGCGACGTCCATTTCACGAACGCCGAGCAGTCCGGCGCGCTCTCGGTTCACGTCCACATTCACCGTGGGGAAATCGAGTTCCTGCGCGATTTGCACGTCGCGGAGCGTGGGGAGCGTCTTGAGTTTTGCGAGCAGCTTTTCGGCGTGGGCGCGGCTGTCGGGCAGGCTCGCGCCGCTGACTGCGACTTCGATGGGCGTGTTCGAGCCGAAGCTCATCACGCGCGAAACGATGTCCGCCGGCTCGAAGGAAACGCGCACATTCGGAAGCTCGGCGGCGAAGGTCGCGCGGAGTTTTTCGCGCAGCTCGGGAACGCGCACGCCGGGCTTGAACGCGACGGAAAACCACGCTTCCTCCGGTCCGGCGTTCCATTGGTGGATGAGGTTTACGGGGTAGTTCGACGCATGGACGCCGACGAGGCCCATGCTGATGACCACGTTGTCCGCGCCCGCATCGCGCTTGATGAGCTCCAGCGCGCGGAGGCCCATCTGCTCGGTGAGGTCGAGCCGCGTGCCGGCCGGCGCGCGCAGTCGGACTGCGAGTTGGCCGGAGTCCGCTTGCGGGAAAATCTCCACGCCGAGGCCGCGACCGAAAACCCACACGGCGAATATCGTGGCGACGAGGTAACAGGGAATTAGCAGCCAGCGACCAAAGACAAACGGGCGGGCGAGTGCGGCGATGACACTGCGCGACGAGGCGTCGCGGGCACTTACTGCGACGGGGGCGTCGCAGCTACGGCGCAGCAGCCATACGCACAACACCGGCACGAGCGTGCTCGACAAAAAATACGACGCCACCATCGCAAAACCCACGGCCATCGCCAGCGGCGCAAACAGCGCGCGCGCTGCGCCCGTCATGAAAAGCGCGGGCGTGAAAACGGCGAGCACGCACAGCATCGCCAGCAAGCGCGGCACGGCAGTCTCCACGGTCGCATCGTAAGCCGCGCGGGCCGCGGTCGCGCCGCGATGCAAATGCGCGTGGATGTTTTCGATGGCCACGGTCGCTTCGTCCACAAGGATGCCCACCGCCAGCGCGAGTCCTCCGAGCGTCATGAGATGTATGCTCTGCCCCGTGACCCACAGCGCGAACGCCGCCGATAGCAGCGCGACCGGGATATTGATCACCACGATGAGCGCACTTCGCACGCTGCGCAAAAATAGCAGCACCATCAGCCCCGTCAGCGCCGCGCCGATTGCGCCTTCTTTGACGAGGTCGCCGATGGCCCGCAGCACCACGGGCGTCTGGTCCATTTCGAGCGACACCTTCACGTCGTCGGGAACAGCCGCCTGGAACTTCGGCAGATTCGCTTTCACCAAATCCACCACCGCCAGCGTCGAAGCATCGGCGCGCTTCGTCACCGGCATGTAAACCGTGCGGCGTCCGTTCACGAGCGCGTAGCTCGTCACGATGTCGCTTTGATCATCCACGGTGGCCACGTCGCGGACATATACCGCGCCGTTCGGCGTCACGCGCAGCGGCACGGCTTCGAGGTCCTTCGGCACTTTCACCACGGCATTCACAGGCACGATGGGATACTGGTCGCCGAGATTCATATTGCCGCTCGGGCTCAGCACGTTCGCCGCGGCGATGGCCTGCACGATGTCATCGGGCGAAAATCCCAGCGCGCGCAAGCGGTCCGGCTTTACATTTACCACGATGGTCCGCGCGCTCCCGCCAAACGGCGGCGGCGCCGAGACACCGGGCAGCGTGGCAAAAAGCGGGCGCACCATATTCAGCGCAGCGTCCTGCATTTGCCCCACCGTCCGCGCCGGATTCTCCGTGGAAAAAACAAGCTGCCCCACCGGCACCGACCCCGCGTCGAACCGCGTGATAAACGGCCCCGGCGTCCCCGGCGGCATGAAAGCGCGGGCGCGATTTACATACGCCACCGTCTCCGCCATCGCCGCCGACATATCCGTGCCGGGGTGGAATTGCAGCTTCATGATGCTCGCGCCCTGGATGCTCTTGCTCTCCACATGCTCGATGCCCGTGATGTAGAGAAAGTGATACTCGTAATAGTAAGTGAGGTAGCCCTCCATCTGCGCTGGGTCCATGCCGCCATAAGGCTGCGCGACATAGATCGTCGGGATGCCCAGCGCGGGGAAAACATCGCGCGCCATCCGCGAAATCGCCATCCACCCGCCAAGGCACAGCGCCACCACGGCGACGATGACCGTAAAAGGCCGGCGGAGTGAACTGCGGATGAGGTTCATTAAAAAGAGCCGCGCGGGGCGCGTCGGAGCCTTGTTATAGAGCGGGCGTGTTCTATTTGGACAGAAGATCTTCTCTCTCGGTCTCCTTGGGCGGCAGGAGGATGGGCGGCAAGGGCTCGTGAGAGCAGAAGTCCGCATCTCCTGACGGACGTTCTCCTGCCGGAGGTAGAGTCAGTCCTCTCCGAGCTATGGAAACCGACGGCTGGAAAAGCGGCCTTTCCAGAGACGGCTGTATAAATATAGCCACCGATTTGAGCCTGTTCAGGCACGGATGTGCAAATTTCACCAGACAAGGGTGAAGTACCACGTCCGAAAGCTGAAGTACCACGTCAGAAAGGCAAAGTACCACGCGAGATGGGCAAAGTACCAGGTACTTTGGCCATCGGAGGTGGTACCACGGGTTTCTGACGTGGTACTTCGCCTTCCTGACGTGGTACTTCAGCTTTCTGACGTGGTACCGCGCCCTCCTGACGTGGTACTTCGACTTTCGGGGGTGGTAATTCGTCCTCCGGACGTGGTAATTGCCATTTCTCCCCAAATCACCCTCCCAACCCGACTGTGCCGCCGTCCACCGCAAAAAAAAGAACGGCCCGCTGCATCACACAACGGGCCGTTCTCACCAAACACCACCCAAAGGTGGAGAGGTTTTAGAAGCTGATGGTCGCTTGCACGTAGCCGAAGTTGGCATCGCTTTCCGCGCCGGTGTCGCCGAGGTAGCTGCCTGCGAAGAAGTGGCTGGCACCGGCTTCGATGACGAGTTCCTTGCGCGCCTGCCAGGTCACGACGAGGTCGATTTCCGAGCCTGCGTAGCTGTCTGCGTTGCGGGCGGCTGGGCTCAGCGGACGGACGGCTGTGGTTCCGTTGGCGCGGTACCAGACGTCGTTGGTGTCGGCCAGCCAGAAGGCGTGGTAGTCGAGGCGGGCGGTCACGTCCGCGCAGGGCTTGGCTTTCCAGCTCACTGCGACGTCGTGGACGTTCTGCCACGAGAAGGCGTCCATGAAGCCGTAGAACTTGTGGTTCGACGGGAAGAGGTTTTGGAACGTCTCCACGTCGCCATCGAGTGGATCTCCGTCGCCGGTGGCGTAGTTATATTCGAGGCCGAGGCGCGAGTGGATCGGGCAACCGGGGATCGTGTAGCCAATCCCGGCGTGGCCTGCGAATGCGGTGAGGTCGCGTCCGCCGACTTCGCCGAACTGGAATGCGAACTCCGCGTCCCAATCCCACGGGCTTGCGGCTGGTGCAGGGCACACCATGGCTTTGCCATCGTGCTTCATGCTCTTGCCGTCGTGCTGCATCGGTGCGGGTGCGGCGGGCTTGGATTTCAAGCGGGTGCCGAGTGTGAAGAAGTCCGTGTCTCCAGCCTGGTGGAGGTGCAGCGCGTAGAGGTCGGTGTTGGCGATGTTCAGTGCGCTGGTGTTGAAGTAGAGGCCGCTGAAGACTTGCTCGCGGTGTGTCTCGTTGCCGTTGAAGAGATCGCTCTGGTTGAATTGTCCGCGGTCGTGGGTGACGCGGGTGCCGGAGAAGGCGTCAACGCTCCAGCCCTCGCCTTTGTAGGTGAGCTTTACGGCGTCGAACACGTTGCCGAGGTTCAGCCAGTCGGCAGGGCCGATGAGGCGCTCGTCGCCGTAGCTGAGGATCTGACGACCGATTTTGAGTCCCCATTCATTCATCGAGAGTTCGATGTAGGCCTGGCGGAGGTCAAACGAGTCGTCGCCATCCGCACCGAAGCGGCCGGGGATGTCAGCGCGGTCGCTGAGCCACTCGCGCGAGTCCTGCGTCTGTGCATAGACTTTGAGCCAGTCGGTCGGCTGGACGCCGAGGCCGAGGCGGAAGCGGTTGAGCACCCAGTTGTCGTCGTTGATGGTGCGGACGCCGCTGTTGAAGTCAAAGGCGTTGTCTTTGATTTCCCAGCGGACGCGGTCTTGCACGTCCCAGGTGATGAGTTTGCCCTCGGCAGGCTGAGGTGCCTTTGCGGCAGCAGGTCCTGCGTGGAGCGATGTAGTGAGCACGGCGAGAACCGCCAATGTTAGTTTGTTGTTCATTTAGTTTGGTTGTTTGGTTTGGTTGTTTGGTTTGGTTATTTGAGGAGATCGAGAAGGTGTTTAGTTACGCACTTTCGCGGTCCCGGCGAAGTATTCTTGATACTTCGGCCAGCTCCACGTGGCGAGTTCGCGGCCGACTTTCAATCCGACATTGTTGTCGATCGGGATGTGGTAGCCGCCCATCGCCCGGGATTGCGCGGCCATTTCTGCGGTGCCGCTCCACGTCGGGAGGTCCAGCGTCATCATCTCGCCGCCGTTCTTTTCCGTCAGCTCGCAGTGCTTGCGGCGCTCGGCGAATCCGTATTTGTCGGAGCCGGTGAAAAGCTCGATGATCTTGGCGCAGGCACCGCTCACGGTGGCATGGCCGCTGGTGTATCCGGGGAATGGCGGAGTGATGAAGACCTCCGGCGAATACGGATGCCATTCCTCGCCGTTCATCTCCTTCGTTCCACCTTCAGGGCCTGCCCAACCTGTGATTTTCTGCCCTTTGTAGAAGTGGTGGATGAGCGTCCATGGGCGCGAGGAATCATACACGCGCTTCGTTTCCCAGCAGGAGATGAAGGCGTCGAACGCTGCATTCGCGACGCCGAAATAGAGCTGCACATCTTTGTCGAGGCTCTGCTTGTCGCGGCGGGAGACATCCTGTGCAAAGCGTAGCCAGTGCCCGCTTTGGCCGGTGCTCCGAGGGCCATCCCGCATGAACTCGACGACGGCTTTCTGCTCGTTCGTGAGCTTGGCGTTGTACTCCAGCACTTGGTCCGCTTCTTTCTTCAGCGTCTCGGCGTCTTTCGTGAGCAATGGCGGCGGGCCGGGGCGGAACTGCGCGCTGTTTTCGAGGGCGAACGGCTTCACGCGATACCAGTGCGGCGTGAGGAAGCCGGGCGTGACCTTTGTGCCGTCGGGCTTTGTGAAAGTGATGGGCTGCCAGTGGTCGGGGTCGTTGATTTTATCCGGCGTATTGACCGGAGCGTAGAAGGTGTAGTCCGAATAGGGTTTTGCGCCGACGGTTCCGGCTTCATCGCCAAACTGGTTCGATCCGTCGTGGCGGCGGTATTCGATGACCGCAGCCGCTGCGAGTTGGCCGACGCCCTCGGGCTTCTTCGGGTCCTTGGAGATAATCGATGGGTCGAAGCCGAGCTTCTTCATCTCGCCTTCGAGGTATTCTTTCGATTCGGGGTAAACAAACATCAGCGCGTGATGGCTGGCGTAGGCGATGGCCTTTTGTTTGTTGGCGAGCGTCTGCTCTTTTTTCGGGCGGCGGAGCGTGGCGCCCAGCCGAGTGCCCACCGCTTTTTCATCATACGCGGCCCAGGCGTCATAGACGGCGGTGGCCCAGATTGCCATCTGGCGGGCGAGCACGGTAGGCCGCGCATTGTAGCGGTCCACGTCCTTCGCGGCGGCTTCCTCGCAAATATCGAGGAGCGTGTAAGCGAGGGAGAGCTTCGATTTATCGTCCACGGAAAGGAATTTGTGGAGCGGCTTGTCAGCCTCCGGCTTGTCTTGTGCAAAAACAGACGGCTGGATGGCAATGAGCAGTGCGATGCTGGCGGCGAGTGGGTTATAATTCATAGGAGTTGGTGATTTGGAGTGAGCAAGGACGCCGAGATAGGTCGCCGCCTTCGACGCGGCAACTCGTTTTGTACGAAGCGCCATTTCTGCGGGATGAAACGGATGGTTTGCCCGCTTGAAGGCGGGTTTTGCATGGTTTTAGGGTGGATTGTGGGTGTTGGGCGGTGCCGGTCGCCCATGAATGTGCGAATAAAAATCCGTGTTTGACGGCGTGGGGATTTTGCCCTTTCGGTGTCGCGCCATGAAGCTTCTAAACTTACTCGCCGCCCTCCTTCTCACCACGACACTCCAAGCCGCCGATGACATCGTCTGGCACGTCAAAGCCGTCCATCCCGAAGGTCGCCTCATCGATGTGAAAGCGGTGGACGCCGAGGGAAAACTCCACGCCGTGAAAGCGATCCAGACGCCCGGAAATGCGCACCTGCTCGACATCAAGGCGCTCGTGGGTGACGCCAAACTCCCGGTGAAGATCCTTGTGAGCGATGAAAAATTGCAACCCGTGAAAGCCGTGGCTGCAGACGGCAAGATTCTCGGAATCAAAGCCGTTTTGCCCGACGGCACGAAGCTCGACGTGAAGGGCGTACCGTCCGCCGGCAGTATCATCAACATCAAGGCCATCGCCGCCGACGGCACGAACTACGGCATCAAAGCCATCTCGCCCGACGGGCATCTTTATGACGTGAAAGGCATTAAGCTCGGGGCCGACAAAGTCGAAGGCAAGGTGAACGGCGTCGAATTTGCCGCGCACATTAAAGCACTGCCGCAGGCAGTCGGGGCGAAGTAATATCGAAAGCCCGGTCGTCGAACGATCGTGGTTTAGCCCGAAAAGAAAGAACGGCCCGCTGCATCGCTGCAACGGGCCGTTCTCACCAAACACCACCATTCGGTGGAGATTTTTTAGCTATTAGAAGCTGAACCGGAGGCCGGAGTTCCACGACCAACCGTCGTAGCGTCCGCCATCGTTCGCGGAGTCCTGCATCGTGGTGTAGGCCCAGCCTGTCTGAAGCTTCAACTTGTGGCCGCAGATGTAGTAGTTCAGGCCGGCATAGACCTCGTCATATTCGTCGCCACGTCCGCCGACCAGTGTGCCCTGGTAGCGGTTGTTGAGGCGCAGGCCATTGGCGTCCTGGCTCTCCATGTGGGTGTAGCGGGCGACAACCTGAAGTTTGTCGGTGATGTTGTAGAACGGCATGATGTCCGCGCCCCATGCGTCGCTCTGTCCGCGGTATCCGGTGGTGCCGACGATCTGGCTGTGGACGCCCCAGTTGCCTTGCTCGTAGAGGAACACGAGGGCTCCCATGTTTTCGTTCTGGCGGACGCCGTTGCTCTGCGCGTCTGGCTGGTTATAAACGTAGTCAGCGCGGAGGAGTGCCTTCTTTGCCCCGAGGTTCGGAGCGAAGTCGTAGCCGGCGCTGGCGAGGCCAAAGTAGCCGCCTGCGAAGTTGCCGAATTCCTTGTTGGTCTCGGCAGAAGCGACGCCGAGGTTGTAGCTCCATTGGCCGGATTTTCCGGTGGCGAGGATGCTGGAGAAGTATTCTGTCGGCTGGCCGAGGTTGTAGTAGGTGTTCGAGCGTTCGAGCGTGAGGAGCTCATTGGTCGAGCCTGCGCCGTCCATCGTCATCGGCATGTTGCCTTTACCAATGCGGAGCTTGAAAGTGTCGCTCGGCTTCCACGTGATGTTCGCGTGGTTGATGATGGAGTATGCGGGATTGTCGTTCTGTAGATCGAAGGACATCTCGTACTTGAACTCGAAATGATCCGCGAATTTACCCGTCAAACCGACGCGGGTGCGGCGGGTGACCCAGTCCGAATCATGGCCGGCGGCGGAGTCGTTGTTGTATTGGTCGAGGTGGAAGCGACCGATGAGGCGCAGTTCCTGAATGAACGTGTCCTTGTTCTTGTAGAACGTCGGGATTTCCCAGAGCGACTTGCACCAGTCATCGGTGACTGGAACGGTCGTCTTGGAAGGAGCGACGGTGTTGTTTCCGGCAATCGCGGTTGCGGCTGCGAGTGAAAGGAGGAGTGATGTTTTCAGCATGTGTATATGTCTTGGGTTTGTGTGTGTGGTGAGTGCGACAATGGTGTCGCGTTCATGTGCAGATTTGCGCACGATTGTTACAATCGTGCGACTCAATTGCGACGCTGGCGTGAAATCTTGGAGATTTGAAGGCAAATTTGCCGAGAAACTGAGGTGCCGCGGGAAAAACTCCGTGCTCGAAATATTCGCGGCGACTCGGTAGCCACGCTCCCCATGATTCAAACCGACGCCCGCACCCTCCAAGCTCGAGGAGGCACCTCGCTGGTGTTTCGCTTTAGCGCGACGGCATCGATCGTGGTCGTCGTGGCGATGGCGGTGCTCGGGTGGTTTAATTTTCAGGGCAGCAAAAAGCACCTCACCGAAACGTGGCGGCGCACGCTGGACCACGAACGGCAGGTGGCCGCGCTGAAGTTCGAAGCGCTGGCTGGCGATGTCGCGCGCGACTCGCTGGTGCTCGCGCGCTCGCAGCCGGTGGTCGATTTCCTTGCCGGCCGAAGCCTCGTTTCGCGGGGAAGGGTGGAGTCGGACTTCCGCGCGCTGATGGCCGCGAAGCCAAGTTACATGCAAGTGCGTATCATCACCGCAGGCGGCGACTGGAAGGAAATGGTGCGGCTGGATCGCAACGGCCCGATTGTTACGACGATGCCTCAGGAGCGGCTCCAGGCCAAAGGCGACCGCGACTATGTGCGGGAGGGCGCGAAGATGGGAGACGGCGAAGTGTACCTCTCGGACATCGATTTGAACCGCGACTTCGGCGGAATCTCGCAGCCGTACATGCCGACGATTCGCGCCGTGGCGATGGTCCTCGGCGAGCCGGCGATGGTGGTGATCAATGTCGATCTCACCGCGTTTTTTGCCGACCTGAAAAAGGAGCGCGCCGAGCGCACCCGGTTCTACGTCGCGAGTGGCACGGGCTCATGGCTTGCGCATCCCCGGACGGAAGCACTCTTCGGCACGGACTTGGGACACGCGTGGAGCGCGACAAAGCTTTCGCCCGAAGACCGAGCGGAATTTGCTGCGGATTGGGTATTTTCCGAGGCGACACATCCGCTGCTGCCGGACGGAAAAAGAAACGTTTTTATCCGTACGGCATCGTCCGGCGAGGTAGAGCTGGACGGCCTGCGCGCGGCGCGGAATCGTGCGCTGCTAATCTCCGGATCGGCGGCACTCGCGGGAATCCTCGTGCTTGTTCTGCTGGCACGGTGGACGACGGCGCGGCTGCGAAAAGTGGCCGAGGCCATCGGCGATTTCGGCGCTGGGCGCACGCCGGAGCTTCTTCCTGAGACCTCGAACGATGAAGTCGGGCTGCTCGCCGCGGGCTTCAATTCAATGACGAAAAAGATCGCCGCGCAAGTTGCCGCGATCGAGTCCGCACACGCCGAGACTGTCGAAGCGTCACGCGCCAAAGAGGAGTTTTTCGCAGTGATGAGCCACGAAATTCGCACCCCGCTGAACGCCGTGACCGGATTGCTGCGGCTGCTAGAGCGAAATAACCCCGGCCCGCATCAAATCCCCGTCCTGCGCTCCATCAATGCGGCCGCCCAGCAATTGACCGCGCTTTTCAACGGCGTGCTCGATTGGTCCAAACTCCGCGCGGGGAAAATGGAGGTTCGCTCCGAGCCGTTCGGGCTGCGGCGACTGCTCCAGGACATCGTGCTCGTCCACCGCCCGCTCGCCGCGCAGAAAGGGCTCGAATTCATCGAAGACATCGCGCCGGAAGTGCCCGAGTTTGCCATGGGCGACGCGACACGGCTGTCGCAGATTTTGCACAATCTGCTAAACAATGCGGTGAAGTTCACCAGCGAAGGCTCGGTGAGCTTGCGCGTAGAATGGTCGGCGGGCCGGTTGCACGGCGAGGTGAGCGACACGGGTATCGGAATCCCCGAAGCCGACCGTGAGCGCATCTTCTCTCCTTTCGATCAAACGTCCAAATCGCAGCGCTTCGGCGGCACCGGCCTCGGCCTCAGCATCACGCGCTCGTTGCTGGAAATGCAGGGAGGAAAAATCCGCGTGGAGCTGGGGGTCGTTCGCGGTTCGCGGTTCGTTTTCGAGCTTCCGTGCGAAGTTGCAAAGGGGCCGACTGGCCAAGTCGAACACCCTGTCGTGAGGCTGGATGGGCGACGGATCCTTTACGTGGAGGATACGGCGTCGAATCGCGAGGTAATGTCCGCATTGATCGAGGAAACGGGGGCGACGCTGGAGATGGCGGAGACGGGCGGTGCTGGGCTGGCGCTGTTGCGGGAGCGGGATTATGATGTGGCGTTGTTTGATTTACAGCTCCCTGACATGACAGGGCTGGAACTTGCACGGGCGGCGCTGGCTATCCGCCCAAAGCTGCCGATTTTGGCGGTGACGGCGCAGCTTTCCGAGGAGGCGCGAGAAGAGTGTAATCGCGTCGGGATGTTAGGGGCTGTGGCCAAGCCTATCGTGCCGGCGATTCTCTTTGCGACCCTGCAGACGCACGTCGTTCCGGCGCGCGAGAACCGTAGTAGCGCGCTGCACGAAATGTTTAGCGGTGAGCGGTTGGCGCGAGTGTTGGCATCCATTGCCGATGAGATGCGAAAGGCGAAAGGCGAAATCGCTCGTGCCGTAGGAATGCAGGATGCGGAAGCGGTTCGTAAGACGCGACACCGCCTGCACTCCGCAATTTCGCAGATGAATCTGGCAGAGGTCAGTCGAGCGATGGAACGGCTGGCGGGCGGCGAGTGGGATGCGTTGGACAGATGCCTAGATGAACTCGAACGCGCTGCCGCACGGTGTGATCACGAGGCGTTGTAGATGTTTCTTCAAAGCCACGCAGTGTTCTGGTAATGATCCGCCCACAATGAATCCCGTTGATCTTCAGAATGTAACCCGTCGGACCTTTCTCGGTGCAACCGCACGCGGCGTCGGCTCGCTGGCGCTAGGCTCGCTCCTCGGCGGCGGTGTGCTTTTTGCAGAGGAAAAGTGGAGGGGGCTCATTTCGCCGCGCCATTTTCCCGCGAAGGCTAAACGCGTGATCTGGCTCACGATGGCGGGAGGGCCGTCGCATCTGGAGACTTTCGACTGGAAGCCGGAACTCGCGAAGATGGACGGCAAGCCGATGCCCGCATCGCTCACAAAGGGTCAGCAAATTGCGCAACTCCAGGGCGCTGAACTGAAGTGTTTCGGTCCACAGTGGGGCTTTAAGCAATTCGGGCAGTGCGGAGCTTGGATGAACGAGCTCTTTCCTCACCTAGGGTCGGTAGCGGATGACATCGCCATCGTGCGTTCGATGCATACCGAGGCGATCAATCACGACCCTGCGCACTGTTTCATAAACACGGGAAGCAGCATCCCGGGGCGCCCCAGCATGGGAGCGTGGGCGACCTACGGGCTTGGCAGCGAGGCGGAGGAGTTGCCTGGATTTGTTGTGCTCACCTCGCTCGGTAAAGGCGGGCAAAACCAGCCTATCGCCGCCCGGCAGTGGTCCGCAGGGTTTTTGCCAGCGAAATTTCAAGGGGTCCATTTGCGCGGAAAAGGCGATCCAGTGCTGTATCTAAATAATCCGCCCGGTGTGTCGCGGGAGTCGCAAAGCGATGTCGTAAGCGCTGTGAACGCTCTAAATGCCGAGCTCGACACGGCGATTGATGACCCGGAAATCGCGACGCGCATCGCGCAATACGAACTGGCTTTCAAAATGCAGGCCAGCGTCCCTGAACTGATGGACATGAGCGCAGAATCGCCCGCGACGTTCGCTTTATACGGATGCAAAGCGGGCGACGGCTCCTTTGCCAGCAATTGCCTGCTGGCGCGCCGACTGGCCGAACGCGGAGTGCGCTTCATCCAACTCTACCACAAGGACTGGGACCATCACGGTGGTGTAAAAGAAGGCATAAAACAGAAAGCCGAGGAAATCGACCGTGCGTGTATGGCCCTGATTACCGATCTAAAACAGCGTGGGATGTTTGAGGAGACCCTTATCGTATGGGCGGGGGAATTTGGCAGAACACCGATGAGCCAAGGAGGGAGCGGGCGAGATCACCACATGCAGGGCTATTCCGTATGGTTGGCCGGTGGAGGAATCAAAGGTGGCGTCCAGTGGGGAGGAACCGACGAATTTGGCTACAAAGCAGTGACCGACGCGGTAAGCGTCCACGATATGCACGCGACGATGATGCACCTGTTGGGCGTTGATCATGCAAAGCTCACGTACCGTTTCCAGGGACGTGATTACAGGCTCACGGATGTCTTTGGAAAAACCGTGCGCGGCATTATTGCCTAGAGAGCCCTCAGCAGACGCCCGACTCTCAACAGTCGCTTCCGGTTCATACACTCGGGAATCCAAGAGCGAGGTTCCTCGAAGCCGAGGGAACTTCGAATGAAATAACCGTAGTTGGGATTCGCCCGAAGCGGGCCTGCGCGCAGAGTTTGCGAGGGACAGGGGACGATTTTTTAGACTCGTTCCGGCTCCCCTCAAGACCCGGTGACGCCATCAACTCGATGGCATTTACCGACTCCGGGAAAACGGTTTTGCAAGTGGGATGCACACCTTCTTTTGCATTGAGTCGCTCTGCTCGTCGTGCTCGGCGCAGATTGCAGCGCTGGTGCACTTTGATTGGAGCGAGTTCGCCGTCTTTGCGGACCTGGACAAACGCAACAACGCCAAAGTGCGGTGGGGCGGGCTTTCGGGGCGTTGCGGGAGATAGCGGAGCAGTTGCCCGGGGATGGACACTGTGCGAAACATCATCAACAGGCATCATTCCCGACTTCAGGGCAGCCACGTAATCCGCAATCACTCACCCACGCGGCTATACCGTCGTTGGCGCGTTCCTGCTGCGGACTTTACGCTGAAACGAGCGGAGAAACCTCGGGCGGGGATAAAACCCGGCCTATTCCCCTTCACAAAAACCGCTTCAACTCGATAAACACCCCCAAAAACCGCAGGCTCACCACGCAACCGCGAAAATAGTTTCGGCCCGCAACCCGCATGTACAATAGGCTTGGCGGACCGCCGGCAATCAAAGTGCGAAAACTCTATTGACCAAAAGAGCCAAGTCGTGTTTTCTCCAAATCCGCTTACGAGCGGGGCAGTCGCCAGCAGCGACTACCGAAAACGAAATGAGTGAAATAATTCACAAAAAGTAGTTGACGGAAACAATGAAGCTGCTAAAATGACTCTCCGCTAAGAAACGGGGGCAGTCGCCAGCAGCGACTACCGAAAACGAAATAAGTGAAGAAATTTGCAAAAAGTAGTTGACGGTGAAAAAGAAGCTGCTAAAACGACTCTCCCGCAAGTAACGGCGGTCTTGGTAGAAACCAAGAAGTTCTGCAAAAGGCACTGAGAGGTGCGATTGCCTACGGATTCAAATCCGCGGGCAAATCTTCGTCTCTAAGTGTCGCCTGCAAACGAGTTCCTTGATACTTTGGTTTTAGAGTTTAGGCCAGATAGCAGTCTCACGACGGCTATCGGAAATGGAAAAACTCAAAACGGTCTAAAATAAGAAGCAAAGATTGAATTGTGCGTTATACGTCAGATATTTGAAGTAATAATTTTAATTGACCCTTCTCGCTCGGCTTTTGTCGGGTGAGAGGTAAAGGTCAGAAGTCCGTTTGGAAATAGCTTCCTTACGGCAAACACTCTATATGGAGAGTTTGATTCTGGCTCAGAACGAACGGTGGCGGCGTGGATAAGACATGCAAGTCGAACGGGATATTTTGGGTAGCAATATTCAAAATGTTCAGTGGCGCAAGGGTGCGTAACACGTGGGTAATCTGCCTGGGGGCGCGGGATAGCTCGGCGAAAGTCGAATTAATACCGCATACGGCTACTGAGGACATCCTCGGGACGCTAAAGACGGCGCAAGCTGTCATTCCCAGATGAGCCCGCGGCCTATCAGCTAGTTGGTGAGGTAATGGCTCACCAAGGCTATGACGGGTAGCTGGTCTGAGAGGACGACCAGCCACACTGGAACTGAGACACGGTCCAGACACCTACGGGTGGCAGCAGTCG
>CANIWM010000052.1 GCA_947471505.1 Chthoniobacteraceae bacterium | reverse complement strand
CTCGGCGTGGCTGCGATTGAGAAGCTTCACCAGCATCTCGCAGCGCTGATCGTCAAAGCGCAGTTCGCCCGCGCTGTAACAGCCATGCACGAGCACATGGAAGTCGTTGCGTTCCGTAAAAATCGGTGCCGTAGGATCGCTCCAGTCGTGCTTTGCTTTGGCGGGGATTTTCGCGCCTCTTGTGAAGTCTGGGTTTGGCACCGCCTTTTCCGCCCCGAAAACCGGACCGGACGTGGCGAGGATGGCTATGACCGCGAGAGAAATGAGTGTGGTTTTCATGGTTTGGCTTTTCGTTTGGGCTGGGAGAGGGACGCGCTCACTCGCTCACTCGCGTCGCGGTGTCGGCGCGGAGGTCGGGATGGAGGTCGCGGCGGAAGGTGTTGGCGTGCTCGGGCCCGAAGTCGGCCTCGATGCCGCGCAGGGCAGTGTAGGGGGCGAGCATCTCGACGAGGCAGCGCGCGACGCAGGACGGGGTGTAGAATTGATGAACGCCTCCGCGTTCACCCTGCGGGCAGCCTGTCTCTGTCAAAGTCGCTCCGCTCCATTGGCCGCCGTTCTTGCCCTCGGCGCTGGCGAATCGGGTGAGGAAATATTGATTCGCGCCTCCGCGCTCACCCTTCGGGCTGCCCGTGGCAGTTTGCCCCGGTTTGTTTGGAAGAAAGCGTGCGGGGCTATCTCCGCTGCGCTCCGGTTCGGCTTCGCCTTGGCTGTCGGCGGCGAGCCATCGGTTATCCTTCTCTGCGCTCAGGCTCCGCAGGATGGCTTCGCGTGGAGGGAATGCGCCATCGCGCAACGCGGTGGCCTCGAAGCCGATGGTGGCGGTGAAGGTGTCTTTATTCGGCTTCGTTTTCGGAGGCATAGGATGGCTCTAGGGCTGATGCCGCGCGGTGGCAAGGCGGACGGTCGATTCACCTACAAGAGTTTGAGTAGAGCATCAGGCACTCGCGTGTTTCCGAAGTGTAAGCGGGACGCATTCTTGCTCACTCATCGGCATGATTTCGGACGCGTTTTTCCTTTCATCCCGGCCTGGTAAAAGCAGGACAAAAACCCTCACTTTCCTGCATTTTCCTGCCATCATCCCCGGGATTAGGGCTGTGGCACTTCGATGTAGTCGAGCGCCCATTCGCGCATGAAGCGCACGCGCTCGGGCTCGACGAGGTAGATGATCAGCTCGGGGTTTTCTGGAGTGCCGAGGTATTTGCGGAGCAGGGGATTGCTTTCCCAAATGGCCCGCAGCGTGTCGGCATCGGTGACGACGGTGGCGGTGCCGGTGATGCGGACTTGGTCGTGCTGGTCGTCGAGGTAGCAGACTTCGCAGCGTGGATTTGCCGCGAGTTCGGCGGTTTTGCCGTAGCGGCGGAGATTGGCGATGTAGATGCGGAAGCCGTCCACGCGGACGGGCGAGACGGGGCGGAGGTGTGGCTGCCCGGCGGCATCTACGGTGGCGAGCATGGGGAACTTGGCTCTGCGAATGGTTTCTGTGGCGGCTTGGTGTGCTTCGAGTGGAGTCATGGTGTGTGTTCAGCTTTGGCTCAGGCGTTTCTTTGGCGCGTCGAGGAGGAGTTCGTGTGCTTCGCGCAACATCGCGGCGGCGAATCAAGGGCGCATCCACGCGACGCCGCCGATGAATGCGACGTTCGGCCATGCGAATGCGCGCGTCTATTTGACCGACGACATCACCTCGCGCGGCGGCAACTCCGGCGGCCCGGTGTGCGTGCAATACGACGACGGGCGCTACTTCCCCGCTGCCATCTATCTCGGTGGCACCACACAGACGCGCGTGCGGGCCATTGATAGCGATGTGATCACGCTTTTTGACTCCGCCGAAGAAAGCAGCACCACCGGCCAGAACAGCACCAACGGCGGTTCGACGCAGACGAACAACTCCCTCGGCTCGACGCCCTCGGGCACGCTCACCGTCACCATCGAGCCGCAGTCCGCGCGCGACGCGGGCGCAGGCTGGCGCATCGGCAGCGGGGCGTTTTTCGCCAGCGGGCAATCCAAACCGTATCTCTCCGCAGGCGACTACACCGTGACCTTCAAGAGCATCGAGGGATTTCAAACGCCGAGTGCGCGCAGCGTCACCGTCGAAGCCGGGAAAACCACCCGGCTCGCAATCACCTACAACTTACCAAGCGCACCGAGCGCCGTCGCAGTGCCGACTTATACCGGGCTCATTATTGGCACCGAAGGAGTCGCCGGACAGGTGGTCGCCGGAATCACGAAGAGCAAACGCCTTACCCTCAAACTCCGCATTGGCTCTGAATCGCTGATGATTACAGGTGTTTTCGATGCGAGTGGGACATTCAGCGGCTCGATTTCTCGGCGAGGAAAGGCGTCGGCGCTCGTCACGCTCGCATTCGATCCCGACCTCGTCGCGCAGTTGAGTGGGGAGATCACGCTGGATGGAATCAGCTACGATCTCTCCGCGGGGAAATCGCCATTCCAGACCAAGAGCCCGACAAACCTCGCAGGAAAATACACCTTCATCCTCCCCCGCGATCCCGGATTCAGCGATCCGGCCACGCGGCCTTTCGGAAATGGCTACGCGCTGGGAACTGTGAGTAGCAGCGGAGCAGTCAGCATCGCTGGAGTGTTGGGCGATGGCACCGCGTTCGCATTCTCAGCCCCGCTTTTTGCCGACGCCACCTGCCCGGTATATGTTCAGCCGTATGCCAAACAAGGACTGCTCGCAGGCACGCTCGTCTTTCACGATGCAACGACGGCCGACGGAACACTGCTTTGGCAGAAACCCGCAACGAGCAAAGGGCTATACAAGTCCGGCTTCACCGGCAGCACCGCCGCGCTCGGCTCGCGCTGGACGCCGCCCGCCAAAAACACCGCCGCACTCGACATCACCAACTGGAATCTCGCCATCGGCAACGGCGTGCTCAACCCAGTGCTCACCGGGACCACGACACTCAGCTCTGCAAACCTCTTCACCCTCACCGGCGCACCCGGCACCAAGCTCACGCTCGCCCCGAAAACCGGCCTTCTCTCCGGCAGCTTCCCCGGTACCAACGGCAAGCCCGTCAAATTCAACGGCGCACTGCTGCAAAGCCAGCGCATCGGGCGCGGAGTATTCGCACTGCCGGACAAGACCGGACCGGTGACTCTCGACCCGCCGCCTTAGCGTTTGGGAATCTAGTTCCCGTCCGCAGCTTACTTCTTCTTCCCGAACTTCTTTGCGGCAGGCGCTTTCAGTTTCTTGAACTCGCGGGTGAGGTTCGTGAGCGATTCTTCGATGCCCATGCGCTCCAGCGAAGTCGCGCCGACAAAGCCGACGGCGTCCGTCGCTTTCATCACGCGCTCGGCGTCGGATGGCGTGTTGATTGGGCCGCCGTGGCAGAGGAAGAAGATGTCCTTCCGCACCGTGTTGGCGGCGTCGATGATTTCCTGCGTGCGCTGGATGGTGAAATCCCAGCTCTTCACCGCGCTTTTGACGCCGATGCTTCCGCCGACCGTCGTGCCGACGTGCGCGATGATCGCGTCTGCGCCTGCTTTCGCCATCTCGATGGCCTCCTCCGGCGAGCCGACATATACGACGCTGAAAAGGTCCATCCGTCGTGCCAGCGCGACCATTTCGTATTCTTTTTTCACGCTCATCCCCGTCTCTTCCAGCACTCCGCGAAAGTGACCGTCGATGATGGTGTGCGTGGGGAAATTGTTCACCCCGCTGAAGCCCATCTCTTTCACCCGCCCGAGCCAATGCCACATGCGACGGCGTGGGTCCGTAGCGTGGACGCCGCAAATCACCGGGCATTCCTCGACGACGGGTAGCACTTCGTATTCGCCGATCTCCATCGCGATGGCGTTGGCGTCGCCGTAGGCCATCATGCCGCACGTCGAGCCGTGGCCCATCATGCGGAAGCGCCCGCTATTATAGATGATGATCAAATCCGCTCCGCCGCGCTCGATGAATTTGGCCGAGATGCCGGTGCCCGCACCGCCTGCGATGATGGCGTTGCCCGTTTTGACGGTCGCCATGAGGCGGTCGCGAACTTCTTTGCGTGTGTAGGGGTTTCCCTTTCCGGTCCAAGGATTTGGCATGATTGAGTAGTGGTGGTGGTTAAAGTTGAGCGGCCTTTGTAGCGAGTGACCGTGGAGAAAGGGAAGCGCCGAAGTCACACCACTTTCTATCGAAAATCCACGGGCTACCCTATCCCCAATAGCGCTACGGGCGAAGAAATCTCGCCGTTTTCCACGCCGTGATTGCCAAGCGCGGAGATTTCCGCCAAACCTTTGCGTGGGCTGAGCGCGCCGGAGGACAGGAGGAAATTGCACCATTTTCTCGCCGCAGCGATGCAGGCCCGTGATTACTTTATATTTCCGATAATGACCGACTGGAAGATTCGCCGCGCACCTGCCATCCATGCTGAGATCACCGTGCCGGGAGACAAGAGCATTTCGCACCGCTCCATCATGCTCGCCGCTCTGGCAAATGGTTCGGCGCAAATCACCGGCTTCCTGCCGAGTGAAGATTGCCTTTCCACGATGAAGGCGTTCCAGCAGCTCGGCGTGGAGATCGAGCGGCTCGACGACACCACTCTCATCGTCCACGGCAAGCGCGGAAATCTCACCCCGCCCGCTGAGGCCATCGACTGCGGGAACTCCGGCACGACCATGCGGCTCATGTGCGGCATCCTTGCATCCCAGCCCTTCCGCAGCCGACTCATCGGCGACGCATCACTCTCGAAACGCCCGATGAAGCGCGTGATCGACCCGCTCACGCAGATGGGCGCACGCATCACCGCCGAGGGCGAAAACGGACGCCCGCCGCTCGTCATCGAAGGCGGGAGTCTGCAAGGCATCGCCTACACCTCGCCCGTCGCCAGCGCGCAAGTGAAGAGCGCCATCCTGCTCGCCGGGCTCTTTGGCAAAGGGAGCACCAGCGTCACCGAGCCCGAGCAAAGCCGCGACCACACCGAGCGGATGCTGGCGTGGCACGTCGTCCGCCCGCGCAAGATCGGCCTCACCGTCACGCTGCTCGGCGGACAGCACTTGGAGTCGCGCGACTTTGAAGTGCCCGGTGATATTTCCAGCGCGGCATTCTGGCTCGTCGCCGCCGCAGCGATGCCGGGCTCGCATTTGCTCATCAAAAACGTCGGGCTCAACCCCACCCGCACCGGCATCCTCGCCGTCCTCATCCGCATGGGCGCGCAAGTGAACGAGATCATCGAAAGCACCGATGGCGAGCCGCGCGGTTCCGTAGAAATCTACGGCGTGGAGCTAAAGGCCACGACCATCGGCGGCAAAGAGATCCCTAATGTCATCGACGAACTCCCCATCCTCGCCGTCGCCGCCGCGCTTGCAAAGGGCCGGACCATCATCAAGGACGCCAAAGAACTCCGCGTAAAGGAAACCGACCGCATCGCCGCCATCGCCAAGAACCTCCGCGCATTCGGCGTCGATGTTTTGGAAACCGAAGACGGGATGGAAATCGAAGGTGGCGGTAAATACCACGGCGCAGAAGTCGAGAGCTTCGGCGACCACCGCATCGCCATGTCCTGCGCCGTCCTCGGCATGTTCAGCGACGGACACACGGTCGTCCGCGACACCGAATGCGTGAACACCAGCTATCCCGGTTTTTACGAGCAACTTCTCCGTTTCGTGAAGCCATCAAAATCCAACGACTAACATGAACCTTAAACTCAAAGTCTGGCGTCAAAAAGACAGCAAAAGCACCGGCGCACTCGCCGACATCGCCGCAAACAACATCCCCGCCGAAGCCTCGTTTTTGGAGATGCTCGACATCGTCAACGACCAGCTCACCAAGAAGGGCGAAGAGCCCATCGCCTTCGACCACGACTGCCGCGAAGGCATCTGCGGCACGTGCTCGCTCACCATCAACGGCATCCCGCACGGCGATCCCGCCATTTCGCAGACCACGACTTGCCAGCTCTACATGCGCAAGTTCAAGGACGGCGAAACAATCCACATCGAGCCGTTCCGCGCCCGCGCATTCCCCGTCATCCGCGACCTCTGCGTGGATCGCTCCGCCTTCGACCGTATCCAGCAAGCAGGTGGCTTCATCACCGCCCGCGCTGGCAGCGCCGTCGATGGGAACGCCCTCCCTATTTCCAAAATAGACGCCGACCTCGCGATGGAAGCAGCCGCCTGCATCGGCTGCGGAGCCTGCGTAGGAGCCTGCCCGAACGGCAGCGCCATGCTCTTCGTCGGGGCCAAAGTCACCCACCTCTCGTTGTTGCCGCAAGGCCAACCAGAGCGCAACAAACGCGCCCTCTCGATGGTCGCGCAAATGGACAAAGAAGGCTTCGGCAACTGCTCCAACTACTACGAATGCGAAGCCGTCTGCCCGGCCAACATCCCCGCCACCGTAATCGCTAAACTCAACCGGGAATACACGACTGCGAGCGCGAAAGACGCGGTGTAGAAAGTCCAGAGCCACGCTGCAAAGCCGTTTGACGCCAGAAAAACTGCTGGCAATAGTCGGCTATTATGAACGTCGCGCTGACAAATCACTGGGAAGGTTTCATTCACAATCTCGTCGAATCGGGTCGCTACAACAGCGCGAGCGAAGTGGTCCGCGCTGCACTAAGGAAACTGCAAGAAACTGAGGGCGAAAACTTCCCGCCGGGAAGCCTCAAACACCTCTACTCCAAGGCCGACAACTCCGAAGAAACCAAGCTGGCCCGCCGCCTTCGCGTGCCGACACCCGCCGAAGTATGAAGCCGTGGGACATCTACACCTACGACTTCGGTGAAGCTGGCCCGCATCCCGCCGTCATCGTCTCGCACCCCGACCGCGTCGCGAAGGCCGAGTGGGTGAACGTCCTCTTCTGCACGACTCAGCGAGCAAATCGACCGCCCAAAGAAACTGAAGTTCGACTCAATGGCGCAGACGGCCTCGACTGGGAAACCCTCTGCCGCTGCGACGCCCTATGGCTCGTCGAAAAGTCCAAGCTCAACAAGAAGCGTGGTAGCGTAACTCAAATTCGTCGCCGACAGATCGTGGACAAAATCAACGCAAGCATGGGCTGGAAGTTGGCCTGAAATGAACTGCCCGCACTGCCAGCGCCTCCTCTACAGTCGTCAGCACCGGACGTGCGGATTTTGCGGTGGCGAGTTGCCGGATGAGTGCCGCCTCGAAGACTGGCAAATCGCTGAGATGAAAGCCGAGCAAGCGGCCATCGCCCACCGCCGCGAGATCGCGAAGGCGAAGGATGAAGAAGAAAAGCGGAAGCAGGCCGACAACGGTGCCAGCGCGACTGTGTGGCTTCACATTCAGTGAACGCCCCGCGAGCGGCACACTCGCGGGGCGTCCCTGGGACAACGACGCGCCTACGTCACCACCAGCGTCGCGGGCGAGCAGGGCAGACTCTCGCCGCCGCTGCTCACTGCAGTTGCCCGCACCTCGTTCGTGCCGAGATTCAGCCCGAGCAACAGTGCCTCGCTCGTCGGCGTCTCTACTTTGAAGACAAAGTCCGCCGCTCCCGGAGCCTTCACATACCAGCGATAGCCCGTCGCACCGGTGGCATCTGCCACATCGGCAAAGGCGCGAGCACTACCCAGCGCTTGCAGCACGAGGCCCATCGGGGTCGCCGGAGCCACGGCACCGGACGGCGAGTAGCTCGTGGGCACACGGGCGCGGATGAGGTTGCCCTCCACCGTGCCAGCGGGGAAGCGCCCCGTCGCTGCTTCGTACCACGCCATGCAACGATCCTCCACCACCGCGACGTGGCGCGTGAGTTCCTTCTCCCTCTTGCGTAACGTGGAGCGTGTCTGGCGGTAAGCCTTATCCAGCGCGGGCAGCGCCGCCACCGCCGCCACCAGTGCTGTGAGCGTGTAGGGCGAGCCCGGCGACCACGCCGCGTTGTAGTCCTCCCACGCCACGATGAGATTATTTGCCTCCTCCAAAATCGTCGGGCGTGTGTTGCCCTGTGCGCTCAGCTCCTCCACGAGATCGTTCAGCGTCTCATTGAGGGTGGCCTTGGCGCGGAGGCCCGAGACGGCCACCCTCACCGTGAGTTTGATATTGGAAAGCGCACCATCATAAGCCTGCCGCGCGTTGTTTGCCGCGACGGTGGCGAGCGCGATCTGCTTTCCGAGGCTCGGCGTGGGCAGGAGCGAAGTCGCGTCAAACTGCCGTATCCACTCATCCCAATTGGCGAGGGTGGCACTGTCCCAGACCCACATATCTGCGAGGTCTGTCTGCACCGCTCGGGTTTCGAGAGCACGGTCTTTTACGTCTTGGATGCTGGTGGTAGGTTCGATGTTCATACGATGGGTCCTTTCGATGTTTTGTTTTGTTTGTTTTGAGAAGCGCCGCGCCGATGAAAACCGACGCAACGGGCGGGAAATAGTTCGCGTTTTGCAGTTCGTCAATGGCCAGTTTATCCCACGGCGAAACATCTCCATCGTTCCAGATTGCAATTCACTTCCGCGTTCGCTTCTTACCTCGGATATGGACCCTACGCTCCGAGAACTCATTGACCACTCCACCTTCCACAAAGGTACCGTCCGCGCAGTCGCCGCGCTGCTTCCAGCGAGCGATGCCGAACTCGACGCGCTGGTAGGCGAAACCGTCGCCCACAACGACATCTTCGGGTTTTTGTTCGTGCTTACAGCAGCACTCGACACCGCTCGCCGGGTGGATGTGCGGCACATGGTCAAAGCAGCTTCGATGACGGGCGACCACCACCGATTTACGAATCTCGTGTGGAAGATGGATGGAGACATCCCCGGCGCACTCATCGGGGTGATAAAACGCGGCGGCATCCCCCACGAGCACACGGGCGTAGCACTGCTGCTCACCGCCGTTTGGTGCCGTGACCATAAGGGCGGGGCCCTGCCGGATGAGTTTCTCCCGGAGGCCAAAGCACTCGCTCGCAACAAAAACCTTCGGCGTGAAGTTCAGGCTGTGCTCCAATGTATCGCCCAGATCGTGAACGACGCGGCCCTCAATACGATCCTCCAACTCCCCATCTACGGCGAGGCAGGTCGTCCCGTCTTGGATGCCCTACAGAAAGTCACCGATGCGATTCTCGACATCGCACGGCGGCCCGTCATGGAAATGGTCGTTGACGCACCGCCAAGACACGTGGCCGCCGGGGTTACCATGCGCCGCGCAGTCGAAAAACTCGGGCGCAACGACGATTGCCACTGCGGCAGCGGGAAAAAATACAAACGCTGCTGCTTCGACAAAGACCAAGAGCGACTCCACCTCTCCACCGCAGTCGCCGGCAAGACCCACGCAGAACTTCGCGACGCCCCCGAGACCGGGCTCACCATCCACCGCCTCGAAAAAATGCAGCGCTACGAGCTAGCGCAGCTCGACCCCTTCAAAATCCCCGAAGTCCTCCATATCAACTACATTATGCGCGCCGTTTCGCTCGGGCTCTACGAGCCAGTCGTCGAATACTTTGAACGCGCTGAATGGACGGATGAAAGTCCCAAACGCTGGTACTTCACCGCTTTCTTCCTCATGCGTGCGGAGGAAAAAGAACTTGCTGCCCGCATGATCGCAGTGGCCGAGCGAAACCAATCCACAGAGAAACTTCGCGACGGATTCCGCCTCCTCGTTGCACGGGATGATCCTGCCGAAGAATTGCGCCTCCTTGCCAGAATCGCATCAGCCATACTGAAAGAAACCGACCCAGAAAGACTCTCCGAGCACGGCCACGACCTCCTCTACTCACGCCACAAAGCCCTCGGCATCCTCGTCAGCCGCAGCCTCATCCCACTCATCCCCACAAAAGAAGGCAGCTCCCTCCTCAACGAAATCCTCCGCGCCCACGACAAACTCAATCTCCCGCCCGACGACCCATACAGCGACATCCTCGAAAAACGCATCGCCGAAGAAACGGGCGACGACGGCAAAGACGCCGCCGAACTCCGCACCGCCCGCAAACGGCTCGACGCCAAAGCCGCCGAAGTCCGCACCCTCAAAGAAGACATCGAACACCAGCGCCGCGCAGTCCACCGCCACGAAAAACAAACCCAAGCCCCCACCCCCGCCCATGAGGCCGAACTCAAAGACCTTCGCCAAAAACTCACCACCCTCAAAGCCACCCTCCACGAACGCGCCGAAGAACGCACCGGCCTCCGCCGCGAACTCGAAAAAGCTCGCGACGTCCTCGAAGCCACCCGCAGCAAAGCCGCCGCCCCAGCCCCCGAAGACCACGCCGACGATGAAGCCCGACACTACCTCCCCGAGCAACCCAGCGGCAACCAGCCCCTCCGCATCATCGAATTTCCGCCAAAATTCCGTGAATCCCTCGACGACTTCCCCCAACACATCGCCCGCGCCGCCCTCGCCATGGCGGGCCGACTCGCCGGGGGAGAGCCCGCCGCATTTTCCGGAGTCGTCGCCCTCAAAGCCATCCCCGGCGGCATGTACCGCCAACGCATCGGCATCGACCACCGTCTGCTCTTCCGCCTTCACCCTGACCGCGTTCAACTCTTCGCCCTCATCAACCGCCGCGACCTCGATCGGAAAATAAAGATCCTCCGCGCATAGGAGGGCGGCGTGCGAGCCGGATGGGCGCGGGGCTTTTCCTAAGCCCCGTCTGTCCCGACTTGTCGGGAAAGGTGCAGCCAAGGCCGAATACTCGGGAGGGCCGTTTTCCGGGTGTGATTAAAAGAGGAATGCGACAGGAACGGCACGAAAAGGGCGAAAGCCCTCAAGGAGGGGGAACGTCCCGTTCCCCTGAGGCGCGAAGCGCCGCTCTTCAACTGCGAGCAACCGGGAACCACTTCGTGGTTCAGGGGAACGAGACGTTCCCCCTCCTTGGGGCCGATCCCGTCCGTGCGCCGCTGTCTGCCGCTGCTTTTCACTTTTCGGCACAGGGGGCTTAGGAAAGCCCCCCTCCTTGATCGTCCGGCGCGGACATCGAAGGGTGTGACCGCGCTGTTCGTCAAAAAAGAACCCGCCATCGTGGAGCGGACAAAGGCGGGAAGGCGGCGTAGCTCGACTTTCCAAAGTTGAGTTTTGACGTTCCCTTCAGAAAAAGCGTCCTGCTTTTGCGCGACTACGACTCGACATTGGAATGTCGAGCTACGGCGCGTGCCTTTTGTATGTCGGGCAGGCTCTTTCGACCATCGGCATGGTCCTTTCGTGCCTGCCCGGCTCCCTTTGGTATGTCGGCGTGTGCATTGCGTAGGTCGCCCTGTGCCTCGCGTATATCGGTGATGTCCTGACGTATATCGGCGAGTGCCTGACATATGTTGGCGGCACCCTGACGTATGTCGGCGGCACCCTGACGTATGTCGGCGATGCCCTGACGTATGTCGGAGGCACCCTGACGGTTGAGACAGGGCGAAAAGGGACAAAATGACCCTCCCGACCTCTGTAAAGTGGGCGGACGTGGTTCTACGTTTGGGAACTTGGCACACTTGAGCATGAGCGACACACGAAAGGGCCGTCTCTAATGGCGCCTTTTTGAGAGACAGTCTCAAAAGGGGGCCGCCGCTCCACGAAAGGGCGTCGGGCAGGGGCAGATTTGCCCGACTTGGGCACCCTTGGAAGATGGGGGGGCAAAAACGTAGCTCAACATTCCAATGTCGAGTGAGCGTCGGGAAAAGCAGGGCGTTCTCTCTGTTGGAAACGTCCAACCTCGACTTTGGAAAGTCGAGCTACGGCGCGCCTCAGACCTTTTGCTTCACGCAGAAACGATGAAATTCCTCGCAGCTCTCCGCCCCTTGTCTTTAGCGTGAGCCCATGACAAATGAAGAACTTCGCGAGCGAATGAAGGGGAAACGAGGGTCCCAAAACCGATGAAATTTCTCGCTGCTATCGCCCTCCCGTCCTACGTGCTCGACCAGCTTACGAAGTGGTGGATTTTCACCCACTTTGCGCTGGTGCCGAGCGAGCAGAATATCGCGCGCTTTCCCGAAGTGCTGAAAAAGACGGCGCATCTGCCGATGGAGCGTGATGTGATTCCCGGCTGGTTCCAGCTCGTCCACTGGGCGAACACGGGCGCGGCATTCAGCATGGGCTCGGGGAACAACTGGTTTTTCGTCGTGCTCTCGCTGGCGACGTTTGCGGGGCTGCTCGTGGCGTGGCGCAAAAACGTCTTCACGGATAAGCCGTCGCGCTTTGGCGTGGCACTGCTGCTCGGCGGGATCCTCGGCAATGTCACCGACCGCATTTTGCACGGCTACGTCGTGGACTTTCTGCTCTTCGATTTGCACGTCCGCTTCGCGAACCCGTGGCCCGCGTTCAACGTCGCGGATTCGTGCATTTTCATCGCAGCGGGGTGCTTTATCGGCGCGGCGATTCTGGAGCCGAAGAAGGCGAAATAGGGCGCTCGTCGGTGCCGGATAAAATGAGGACGATTTCGCCTTTGGGCGGGCGCTCGGTGAAGTGGGCGAGAAGCTCGGCGGCGGTGCCTCGGCGGAATTCCTCGAAGGTCTTTGTCAGTTCGCGGGCGACGCAGATTTGGCGTTCGCAGAAAATGGGGACGGCGGCGGTGAGGGTCTTCACGAGGCGGTGAGGGGACTCAAAAAAGACGCTGGTTTCTGCGCGCTCGGCGGCGATGTGGAGGTCGCGCTCGCGCCCGCCGCTTTTGACGGGCAGGAAGCCGCCGTAGAAAAATGCGCCCGCTTCAAACCCAGAGCCGATGAGCCCGGTGAGGACGGCGCTGGCTCCCGGCAGGACGGTGTAAGGGACGCCGCGTTGCTGGCATGCGCGGAGGAGGCGGTGGCCGGGGTCGCTGATTCCGGGCATTCCAGCATCGCTGATGATGGCGACTTTTTTGCCAGCGGCGAGTTGCTCGATCAGCTCTGCTGTGCGGCGGGCTTCGTTGTGCTCGTGGTAGCTGACGAGGGGTTTCTCGATGGAGAAATGGCGGAGTAAGTTGAGCGAATGCCGGGTGTCTTCGCACGCGATGACGTCGGCATTTTTCAGCGCCTCCAGTGCGCGGAGGGTGATGTCTCCGAGGTTGCCGATGGGGGTTGGGACGAGCGTAAGCACTGCGCTACCAGCCCTCGCTGAGGCTGCTCGTGAGCCGGACTGCGAGGTCTTCGACGGCGAGGGGAATGGCTTGGCGTTCGTCTTGGTTGCTGTCGGCGGTGGTGATGTTTTGGCCGGTGACGAAGAAGCTGGTGACGCCGTTGATGTTGCGCTGGTCGATGGGTTTGCCGGTGCCTTTTTCGGTGAGGGTGTAGCGGGCGCGGAGGGTGAGCTGGTACTCGCGGGTTTGCAGGATGTTGCCGCGCAGGGAGCGCGTGGGGCGGCGATCAATGGCGAGGAGCGTGCCGTCGAGGATGGCGTCTGCGCGGGCTTCGTCGGTGATCTCGTAAGTGCCGTCTTGCTGGAGTTGCTTGATGATCATCGTGGCGATGAGCACTTCCATGCGTGGTTCGAGGGTGTCGTTCTTCCAGTTGCGGACGGCGATGCGATGGACTTGCTTCATCGGCGTCGGCTTGATGGGGCCGACGGTGTAGCCCGCGCATCCGCAAAGGCTGAGGGTGAGTAGCGCGAGGAGCAGCCTCATTTCTTCTGCTTCTTCGGCTTGGCGGCGGGCTTGGCTTCCTCGACGGGCGGCGTGGCGGGAGCTTCAGCGGGCGCGGGCGACTCGGCAGGCTTTGCCTCAGGCAAGGGCGGAAGTTCGGCGGCGGGGATGAGGCCAGTGCCGGGTTGGAGCGGGTCGCCAGTGGGCAGCGCGGGCTCAACGACGGGGCCAGCGGGCATCCGAAGTCTCGGGTTCATATTGCCGGGCAGCGGCGGGAGGTCCACGGCTGGGCCTGCAAAATCGGGACGCGCGGCAGTATCCACTCGGGCTTGCGCTTGGCGGCGCGCCAATGCCTCGGAGCCGGTGAGGGGCTTGCTCGGCCCACGGAGGGCGTCTGCGCCGACGATGTTTTTGAGTTCGGCGATGCGCTTGGTGGCGATCTCGCTTTCCGGCGTGCCGGGGGATTGGCGGATTACGTCGTTATAGTAAATGGCGGCAGCGCGGTATTGCTTTGCGCGGTCGTAGAAACGGGCGGCGTCGAGCGAGCCTGCGACATCGTTGGTGGAGAGGGTTTTGACGTTCTGGCGGGCTTGGGCGATCTTTTCGCTGTTGGGGTATCGGGCAGCAAAATCCTCGAAAGCTTCTTTTGCACGCTGGCGCCCGTTTTCGTCGTAGGATCCGCGCTGGGTTTCTTGAAGTTGGACGTAGCCAATCTGGTACTGCGCGTCGTCGGTGATGGGGTCGCCGGGGTAGCGGACGACGAGTTCCTGGTAGGCAGCGAGGGCTTCGGAAGGCTTGCCCTGACGCTCGAGGACTTGGCCGACATTAAATTGCGCGATGGGCGCGAGCCGGTGGAACGGTGCGCGGCGGACGATATCCGCAAACATCGTTTCGGCCTTGCCGTAGCTGGTGGAGATGGTGACACCGAGAACCTTCTTCTTGCGGCCTTCCATGAACATCTTGGCGATTTCAAACTGCGCCTTCACCACGCTATCGAAGTCGCCGCCACGAGGGTAGTTGGTGAGGTAGTCGCTGTAGGCTTTGAAGGCGTCGTCGTGGTCCTGTTTGCGCTCCAAAATCTGGCCGATTTGGAACTGCGCGCGCGCTGCTGCCGAGGTGAGCGCACGCTGGGCGACGATGGAGCGGGCGAGCTTGAGCGCGCCGCCGAGGTCGTTGGCGGCGATGAGTTCGTCCACGCGCTTCACGTCACCTTTTGCCGCAGCCTCGTCGGCAGAAGTCGGCGTGACTGGGCCTGTGGGCTTCTTTTTCTCGAAGACCTTGAAGCCGAAAACATCCACCGCCGACGACGGCTGTGGAAGGGTGAGAATTAAAATTGGTAGGGCTAAATACAGCGCACGCTTTCGCATAAGGCGCGCAACGTAGGGGCGCGAGGGTAGCAGCGTCAAGGATTCCGCCATACGGAAATCTCGGCCTTTTCAACGAGGCGGCGAGTGCGTAAACAGCGCAGCATCCAATGAATGTATTACGCCACGACCAGCCCGGTTTTTCCAAAGCTCTGAACGCGCTCAAGCGCCATGCCGAGCCCACGGAGGAAGTGCGCTCGACCGTCGCGGGCATCATCGCAGCCATCCGCAAAGACGGCGACGCGGCGTTGCTGGCGCTCACGGCGAAATTCGGCGGACCCATGATGAAGGCCGCGCAACTCGCCGTCGCGGAGCCTGCCAGCGTGGATATGGCCACGCGCCGCGCCATCGCTGCCGCAGACCGCAACGTGTTTGCGTTCGCGAAAAAGAGCCTGCGCAAATCGTGGTCGGGCCGCAACGCACAGGGCGCGAAAATCGGCGAGCGGTTCGACCCCTTCCAGCGCGTCGGCGTGTATGTGCCGGGCGGGACTGCGCCGCTCGTCTCCACGGCGATCATGACCGTCACCGTCGCCCGCGCGGCAGGCTGCCCGGAGATCGTCGCCACCACGCCTTGCGGGAAGGACGGCACAATCAATCCCGCGCTCCTTTTCGCCCTGCGCAAAGCTGGAGCGACGGAGATTTACCGCGTCGGCGGAGCGCAGGCGATTGCGGCGATGGCCTACGGCACAGCGACCATCCGCCCGGTGCAAAAAATCTTCGGCCCCGGCAGCCCGTGGGTCGTGGAGGCAAAGCGGCAAGCGTTTGGCCAAGTCGCCATAGACCTCCTGCCCGGCCCGTCGGAAATCCTCGTCCTCGCCGACGCCACCGCAAACGCCGCGTGGGTCGCCGCCGACCTGCTGGCGCAAGCCGAGCACGGCCACGGCAGCAGCATCCTCTTCATCACCGACAGCGCGAAACTTCTCGCCGCCGTGGAAAAGGCCATCGCCCGCCAAGCAGCCACGCTCAGCCGCCGCGAATACCTCACCGAAGTGCTGGAGCAAAACGCCGCGCTCATCCTCGTCAAAAAACTCGCCGACGGCGTAAGCATCGCCAACGAGTTCGCGCCCGAGCACATCTCCATCGTGGCAAAAAATGAGGATGCCCTTGCCAAAGAAATCCGCACCAGCGGCGCGATCTTTCTCGGTGGCTGGTCGCCCGTTGCAGCGGGCGATTTCGTCGCCGGGCCGAGCCACACTTTGCCCACTGGCGGCGCGGGCAAATCCTTCCCCGGCCTCATGGCAGACATGTTCCAGCGCCGCACGAGCATCGTCCGGCTGAACCGCGCATCGCTGGAGAAATCCGTCGGCACGATCGATCAGTTCAGCAAACTCGAAGGGCTCGACGCCCACGGACGCAGCGCGCGGATTCGCTTTGAAGCATAACACGTATGCACCTCGTCACCGTCCGCTGCAATGAATGTGGGGCTCCGCTGGAGACTTCGGATTCCGCGCGCTACCTCACCTGCAACCACTGCGGCTCTCAGCTTTCCGTGCAGCGCACGGCGTCGTCTATTTTTACGGAGAAGCTGGAGGCCATCGAGGAAAGGACGGAAGCAATTGCCGGGAGCATCGACGTGATTCGCGTGCAAAACGACATCGCACAGCTCGATCGTGAGTGGGTGATGGAACGCGAGAAGCATCTCGTCCATGGAAAGCGTGGCACCCACGAACCGGGGGCAGGGGATGTCATCGGGAGCGCGGTGGGGCTTGTGGTGGGCTTGATGATTCTGTGCGCGGGGACGTCGGCGCGGTCCGGCGGGATGATGACTGTGATGGGCCTGTTCTTTATCGTGATGTGCGGAGTCGGATTGGTAAGCGGCATGGGCAAAGCCGAGCGGCTCAAATCCGCCCGCACACTCTACGAATCCCGACGGCGTGAATTGCAGGCAGAGTTGGCGCGGCTGCGGTGAGTCGGTCGGTTTGGCTTGCACAGTCTGCGGACAAAATGCGGTAGTCGAATCAAAGCCACTAAGCCGCGTCCATGTCGTGGCTTTCTACCGCACAATTTATATGAATCGAATCCTTGCACGCACACTATTGCCCGCACTTCTCATCACTTCGCTCTATGCCGAACCCGCGTGGATTTGGCCCTCGAAGACGTCGAAAAATGGAGAGAAGGTGACGATGAAGGCGGAGTTCACCGCCGATGCCGACATCAAGACGGCCACGATTTCTCTGAGCTGTGACAACTCGGCGAAAGTCTTCATCAATGGCGTGCAGGCGGGAGAGAGCAGCGACTGGAATGAGCCGATGCTGAACGTCAACGTCAAGGCGTCGCTCCGTCCCGGCGTGAACGAGATTCGCGTGGAAGGGAAAAACAACGATGGTATCGCAGCGCTCGTCGCCAAGCTCAGTATCGCGTATGCCGCTGGCAAAAAGCAGACCGTGGAGACGGATGCGACGTGGCTCGGCGCACCGGCGGGCAGCGCGACTTTTGCGCCCGTCGTCGTCATTCAAAAATACGGCGATGGCCCGTGGGGACGCATCCTTGATGGTGTGGCAAAAGGCGGTGGAAAAAGCGGGGGCGCGGTGCTCGCGGCGGATGCGCTGCAACTGCCGCCGGACTTTAAGGGTGAGCTGCTTTACACCGTGCCGAAGGCCGAGCAGGGCTCTTGGGTGACGATGACGGTGGACCCGAAAGGACGCATCATCGCCTGCGACCAATACGGCAAAATGTATCGCATCACCGTCCCGGCCATCGGCACTTCCGAGGGCACCGCTGTGGAAGAACTCAAGAACCCGGAAGGCCCAGACAAGAAGGCCATCGGCGGCGCGCACGGGCTGCTCTACGCTTTCGACAGTCTCTATGTGATGATCAATGAGCAGGACGGCAAAGGGCTCTGGCGCTTGAAGGACACGAACGGCGACGACCAGTTTGATAAAGCCGACTATCTCCGCCACATCGAAGGCGGCGGCGAGCACGGGCCGCACGGCATCGTCCTCTCGCCGGATGGGAAGTCGCTCTATTTTGCCTGCGGCAATCACACGAAACAGCCGGACCACACGGAGATTTCCCGCGCGGCGATGGGCGGCTGGAGCGAGGACCATGTGCTCCCGCGCCTGTGGGATGGCAACGGCCACGCGAAGGGCATCACTGCGCCGGGTGGCTGCATTTATAAGACGGACCCGGATGGCAAAGTGATCGAGCTGGTGAGTCATGGCTTCCGCAACGAATACGACATCGCCTTCGATGCGAACGGCGAGCTTTTCACCTACGACAGCGACATGGAATGGGACATCGGCTCGCCGTGGTATCGCCCCACGCGCATCGCCCACGCGACCAGCGGCTCAGACAACGGCTGGCGCAGCGGCGCGGGGAAATGGCCGGAGATTTACCCCGACTCACTGCCCGCCACGCTCGACATCGGGCCGGGCTCGCCGACGGGTGTGACCTTCGGCACCGGGGCGAAATTTCCCGCGAAGTATCAGCGCGCGTTTTTCGCCTGCGATTGGACTTACGGAACGATGTACGCCATCAACCTCACGCCCGCTGGGGGCTCATTCGCGGCGGAGAAAACGGAGTTCGTCTCCGGCAAACCGTTGCCGCTGACGGATGCGATCATCCACCCGAAAGACGGCGCGATGTACTTCACCATCGGCGGGCGTCGCTCGCAGTCCGCGCTCTATCGCGTGACTTACGTAGGTAAGGAGAGCACCGCACCAGCGCCCGCTTACGCCGTCACGCCCGAGGCGAAAATCCGGCATGAGCTGGAGAAGCTCCACGAAGCGGGAACTGGCCCCGAAGCTGTCGCAAAAGCGTGGCCGTATCTAAGCCACGCAGACCGCCGCATTCGCTTCGCAGCGCGCGTCGCCATCGAGCGCCAGCCCGTCGCAGGGTGGGCGGACAAAGCCATCGCGGAGACGAATCCGCAGGCATCCATCGAGGCCCTCGTCGCCCTCGCTCGCATGGGCCGCAGCCCCGAAGCCGTCGCAGCAGCAGCAGCCCAGCAGAAGAAACTCGACGGTTCTTCCGGCGCGGTCTTTCCAGTCGGGCCGAAGGATCAAGCCCTTCAAATCAACATCTTCGCTGCCCTCGCACGCCACGATTTCACGAAGCTCAGTCCCGATCTTCAGCCCGGTCTTCTGCGCGCCTACCAACTCGCCATCACGCGCCTCGGAAAGCCGATTCGCGCTGCTGCGCTCCCCATTTTGAGCAAATACGACGGGCTCTTCCCGACGAAGGACGCGCTCTTAAACCGCGAACTGCTCGCCCTTCTCGTCGCGCTCGATTCACCCACCGTTGTCGCCAAGACCGTCCCGCTCCTCGCCACCACCGCCGACGCCGGCACTGCAGTCGGCACGGATGAGCTTCTCGCCCGCAACGACGGCTACGCCAACGCCGCCCGTGCGATGGCCGCCAGCCGTCCAAACCGTCAAGCCATCGCCTACGCCGCTTCGCTCCGCGCCGCCACCGTCGGCTGGACGCCCGAGTTGCGCAAAGCCTACTTCGGGTGGTTCCCCATCGCGCAGTCTTGGAAGGGAGGAAACAGCTTCCCGAAATTCCTCGACCACATCGCCGAAGACGCGCTGCTGAACGTCCCCGACGCCGAGCGCGCCGCGATGAAAACCCTCGCCGCCAGCAAGCCCGTCGTCGCCGCAAACATTGTCGCCGCCAAAGGCCCAGGCCGCGCGTGGACCGTGGATGAAGTCGAGAAACTCGTCGCAGGCGGGCTGAAAGGCCGCGACTTCGCCAATGGAAAAGCCATGTTCGCAGCCACGCTCTGCGCCTCCTGCCACAAGTTCGCAGGCGACGGCGGCAGCATCGGCCCAGACCTCACCGGCGCTGGAAATCGCTACACCATCCGCGACCTCGCCGAGAACATCCTCGACCCGAGCAAAGTCATCTCCGACCAATACGGCACCGACTACATTGACCTCAAAGACGGCGGCGTCGTCATCGGGCGAGTCACCGGCGAAGAAGCTGGAAAACTCATGGTCATGGCCAGCGCCCTCGCGCCGAACGACCTCACCGGCGTCCCCCTCGCCAACGTGAAATCCCGCAAGCCGTGGACCATCTCTATGATGCCTCCCGGTCTCATCAATTCGCTCAATCCTGAAGAGCTGAAAGACCTCATCGCCTACCTTCTCAGCGCCGGGAACGAGAAAGACAAAGCCTTCGCGAAGTAAGGCTTTCTCATGGAGCATTGGCAGGAAGCGCGGCGGCGGCTGGGGCAAGAACTCGGTGAACGAATCACGCTCGACGCGCTGACCGGTCCGCGTGGCCTCACGGCGCGTGAGCCGTTGCAGGACGACGCCGGGGCTCTCGCAGGCTGGCTCATTGCCCAGCGGAAAAATGGACACCGTCATTCCATAGACGACGTCCTCACCGCTTGGTATGCGCTGCAAATCTCCCCGCCCGTCACCGAGCACCTCGACCTCGGCACCGGCATCGGCACAGTCGGCCTCCTCACGCTCTGGGGCATGGGGCCGACCGCGAGGCTGACGTGCGTGGAAGCCCAGGAACTCAGCTACCGCCTGCTCCAAACCAACCTCGACGCCAACGGCCTGCGCCCTCGCGTGGACTGCTCCCACGGCGATCTCCGCCACCTCGCACTTGGCCGGACGTTCCCGCTCATCACTGGCAGCCCGCCCTATTTCCCGCCGGGCAAAGGAGTGCTCCCGCAGGATTCCCAAAAAGCCCACGCCCGCTTCGAGCTACGCGGCGATGTGAGCGATTACGCGCGCGCCGCCGCCCGGCATCTCTGCGAAAATGGCTGGTTCGTCCTTTGTTTTCCCACGCCTCAAAAACGGCGCGCTCTCGATGGGATCGCTGCTGCCGGTTTGAAAGTCGTGCGCCTTCGCGACGTGATTCCGAGGGAAACACTGCCCGCCCTTTTTACTATCTTCGCCTGCCAACATGGTCGCGATTTTCACGGGAGCACGACTGTCGAGTTGCCATTGACCGTCCGCCTTACCAGCGGACGTCTTACCGAGGAAATGGCAGGCGTCCGCCGCGTATTTGGATTTCTCGACGGCGAGGCGCACGGAGGCTACAGGGTGAATCCGTAAGGGCGCGCCCTCGGTTAGATGGCGATTTCTTTGATGCGGAGGTCGTCGGTGCCGGTGACGAGAATGTCGTCGAGGAGGAGTTTATTGAGGACGACTTTTTGGCCGCTGATTTTGGCTTTGTCGATCGTTTGGGCGGTTATGGCGTAGGAGTCGGTGGCGTTGGGGCTGCTGGTGACGAGTCCTTGGATGGTGAGGCTGGCGATCTTGGAGATGATGGTGTCTGCGACGGCGTCGGCGATGAGGGCGTCGTTGCGTCCGAATCCGTCGTTGCCGGGGTCTGCGACGCCGACCGCGAGGCTGGTGGCGCTCCAGGTGCCGTTGACGGTGACTTTGCCGAGGGAGACGTCGGGGTTCGTAGCGACGAAGGCGTCGGTGTATCCGATGAGGATTTCGGCGTTGAGGACGTTCTTTTTGACGGTGAGGGAGCTGATGGCAACGGACTTGGCTTGGGTGGTGGGATTGAGGGTGCCGAGGGCTGCGATGATGCTTGGGGCGTCCACTGCGCCAATGATGGAGTCGAGGATTTTGACGACGCCGATCGTGCTGCCGGAGACGATGGCGGAGTTGTTGAGGGAGCCGCCGACGGTCGTGTTGCCGATTTTGCCGGTGGAGTTGACGGCGGCGTTGTTGAGCGAGGATTTGACGTTGAGTTTGCCGATGCTGCCGGCGTTGAGACCGGAACTGGCGAGGGTGGTGCCGCCGGAGACGTGGGCGGGGGTGCGCCCGAGGGCGGTGAGCTGGGTGGTGGTGAGGGCGCCGTTGCCGTCGAAGTTGCCGCCGATAGTGGCGTTGCCGAGGGCTCCGGTGATGTTGATGGTGGCGAGGTGGATGTCGTGTTTGACGATGAGTTTGAGGAGCGTTCCGCTGATGGTGCTGACGAGGGGGTCGATGACGCCGGGGATTTGGTTGGCGCTGCCGTTCATGCCGAAGGAGCCGACGATGAGTTGTTTGATGGCGGGCTTTAGTGGATCTGTGCCGGTGATGTCGATTTGTCCGAGGTCGCCGGTGATCGTGATTTTGCCGAGATTGATGCCGTCCACGGTGATGGCTCCGACGTTGAGAATGCCGTCTCCGCCGCCTCGTTTGTTGACGGAAAATGTGATGTTGGCTCCTTGTTTGATGGTGCCGCCAATGTTGAGGTTGACGAGGAGGAGGTCGCCTGCGGGGCCGAAGGTGAACATGTCGGGGTTGATGGTGCCGTTGGTGACTTTGACGACGATATCGTCGCCATCGACATCGGTGAACGTGACGGTGGTTCCGCCCGCAGTGGATTTTGGGAGGGCATTGTCGGAGGCTTTGCCGAAGATGAGGTAGGATTCGCCGACTTGGCTGGTGGTGACTTCGCCGTCGAAGACGCTGACGAGAGGTGCGCCGATGAGGATGTCGGCGAGGCCGTCGTCGTTGACGTCGCCGACGAAGGCGACGGTCTGCCCGGCGTGGTTGAAGCTGGAGATGCCGAGATACGTATTGCCGTTGGTGCCGTTGAGGCTGGTGAGGTCGAACTCTGAGGTGAAGCCTGCGCGCCGCCCGAAGATGAGGTGGGCTGCACCGGAGTCGAAGCCGTTCTGGGATGTGCCGTTGGCTCCGACGAGGAGGTCGGTGATGCCGTCGCCATTAAAGTCGCCGCCGCCTGCAACGCTGATGCCGACGTGATCATTCGAGTCGGAGCCGCTGATTTTGAAGCCGTTGTTGCCGTTGAGGGCGGAAAGGTCGAACTCGGGGGACCAGCCTTTCTTTTTACCGAAGATGACGAAGGCTGTGCCGGAGTTGCCACTGCCTCCGAGGATGAGGTCGTCGATTTTGTCGCCGTTGAGGTCGCCCGCTGTGGCGACGCTGGTGCCGAGGTATTGGAAGGATGAGTCGCCGAATACGGTGAAGCCGTTTTTGCCGTTGAGGGTGGCGGTCTCGAAGTTGCCGGCTTTGCCAAAGATGACATAGACGACGCCTAGGTTTGATCCACCGCCGCTGCCAAGGACGCCGCCGCCAATGACGCCGCCGACGGAGCGGAAGGGCGCGCCGATGGCGACGTCGTCGAAGCCGTCGCCGTTGATGTCGCCGACGCCCGCGACGGAACTACCAAAGCGGTCGAACTGTGTGTCGCTGGTGGAGATAAATCCTACGGTGCCTGAGAGGGTGCTGGCGGAGATGCTCGACGAGAAAGCGGTGGCCTTGCCAAAGAGGACGTAGGCTTTGCCGAAGCTAGTGCCTTTGGTTTCACGGGGTGCGCCGACGATGACGTCGTCGAAGCCGTCGCCGTTCACATCGCCTGCGCCGGAGACGCTGGTGCCGAAGTTGTCGTCGGAGAGTTCGCCGTCGATGCGGAAGCCGTCGGTGCCGGTGAGGTCTGCGAGGTTGAGGGTGGCGGAGAAGGGGGATGTGCTGCCGAAGACGACGTATGCCGCGCCGGTGCGACTATTCGCGTCGGGTGCGCCGATGATGATGTCGGCGATGCCGTCGTCGTTCACATCGCCTGCGGCGGCGATGCTGGTGCCGAAGTTGTCGTCGGAGAGTTCGCCGTCGATGCGGAAGCCGTTGGTGCCGTCGAGGGATGAGAGGTCGAAGGAGGGGCTGAGGATGGAGCCGGTGCCGAAGATGACGTAAGTGGCTCCGGCGTCGTTGCTATCGTTGATCTCGTCGAAGGCGTTGAAGGAGCCTACGGCGAAGTCGTCGATACCGTCACCGTTGATGTCGCCGAGGCCCGTGAGGGAGGAGCCGGTGAGATCATTCGCATTCAGGCCGGGGATGGAGAAGCCGTTGGTGCCGTCGAGGTCGCTCAAGTCGCTGGAGCCGTAGTTGGGGCGGGGCTGAAGGACGACATCGTTGCCGTCACCTCCGACGTAGGTGATGATGTAGGGCGTGTTGCCGAGGAGGATGCCGGAGCCTTCGGGGAGCCCGTTAAAAGTGCCGACGATGGGGTCGGTGCTGTCGTTGTTTATCAGAGAAAAATCGCTGTGTGGGGCGGAGGATGTTCCTTGGAAATTGAGGGCGAAAGTGACGCCGGAGACGGCGATCTCGCCAATCACCGCGACCGAGGTGAAGGTGAAAAAGCTGCCGCTATCCGCAATCGAGAAGCCTAGGGTGGATGGGGTGACGAATGCGAACGGTGCGGTGGCCCCTTTGAACTCTGCGCCGCCGAGGCCCAGTGTGAGCGACGGGAGCTGAGAGAAGGTCTCTGCATCGAGCTGGAGGCGTTCGACGCTTAACGCGGAATTTAGCACGATAGAGTCGCTGCCGAGCCCGCCATCAATCACCAAGATACTGCCGGGGAAGGGGCTGTAGGAATCAATGGTGATCGTCTCATTCCCGTCGGAGCCCAGCAGCGCGAGCCCGATGGTGGGGCTGCGAAAGCGAATGAGGTTGCCGCCGCCGATGATGAGGTCCGTGATGCCGTTATTTTGATCCGAGAGGTTGAGGCTTTGGCTTGCCGTGCCGCTGCCGATGAACGCGAGATTGAGGACATCGCGGTTGTCGTAGAGGGACTCTGTTCCATCCACCTGCACGACTTTTGAGTCGTAGGTCATCTCGCTGCCCGCGCCGGTTGTGAGCTGAATGGAGACGTTGCTGGCCGTGCCATTGGTGAGCAAGAGTTCGTCATACCCAGTGCCACCGAGGAAGCCGAACGCGCCTTGGATGAAGTCGCCGCCAGAGTAGTCGAGCACGACCGTGTCATCGCCGTCGCCGCCATTCACGCCGATCACGGGCGCGATGCTGGCAAGTGGCACGGTGACGGTGTGTGCGTCGAACTGCGTTACGCCCGCAGATGCTTTTAGAAAGTGCGTGGGGTCACTGATAACCAGATCCGCGCCGTTGAGCGCGAACGTCAGCATCGCGTGAGTGTGCGCGCCAGCGGTGTCTTCCACGAGAAGACCGCCGCTTCTACTATCAATGCTCACGTCAATATCCGTCATCGGCTGGCCATAGACGACGAACGTTTTCCCCGTGCTCGCGCCGTTTGGTGTATCGAGTATGGAGCTGATGAGGAAGTCGGCCACGCCGTCGTTATTCACATCGCCCGCGGCACTCACGCTTGCGCCAGTGAAGTCGCCCGCTGTCGCGCCGATGACTTGGAAGCCGTTGCTGCCATCCAGCGCAGAAAGGTTCAGCGCTGACGGGGAGGTCGCCGTCCCGTAGATCACATACGCCGCGCCGGAGTCTGTGCCGTTCGCCGTATCTGCGTCGGTCGCGGAGGCGATTAAATCCGACATTCCATCCGCGTTCACATCGCCTGCGTTACTCACGCGAACTGCGAAAGCCTCGTTGGCAGATTGGCTTTGAATTTTGAACCCATCGGAGCCGCTCAGCGTGGACAGCTCGATGAACGACGGTGACGAGATGCCGCCAAAAACCACGTAGGTCGCACCCGCAGTGCCCACACTCGCGAAGGGCGCGCCGATAATGACGTCTCCATAAGTGTCCCCATTAAAGTCCGTCATCGCGCTCACACTCGTCCCTGCGCGGCTCGCCGCGACTGCGCCATTGATGGCAAATCCATTGGATCCGAGCAGTGAAGAAACCGCGAGGACGCTGGGAAAAGTGCCGCCGCCAAAGATGACGTAAGCTGCGCCGGAGTCCGTGCCGTTCGGGTCCGCGCCCGGTGCGCCGATGATGAGGTCGGGCACGAGATCATTATTCACATCCGCCGCGGAACTTACACTCGTGCCGAGGAAGTCGGACGCATTGGTGCCCACGATCTTCACGCCGGGGGTCGCGCCACCGACTGCTGAAAGCTGCACCGTCGAGCCGAAGCCGCTGCCGCCAAAGACCACGTAAGCAGCACCCGAATTCGTCGCTGTATCATCGTCTCCACTCGCGCCGATCAACACGTCTCCGAAGCCGTCGTTGTTAAAATCGCCGAGGCCGCTCACGGATTCACCGGATCGGTCGCCAGCGCTCTCGCCGAGCAGCTTGAAGCCATTCGTTCCATTGAGCCCGGATGCCTCGATGCTCGCGGGGAAAGCGGCCGCGCCAAAGACTACGTAGCTTGACCCGGCGAGTGAACCCGCGCCGTAAGCGCCGATGATGATGTCGCTCTTGCCGTCGTTGTTTACGTCGCCCGCACCGCTCACGCTATAGCCGAAGAAGTCCCCGCCTGCTTCACCCTTAATTTGAAAGCCATTTGTCCCGTCTAAGTCCCCCAACTCAAACGGAGAGTTGAACCCACCTGGCTTACCGAAAATCACGAATGCCGCGCCCGAGTTCGTGCCATTGCGGTTCGCGTTCGCAGCGCCGATGATGAAGTCGGCAAAGCCGTCGCCATTCACATCGCCCGCCGCTTTTACGCTCTCCCCGGTGCCGTCGCCGGGCGACTCGCCGCGCACTTGGAAGCCGTTCAAAACATCGAGCGAAGCAAGGTCGAATACCGACGCGAATGCAGGAGCGATACGGGCTTCGAGAGGTTCAATTGGCGCAGACGCGCGACGCGCGGGAAGTATGAGTTTCATGCGGCAATGGAACCGGAACGCCGTGAGAAGTCCACCCTACATAAAATGTAACTCCGTATTTTTTATCGGCTCACGACAGAACGCTCGACACTCGGCAGTTCGCGCTCCTTTATTACCGGCATGATTCGCTGGTCACTCATCCTCGTCCTCGCTGCCGCTGCGGCGCTCGCGCAGGAGCCTCCTGCTTTATCGAAAGAGCAGATCGCTTCTGCGGTGAAGGAGCAGGCCATCTCCATGCCGATGCCGGGCGAGCTCTTCGCCGCGCAGGGGAAATATGCCAAGCCGGATTGGTCGTCCTTTTTCCGCAAGCCCATCCCCACGAACTTCACCAGCCGCCAGCAGATCGCCATGAACCTCGGCGGGCTCATCGCCGACGGCTACCTCGCAGTCGAGGCGCTCGACGGGCAGCAGGTAAAAAACGTCGCCCGCGATGTGCGCACCCTCGCCAGCGCGCTCGGCGTCGCGCAGGACATCATCAATCGCGGCAGCAGCATCACGGAATTTGCTACCGCCGGGCAGTGGGACGCGCTGAAAGAGGAACTCGAAGCGGCGCAAAATGAAGTCGTCGCCGCAATGGTCGCGCACAACGACCAAGACCTCGTCACCTTCGTCGCCCTCGGCGGCTGGGCGCGCGGCACAGAAGTCGTCACGGCATACATCGCGAAGAATTACACCGCCGAAGCCGCTCGCATTCTCCGCCAGCCGGGAATCGCCCGCACTTTCGTAAATCGACTCGGCGCAATGCCGGAGAAAGCCACCGACAACCCGCTGATAAAGCGCGTGCGACTGACGCTGTTCGAGATTCATAAAGCGGTCGCTTTCCCCATCGAGCAGACGCCCACCGTCGAGGACGTGCAAAAGCTCCAAACCCTCGCTGCCACAATGGTCAAAGACATCACCACCAAGGAACAATGAAGCCCTTTCTGCTCGCCATCTTTGCCGCAGCCCTCGCCTGCCACGCCGCCACCGAGAACGAACTCGTAGCCGCCCGCGCCGACGTGCTCGACCTCGCAGGAGCGTGGAGCAACGACGGTTTCAAAATCCGCGACGGACACTGGAGCGGCGACCTCCAGCCCGGTGAGCCCAAGCTCGTGCAGGTGAACCTTTTTGCCGGCAACCACTACTGGTTCTCCGTCGCTGCACAGGCCCGCGCCAAGGAAATCTCCATCGCCGTCTTCGACGAAAACGGTAAGCCCGTCGCCACCGAGCCCTATGCCGATGGAGTCCGCGCAGCCGCCCGATTTTCGCCCAAAGTGAGCGGCCCCTACTACGTCCAACTCGTCTCCAAAGAAGGCCCGCGCTCAGCGTTCTGCCTCATATACTCCTATAAATAGATGCCATCCGAAGCACCACCAACCAAACGTTCCGAGACCACACAAAAGCCGCCCAGCGGCCAAGTGCTCCAATTCTCCATCTTCCTGCGCAACCGTGTCGGCGCATTCCTCGACGTAGTAAGGATGCTCGGCGAGCACCACGTCCACGTCCTCGCCACGAGCATCGAGTCCAGCTCCGACACCGCCATCGTCCGCATCGTCGTCAGCGACCCAGAGAGCGTGGAGGGCATCTTCCACCTCCACGCTATCCCGCACGCCGTCTCTCCGCTCATCGTCGTCGAACTGAAAGAAGCCGCGCACCTCGGCGGAGTCCTCAGCGCCCTCCTCGCCGCCGAGGTGAATATCTACGGCTCCTACGCCCTCCTCACCCGCCCGAATGACAATCCCACACTCGCTCTCCACGTCGAAGACTACGACTGCGGCACGTCCGTGCTCAAAGCAGGGGGATTCTCGCTCCTTGATCAGGCGGATATTTCGAGGTGACGCTGCCTAGCGAACCAACGCCATCACGTAAGCCCGCACCGCTCGGTCCTGCGCCTCATTGAGCCGCGACACCTCCGCCATGCGCGGCAAGATGCCCATCCACTCCGTGCGCGAGTAGCGGTTCACGCGCTCCGCATTATGGCACGCCGTACAGCGCGTCGTATAAATAAGCCGCCCGAGCTCCAGTTCGCCGACGTCCGTCTTCGCCAAAGCCGCCATCGCAGGCGTCACCACCGGAGCCGTAGGCTCAATCGACCCACACCCCGCCAACATCGCGACACAGCCCGCGAACAAAACACGGCTCGAAAATTGAAACATCATGCCCGTTATGTGGCGTGAGATTTGGAAAACGCAAGCGGCTCGACTTGGTTGAACGAAACGAACATCGTCCGGTCAAATATCGCGCAATGTCCTCAAACCAGAAACCATCACTACTCGTCCGACGCGGATTCGTCATCGTGCTGTCGCTCACGCTGTTGTTTGGGTTCATCGCACTGGTCGTCCCGAACACCACGCGAACGATGAAGAGCACGAAATCCACTCAGGTTCTCACGGATTTGCGGATGCTGGATGCCGCTATTGATCGATACGTCATCGAGAGCCAAAAGCGGGAACCTTTGAGCCCGGCATTGGCCGAGTCCCTTGACTCGGTGACGCTGAAACCCTCGTCGGATACACGGGGCGTTTTGGAGGAGATGGATAAGCCTCGCCCAGTCCTCGCGCCTTCTTCTAAGTTGATCATCCTTCCCGGCACCGAGGCTGTGAAGGCTATCGAGCTGAACCTCAACAAGCGCCCAGTAATCATGTCTTCGTCCAAGAGCGGGGCTGTGATCACTCCCGGAGGCGTCGAATCGTTTTGGGGCGATGAACTCTCACGCATCATCAACCGCCAACCGTCACCATCCAAATGAACCGCAATCTCCAAATCCTCGCCCGTATCCTTGCCGTCAGCAGCGGCCTTACGCTTCTCGCGTGCTACGTCGCTCGCAGTCAGCGACAACAAGCACCCGCCAATACGCGCTCGGTAGCGCCGGGCTCCAAGTCCATGGATGGGCTGCTCTTTCCAAAAGGCGAACGCCCATTTGCTCCGGGCTCGAAGTCCTCCCCGATTGATGTCTTCACCCAGAAGGGGAAATTGCCCATCCAGTCGAAGGGCCAGCCATGAAAATCATCTACATGCTCGGTGGCGTAGGATTCAGCCTGCTCTTTCTCGTGGTGCTGTTTGTCCCGCTGGAGAAGACTTTCCCCGCCAAGGCTGGGCAGAAATTTCTACGCCCGGAGTGGTGGACGGACCTCTTCTTTTTCCTCGGGCAGTATCTCGTCTGGGGCGGACTTGTGCTCTGGCTGCTGACGTATTTTGGCTCGTGGGTGGATGGGGTCGTGCCTGCGACTTTTCGCGCCAGCGTGGCGGCGCAGGCTTGGTGGGTGCAGGGGCTCGAAGTCGTGGTGCTCAGCGATTTCTGCATCTACTGGGCGCATCGCCTCCAGCATCGCGTCGGCTGGTTGTGGCGGTTTCATTCCATCCACCACAGCGCGGAGCATCTCGACTTGCTCGCGGCGCACCGGGAGCATCCGCTCGATACGGTCTATACGATGGGGATTATCAATCTGCCTGCCTTCATCCTCGGATTCCCGCTCGAGACGCTCGCGGGCTTCCTCGCGTTCCGCGGGATTTGGGCAATCTATATCCACTCCAATGTCCGGCTTCCCATCGGGCCGCTGCGGTGGTTCATCGGGGCACCGGAGTTGCATCACTGGCACCACGAAAAGGCGCGTGACGCAGGGAATTACGCGAACATTTCCCCGCTGATGGACATCCTTTTCGGCACCTACCGCTGCCCCGACCACGAACCGCTCGCCCTCGGCGTGGAAGAGCCGATGCCGCGCAGCTACCTCGGGCAACTCCTCTGGCCTTTCCGGCGCAATAAGCGCTGAAACTCCAGAGGCGAGGAACTTTCCAGTTGCGCGAAAGGCGCTCCCCGCCTAACTCCCGTCCCCCTTTGCTAAAAAACAATTTATGAAAACGCTCGTCATCGCGGAAAAGCCCAGTGTCGCTCAAGACCTTGCCCGTGCTCTGGGCATGAAGCCCACTCGTGGCGATGATTTCTACGAGAACGACCGCTATGTGGTGTCGAGCGCCGTCGGGCATTTGCTGGAGCTTTGCGTGCCGGAGGAACACGACATCAAGCGAGGGAAATGGTCGTTGGCGAACCTGCCGCACATGCCGCCGGAGTTTGCGCTGGCCCCCATCGAGAAGAGCGCGCCGCGTCTGGCGGTGCTCAAGCGGCTCATCAAGCGCAAGGACGTGACGGACATCATCAATGCGTGCGACGCCGGGCGGGAAGGGGAGTTGATTTTCCGAAACATCATGCGCGCGGCGAATGCCAAGCAGCCCATCCAGCGCCTCTGGCTGCAAAGCATGACGACGGACGCCATTAAAAAGGCGTTTGGCTCTCTGCGGAGCGATGTGGAGATGATGCCGCTGGCGGATGCCGCGACTTCACGCAGCGAGGCGGATTGGCTCGTGGGAATCAATTCCACGCGGGCGCTCACGGCTTTTAACTCGCGGGGTGGCGGCTTTTTGAAGACGACAGCGGGCCGCGTGCAGACGCCGACGCTGGCAATTTTGACGGAGCGGGAGGAAAAGATTCGCGCTTTCGAGCCGCGCAATTACTTCGAGGTGCTTGGCGATTTCGAGGTGAAGGCGGGCGTCTATCGCGGGCGCTGGTTCGATGAAAAATTCGACGCCAAAAAGACGGACGACGAGCAGGCAAAAGCCGAGCGTATATGGGAGAAAGCAAAGGCCGACGCCATCGCTGCAAAGTGCGCGGGCAAGCCGGGCATCATCGAGGAAACCAAGAAAGCCGCCAGCCAGCTTTCGCAGCTCCTTTATGATCTGACTTCGCTCCAGCGCGACGCCAACGGGCGCTTCGGATTTCCAGCAAAGATGACGCTGCAAATCGCGCAGGCACTTTACGAGAAGCACAAAGTCCTCACGTATCCGCGAACCGATTCTCGCTACCTCCCGGAAGACCACGTCGGCACGGCGAAGACCGTGATGGGCTCGTTCTCCGGAGAGCTGGCGAGGCACGCCAGCAAAGCATTGCAGGCTGGTTGGGTGCATCCCACCAAGCGTGTTTTCAACAACGCGAAAGTGAGCGATCACTTTGCCATCGTCCCGACCGGCACACCGCCGAGCGGGCTCGATGACAAAGAGCAGCGCATCTACGACCTTGTCGCCAAGCGGTTCATCGCCGTCTTTTATCCCGCTGCGCAATTTCAGGATACCACACGCATCACGCGGGTGGAAAGCGAGGCGTTCAAAACGACCGGACGCATCATCGTGGACCCCGGCTGGATGGCCGTCTATGGCAAGGAAGCCGAGGGCGTGGACAGCGAAAAAGCCATCGTCCCAGCCGACGCTGGCGAGCAAGCGCAGACCGTCGCGCTGGAGGTGAAAGAAAGCCTCACTAAACCACCCGCCCGCTTCAACGAAGGCACGCTCCTCTCCGCCATGGAAGGCGCGGGCAAACTCGTGGACGACGAAGAACTGCGCGAAGCCATGAGCGAGCGCGGCCTCGGCACACCGGCCACCCGCGCCCAAGTCATCGAAGGACTGCTCACCGAAGGCTACATCATCCGCGACGGACGCGACCTCGTCGTCACGCAAAAAGGCATCTCGCTCATCACCCTTCTGCGCAACCTTCACGCCGACTCGCTCACCCAGCCCGCCATGACCGGCGAGTGGGAGTTCAAGCTGCGCCAGATGGAGCGCGGCAAACTCTCCCGCGCCGCATTCATGCAAGAAATCCGCGGCCTCACCGGCGACATCGTCGCCAAAGTCAAAGGCCACGAGGGCGGCGAAATCCAAGGCAACTTCAAGCCCCTCGAAGTCACCTGCCCGAAGTGTGGAGCCGCGTCCTTCACCGAGTCCTTCCGCAACTACAAATGCACCGGCATCGGCTGCGACCTCTCCATTTGGAAAACCGTCGCCAGCCGCGAACTAGAGCGCGGCGAAGTCATCAAACTCCTCACCGAAGGCAAAGTCGGCCCGCTCGAAGGCTTCCGCAACAAAATGGGCCGCACCTTCACCGCCGTCATCAAGCTCGACCAAACCGAGTGGAAGACCACCTTCGACTTCCCAAAAGACGACGGCACCGGAGCCGACGGAGCCCCCGCCGTGTACGTCTCCGAAGAGCCCCTCGGCAAATGCCGCGTCTGCACCGACGGTCAAGTCTTCGAGACCGAAAGCGCCTTCGTCTGCGATCAACTCCCCACCAAGAAATGCACCTTCCGCATGGGTAAAACCATCCTTAAGAAGACCCTCATGCGCAGCGACGCCGTGAAGTTCCTAGAGACTGGAAAGACCGGCCTCATCAACGGCTTCGTCAGCTCCCGCACAGGCCGCGCCTTCAAAGCCTTCCTTGTCCTCGGCGAAGGCGGCAAAGTGAACTTCGAGTTCGCCCCCCGCGCCGAAAAGCCCACCAAGGCCAAAATCGCAGCGGCGGTGAAGACCAAGCAGGCAGCGGACGAGTAGCGCGCCGAAACCGAGAGGAAAAGGCAGGGCTAGTGCGTGATATTGCAGCCGGGCGCGACGTGCTCGAAGAAGTCGTTGCCTTTGTCATCCACTAGGATGAACGCCGGGAAATCCACCACTTCGATTTTGCAGATGGCCTCCATGCCAAGCTCGGGGAACTCGATGACTTCCACGTTGCGGATGTTCTCTTTCGCCAAGATCGCCGCGGGTCCGCCGATGCTGCCGAGGTAAAAGCCACCGTGTTTTTTGCAGGCGGCGGTCACTTGCGGTCCGCGGTTTCCTTTCGCGATCATCACCATGCTGCCGCCGTTGCTTTGGAAAAGATCCACGTAGCCATCCATGCGTCCGGCTGTGGTCGGGCCGAACGATCCGCTCGGCATCCCCGCAGGAGTTTTCGCCGGGCCGGCGTAGTAAACGGGATGCGCCTTGAAGTAATCCGGCAGCGTGCCGCCGGCGTCGAGACGCTCCTTCAGCTTTGCGTGTGCGATGTCACGGGCGACGATGATTGGGCCGCTGAGCAGCAAGCGCGTGGTGACGGGATAGCGTGAAAGGTCGGCTCGGATTTCCGCCATCGGGCGGTTGAGGTCCACGCGCACGGCGGTCTCGTCTTTGCGGTGCCGCAGCGCTTCGGGGATGTATTTGAGCGGGTTCGTCTCCAGCTTTTCGATGAACACGCCATCGCGGGTGATCTTCCCTTTTGCCTGACGGTCCGCGCTGCACGAAACTCCGATTCCCACCGGCAGACTCGCGCCGTGGCGGGGCAGGCGGACGACGCGGACATCGAGCGCAAAATACTTTCCGCCAAACTGCGCGCCGATGCCGCAATGCCGCGCGGCCTCCAGCAACTTGGCCTCCAGCGCGATGTCGCGGAAGGCGCGTCCGTGGGCGTTTCCGGTCGTCGGAAGTCCGTCGAGATACTTGGTCGATGCCATTTTGACCGTCTTCATGCACGCCTCAGCGCTCGTGCCGCCGATGACAAAAACGAGGTGATACGGCGGGCACGCTGCCGTCCCGAGCGTCATCATTTTCGCGGTGAGAAACGGCACCAGCGTCTTCGGCGAAAGCACCGCGCGCGTCTCCTGGAAAAGGAACGACTTGTTCGCCGAGCCGCCGCCTTTTGCCACGAAGAGAAACTTGTAGGCGTCGCCATCCACCGCCCGGATATCCAGCTCTGCCGGGAGATTCGTGCCCGTGTTTTTTTCCTCGAACATCGTCAGCGGTGCGTTCTGCGAATAGCGCAGATTGTTCTCCGTATAGGCTTGGTAAACGCCTTTCGACAGCGCCGATTCATCGCCGTCGGAAATCACGAGATGCCCCTTCTTCCCGTTCACGATCGACGTGCCAGTGTCCTGACAAAACGGCAGCAGCCCCGCGCTCGCGACGTCTGCATTTTTCAACATGGTGAGTGCCACCATGCGGTCATTCTCCGAAGCCTCCGGGTCGTCGAGAATCGCCGCGACCTGCTGCAAATGCGCGGGCCGCAGGAAAAAGTTGATGTCGTGAAACGCCTGATTGCTCAGCAGCGTCAGAGCCTCGGGCGCGACCGCGAGCAACTCGCGACCGCCGCACGTCTCCACGCTCACATGCTCCTTCGTGAGCAGCCGGTATTCGGTCGTGTCAGCGCCGAGTTGGAAAAGTTCTTCGTAGTGAAATTCGGGTGTAGCCATGTTCGTGCGACAAGTAATCACACTCCCGTCGTCGCCGACAACCATTCCCTGAACGCCGCAAACGCGCGCGCCCTGTGGCTCAGGCGGTTTTTCACCTCGGCGGGCAGCTCCGCGAAAGTCTCCGTCTCGCCATCTGGGATAAACAGCGCATCGTATCCGAAGCCGCCGTTCCCGTGCTCCACGGGCACCACCACGCCTTCCACCGCGCCGCTCCAGGTCCCCAGCACGCGCGTCCCTTCCGCCACGGAGAGCACACAGCGAAACCGCGCCGGAAACCGCCCGCCGCCGAGCATGCGCAGCTCTTCGATCAAGCGCGCGCGGTTCGTTGCATCCGTCGCGCCCTCGCCGGAATACCGCGCCGAAATCACCCCCGGCGCACCGCCCAGCGCATCCACCTCCAGCCCCGAATCATCCGCCAGCACCCAGCCCGCAAACCGCTCCGCCGCATGCAGCGCCTTGATGGCCGAGTTTTCCTCAAACGTCGCGCCCGTCTCCTCCGCCGCGGGCAGTTCGGGAAAAGCGGTGAGGTCCACCACCTCCCAAGGCGCCCCCAGCATGGCGCGAAACTCTCCGGTTTTGTGGGCGTTCTTTGTGGCGATGATGATGCGTTGCATGGCAGCGAGATAAAGCGCGCGGGTACGGGGGAGTCCACGCCTTTAAGTCAGCCCATGGTGGAAAGTTGTTCCCGTTTTCCGTTGCCGTTCCCCGCGCCGTTTGCAGGATGCCCGCCTTTCCAAACTACATGCTCGAACAACACGTCCTCAAGATCGCCAAGGAACTCGCCATTCAACCACGCCAAGTCGCTGCGACTGCGGTGCTGCTGGAGGAAGGCGGAACGGTGCCCTTCATCGCCCGCTACCGCAAAGAGCGGACGGGCGAGCTGGACGAGGTGCAAATCATGAACATCCGCGACCGGCTGGAGCAGCTCGACGAGCTGGACAAGCGCCGCGCTTCCATCATCGAGTCGCTCAACGAGCGCAAGCTGCTGACGGAAATCCTCGCGCATAAAATTGACGCCGCCGAGACGATGACGGCGCTGGAGGACATCTACGCGCCCTTCCGCCCGAAGAAGCGCACACGGGCGACGATGGCGAAGGAGAAAGGACTGGAGCCACTCTCCGACTTTCTGTGGGCGCAGGACCCGGCGTTGGATGTGCAGGCTGTGGCGAAGGAATACGTCGGAAAGTCGTGGCAGATCGAAGACAAGACGGGCACTTTTGCCAACGCGGAGGAAGCTCTCGCCGGAGCCCGCGACATCTTGGCCGAGCGCATCTCCGACGACACGAATGCCCGCGCACGGATGCGCACTTTATATATGGAGAGCGGGACGATGCGCTCGAAAGTGCTGACGGGAAAAGAGGAGGAAGGCGCGAAGTTTAAGGACTACTTCGACTGGAGCGAAGTGGCGGCACACGCGCCGTCGCACCGCATCCTCGCGATGCGTCGTGGGGAAGCGGAGGGCTTCCTCATTTGCCGACTCACGCCGGATGAAACGGAAGCGGTGTCGCTGCTCGAGTCGTTGTTCGTGAAGGGCAAATCGCCCGCTGCGATGCAGGTGCGCGAGGCGGCGCATGATTGCTACAAGCGGCTTCTCGGGTTCGCGATGGAAGGCGAGGCGCGCATCACTTTTAAGAAGAAGGCGGACGAGGAAGCCATCCGCGTTTTCGCCGCGAACATCCGCGAAGTGCTGCTCGCTGCGCCGCTCGGGCAGAAGGCGGTGCTCGGCATTGACCCCGGCTTTCGCAGCGGGTGCAAAATCGTGTTGCTCGACAAGCAGGGCAAGCTGCTCGGCAACGACATCATTTACCCCGATCGCGATCAGGAGCTGGCGGCGCGGATGATCAAGCTGTGCATCGAGAAGTTCGCGGTGGAGGCCATCGCCATCGGCAACGGCACGGCGGGACGCGAGACGGAGACGTTCATCCGCTCGCTGAAATTGCCCGCGCACATCCCCGTGGTGATGGTGAACGAGAGCGGCGCGTCCATCTACTCAGCGAGCGAAATCGCGCGCGAGGAGTTCCCGGATAAAGACCTCACCGTGCGCGGCGCGGTGTCCATCGGGCGGCGGCTCATGGACCCGCTGGCCGAGCTGGTGAAGCTTGATCCCAAGAGCATCGGCGTCGGCCAATACCAGCACGACGTGGATCAAACCGCGCTGAAAAAGCAGCTCGATGACGTCGTCACTTCGTGCGTGAACAACGTCGGCGTGGAGCTGAACACCGCGAGCAAATCCCTGCTCGCCTACATCTCCGGTCTCAACTCGCGCGTTGCTGTAAACATCATCGCCCACCGCGATGAGCACGGCCCTTTTAAGACGCGCACCGAGCTGAAGAAAGTCGCCGCGCTCGGCCCGAAAGCCTACGAGCAAGCGGCGGGATTCCTCCGCATCAGGGGAGGGGACCATCCGCTCGACGGCAGCGCCGTCCATCCCGAGCGCTACGAACTCGTCGCCCGCATGGCGGCGGATGTCGGCTGCACCGTGCCCGATCTCATCGCCGATGGGACAAAGCGCGCGAAGATCGATGCGAAGAAATACGTCACTGAAGAAGTCGGCCTGCCCACGCTCAACGACATCATCAAAGAGCTCGCCAAGCCGGGCCGGGACCCGCGAGCGCAGTTCGAGACGTTTTCGTTCGCCGACGTTCACTCGATGAACGATTTGAAGCCCGGCCAGAAGCTCCCCGGCATCGTCACCAACGTCACCGCATTCGGCTGCTTCGTGGACATCGGCGTTCACCAAGACGGTCTCGTCCACATCAGCTCCCTCTCGGACAACTTCGTGAAAGACCCCGCCGAGGTCGTGAAGCCCGGACAGAAAGTGAACGTCACCGTGCTTGAAATCGACCTCGTGCGCAAACGCGTCGCCCTCTCCATGAAATCGAACGCCGTCGTAGAATCGCAGCGCAAACCCGGCGCACCAAAAGAAGCCACCAAACGCGATGCCGAGTGCCACACAAGCGGCAAACCGAGCGGCGGCGGAATGGGAAATCCCTTCGGCGGCGAAGACTGGTTCTCGCTCGCGCAGAAGAAGAAGTAGGCCGGTTCGCTACTCCACCGTCACGCTCTTCGCGAGATTGCGCGGTTTATCCACGTCGCAGCCGAGCTTCACGGCGGTGTGGTAGGCGAGCAGTTGGAGCGGGATGGCGGTGAGGATGGGCGAGAGATAATCAGGGCACGCGGGGATGGTGATGATGTCGTCGGCGACGCGGCGCAGCGCTTCTTCGTGGCCCTCGGTTCCGATGGCGATGATGGGGCCTTTGCGGGCACGGACCTCTTCGATGTTGCTGACGTTTTTCTCGAAGACGGAGTCGTGCGGCGCGATGACGACGGTGGGCAGTTCGGGCGTGATGAGGGCGATGATGCCGTGCTTTAGCTCCGCGCTCGGGTGGCCGCTTGCGTGGATGTAGCTGATCTCTTTCATCTTCAGCGCGCCTTCGAGGGCGATGGGGTAATTGAACTGCCGCCCGAGGAACATCATCGCTTGCGAGCCCGCGTATTTTTCCGCGATGCGGCGGATGTGTTCGCTCTGCTCTAAAATGCGCGCGATTTTTCCCGGCAGCGCCTCCAGTTCATCAATGATGCGCATTCCCTCCGTCGTGCTGAGATGCCGAATGCGACCGAGCAGCAGCGCGATGAGCGTGAGGATGGTGACTTGCGAGGTGAACGACTTCGTGGCGGCGACGCCAATCTCCGGCCCTGCGTGCATGTAAGCGCCGCCGTCGCTCTCGCGGGCGATGGTGCTGGCGACGTTGTTGCAGATGCCGAGCGTGCGCAGACCTTTGCGCTGTGCTTCGCGGAGGGCTGCGAGCGTATCGGCAGTCTCGCCGCTTTGGCTGATGCAAAAGACGAGCGTGTTCTTGGGCAGCGGAAGCTGGCGGTAGCGGAACTCGCTGGCGAACTCGACCTCCACGGGGATGTGCGCGAGCGCCTCGATAATATACTCGCCGCACATCGCCGCGTGCGCCGCGGTGCCGCAGCCGGTGAGGATGATGCGGTCGATGTTGCGCAGCTCTGCCGCCGTCATGCCGAGCCCGCCGAGCTTGGCGGTGGCATCCTCGCGGGAAAGGCGACCGCGCATGGCGTCGCGGATCGTCTCGGGTTGCTCGTAGATTTCTTTGAGCATGTAGTGGGGGTATTCGCCGAGGCTCACGTCTTCGGCGGAGAACTCCACCTTTGACACTTCGTAGCCACTCGCACCGCCGAGCAGCGACGTGATTTCAAAGTCGTCCGCGCCGAGCACGGCGATGTCGAAGTCCTTCAAATAGACGGCTTGCTGCGTGTGGGCGACGATTGCGCTCACGTCGCTGGCGAAGAAGTTTTCCCCTTTCCCCACGCCGAGCACGAGCGGCGAACCGCGCCGCGCGCCGATGATGACGTCGGGTGCGTCGGCGTGCATGAGGATGATGCCGTAAGTGCCGACGACATGCGTGAGAGCCTCCCGCAGCGCGGTGACGAGCCGCGCACTGCCGGGCTCGCCGGGGAGGGCGTCGTAGTGTTTGCCGATGAGATGCGCGAGGACTTCGGTATCGGTCTGCCCTTTGAACTCGTGTCCTTCGCTGATGAGCTGATCGCGGAGAGTGCCGTAGTTTTCGATGACGCCGTTGTGGCAGATGAAGAGCCGCCCGCTTTGGTCGGAATGCGGGTGCGCGTTGTCGTCCGTCACGCCGCCATGCGTGGCCCAGCGCGTGTGCGAGATGCCGACGTGCCCGCTCATCGGCGACTCCGCGAGCAGGGCGGCGAGGTTCGCGATGCGCCCGACTTTCTTGCGCACTTGGATGCGCCCATCCGCCAGCGTGGCGATTCCGGCGGAGTCATACCCGCGATATTCCAGCCGCCTCAGCCCGTCGAGTAGCACAGGCACCGCGTCGTTCTTTCCGATGTATCCAACAATTCCGCACATAAGAGCGCGGACGTAAGCGTTTCCAGTGCCATCCTACAATGGCGACATCATGGAATCTCGTCCGCTGGAATCCGCTCCGCGCCGCAGTAGCAGTTGAACGAACGCGCTTTGAGGAAGGCGATGAGGGTCTGGCGGCTGGCGGTGGAAAGCTCGACGGCGAGGGAGCTGGGTGCGCCGATGGCGGCGATGATGGCGATGCCGGCAGCGAGGGCTTTTTGCGCCATCTCGAACGAGACGCGCCCGCTGAGCATGAGGACGCAATCCGTGACGGGGATGCGGGCGAGGAGCGCCCAGCCGAGGAGTTTATCGAGGGCGTTGTGGCGGCCTACGTCTTCGCGGATGGCGAGCAAGTTGCCGTTGGTGGAAAAGAGCGCGCAGGCGTGGAGGCCGCCGGTGCGGCGGAAGACGGGCTGGTTTTCCCCGAGCTTCGCGGGCAGTGTGTGGAGGACGCTGGCGGTGACTTTAATGGAGGAAGTGATGGGCGGGAAATCGCGCAGGACTTGCCCGACGGTGGCAACTCCGCAGAGGCCGCAACTGGAGTTGGAAAGGACGGCGCGCTTGTGCTGGGCGGCGCTGAACGCTGCGGGGCTGCGGAGCATGGCATCCACCATCGCGTCGTGCTCGACGAGGTCGGTGAGGTCGTCGGCGCTGCGGATGATTCCTTCGCTGAGCAGCCAGCCCGCAGCCAGCTCGCGGTCTTGGCCCGGCGTGCGCATGGCGACGGCGAGCGGCTGGCCTTCTACGCGGAGTTCGAGCGGTGCTTCCTCGGTGACTTCATCGGGCCGGGAGCCGGAGGGCTGACCGTCTTCGAAGCGGAGGATTTCTACGTTCACCGTTGGTGCCCGAGCGCCGCGCCGATGAAGCCTTTGAACAGCGCGTGCGGCTGGTTCGGTTTGCTCTGAAACTCCGGGTGATACTGGCAGGCGAGATACCACGGGTGGTCGCGCAGTTCGATCAGCTCGACGAGGTCGCCCTCGGGCGATGTGCCAGCGATGGTGAAGCCCGCCGCTTCCATCTGCGCGCGGTAGTCTTGGTTAAACTCGTAGCGGTGCCGGTGCCGCTCGCGGATGGCGGGCACTTGGTAGGCGAGCATCGCGCGGGTGCCTTCTTTGATGACGGTGGGCCATGTGCCGAGCCGCATATTCGCGCCTTTGCCCTTCAGCTCGCGCTGGCCGGGGAGGAGATGGATGACGGGATGCGGCGATTTTTTGTCAAACTCCGTGCTGTTCGCTCCGGCGAGGCCGAGGACGTTGCGGGCGAACTCGATGGTCGCGATTTGCATCCCGAGACACAGGCCGAGATACGGCACATTGTTCTCGCGGGCGTATTGTGCGGCTTTGATTTTGCCCTCCGTGCCGCGCTCGCCGAAGCCGCCAGGGACGAGGATTCCGGCGACATCGTGGAGATGCAGGGCGGGGTTTTCTTTCTCCAAAACTTCCGCGTCCACTTCCTCGATCTCGATCTCGGAGTCGAGCGCCGCGCCTGCGTGGCGAAGCGATTCGAAGATGCTCTTGTAGGCGTCTTTGTGCTCCAGATATTTGCCGACGATGGCGATGCGCACGCGCTTTTTCGGGTTCACGATGCGGGTGACGAAGCGCTCCCAATCCCCCATGTCTGCGACCGGGGCGACGATGCCGAGCCGCTTGCAGACGACCTCGTCGAGCTGCTCCTGCTGGAGCAAGAGCGGCGCGCGGTAGATGGTGTCCTCGATGTCGCGTCCCTCGATCACGGCCTCAATGGGCACGTTGCAATACGTGGAGAGCTTCTCTTTTACATCGTCTGGCAGCTTGTGCTCGGTGCGGCAAAGGAGGATGTCTGGGTGCAGGCCGATCTCGCGCAGCTTGGCGATGCTTTGCTGGCTGGGCTTTGTTTTCAGCTCGCCCGCGGCTTTGATGAAAGGGACGAGGGTGACGTGCATGATGAGCACATTTTCCAAGCCTACGTCCTGGATAAATTGCCGGATCGCTTCGAGAAATGGCAGCCCCTCGATGTCGCCGACAGTGCCGCCGATTTCGGTGATGAGCACGTCGCACGGCTGCTCCACGCCGAGCGCGAGGATGCGGCGTTTGATCTCGTTCGTGATGTGCGGGATGACTTGCACGGTCTTGCCGAGATACTTGCCCTTGCGCTCGTTTTTGATGACGGACTCATACACCTGCCCGCTGGAGGAGCTGTTGCCCTGCGTGAGCACGCCGCGCGTGAACCGCTCGTAGTGCCCGAGGTCGAGGTCGCACTCCGCGCCGTCGTCGAGGACATACACCTCGCCGTGCTCGAACGGGTTCATCGTGCCGGGGTCCACGTTGAGATAAGGGTCGAGCTTCTGCATGGTGACTTTGAGCCCGCGATGCTCCAGCAACGTACCGAGAGACGCCGCCGCAAGCCCCTTACCCAAGGAACTGACAACACCGCCGGTGACAAAAATATATTTCATGAAAGTAGGTCGGAAAAAGTAAAGGAACCGGCTGTCGGACGGGCTGTGAATATCTCCCGCCAAGCCCTTAAAAGCCCGGTCCGTATTGGCGATGCACTCGATACCGCAAAGCGCGCAGCTTAGTCCAGCGTGGCGTGTCACGAAATCGCCACAACAGATAAATATCGTTCTGTTCGCAAAGCCGTTTACTTTAATCCCATGTAATTTAATAGGGAATAGACATGAGACTTTCAAAACGAGGCGAATACGCACTTCGAGCACTGCTGGACCTGACAATGGCCCATGCGCTGGACCGTCCGCTCGTGCCCCTCACGGCGCTCGCGGAGGCGCAGCGCATCCCGGCCACATTTTTGGAGCAAATCCTCATTGATCTGCGGCAGGGCGGCTTCCTTGCCAGCACGCGGGGAAAATACGGCGGCTACTCGCTCGCGAAACCGGCGGCGGACATCATGATCGGCGACATCGTTCGCTTTCTCGATGGCCCACTCGCGCCCATCGGCTGCGCCAGCGTGACGGCCTACGAACGATGCTCGTGCCCCGATGAAGAGCACTGTGGCCTGCGGCTCGTGATGATGGACGTTCGCAACGCCATCTCGAACGTGCTCGACCGCTACAGCCTCGCGCACCTCGCGGAGGTCACGCTCCAGCACCTCCGCCGAGACGGACTGCTGCCGCCCGTGGTGGAGCTGATCCGCCATCTCAATCTCTCCACGCGCGCCAAAGTGGCCGCGCAGACGCCACCGCCACCAGCGGAGCCGGAGTTTCACATCTAAAAAAGACCGCGCAGAGGGGGACGCCACACGGCAGCCGGAGCGCATAAAAAACAAACAATGAATCGTCGCAACTTTATCGTATCCACAGCACTCGCACTTGCACTCGCAGGCTGCGGGAAAAAAGACCCATCCACGCCCGGCCAGCCCGTGCTGAGGATTGGGTTCTTCCCCAATATCACGCACGCTCAAGCCCTCGTCGCCTACCACGACACGCTCACCAAAGGCGCGGAGGGCGTCTTTGAAAAAGCCACGGGCGCACGCATCGAATGGGTGCCGTTCAACGCCGGCCCGAGCGCCATCGAGGCACTGCTCGCGGGCTCCATTGACGCCACCTACGTCGGCCCGAATCCAGTGCTCAACGGCTACATCCGCACGAAAGGCACGAACATCCGCGTGCTCGCCGGAGCTGCGCGGGGCGGCGTCGCGCTCGTCATCCAGCCCGGCAGCGGACTGAAAACGCCCGCCGACTTTCGGGGCAAAAAAATCGCAACTCCACAGCTCGGCAACACGCAAGACGTAGCCGCCCGCGCTTGGCTGAAAGCGGGCGGGCTGAACATCACGGCGAGCGGCGGCGATGCCTTCGTCATCCCCACGCAAAACCCCGACCAACTCGACCTCTTCAAGCGCAAGGAACTGGACGCCGTCTGGACGGTCGAGCCATGGGTTTCGCGCTTGGAGCTGGAGGGAAAAGCCGAGCGACTCATCGCGCAAGACGACACATTCATCACGCTCCTCGCCACCAGCAAACGTGCGCTCACGGATAAGGCCGACCTTTTGAAAAAGCTCGTCGCAGCGCACGAATCGCTCACCGCGAAAATCACCGCCGAGCCTGCATTTGCAAAGGCGACCGTATCTGCTGCGCTGGAAAAAGCCACCACCCGCGCGATCCCAGCCGAGCTGCTAGACCACGCGTGGCCGCGCCTGAAATTCACCACCGCGCTCGACCGCAAAGACTTCGAGGCCGCGATGAACGACGCTGCCGCTGTCGGTCTGCTGCCGGAGAAAGCAGACCTGACCAATCTCTTCGTAAAACCATGACCGCAGACACCGAAATACCGGCCAAAATCCGCCTCAACGCGGTGAACAAAATCTTCACCGGCGACCGGGGGAAGCTCGTCGCGCTGCAAGACATCAACCTTGAAATCGGCGAGAGCGAATTTGTCTGCTTCGTCGGCCCGAGCGGCTGCGGGAAAAGCACGCTTCTCCGCATCGTTGCAGGGCTGGAGCGTGGATTCACAGGCGACGCCGAAGTGGATGGAAGTCCCGTCAACGGCCCCGGACGCGACCGCACGGTGATGTTCCAAGAGCACGCGCTTTTCCCGTGGCTCGACGTGCTCGGCAACGTCATGTTTCCGCTCAAGCTCAAGCCCGGACTCACGGACAAAGAGCGCATCGAAGTCGCGCACTACTACCTCAAACTCGTGGGCCTCGAAACCTTCGAGCGTGCCGCCATCCACGAACTGAGCGGCGGCATGAAACAGCGCGTCGCCCTCGCCCGAGCCCTCGCTCCAAATCCGCGCGTCCTGCTCATGGATGAGCCATTCGCCGCGCTCGATGCGATGACCCGAGAACAGCTCTACGGCGATCTCCAGCGCATCCATGCTGCGCGAAAAAAGACGATCCTCTTCGTCACGCACAACGTCCGCGAGGCCGTCTGCCTCGGAGACCGAGTTCTCCTGTTTTCGCCAAGACCAGGCCGTATCCGCCACGAGTTCAAAGTCGATCTGCCGCGCCCGCGCGAGTTCAACGACACCGCGCTGGCGGCACTCTCTCGCGACATCACGAACGAACTGAAAACCATTCTCGCAGTATGAAAAATCTCATCGCCGCTCTCGCCATCTTCGCCGCGCTTGCCGCTGGCTGGGAATACACTGCCCGCAACGCGGGTGACGCTTCCATTTTGATCCCCGCACCTACCGCTGTCGGCGCGTATTTATTGAAAGCAGCAAAGTCTGGTGAGTTGTTCGACGCCACGCTTGTTACCATGCGGCGGCTTGCGCTTGGCTACATCTTCGGCATCGCGTTTGGGATCCCGCTGGGCATGATCACCGCACGCTTCCGTCTCGCGCACAATACGCTCGGCGTCATCGCGCTTGGCCTCCAAACGCTGCCTTCCGTTTGCTGGGTGCCGTTGGCGCTGCTGTGGTTTGGGCAGACGGAGACGGCCATGCTTTTCATCGTCGTGATGGGCACGCTTTGGGCCGTCATCCTCGCGACCGATCACGGCATCCGGCAAATCCCGCCGCTTTACCGCGAGGCCGCGCAGACGATGGGCTCCAGCGGTTTTCACCTGTGGTTCCGCGTGCTGGCTCCGGCGTCGCTGCCGCACATCGTCAGCGGCACGAAGCAAGGCTGGGCCTTCGCCTGGCGCTCGCTCATGGCGGCGGAGATTTACGTCACCATCCTCAGCGGCTTCGGCCTCGGCCACCTGCTGCACTACGGGCGCGAGCTGCACGCGATGGACCAAGTCGTCGGCCTCATGCTGCTCATCATCTTCATCGGCTTCGCCGCCGACAAAGTCATCTTCGCCCCGTGGGAAACCTTCCTGCGCAAACGCTGGGGCCTTTCCAAATCCTAAAAATGAACACACACATCATCAACGGCAGCATCGCGCTGCTCATCACGGCGTCCGCTTTTGCTGGCACGCCAACGACAAAACCCGAGGTGAAAAAGCCGAACCCACTCAGCTTTGCCGACGGGCTTTTCACATTGGACTTCGAGGCGCGAGCGCGCTTTGAGGCGAGATCCAACAACCGCGACTTCGACGACCGCTCCAACGACGACAACGACGACTCTTGGGCCGTCACCCGTCTGCGCATCGGCCTCGCCGTGAAGCCTGCGCCTTGGTTGAAGCTCTACGCGCAAGTCCAGGACACGCGCGAGTTTGACTCCGACCGCGTAAACACTCCCGGACTGCGCGGCAACGAAGGCGACGATCATTTCGATCTCCGCCAAGGATACATCGAGCTGGGCGACCCGACGAAGCTCACACTCACGCTCGGCAGACAGACACTCAGCTACGGCGACCGCCGCGTGCTGGCGGATTCGCAGTGGGCAAATTTTGGCCGCACCTTCGACGCCGCGAAAGTCCGCTGGCAACCCGCGAAGGGCTGGACGCTGGATGCTTTTGCGGGCCGCCCGGTGCAGATTAAAGAGGACACGTTTAACGACAGCGACACCGCCGACAATCTCTTCGGGCTCTACCTCACCACCGATGCGCTAGGCTTCCAGACGACCGACTTCTACGCGCTCCATCGCGATAAATCGGACGACCAGCCCGACCTCGACCCGGTGAACAAGCTCGGTGCCCACGGCGCTGGCAACGGCCCCGCGCAGCGCACGACGACGCTCGGGACGCGCTGGAAATCCACGCCCGGCGCGTTTGGAAATTGGGACTACACCGCCGAGTTTGCGTCTCAATTTGGCGACGTGTGGACGGGCAATCGCACCTCCACAAAGCTCGACCACAGCGCCTTCGCCACGCACACCAACGTCGGCTACACCTTCACCAGCGCGGAGTGGAAGCCGCGTCTCGCGCTCGAATACAACTACGCCACCGGAGACAAAAATCCCGGCGACGGAAGCTCCGAGTCGTTCCAAAACCTCTTCGCGTCGAACCACGAGAAATACGGATTCATTGACGAGTTCTCTTGGCGCAACCTCCACGACGCCCGCCTTTCGTTCAGCGCCAAGCCCGCGAAAAACGTGGACGTGACGCTCGACTACCACGCCTTCTGGCTCGCCGACACGAGCGACTACTGGTTCCGCGCTAACGGCATCTCCACGCTGCGCACGAAGACTCCCGCAGGCCGTGACGTGCGCACCATCGGCGCGAGTAATCCTAAAAACGGCAGTTGAACGGATTTTCAGAGAAAAATGAGCCTTGGACGGGTGAGTGATTTTCAACTGCTCCGCAGTTGGCAATTTCCAGAGTAAAATACCCTATTTTTCGGCCTCAAAAACGGGGTCAACTGCCGTTTTTAGG
>CANIWM010000051.1 GCA_947471505.1 Chthoniobacteraceae bacterium | reverse complement strand
CCTAAAAACGGCAGTTGACCCCGTTTTTGAGGCCGAAAAATAGGGTATTTTACTCTGGAAATTGCCAACTGCGGAGCAGTTGAAAATCACTCACCCGTCCAAGGCTCATTTTTCTCTGAAAATCCGTTCAACTGCCGTTTTTAGGGTTAAAGGCGCGAATCTGCACGTAATGGCGGCTTTTGGCACGGCTGCCCGACGCACGGCACGCGGCCCAAGCAGAACCGGAAATATGATCCGAGTGATGGTCGACTACTTGTTCTTCAGCAGCTCCACCATCGCCTTGCCCATGGCTTCACCGACATCCATGTAAACCTCGGCCTTGCCGCCGTAGGGGGCGTTGCCGCTGCCGCCTTGGGCCATGGGGTTTGTGTAGATGGTGGCGACGTTGCCTTTGAACTCGGGATACTTGCCGGTGGCGCCGTCCACGGCGAGATGGGCTTCGAGGATTTTGCCGCCGTTGCCGCCGCTGCCTTTTACGGATTCACCCATCGTGGCGAGCACGAACTTGGCGTTGGGGGCACTGAAATCCTTGCGCACGGCTTTGATGAACTGGACTAGATTCTTCTCGTAGCGAGCCGCCCAGACGGGATTGCCGGCGTCCTTTTCGCCCTGCCAGTAAAAGAAGCCGGCAACCTCGTAGCTCTTCGCGCCGGGGTAGTGTTTGTCGAGGTCCGCGAGCACGATCTTCGCATCTGCTGTGTCATCGTCGTACTGTTTTCCTGCGTACCAGCCGTCCGGTTTGTCGCCCTTCAGGGTTACAGTCCTCTCCCCGGCTTTGATCTCGGGCGGAGTTGGCTCGGTCCCTTTGGGCCATGAAGCGGGGGCATCCCTGTAACCGGCATACACATTGTCCCCTTCTTCAAAACGCTCGCTTCCCGGCGGCAAAAGGTGCCAGCCAAGGGCGCGGTTGCCGATGCAGCTCTTGAGAATCATCACCGGTGCATCGACCGCATTGCCGACCACATGTCCGATCCCGAACTCCGGCCCGATGGTGCCTGTCCTGATTCCCATCCACTCGTTGTTCATCAATCCGTTTCCCTGCATCATCCGCACAAAGCGGACGTCTTTGCGCTCCGACCAATTGCCGGCATCATCCACGAGATAGGGATATTGCATCTTGGTCTTTACGGCATGCTCCAGAGCCCCCTCAGGCTTGCCTTTGTCGCCAGCGTTAATCCTCCCGAGGCCGACCATGTTCGACTGGCCCATGAGGATGAAGACCTGGACCGGCTTCGTCATATCAGCCGGTTTGCCATCCGGCTTCGGGATGGGCGCTTCCGCCGCCGATGCGGTGGCAATGGATGACGAGGCCAGCGCGGTGAGCACGATGGATGACAGAGCAAAAACTCTGCGGGTGATTGGGTTCTGCTTCATTGTTTGTCGATGTTGGTGGTTTCTCCTGCTGAACGCTCGCACATTAGGAATGGCTCGCTTCGTTTTATGCCATGAGCTGTTTGATCGCGCCGGTCTGGTCGAACTTCTTGCGCGCCATCTCGAGGTCCAAATCGCCGTAGTGCTTGATGGGATTTCCGTGGGCGTTGAGCAGCGTAGTGTACCAGTTGCCCAGCGTCTTGTGGCCTTCGGTGCCGTGAAATGGCAGGCGGATGTAACGGCGGCCGATGTTCAAATTGCAGTTCGCACCGGCCATGATGATGAACGGCGACTCCAAGCCGATGCCATGGTGGGTTTCACCATTCTCGGGGAAATACATGATCATCGTGTTGTCGAACATCGTGCCGTTGCCCTCCGGCTGCTTCTTGAGCTTTTCGACGAGGGTTCTGATCTGGTTGACGTGGCTGATCCGGATCTGCTCGCGGGTCTTCCATGCAGGCACGCCTCCGAACGCTTCATCGTGGCCCAACGGGTGGATGCCGATGCGGTCGGTTTCGTTGCCCGGCAGGCCGGTGATGGGCGTGCCGAGATCATCGATGGTGTAGGTGACCACGTTCGTCAGGCCAGCGGTCAAGGCGGCGATCAACACATCCGTCATGGCGGCCTGTTTCTCCGGAGTGGTTGCGTCGGGGCCGCCGTTGGCGTGAACCGGAGCCAGCTTGGGGAGATGCTTCGAGAGCGTTCCCGAGAGGGAGATTAGCTTCTTGTTGCGCTCACGGATGGCTTCGATGGACTCAATCTGCATTTCCTGGCGCTGTTTTTCGCGCCCACCAATGCCGATGGCCTTCAAGCCTTCCTTGCTTTGAAGAAAGGAAAGCATGTCATTGTCGGAGTTGACTGCATCCGGGTTGAGGACCGATTTGAACAGCTCGAATCGCGCGGTCTCGGGGTCCGCGTAGCAGTAGTTCCGGGTCTGCGGAGCGGGCGCGGAGTAGCCCGAGACAATTCCGGTGCGGTCCGCTGCGAAGGAGAGTTCGACGTGGCCGAAGGGCGAGGGAAAGAGCCTGGCGAGTTCGAAGTCTATGGTCGTGCGCTTGATGGCACTGAGGGTGTTCCGATTGGATTTGAAACAGCCCATGACCGACGAAAACGAGTAATGGACGTTTTCACTCATCATTGCCGAGAGGCCCTGAAGGATCGTGAGGTGCTCCTTGTGCGGCGTGAGTCCCTGCAACCACACGGGCAATTCGTGTTTGTCGAGGTCCACCTCCAGTGGCTCCTTGGCGGTGTCGCGGGCCTTGTCCTTTTCAGAAAACGTCGGCAGGGCCGATTCCAGGGGACGCAGCCCGCTGGATTTGCGAATGAAGATGAAACGCCTCGGGATGCCCGCCGCATTGGGTGCGGCAAACAGTTGATTGAAGGACGGAGCCAGCGCCATGGCACCGGTGCCAAGGATGGACTTTAAAATAAACTCTCTTCGGTTGTTCATGGCGTTAGCTTTCTACGGGTTTGCGATAAATGAAGGAATCGGAGGTCAGCAGGGATACGATCACGGCATCGAAGCTCCCGCCGCTTTCCGCATAGGCTTTCTCAGCCGCGATGAGGGTTTGCGAATCGGAGAGGGTCTCGTTCCGACCCATGAAATAACGGAAGGCGTAACGGATGATGGACTGGCGGACCCGGCGGGATTTGCCAAGGCGTTCAGCGAGTTCCTGCGCGTCCTTGATGGCGCCGTCCAGCTTCTCGTCGCCGGTTCCTTCAAGAGATCCGGCTGCATTGACCGGCACCGTTTTGTAAACGTCGCGGGTATCGGTGAGGAGCGTCCATTTGTCGGGGCTTTTCTTGATGACCTGATCCGGATACTCGAGGGCTTCCTCGGTTCGGAATCTGCCGAAATCATCATAGCTCTCGAAGGCATATCCGAGCGGGTTCATCTGCACGTGGCATTTCCAGCAGTAGGTGACTTCGGAAGCGGAAGCGAGGCGGTCCCGCAATGATTTGCCGTGGTCTTCGGGGATTTTTGCGTCAACGGTGATGGGCACGTCGGGGATGGTGCCGGCGAGCAGTTTCTCGCGTACCCATTTGCCGCGATGCACGGGATCGGTCTCGGTGTTTTTGGCGTGGGCGATGAGCCAGGCCGGATGCGTCAGAATGCCTTTGCGATGGGCGACCTTCCCCGGCTGGACGGCGAGGTAATCCCAGTTGTCCATTGGGATGTTGAAGAACTTGGACACGTTATAGCCCATCATGAAATCGTAGCCGTATCCCCGGTAGAGGTCGAACGGGGCCGCTTCCTTCTGTCCCTTGTCCAATCGCGCCGTGATGCTTTCCATGGACAGTTTGAAAAGTTCGATGGTCGAACCCTGACGGTTGCGGGCCTCAAGCTTGTCGGGGTCAACGCCCCGCATCTTCACCTTCCTCAGAAAATCGGCGTGCTTGAGCAGGTCCTCCTTTTTGAATTTTCGCCAGTCGAGGTCTTTGAAGTAGGCGTAGATGGACTTGATTCGGTCGGAGGCGGCCTGCATCCGCGCGTTGTCGCCGTCGTGGTAAACGTAGAACTTGTCCGTCGTCAGCAGCTCCTCGAAGACGTTTTTGTCCTGCTTGAGAATGTGTTCGACGGTCCGGTCGGTTTCACTGAGCAGGCGATCCGTGGCGTCACTGAGACGGTCACCGCCGAAGCGTTTCTCGTCCTTGAAGATGGTGATGGCGGCCGGGTAGCCGAAAAACTCGCGGAAGAAACGAAGTTTGCGGACGGGGAGGTCGGTGGTGTTTTCGCGGAAGCCTTTGTCGGCGAGAATGGGATCGATCAGATAGATTTTGCTCCGATCCGCGAGGATGCGGGTCACTTCCCGTTTGTAATCCTCCCTCGTGGAAAGCCTGCCCGAGGCTGCGGCCTGCGTGAGTTCCGGGTCCGGACATTGATCGGTGAGGGCATAGGCGATGGCGTAACTGGCGTCGCGCGGGGAGAGCATGCGCCGTCCGTTTGCATCCGCGGCACCACAGCCAAACTCCTGCCGGTAGGCAAACTCGCTGGAGAGAACCAGCGTTTGGATCAGTTTCTGGATGGCCTTTAGTTTGCCGAGTTTCTGGATGTAGGTCCGGGAAAGGTCGAGATACTCGCGGGCTTCCGCAGAATCAGGCGAACGATCGAGAATGGCGCTGAACAACTGGTTGATTAACTCGCCGAGCAGCGAATCCGGCGTGGGCGGGGCATCGAGTCGGGCCTGTTTGCATTCGCTCTCCCAGCCCGCCATGCACTTTTCGAGGAGCGCGGAATAGGTGTCACTCTGGGCACGGTGCTTGAGGATGGAGGCTTGGATCACCTTCGTTTCCGCGTCGGGGAGCGGCTTGGAGGCGCCCGCCTTCTGCTTGCCTTTCGCGGTGAGTGCGAGCTGGCGGAAATCGGAGAAGTAATCCCGAAGGATGGTCATGCGTCCCTGGATGGTGCGCGGGTCATCACCAAAATAAAACCAGGTGCGCTCGCACAGTTCCCGGAGTTCCTCGTCGGATTTTTTCCGACTCTCCGGATCACCCAGGAGCTCGAAAACGAGTGTGTCGCCTTCGAGATCCTTCAGGAGGTTTTGGGCGACATGGATGGGCGCTTTCTTGTAGGTCTCCCCGTCAGCCAGTTTCTTCACCTCATTCAGGACGACCGGCTGGAAGCGGGGAAGCATCGCGGCATTTTTTGCACCGTAAATTTCCTCGCAGAGTCCTGCGAGCCGGGTGCTGAGAAATTCGCGCCTCGCCGCGAGCGTTGCCTGCTGCAGATCTTCGAGGGCCATGATTTGGCCGATGGCCGGGAAGCTCTTGCTACCCTTCCGCTTCACGAGGGTGTCCGTGATGTATTCGGAGATTTTGTGAGCATTGGTCAGCATGCTCGAGAGGTGCCCGCCGGTGAGATCCTCGTTGGCGTAGTAGCGCACTCCTGAGACGGACGGCAGCAGGAAGGGATTGCTGAGGCTGAGGTTCTGGACTTTTACGCCACCCAGCACGGGCACCCGTCCGCCCTTCCATGATTCAATGGTGATGTTGCCGAGCATCCTTTGAATCTTGGCGTTGAAGATGAACTCGCTAATGAGCCAGCGCCGGTCGGGGGTGGAGCCGGGGAGGTTTGAATACTCCCCAGAGAACAATTTCTCATGCTCCACGTAGTTGCCGTATTCCGGCTTGCTGAGCTTGCCCTCCAGCTTGGAGGCCTTGTGAACCTTCAGCTCCGCCGACACCCAGGCGAGCAACTGCTGCCGTTCCTCCTCAGACGGCTGCCTCTTTTTGGGAGGAGGCATGTGTTTGAGATAGGCCTGTTCCTGTACGCGGTTGAGCAGATCGAGCCGTGCATCCAGCGCGAGACCATCGAGATGATCGAGCCGGATGTCGCCCTTCTGCTCTGCGGCGTCGTGGCAGTCGGTGCAATATTCGCTGAGGACTTTCCTCGCGGCGTCGGGAGCGGCGGGCGCGGCGGCTGACGTTGCGAAAAGCAACAACACAAGGAGCTTTGCCTCGCGCATTGGCCTACTTGCTCTTCAGCAGTTCGACCATCGCCTTGCCCATGGCTTCGCCTACATCCATGTAAACCTCGGCCTTGCCGCCGTAGTGTCCGTTGCCGCTGCCGCCTTGTGCCATGGGGTTTGTGTAGATGGTCGCGACGTTGCCTTTGAACTCGGGATACTTCCCGGTGGTGCCGTCCACGGCGAGCTGCGCGTTGAGAATCTCTCCGCCAAGTCCACCGCCGCCCTTTGCGGATTCGCCCATCGTGGCGAGAACGAATTTCGCATTCGGTGCATTGAATTCTTTGCGCACGGTCTTGATGAAATGCACGAGGTTTTTCTCGTAGGTCGCGGCGTGTCCGGGGTTGCCGGCGTCCTTCTCGCCCTGCCAGTAAAAGAATCCCGCGACTTCATACTTCGTCGCGCCGGGGTAGTGTTTATCGAGCTCGGTGAGGACGGTCTTGGCGTAGCTGATGTCGTCGTCCCACTGCTTGCCGGCATACCATTCGATCGGCTTGCCCGCTTTATCCACCCACGGTGATGGGGGTTCGGTTTTGAGACCCTTGGCGGGATCCGCTTCCCATGAGTCGGGTTTCTCCTTGTAGCCGGCATAGATCATCTTCTTTTCCACGCCCGCTTTGTCTTTGACGACAAACTCAGTGCGCTCGCTGCCGGGAGGGAGGAGGTCCCAGCCGAGACTGCGGTTGCCGATGCAGCTTTTCAAAATGAGCACGGGTTCCGCGACGGCATTGCCGAGGGGTTCCGCGATGCCGAACTCCGGCCCGATGGTCTTGCAGGTCTTGACGGTCATCCACTCGTTGTTGAGCCGTTGCATGTCGCCGCCGCGACCGGACATCACGCGGGCAAAGCGCACGTCCTTGCGCTCAGCCCACGCACCCGCTTCGTCCACGAGGAAGGGATACTTTTTCTTTTCCTTCACCGCGAACTCCAGCGAGCCATCGGGTCCGGTGACTTTGCCGAGGCCGACCATGTTGGACTGACCCATGAGGATGAAGACCTGGACGGGCTTCGTCATGTCGGCAGGCTTGCCGCCGGGCAGGTCGGCTGCCGAGGCGGTGTACGATGCGAGTGCAAGTGTGGTGAGCACGAAGGCCCGGCGTGTGATGTGGTTCTGTGTCATGGTGGTTTGGTTGTTGAGTTGTAAGTTGGATTATTTCACCGGTGCGAGCGTGAACTCTTTGATGCTCACTCCGCGACTACCGTCTGCGAGCGCGACCTGAATCACGTTCTTCCCCTTCGCGAGCGCGAACTCTACCGGCTGCGTTTGCTGCCATTTGCCGATGGTGTAGGGCACTGCGATTTCGACCGGTGCCTTCGCGTCGTTTGCGGCGAGCCGAAACTTCTGCCCCTCTTGCACCGTCACCACTCGGGCGGTCAGCACGTACTTTCCGGCCTGCGGCACCTCGACGGCGTATTCGGCTTTGAAGCCGCCGGTGCCGTGGATTTGCATGCCGCCTGCGAAACTCTTCATCGCCGCGAAGTGGCCGGAAGGCTTGCTGAAAGCGACTGCCGGAATCGTGATTGCACCATCTTTGCCGATGGCGATTTTCTGATCCGTTTCCGCCAACTTCGGCTGCTCAACTTTCTGTTTGTCCTTCGACTCATTTGCTTCCGCGAGCTCCTGCCCGAGTGGTCCCAGCCCGACTGCCGAGCCCGCGAGCGCGACCGTTTGGTAGTGCGCCATGCTGCTCCAGATTCCCCCGGCGACATTCTTGCGGTCGTTGTATTGCTGCTCGCCAAGGATGCGGCTGATCCACTGCGCGCGCGTGATGTCGCGACACTTTCTCTCCGATGACCTGAAACGCGCAGTCCTCCCCGCGCCCGATGATGTATTCGCCCGGCGCGACCACTCGGCGCTCCAACTCGGTGCCGTCTTTACGGATGATGATCTCGGTCTGTGGAATGGTCATTTTGGTTTGGCTTTCTCTGCGTCGTATTCCTTCCAGAACTCCGCCATCGGCAGGATGCGCCCGTCATCCAGCGTCACCTTGAGGTGCGTCATCGCGCGGAGCGCGGGCGTGCCGGGCGCCTTGGCGTCAAAGCTGATGATTTCGAGTTTCGGGCAGGTCGTGAGCACCGAGAAGTCTTTGATGTGCGGACAACTCAGAAAGCTCACTTCGCGCACGGGCGAGCCGCGGAGGGCGGAGATGTCCGCGAGCGAGTTGTTAAAAGCCACGACCGTGAGAGTATGGAGCGGTGCGCCTTCCAGCCCCGCGAGTGTCACAACTTTGCTGTAGTATCCAAAGGTGAGTTTCTTGAGCGGGGCGCCGTGCAACGGAGTGATATCCGCCACCTTCGTGTTCTGGATATCCACGGTTTCCAGTGTCACGCCCTGGAGACCATCGAGTGAGGTGACGCCCGTGCATTTTACAATCGCCAGCGAGCGGAGGGGCATCCCGCGGAGGGGAAGCAGGGAGGTGATGCCCGAATGGTAGCCATTGAGCGAGCGCAGCGGCAGGCCCGCGAGGGGAGAAAGATCGGCGACAGGATTCTCCGCGATGTTAAGTTCGGAAATCGGCAGGTCGCGCAGTTTCGCGAGCGGGGTGAGATCGGCGAGGCCGAGGCCGCTGAGATTAAGAGAGTAACTGCCGTCGCCCAGGCGGCTCACGCGCGGAATGCTCTTCCAGCCCGCGAGGGTCTTCCAGCCGCTGAGCGCCTCATCAATCGCGGCGGAGATAACGGCGGCGCCTTGGCCGAGGCGGAGCGCGAGCGGTGCGGCTTCGGCGTCGCGCTTTTGATCGAGCATGGTGCGCAGGAGCGATTGCAGATCGCCGGAAGAGAGTTCGCCGCCGCGCGCGGAGAGCTTTTCGCAAAGTGCGAGGTTCGTCGTGGCAGCGGCGTCGCCTTTGCGCAGCGCGAGCACACGGCGGTAGCCGACAGCGGCTTCATCGAGCCGGAGCGCGGCTTGCAGGACATTCGCGCGCTGGAGGTGAAAGTCCGCATTCTCCGGCGCGATGGTCAGCGCAAAGTCCAGCTTCTCGACCGCCTCATCGAGCTTGCGACTCGCGACGAGCGTGCGCGCTTGTGCGGCGAGCGAGGGCGCCGCCGCGCCGAGCTTTTCCAGCGCACGCTCGGCGCGGCGGCCTTCGGAAACCACCTTCGCGGTGAAAGCGATGCTCACCGCGAGCACGGCGGCGGCGCCGATGCTAGCCGCTTTGTTGCGTTTGATGAGCAGCTTGATCTGCCTCCACGCGCCCGCTTTCTCCGCGCTGGTGGCGAAGCCGTTTTGGAAGGCGAGCAGGTCGGCTTGCAAGTCCTCCACGCGCGGGTAGCGGGCGGTGATCGAGAGCGCGAGGGCTTTGCGGCAGACGGCGAGGAGCGATGCGGGGATTTGCGTCTTGTCGGTGCCCCACTCGACTGCGCCGCGCTGCACTTTGCTGACGATTTGCATGACTTCCGCGCCGGTGACGACGGGGCGCAGGTGCAACAACTCGAAGAGGATCGTCCCGAGCGCGTAGATGTCCGAGCGGGCGTCGAGGTTCTCGATTTCACCGCGCGCTTGCTCGGGCGACATGTAGGTGGGCGTGCCCATGATGGTGCCGGTTTGCGTGCGCATCGCGTCGCCTTCGTCGGCCTTTGCGGAGCGCACGACGGTCGCTCGCTCGGTGCTGCCGACGAGCCGGGCGAGGCCCCAATCCATCACCAGCACTTCGCCGTAGTCGCCGAGCATGATGTTCTCGGGCTTGAGGTCGCGGTGGATGACTCCCTTGCTGTGCGCAAACGCGATGGCGTCGCACACTTTCTGGAAAATGGTGAGCAACGCTGCGAGCGGGTATTTTTTCGCCACGTCGCCGACGCCCTTCGCCAGCAGTTCGATCACCTTTTTCAGCGTGATGCCGCGCACCATCTTCATCGTGTAGAAGACTTCGCCCTGCTCGTTCACGCTCAGCTCGTAAACGGGGACGATGCTCGGGTGCTCAAGCTGTCCGGTCACTTGCGCCTCCTCGATGAACCGCAGGATGTCGCCGGGGTCCATCGCCTTGAGCATCACCTTCATCGCCACCTCGCGGCGAATCCCTTGGTCCGCTGCGGAAAGAATCGCGCCCATACCGCCCTGCGCGATTTGTTTGCCGATCTGGTATCTGCGCGTGCTCTGGAGCTCCGGCGGCAGATGCCTGCGCACGGCCTCCTGCATGGGCATGAGCGTGGCATCCAGGTCGCTCTGCGAGAGGGCACGAAGCTCAATAGTGGCTTCGCCCACGCGGATGATTTGGGAAGGCCAAACCTTCACCGCCGCCTCGCCCACGGGCTCCTCATTGAGCTGAGTCCCGTTCGCACTCCCGAGGTCGGCGATAGACCAGTCCTGATAGCTGACAAAAAGCCGAGCATGATGCCGGGAGACTTTCTCACCGATGACCTGAAACGCACAGTCCTCCCCGCGCCCAATAATGTATTCACCCGGCGCGACCACGCGGCGCTCCACTTCAGCGCCGTCTTTTGAAATGATGATCTCTGTCTGCGGGACAGTCATGTGCGGAGTGTGTCAACATCCTGCCGCTGGGAGAACCAAAAAGTCTTCGCGGATGCGAGACGCTCTGCCAGCGCACCCGCAGGCGATCACCGCGGCATTGCCAGCACCAGTGCCAGCGCAGCCGCGAGCGTCGTGATGATTGCGTAGAGCAGCCACGGCGTTTTCGCCGCGCTGTTACCGCTGCCTGTCGCCATGCCGCCTTGGAACTCCTCCACCGCCGTCTGCAACTCCTGCACCGTCGCGTAGCGGTCGGCCATGTTTAGCGCCATCGCACAGCGCGTGATCTTCGCGAGGGCGGGCGGGATTTTGCCGTCCGGCAAATGCGGGAACGTCTTTCCCGCAGGCAGATTCTTCGCCGTGGAGGTGAACGGTGCCACTTCGCCATTCGCCACGCTGCGCAGCACCTCGCCGACGTCGTCTCCCTTCACCGGCAACTCCAGCGCGAGGATGTGGTAAAGGATCGCCCCCAGCGCGTAGATGTCCGTCCGCGCGTCGAACCGGTCCGTCTCCCCGCGCGCCTGCTCGGGTGCCATGTAATGCGGCGTGCCGAGCACCATGCCGACCATCGTCATTTGCGCCGCGTCCTCCCGGCGTGCGCTGCGGACGAGCGTGCGGTTTGGCCCGCCGAGGTTCTGCCCTCCAGCGCGGGCGAGGCCCCAATCCATCACCAGCACCTCGCCGTATTCGCCGAGCATGATGTTCTCGGGCTTCAAGTCGCGGTGCAGCACGCCCTTGCTGTGCGCGAACGCCAGCGCGTCGCACGTCTTTTGAAAAATGCCCAGCAGCGCCGCGAGCGGGTACTTCTGCACGGTCGCCGGCACGCCCTGCGCGAGCAGGCCGAGCACCTTGTGAAGCGTGATGCCGCGCACCAGTTTCATCGAGTAAAACACCTGCTCCTGTGCATCCACACCCAGCTCGTAAACGGGCACGATGTTCGGATGATCGAGCTGCGCCGTGATCTGCGCCTCCTCGATAAATCGCGCGAGCTGATCGCTGTCGGTGCTGTTCAGCATCCGCTTGATCGCCACCTTGCGGCGCAGCGTGTTTTCCTGTGCGTCGAGGATCGCGCCCATCCCGCCCTGCGCGATCACTGCGCCGACGCTGTACTTTTGCTCGCGCAAAAATGCCGTCGGCACGAGGCGCTGCACCGCCTCGCTGTGCGGCGACATCGTCTGCGCTGGGTCCTCCGTTTTTGTCCGCCGCAACTCCACGACCACGCTACCGAGCGTCACCGACTGCCCAGGATAGAAGCGCGTGTATTCGGAGATGCGCTCCCCGGCAACGAACGTGCCGTTGCTGCTCCCCATATCCTCGATAAACGTCTCGTAGTATTGAATCGTCAGCTTCGCATGGCGACGCGAGATGAGGTCGGTCGGCACAACGAGTTCGCATTCCGCGCTGCGCCCGATGACGTATTCGCCAGGCGGCACGGTCTTGCGGAGCAACTCTTCACCGTCTTTGGAAATGATGATTTCGGTCTGCGGGACTGTCATGCCGGGAATCTTGGCGAAACCGGCGAGACGGGCCAAGCGTGAAAGTGCGCCCTACTTCACCACGCGGACGCGCATAAACTGCGCGTTGCTTGCGGCGTTGGCGGTCCAGGTTTCGGTGGCGGTGTTGTTGCCGTTGTTGAAGTGCGCGGTGCGCGTCACGTCGGCGGTCCAGTTTACGAGGTCGGTGCTGACTTCGACGTTCACGGCGAGATCGTCGGCGGCGAGGCGGCGGGGGAAGGTGATTTGCAGGCGGCCGTCGAGGGCGCGGCTGGCGACGATGGGCGATGCGTTGAGCGTCGTGTCGCTGGTGGAGAAGAAATGCTCCAGCAGCGCGGGGATGCCGTCATTATCGGCATCGGCGAGGGCGGTGCCGGTGAAGGGGAGCGCGGTGTCGCTGGTGGTCGGGTTGCCGTTGATGGCGGTGCTGGTGCGCCAGCTCGTGGCGAGCGTGGCGGCGGCGGGGTTTGCGAGGACGAGGCTGTAGCCGTCGCCGTCGGCGTTGTCGGGCCACGGGGCCACGTCTTGGTAGTTGATGGAAAAGAGCGGGGTCGCGCCGAGGGCGAGCGTGAGGGTGTCGCCGTCGTTGCCGAGGCTGTCGAAATACACGCCCTCGACGGGTACGTTGATGCCGTATCGTTTTTGGAAAGCGTAGAGGTTGCCGCTGAGGATGAGCCGTCCGCCGGGCGGGAGCGGGATGTCGCGGTTGTCGGGGAAGTCGTAGCTGATCCCGGCAGTGAATTTCGCGCCGCGCATGTTGATGGCGTGCGTCGTGGGATTCCACAATTCGAGGAACTCGGCGTCGTCGTCGCCTTGCGGGTTGTAGTGGATTTCGGAAAAGAGCACGTCGCCCGGTGCGAGGGTGGTGACGGTGAGATACGACTCGTTCAGCGCGCTCCAAACTCCGCCGGAAAGTGCGCGTGCGCGGAGCCAGGTGTTGCCGTTGATGGTCGTGCTCGATGCGACGGTCGCGCTCGGGTTGACGCCGCCGCCGGGCAGGCGCGGGTCGCTCCCGTCTTTGGTAAAATAGACGGTGGCGCCGCTGACGGGGAAGCTCACGGTGGCTCCATTTGCGACGGTGGCGCTGGCGAACGCGGGCGCGGCGGTCGTGGGGTAGTAGCCCGCGCCTTGCAGTTGGCCGATGTAGATGGGGCCGCGCGCTGGCAGCCAGTTGTTGAGCATGTTGTCGCGCTCGGTGGCCCATGTGGACGGCGTGCGATATTGTGTGGCGCTGACGGTGCTCCAGCGTGCGGCTTCGGCGTAAAATGCGCGTTCGATTTCGTTGCAGAGTCCGGTGAGACGCGCCTGGGTTTTCCCGACGGTGAGCGCGCCGTTGTTGAACAAGAGCGCGTGGATGCGGTCGGCGAGGAACATTTTGTAGTCCACGTGTCCTTCCTGCCAGAGCTGGCTGAAGACGCCGCCGGGGCCGTCGCCAACTTGTCTGCCGGCGGCGGGATTGGAGCGGGTCGCAGCGCGATTTGTGTTTTGCGCAGCCAGCGCGCCGTAGGCTGCCGTGGCGAGGAAACCGTCGGAGTCGTTCATCATGTACTTCGCGCCACTGCCGATGTCTTTCGGGCCGGTGCTCCGCCATTCGTTCTCGCTGGTTCCGAACATGTACATGAGCTGGAAGTCCACGTAGCTCCGCATGTCCATGTATTGCTTGAGTTGCGTGTAGTTGGTGCGGAGCGATTTGATGCGCGTCCATGATGCGCCGTCGCCGTCGTACGGGTCGCCGGGGTCGGCCCAGCCGCCGACGTTGAGGTTGCCGTTGATGCTCTCGAAGTCGCTCGATGGTCCGCCGAGATACGCGGTGTGGAGGTCCGCGTCCCATCGCTCGCGGACGTGGAACATGCCCCAGTAAACGCCGTTGATATACATGTGGGCAAAGCGTCCGTGCGGGTTCCAGTTTCCGGCGTCGAGCATCGTCGCATCGGTGAAAGGATTCGACATATAGAATCCCCGCAGCGCCATGTCGTGCGAGCCGCTGCGGACTTCGAGTTCGTCGAACTCTTCAATCGGTTTCCAGCCGTGCGCGTGGTTGGCGTAAAGGCCGGGAATCTTGATGCTCGTCGCGCCGAAGTCGGCTTTGAACTTAAAGCGGAAGCTCTTCTTCGCGAAGTTCGTGAATGCGCCGCCGAACAGCTCGACGCCGGCATTTTCCTGCACTCCCGCACCGACGGTGGGGATGAACTCGAACGAGCAGACGGTGTCGGCTCCGTTCACGATGGTGCCGGGCGTGACCACGGAGATGCTCGGCAAATCGGTGAGCGCGGCGACCATCTGCGGCCCGTACGTCGCGTGCTGTGTGATGGTCGTGCTCATCGTCGCCTGCGTCACCACATCGGCGGGGAAGATGTAAGTGTTTGTGTCCACATTCGTCGGCGCGAAGTTCGTCTTGAACGCCGCGGCCCGCAGCGTGGTCGTCGCGGAGATGGTGAGCGGAGCGGTGTAAACCGTGCCCGTCGTCGCGGTAGGTTCCGCGCTGGTGGTTGTGTAGCGGATTTGCGCGCCGGGTGTGACGGTGGTGATGGCGACCGTCTGCGCGGTCGAGTAGATGCCGCGCTTTATCGAAAAGCTCGTGTCTTCCACCACGCCGTCGAAGCCTGAGCCATTCGCTGCGCCGGGCGTGGAGGGTTTGAAATACTTCGCGAGTCCACCGAGGAGCCCGTAGCTGGTGTTGGCGTATTGCTTCGGGAACTTCTGCGTCGTGGGATAGTCCGCCGGGAACTGCTGGACGAGCACGCCGCCGGGCGCGTGCAGCGCAAGGTATTCGCCGCTGGCCGCGAGGTTGAAGTCGGTGTGAAGCTGCGCGCCGGAGATGGCGCGGTTTTTTCCCGATGCAAAGACGACGACGTAGCCGCCGGGCGCGAGGTTCGTCTGCGGGAAGATCCAGTTGTCGCCCGGTGTGGCGGTGTCGGTGAGCTGGTAGCCCGCGAGGTTCAGCGTGAAGGCGTTTGGGTTGAAAAGCTCGATCCAGTCGGGCTTGTCACCGTCCACGTCGAGGAGGGTGCCGTCGGCGGCTTGGAACTCGGTGATGCTGGGATGAGCCGCATTGACCGAGATGACGACGGTGGCCGTGGAGGCAGACGAAGCGCCGATGGTGGCCGAGAGCGTGTAAGTCGTCTGCGCCGTCGGGCTCACGGTCGCGGTGCCAGTCGTGGCGACGGCACCGATTCCCGAAATGGAAACGGCATCCGCGCCATCCACGGCCCACGAGAGTTGCGCGCTCGCAGGCAAGCCGGGACCACCGATGTTGCCCGCCGTCGTGAGGAACGAGCGAATGACAGGCAATGCGTCCTCGTGCGATTTCACATCGTCGAGCCAATAGCCGGGGTTACTTCCGAACTCCGCGCTGTATTTGATCAGCGTCGGGAAGTTGGCCGCGCCCGAGGCGTTCTGGTTGGTCGTGAGGTTTGCGACGTTGCGAGTGAATGTAGGGGAGTTTGCATCGCTCACCGAGACCTCGTAGTTCCAGCCTGCGGTGCCGAACGAGTGGCCAGTGATGCGGATGCGATAGACATTCTTTGTATCGCCCACATCGTCCAAATCGCCGTCAGCATTTGCATCCACGGAGGCCAGCACGGTGCCCAGCGTCGGCAGCGCGACCCACGCGGCAGTCGTCCCATTATACACATGGAACGCACCCGCTTCGTAGCGAAGGTTGATCCCGTTGGGCGCAGCCCCGAGGCCGATGATGCAGGAATACGCACGGACTCCGGTGGAGCGGATGGCGAAGTAATTCTCCAGCGACCACTCCGCGCCCCACGCAACCGTCTGCGAAAGCGCCTGCCCCGTGGTAGAAAAACGCGCACCTTGCGTGGAGCCCGGCGCGATCCCCGGCGTGACGACCGGTGCTCCCGTGATCGTCCATCCGGTGGAAAACGGCGTCGCTTCAAAATTGCCGTTCGTGAGCGCAAAGGCGCTTCCGACTAGCGCGAGCCAGAGGGCGATGAAGTGTGAAAGTCGTTTGCTCATTAGAAAATTGAAGAGAGTCAGTGGCGGTGCCGCACCCCTGCGACACCGCCACCGTGAAAGTCCTGTGGTCGCGCACCATGATCCCGTAGCGCCCCCATCAGTTCCTCCATCCTTTGGCTGGAGCACCCGTCAAGAAACTCCAGCCTTACTCCACCGGGGCACCCGTCAAGAAGCCCCGGTAAATCTGTGATTTTCACTCCATGCGGCGGCGGCGGCGTGCGCCGAGGAGTGCCAGACCGCCGAGCACGAGCACTGCGCTGCCGGGCTCGGGGACTGCGGTGAGGACGATGTCGTTCCCGTCTCCGCCGATGTAGCTGATGGTGTAGTCTTGCCCAAAGCCGGAGAATGCGTGCGCGCCTTCTGCGAGGCCGGCGAAGGTACCGGTGATGGCGTCGCTGTTTCCGTCGTTGAGCAGGATGGTGAAGAGGTCGCTCGTGATGGCTGGCGTGGTAAAATACGAGCCGCTGAGGCTGAGCGTGGCCCCTGTGATGTTCACCGCGCCGGTGACGCTGAGTTGGTCGTATTGCGTGCCGAGCGTGAGGCCGTTGACCTCGATTGCCAGCGTGCTGCCTGCGGCAAATGTCGCGGCTCCCGTGCTCAGGACGCCGGGCGATTGACCGGGTGCGACGGTGCCGCCGCTGTTCACGGTGAGTGCGCCGGTGGAGCCGATGCCGCCGAGGGTGCCGGTGTTGTTCACGGTCACTGCGCTCCCGCTAATGCTGCCGGTGATATTGAGCGTGCCCGCGTTCACGTTGGTCACGCCGGTTTGCGTGTTTGCGCCAGCGAGCGTCCAAGTGCCGGTGCCGGATTTGGTGATGGCCAGGGGCGATGTGCCGAGGATGTTGCCGCTGAGTCTGCCGTTACCTACGCCAGTGAGGCCGAGAGTCGGGAGTGTGCCCGTGCCGCCCACGGTGACGTTGCCGCTGAGCGTGAGCAATTGGCCCGCGACGGTGTTTTCGATAATGCCGCCGTTGGCTTGTGCAAGGTTGCTCTGGATGTCGATGTCGCGGTCGGTCGAGCCGCCGCCGACTCCGGTGAACTGGAAGGTGCCGGTGTTATTAAAGCCAGATTGCCCGAGCGTGATCAGCGTGCCTGCACCGATGCCGGATGCGACTCCCTTGTTATCGATGGTGTCCACGCTCACGATTGCTTTGGAGACGACGAGTGCCCCGGTGAAGGCGTTGGCCGCATTCGTGAGGGTCAATGTGCCGGCATCTGTGTGGGTGACGGTGCCGGTATGGGTGGCTGGGATAACCCCGTTCATCGTGATGTTTCCGTTTCCACGGTAGAGGAGGTTCGAGGAGTTGCCGGTGACGTCGCCGTTCAGCGTGAGCAGGCCGGAGCCGCTGTTGTTGATGGTGACGCCCACAGCCGGGTTGGGCAGGTTGATCACGCGGTCCGTGGAAGTCGCCGCGCCTGTGTATGTAAGGATTCCCGAGAGGTCTATGGTGCCTTCTGCAACCGTCGTCGGTGCGCCGAGGGTGCTGGCTCCGCCGCCGACATTGCCGATGGTGTTGAAAGTGAGGCCGCCTGCTGAGACGGTCGATTTCCCCGTGTAACTATTCAGACCCGTCAGCGTCAAAGTCCCCGCACCCGCTTTGGTGAATCCACCGCCTGTCGAGATGGGATGCTCGAGCAGTGCTTGGGTGACGGTTATGTTGTTCGCGAGGTCGAACTTTGCGCCGCCCGCCTTGATGAAGGCGTTCGTGAGGCTGCCCATGTAGGTGGCGCTCGCGGCGAGTGAGCGGAGCGTGCCGCCGTCGAAATTGATCGTCGCAGTGGAGCTGGTGCCGCGCACTGTCGGGAATGCGGGAAGCGTCACGTCTGCGGTGCCGCCGATGTTGATGGTGGCGGTGTTGGTATTACCCGCTGCAAGGACCGTGAACGTGCTGGCGATGAAAGTCCCGCCCGTGAGGGTGAGGGTGGAACTGAGGTTGATACCATTCACACCGCCGGTGCCGCCGCCGCCGATGCCGAGAATGCCGACGTTTGCAGTGCCGCCGGTCTGGTTGAAGAGCGTGGTCGTGTTGTCGGCGGTAGTAGTGTCAGAGCGCCCAATTTGGAGAAATGCGTTACCGCCGCCGCCGGAGGCTGCGGTCATGTTGAGGACGCCGGTGCCGCTAAGGTTAAAGATGCCGGTCGCGTTGGCATTCACACCGAGCATGATGCCGCGGGTCGCGCTGGTGATGGTCGTGATACTTCCGCCGCTGAGGTTGTAGGTGCCTGTGTTTCCGACCGTGTTCTGCCCGATCAGAAGCTGATTGCCGCCCGTGAACGAGACTGCACCGCCGCTTTGATTGACGGTTGCCGTTCCCGGCGTGGTGGCCTGATTACCAACGTTGAAATTATTGGCAGCGAGGGGATAAGTGCCGGTTGAGATATTGAGCGTGGCGCTGAGTCCCGCGGTGTCGCCGACGGTGATAGCTCCAATGTTCCCGGTTTTTCCGCCAGAAACCGTGAGCGTACCTTCGCGGACGGTGAGTGCACCGGTGAAGGTGCTCACGCCCTGCAAGTCCCACGAGCTGCTGCCCGTTTTGAGCACAGCCACGGAGGTTGCGCTGCCGTTGGAGATGACGCCCGTCACGACATTCGCGGTGTTCGTTCCGCCGAGGCCGAGGACGTGTGCGCCGGTGACGCTGGCGGTGTAGGTGCCGATGCTGATGGGTGCGCTGTTTCCGTTATACGTGCTGGTATTTGCCCCGACGCTGGTGATGGCGGGCAGGCGTAGCGAGTAGCCGTTTCCGCCGCTCACGTTGATGGTCGTCGCGCTGACATTGAAGCCGCCGGGCGCGAGGGTGATTGCGTTGTTCGTTCCTGCCCCGGTGAGCTGGTTCACGTCGATTGCGACGGTGGCGCTGCCGAGTCCGCCCATGCCGTTTGCGCCCGCAAATGTGACGGCGCTGTCGCTGCGCAGTTGCAGCGTGCCGCCGGTGTTGAGCAAGAGCGGCTGGTTGGCAGTCCGTTCGCCGGAGAGCGCGGTGGAGACGCCCGCCGTGGTGTTGCCTGCCTTCGCCTGGAGTTGGAGTGTGCCGTTAACGACGGTCTGACCGTTCGTCGCAGCCGGGCGTGCGGAGTTTTCGCCGGAAAGAATCACGGTGCCCGCGCTGACGGTCAGCGCGCCAGTGAACGTGTTATTGCCGGTAAGTTCCAAAGTGCCGTTGCCCGCCTTAATAAGACCGGAACCGGAGATGGCGCCGCCCACGGTGAGCGTGCTTCCGTTCACGGTGACGGTCCGGCTAACCGGGATAGAAACCGCGCCCGTGCCCAGATTGAGGTTATTGCTGCCGGTGAAAGCGAAGTCGCCGCTCCAGACCTGCGCGTTGTTATTCGTGAGAGTGAGAGCGCTGGCTGCGTCGAGCGTGCCGCCGCTGATGGTGAATGTGCCGGTTCCGAGCGCTGCGCCGTTCGCAAGGCTAAGCGTGCCGGAGACGAGCGTGGTGCCTGCGGAATACGTGTTCGTACCCGACACAGTGACCGTCCCCGCGCCGTTGTAAGTGACTGTCTTTGATCCGGAGAGAACACCTCCGAGCGTTAGTGATGTGCCAGCGCCAGGCGTGATGTTTACGGGGCCGTTCAGAACGATTGGCGCATTGATCGTGTGGCTGCCGGTAGTCACCGAGAGAACCGCCGCAGCGATGCCGCTATCCAGCGTGATCGTGTCGGTCGCGCCACCCGTGATGGTGTAGGCGTTCGCATTGTCAAAAATAATCGAGCCCACGGTCTTCGCGCCGTCCACTGCGATGCTCGTCGGCGAGGTTGGCGTAGTGCCGAGGGTGGCGACTGCGCCGACGCTGTTTGGCGTGCCACCGGTCCAGTTACCAGCAGTGGTCCACAGCCCGTCTGCCGCGCCGCCGTTCCAATCGGTCGATACCGCAGTGCCGACGGTGAGCGTGATGGTGCTGCCGGTGTCGGCGACGGAGTAGGTTTTGCCCGCCTGCGAGTTCGCGACGGAGAGGTTTGTGAGCGCGCCGCCGAAGGCAGTCAGGTAATTAAAGAGCGTGTAGGTTCCGTTCGTAACGAGCGGGGTGGCTCCGCCTGTGGCGAAGAGACTGAGCGCACCGCCATTGAGCGTCAGGCCGTTTGCGCTTGTGACGGCAACGAGGTCGCTTGTTCCGCCAAATTCGTACGCAATCCCCGAGCCCGCATCGAGCGTGAGGCCGGCAACGGTGATCGTGCCTGCTGTCGTCGAGGTGGCAGGTGAAAGCATTCCGCCCGCACTAATGGTCACCGTTCCCGCGACCGTGCCGGTGCCGCCGAGCGTGCCGCCTGCGACTGTCACGGCGGATGACGCGAGCGTGCTATTCACCAGCAACGATCCGGCATTCACCGCTGTCGTGCCGGTGTATGCCTGCGGAGTCGCGAGAGTGAATGCGCCGGTGCCTGCTTTGACGAGATTGCCCGCGCCGGTGATGTTTCCGGAGTAGGAAGTCGAAGTCGAATCGCCCGTGGTGAGCGTGCCGCTACCGAGGGTGACGTTACCGCCGAGAGGTCCGCCGCCTGCGAGCGAGGCGATGGTGCCGAGTTTGCCGTTGAGGTCGAGAACAGCCGCCGCCGCATCCGTCATCGTCACAGCGGAGTTCGGGTTCAGCGCGCCATCTGCGCCCGCCTGCAAAGTGCCACCGACGACGGTCGTTGCACCAGCCCCGGTGTTCGTGCCGGAGAGGATGAGCGTGCCTGCGTTCACTGCGGTCGCACCCGAGTAGGTGTTGTTCCCGGAGAGGGTCCAAATGCTGGTGTTGGCTTTCGTCACCGAAAGGGGGCCACTGCCATTGGTAATCGCGCCAATCACGGCGTTGCCGGTCGCAGTTCCATCGAACTGCCAGTTATAGGCAAAGTTGTTGGTAATCGAACTGATGTTTCCGAAGGTGACGCTGGCCGTGGTCGGATTCACCAGCGTCGTACCATTCGCGCCCCCTGATGCGAATATCGAGGCGATGTGCAGGCTGTAGCCGTTGCCCCCGGTGATATTGAAGGTGACATTGCCGATGCCAGTGGTCGGGATGCCGTTGAGCTGGACGACACCGTTGGTTCCGGTGCCGTTGTTGTTCACGTCGATATTTGTGGTGATGCCGCTGTTCCCGACCAGCGAGTTGGGCAATGAAATGTTGCCTCCGCCATCCAGCCGGAACAAGAGGCTCGGAGTGGTGGCACCTGTCGCGATATTGATGCTCCCTGTGCCCGTCGCGCCTGGGTTGGTCACCTGCAGAGTCGTGTTGGTGCCGCCGTTGATAATGATTTGCGAAGTCGCGCTGGGGCCATTTGCAAACACGGTGCCGCCCTGGATGGTGGTTATTCCCGTGTAGGTGTTTGTGCCATTTAGCGTGAGGTTGTTTGCGCCGATTTTCAGGAGGTTGATCGCGTTTGCTCCGGCGTTCGGATTCACAATCGCAGCGTTGTGCGTGAGGCTCCCGTTCGTCGTGTCGAGCCCCAGCGTCGAGCCTGTCTGGAAGCCGCCGGTCGCCGTCCCCAGCCCGGCAATCGTCGCTACGTTTGCGGAGGTAAATTCATTCACGCCACCGACGTTGAGCATCATGGTCGCGGCGTTGGCGACGGTGATGTTCGTATCCGTCCAGCTCGCTGGGTTGTTGGCGTAAAGGGCGAAGGATTTCGTATAGGAAAGGCGCCCTGCGCTGATGTTCGTCGGGCCGGTGAAGGTATTCAGCCCGCTGAGTGTGAGGTTGCCCGTGCCTGCTTTCGTCAGGCCGCTGAGTGCTGCGGATTCGCCGATGCCGTTCGAGAATTGCACGGTGATGCCCGCGACCGTGTTGCCGACCGTGGAGGTCAGCGTCCGCGTTCCGCTGAGCGTGGCCGGGCCGGAAAAGATGAGCGATTTCTCCGTGGCCGCGGTCGGGAATGTCGTATTCGCCGCGATGTTCACGGGGTTCGGGATGGTCACAGTTCCCGTCGTGGTCGCGCGCATTTGCCCGCCGTTCAGCGTGAGGATGCCGCCTACGCCGAAGGGCGAGGCAACGTTCACTGGGACGATAAGGCCGGTGCCGTTGATGAACGTGCCGCCCGTGTAGGTATTCACGCCGCCGATGGCTACAGTGCTCGTGCTGCTATTATTGAGCGTCAACCCGCCGATGCCCGCGATGATGGAGTTCATCGTCACGGCAAACGCTGTGGTGAGATTGATCGTCCCGCCGCTCGCGCCGAGGTTGATACCGCGCTGCGCAGCCAGCGTCATCGCCGCTGTCGGAGAAAGTTGCAGGGTGCCGCCGTTAAACGTCAGATTCCCCGGCGTGGCTGCCGCCGGGACGAATCCGAGCGGCGCATTATTGCTCGCAGCGGCATCCGAGACGACGATGGTCGTGCCGCCATTAAAGAACGTGCCGCCCGTGTAGGTGTTCGTGCCGCTCAGTGTGAGGACGCCGGTGCTCGTGCTAGAGTTGGTGACGCTCGATGCGCCGCCTGCACTGTTCGCGATGACGGAGCTGATCGTCAGCCCGCCAGCAGCGGCGTTATTTACCACAAAATCCTTCTCCGCACCGATGGTCAGAGCGCCCGTGCCGGACATGGTGACCGTCCCAGCAGCGGTGCCAAGATAGCCGTTCAGCGTGTAGGCAAACCCGCCGTTTGCGATAGTGACCGCCCCAGCGGCAGTGCTGATGAGCGCGTAGTTTGTCGTCGCACCTGTCAATGTCTGCGCGGCGCCCGTGCTATAGACGGTGCTCGCGCTTCCACCAGTGACCGCAAACGCCGTCGAGAGCGGCCCACCCACAATTTGATACGGTGCCGCCGCCGCGCCTTGCACCACCGCGTAGCGCGTGCTCGCGCCCGTGTTGTTGAAAACATTCGCGCCGATGTAAGCGAACGCGCCCGCGCCCGGCATCGTGATCGCGGTGCCATTGCGAGTGACACTCGTGACCGTTACGATTTCCGTCGCCGACGCGACACCGGCCGTCGTCGCATTCGCGCCGCTCGCCCACGCCGTATTTGGGGTGAAATTAATGCTGCTACCCGCGCTGCTCGTCAGCGCGCCGAGCGTCACCGTCGTGGACGTTCCCGTGCCGCGATTCGGTGCAATCACCGAGCGCCCCGCAGTCAAAGCCGTGCCGTTAAAAGTTTGCGCCGTCGCGCCTGCGCTCTTGCCGAGCACCGAGAGCGTGCCGCCGCCCAATTGCAGGGCGGAGCCGCTGTTGATCATGTTCGTCGGCGTGGCGAGCGCGGCAAAATCCAGCGCCAGCGTGCCGCGATTGATCGCCGTGATGCCGGTGTAGGTGAGCGCCGTCGCGCCGCCGAAAGTCGTCGTGCCCGTGCCGTTCTGAATCGCATTTCCAGCGCCGGAGATGGCTCCGAAATCTGTGCCCAGCGCCATCGCGTTTGAACGATTGAACGTGATCGACGCACCCGAGGAGACGATGACCGAGCTATTCGGCGAAAGCGACCCCGTCGTCCCACCTAGCCCGAGCTGCAACCGCCCGCCCGTAATCGTCGTCGCGCCCGTGTAATTATTCGCCCCCGTCAGCCATAGCGTGCCTGCGTTGGCCTTCGTCAAAGAAAGCGTCCCAGGGCCATCCGAGAGATTCCCGGTCAGCGTTCCATTTCCCGCCTGCGAGCCGCCAAAAGTCAGCGTGGCCAACCCGTCCGCCGAGATGTTGCCCGTAAGAATGCCATAGGTGTTGGCATCGAGCCCGATGGTGGTGCTCCCCGCCAGCGAGATATTGCCGCGCAGCACGGCCGTCCCCATGCGAATGGCCCCACGTCCTTCGTTGTTGCCGATGCCGTTGAGCGAGATGCCGCCGTTGAAACTGGTGGTGCCTGACACGAAAAGTGTGCTGCCGCTATCCACCACGAGCGCGGCGGCGAGATTCACCATGTTGGCGTTCGTATTCAGCTTGTCGCCAGTTACACCCAGGTTCGACAGTTGGATTGTGCCAGCGAAGCCGGAGAGGTCGCCCAAGCTGGTATTTCTAGCCGTCGTATTCGCGGCAAACGTCAGCTTCAAGAGCCCGCTGCCGGTGAAGACGTTATTGAGCGCATTCGTCACATTCACCGTGTTTATGGCCTGCACATTCACCGTGGAGCCCGCGCCGATGGATACCGCGCCCGTGCCGAGGCCGCTCGCATTCGTCCCGGCAGCCATCGTCGCCGTCACCACGCCTGCCGCCGCTGCGACTGTCACGCCGCCGGAGAAAGTATTGCCCGTATTCGAGAGCGCCAGTGTCCCGTTGCCCGTCTTTGAGATTGCCACCGTGCCGCCCGTGCCATTTGAAATAGTCCCGCTCAGCGTAGTCGCGCCGGAGCCCGCGACCGCCAGCGTCTTTACGCCCGAGCCTATGGAGCCCGCGATGCTTCCCGCCACAGTGAGCGAGTTCGTCGTGCTCTCATTAGCCAGGGTGAACGTCTGCGCTGTCCCATCATTCCCCAGCGTGAGCGCCGCATTCACCAGTTGATTCGCCGCGACCGTCGAGGTCAGCGAAATCGTGCCCGCATTCCCAAGCGTGAGCGACTGACTGCCAGCCGCACCCGAGCCCAACGTGTAACCCGCAACCGAAGACGTATCAAAAGTGAGATTACCCACAGTCACCCCGCCGACACCGAAATCGAGGATCACATTTCCATTCCCCAAGCCATTAAACGTCGCAGTGTCGCCCAACCCCGGAACCGGAGCGGTCCAGTTGCTGTCGAGCGCCCAAAGCGTGTCCGTGGCTCCCTGCCAGATTGCGCTGGCCCCGCCTGCTTTCACTGAAGCAAAAACCGAGGCAATAGAACTGGCGAGGATGACTGCGCGCCGAGTGGTGAAGCGATTGGGCGAAGGTGATGTAGGCGTTTTCATGGGTTGGACATGGGTTGGTTTGGGTGATGTAGGTGATTGTTTCGATAGTAGTAATTTTACGCTCCGCGCGGTAGCGAAGATGCAAGGGTAGATCTTGAGGAACCTACAGTCCCTAATTTCAATGATAATAAAAGTGATTCCTTCTCGACGCCCATCCCCGTTTCGGGGTAGGTTTTCGCCATGCATCCGATACGTCTCCTCTCAGTTTCAGCGCAGATCGCTGCGCATCTCCGTGAGCAGTTGAAGCGCGGGGTGTGGACGGACACCATGCCGGGCGTGGGCTCGCTGGCGAAGCAACTCGACGTGAACCACAAGTCCGTGGAAGCCGCGCTGCGCCAACTCGAACAAGAAGGGCTGCTCGCGGGGCAAGGGCCGGGCCGCAAGCGCCGCATCGTCGCTCCGAGCGGAAAACCCATGCGCCCAACCCGCGTGGCGATACTGCCTTACGAAGCCAGCGACCAATTTTCGACCTGTATCGTCGAACTCCAGCACGCGCTCGTAGAGGCAGGGCACACGGTCGTCATGGCGGGAGCATCTCTCGTTGCTCTCGCAATGGATCTCCCGCGAATCAAACGACTCGTCCAGCAAACCGAAGCGGATGCATGGGTCGTGCAGTCAGGCTCCCACGAGGTTCTGGAATGGTTCGCCGGGCAGTCAGTTCCGGCGTTTGCATTGTTCGGTCGCCGGGAAGGAGTCGCCGTCGCAGCCGCAGGTCCAGACACGCGAACCGCAGTTTCCAGCGCGGTCCGCCAGTTAATAGCGCTCGGGCATCGCCGGGTCGTGATGATCTGCCGGAGCGAACGGAGAAAACCCGGTCCAGGCCTGACGGAGCGCGTCCTCTTAGACGAACTCACCGCGCACGGCATCGCAACGAGCGACTACAATTTGCCGGATTGGGAAGAGACGGTTGAGGGCTTCCAATCTCTGCTTTCTTCGCTCTTCCGCATCACCCCGCCCACCGCACTGATCGTCGGCATCGGGGAGTTTTTTGTCGCGACGCAGCAGTTTCTCGCGAAGCGAGGAATTCGGGTGCCGGAGCAAGTTTCGCTGGTCTGCTTTGATTCGGACCCGGACTTCGATTGGTGTATGCCGAGCATCGCCCACATTCGCTGGGAAATCGGACCAGTCGTCCGCCGTATCGTTCAATGGGCTAACAACGTGAGCCGTGGCCAACAGGACGTGAAACATACATCGACCCCCGCAGAGTTCGTCCCTGGCGGCACGATCGGCCCCTGCGCAAACCCGTAAGTGCAAAGCCGCCGAGGACGGTGTGTCGGCCTTTTCTGCGTTGCCCCGCGTTCGGAAGCGCACTACCTCACCACCCCATGTCGCTCGCTCAATCTATCCGCTCGTTCGTTCCGCTTGTGATTGGCCTCGTCGTGGGTGGTGTCGGGGCGACGCTGTTTATGGACAGCATCCCCGGCGCAGCAGGGACGCCGCAGGAGCGGGCGAACAAGCTGGAACTGGAACTCCAGCACGCGCAAAACCGCATCGCCGCGCTGGAGGCAGCGGAGCCGGAGGGGCAGAATCGCTTTGGCAATACGCGCCGCAATTTGGCCGACGGAGCGCGGAGTATCGCCGACAAAATCCGCAGCGGCCAGCCGGTAAGCCCGGACGATATTTTCCGCGCGACGAAGCCCTTCATGCGCGACCTCGCGCCGCTGTTTGACCGCATCCGCATCCGCGACCAGCGCAAGCGGATTGATAGTCTGACGGGCGAACTGGCGCGCAAATACAACCTGCCGCCCGACCAGCAAGCGGCTCTCAAAGTGTGGTTCGACGGGAAGGCGAACGAGGAGGCGAAACGCTGGAGCGCGATGCTCGGGCGCGACGACACAGGGCTGGAGGAACTCATGCGCGCCACCCGCGATGTGCGACCCGACGAGGGGCTCGACAAATTCATGGAAGGCATCCTCTCGGGCGAGAAGCTGTCCGCTTTCAAAACCGAGCGAATGAACGAGCGCGCCACCCGCGTGCAGAACGAGGCGGATATGAAAGTGCAGCGGCTCAACTCCATCGTGCAGCTCGACGATTCGCAGCGCGACAGGGTGTTCGCAGTGATGGCGCGCAACTCGCGCGACTACGACCCAGCGATGGTGCTGGAGGGAACCACCGGGACCATCGAAGCAGCTCCCGTTGGCAACAAGCAGGCGGCGGTGCTCGCGATCCTGACGCCGGACCAACGCGCCGTTTACGACGGCGAGCGACAGCGACGACGCGAGGAGGCAGAGAAGGACATGAACGCCGTCGGGCTGACGCTGCCGCCGAACTGGGAAATGCTCGATAACGACGATTTCAAATGAGCGCCATCCCTGCAATCGACATCCGCTATTTACGTGTGGACTACGGCAATTTCGTCGCCGTGGACGACCTCACGCTCACCGTCCCACGCGGCGAAGTCTTCGGCCTCGTCGGCCCGAACGGCGCGGGGAAAACGAGCACCTTCCGCGTGCTGACGACGCTGATGGAGCCGACTTACGGCGAGGTGATTCTCGACGGCGTGGACGTGCTCGAAGACATCGAGAGCGCCCGCCGCATCATCGGCTACATGCCCGACCTCGCGCCGGTGCCCACGGATTTGAAAGTGTGGGAGTTCCTTGAGTTTCACGCCGCAGCGTATGGCATCGGCAACCGCTCGCAGCGCCGCGAACGTGTCGCGGAATGCTTGGAAGAAGTGGCGCTCACCGACCAGCGGGAGAAGTGGTGCAAGGAGCTTTCGCGCGGGCAGACGCAGCGCGTCGTGCTGGCGAAAACGCTGCTCCATCGCCCGAGCGTGCTCATTCTCGATGAACCCGCCAGCGGTCTCGACCCGCTCGCCCGCCGCGACATGCGCACCGCGCTCCGCAAGCTGGCGGAGGGCGGCGCGACGGTCTTCGTAAGCTCGCACATTCTCAGCGAGCTGGCGGAGATGTGTACGTCGTTGTGCGTGATGAATCGCGGGCGACTGCTCGCCTCCGGCACCGCCGATGAAGTGCGCTCCACACTCGGCAACACCGAGCGCGTGCTCACCGCGACACTGCTCGCTCGCCACGAAGAAGCCGCCGCGTGGATCGCCGCGCAGCCCGCCGTCCACGAGGTGAAAGTCTCCGGCCAGCAAGTGAGCTTCACTTTCAAAGGCAACGACGACGCGCAGGCGGACTTGATGGAAGGAATCGTGCGCCTCGGCATTCGGATGCGCGCGTTTGAGGAAAAGAGAACGTCGTTCGAGGACATCCTCGTCGGAGTCGCAGAAAGCAATCGTCGCCCATGAAGAATACTCGCATCTCCGCTTGGAACGTCTGGCAGAACCCCATCTTTCGCCGCTACTGCTACTCGCGGCTCCGGGCGCGTGGGCTCGGCATCCAGCTCCTGCTCTTCGTGCTCGTCTCCGGGTTCATCGTCGCGATGACAAACTCCATCGGCGTGCGATTCGGCTCCGACCCGGTTGACAATGCGCGCCGCGCGCTCATCCCGCTGCTCGTGATTCAGGGCATCATCCTCTTCGTCTTCGGCACCGCGCAAGTCGCGGGCGGGATGGTGGCGGAGCGCGACGAAGGCGTGATTGATTATCAGCGCCTCATCCCCATGTCGCCGCTGGCGAAAGTGCTCGGCTACGTCTTCGGCCTGCCCGTGCGGGAGTGGGCGCTCTTTTTAGTTTCGCTGCTGTTCACCGCATGGTCGCTGTGGCGCGGGCAAGTCTCGTGGACGGTGTGGCTGCCGCTCTACACAGTCGTTGTCTCCTCGGCGCTGCTGTATCACTTCACCGGGCTGCTCACGGGCACCGTCGTGAAGAATAAACGGTGGGCATTTCTCGTCTGCATCCTCCTCGTTTTCTCGCTCTACACCATCATCCCGCAGATGGCGAAATTCGGATTGGTGTTCTTCAAATACCTGACGATCACGCCTGTGTTTGAAGAGAGCTTGCCCGGCCTTCTGCCAGCGTCTTCAGGCGCAGCCGTGCGTGCGTGGCAGCGGCTTGCGCCGACGGTGAAGTTCTTCAATCTCGACCTCTCCGAAGTCGTCTTCACCGTGTTCTCTCAAGTCGGGTTGATCCTCACGTTCACCGTCATGCTCTGCCGCAAATGGCGTTGGTCCGAGTCGCACCTTTTGGGCAAACTATGGGCGGCTGGATTCTTCGTCTGGGTCCAAGTCCTCCTGCTCGGAAATGCGCTCCCGCTCATCGAGCCCGGCACCCTTTTTCCCTCACGCGGGTTTTCCCAAATGATGGGCGGGTTTCAGGGACCCGCGCCTTCCACATGGGAGGCGATGGCGATGTCGGGCATCTACGGCTTCGTCACGCTGGCGCTCATCTTCATCCTCGCCGGGATCATCACGCCGTCCGTGGATAATCAAGTGCGCGGCTGGCGACGCGCCCGCAAGCAAGGTGCGACTTCGATCCCCGCGTTGTCGGATGGTGGCACAGCGTTTTGGGTTGTGCTGTTCATGGCAGTCGCGGGCGCCGTCGGGTGGTTCATTTTCACTCGGGGGCTCGTCGAGTCCCGCTGGTATCCCGGCCATATCGTCCCATTGCGAACGCTCGGGTATTTCATCGCCGTGATGTTTGCGGGCGGCGTCGGGTTTCAGACGTTGCTGGAGGGAAAAGGCGGACGTGTGCTCGGTTTGGCGACGATCTTTGTGGGCGTCGTCCCAGTCATGGTCGGCTCCGTGATGGCTTCCATCAGCGACCGCTTTGCGCCAGCCGCCGCGTGGCTCATCGGCATGTCGCCAGTCTCCACGCCGTTCTACGCATCCGGGACATTGCTTTCGATTGCGGAGTTGCCAGGGAACATCGCGCGTGCCGTGCCGCGAGCGTTTCACTTCTGGCTCTTCGTGGGTCTGATCGTCGCGCTCTGGCTCGCCGTTCAACTGCGGGCAAACCGGCAAAAGATCGCAAAGGATGTGCTGCAAGTTGCTGCGACGCCCTCGTCGCAGTAAGTGCCTGCGACGCCCCGTCGCATTCGACGCGCAAGCGGCGAGGCGCCGCAGCTACGAGCCGCTTGCGCGGGCTACCCATCGGTTCTTGGTCGGCCAAACGCACAACGCCGCACCCGGTTTCCCGAGTGCGGCGCTGATGATTCGTTCGCGTTTAGCGATTACTGTTGTGGTTTTGGTCCACCGGGTTTGCCGGGCTTTCCAGGCTTGCCGGGCGGTTTGCCTTCGCCGGGCTTGCCTTCGCCCGGGCCGTGTGGAGGACGGTGGGCTTTGAACTCTTCGAGGCTCACCGAGCCGTTGCTGTCCGCGTCGATCTTCTTGAAGATTTCTTCCGCCTTGGCTGGGTCTTGCTGCGCGCGTGGCCCTGCTTTGAACTCGTCGAGGCTGATTGCGCCGTCGCTGTTCGCATCAAGCTTCTTGAAGATTTCCTCTGGGTTCGGGCGTTTGCCTTCGCCGCCCGGACCTCCGGGACCGCCGGGGCGTCCGCCTGCTGGTTTATCTTCTGCGATGGAGAGGCTGGCCGCGAGGGCGAGGACTCCGAATGTGGTGATGATTGCTTTCATATTTTTTGTGTTTGTTTGTTTTCGCGACCAGCGGGATGCCCGTCGCACGCAAAGTCAAACCGGGGCACTCGCGGAGAGTTTCGCGATACTTTGTAAAGGACTGGTAAAACCCTGCGTCACGCCACGCAGACCCGCAGCCGTGCGCCGATGCGGAAGTCCACCGGCACATCGCAGAACAGCTCCCCGTCTAGCTCCACGGGTACAGGGCTCTCGCACGTCACCCGTAATTCCGAGGTTTGAAAATACTCCACATCGCCCATATCCGTATGATGCCCGATGAGCACGCCGCCGATGTAGCGCGCGATGTCGAGGTAGCCGAGGTTTTTGAAAATGATGACATCCAGCCGCCCGTCGTCCGGCCTTGCGTGGGGGAACAGGACGAGCTTTGCGCCGTAGTAACGCCCGTTGCCGACGAGCACGAACGACCCCTCGCGCATTTGCTCGCCCGTTTCCACGCGGAGCCGTGGCGGCGTGCGCGAGGCGATCTGTGCGGCACTGAGGATGTAGCTCAACGGGCCGAGCCGCTTCTTCGATTCCCAAGTCGTTTCCTTCACCACTTGCGCATCCAATCCCACGCCCGCGAGCTGGATAAAGTGCGCGCCATTGGCCGTCGGGAGATCAATTTCCCGCATGTTGCCCGCTTCGATGATGCGCCACGCGGCGTCCAAGTCCGCAGGCAAATCCAGCTCTTTGGCGAAGACATTCATCGTCCCCAGCGGCATCACTCCGAGCGCCGCGCCAGTACCCGCGAGGCCGTTTGCCACCTCGCTCACCGTGCCATCCCCGCCACACGCGACGACGATTTCAGCGCCCGCTTTGGCCGCCTCCGCCGCGAGCCGCCGCGCATCGCCGGGGCCGGTGGTGAACTGCACATCCGCCCCCACCGCCAGCCGCCTGATGGTCGCAAGACTCTGCTGTGCCCGCTCGCTATGGGCGCTTGGATTGATGATGACAGTCGTCACGTGCCCTGCTGTTACACGAAGCACCCCAATCGTCCAACCCGGTGAGATTCTTTTTTGAAACGATATCGCTCGGTTGGTGGTCCTCCCTTCCGTGTGAAAAACCTGTTCGGCGCAAAAATCCGCCGTGCAACTTCCGAGTGTCGGCGGAAAGTCTCACACCATGAAAGACCTAACCTCGCCGCGCCTCATCAAGCTCAAGGGCATTCTTTTCCTCTTCATCGCCCTTATCTCTGCGGCGCAAATCCTCTGCCTCCACGCGGACTGGCACACGGCATTGCTGCTCGCCTGCTGCATTTGGGGCTCCACACGGTTTTACTACTTCGCCTTCTACGTCATCGAGAAATACGTGGACCCATCGTTTCGGTTCGCCGGTCTATGGGACTTCGCGTGCTACCTCGTGGGGCGGCGCGGTGGCTCGAAGAAATGAACGCCCCTACAGCCCCGGCGGTAAATCGGTCGGCTGCTTACCTGCGGGGCGCGTGAACTTTTCTCCGTATTTCGTGAAGCCGGAGACGAAGCCGCCGTGCGACAAAAAGAAGCGCCCGTCTTCCACTCCCATGAAGCGGTCGAGCCGCGAAGTCTTGCCCGTGGGGTCGTGCGTGAACGAAGCCTCCGTCAGCTCGGACCAAGTGCCAGCCGCGTCGCGCACCCAGCCGTTGCCGTAGCGGGCCTTGCGAACGAGGTGGCCGTTGCTCCCGCCGAAGTTCTCGGAAAAGGAGTGGAAGCCGCGCAGATACTTGCCGTCTTTCGGCGCACGGAAGCTGGCGATCATCATCCACTTCTTGTCGCCGGGGTGGAAGTACCAGCCGGTGTATTCCGTGTGCGTGCCGTCCGGTTTCACAGCGACGATGAAGCGCTGCGTCTCGCCGGTTTTCCACGGATACACGAGGTGCGAATGCCCACCCGTGCCCTCATTTCCAAAGACGCTGGCCTCCACGCCATCGCCCTTGGCGATGAGCTGCGTCTGGTCCTCGGCGGCGACGGTGCTGCGGTCCTTCGCCGACTGCCCGCTCGCCGCATCCCACACGGAGAAAATGATGCGGCGTTCCTTCGCCGAGTTCACCTGCATCCCGAAGTATCCGCGCGAAAATCCGCACGCCATGTAGAACGTCGCGACGGGCTCCTCCACGGCGGTGGCTTCATTATAGAAAAGGACGACGTCTTTGGCCGTGGTCGGGTATCCGAGGTGGACGCTGGCTGCGTTCCGCCGGGGCTCGGTGTTAAAGTGCGCGTCTGCCGCAGCAGGGCCGTCCAGCACCAGCGTCTCCAGCACCGGCGCAGGGCCGTCGAGCAGTTCCACGCGCAACCGAGTGTAGCCGGCCTGCGCGACGGCAAACTCGCCGAAGCTCACCGACTCATCGCCGCCTTTCACAGAGGCCTCATGCGACACGGTGCCGACGGTCAGCTTGAGCTTGGCCGTGGCCCCTGCTGGCGGCTTGGCGACGAGCGCTGCGGTCAGTTTACCCGGCGTCTTCACATCGCCAAACCACGAGATGCTCTGCCCCTTCCACTCGCTCACGCCGCTACTCGAAGAGATGCGCGCGCCGTTGGCATCCGGGTCCGAATATCCGGTGAATGCCGGCACGCGGAGTTCAGCGTGGGCGGTGATGGCGAGACTACAAAGGAGTGTGAGTATTTTCATGCGGGGAATAAAGTGGCAGAGGTTCCGGTTTCTTGGAAAGTATTTCTCTTTCTCGGAACTCAATCCACCGTCCACCCCTCCCCACCCTTCATCACGCGGCACGCAACCCCGAGCGCCTCGCACGCTGGGACGAAGAGCCCGTGCGGGTCTGCGGTGTTAAACTCGAACATCTCGAAGTGATGCGGCACCGCCCACCGCGCCCCGATATCGGCGGCAAGCTGCGCGGCCTCCCGCCCGTCCAGATTCCCCGCGACCCGGCGCTCGGGGCGGTTCCCGTTAATCGGGAGAAACGCCACATCCACCGCGTGCTCCGCGAGGCGCTCCGCGAGGCCGGGATACCGCAGCGTGTCGCCGCTATGGTAAATCGTCCACGGCCCGCGCTGGACGATCATCCCCAGAAAATGGTGCCGCCCCGCTTCATCCGTCTGGAACTCATTATGCGCCGCCGCGATGCCCGTGAGCTGCCAGCCGTTCACCACGACCGTCCGCCCATCGTCCAGCCCCACAGTCCAGCCCGGCTCGCAGCCCAACCGCTCCGCGACAAACGCGCGGTTCGCCTCCGGGATCACAAATTGCGCCGCCGGGTTCCCCGCAAAAATGGGCCGCAGCGTCTCCGCATCGAGATGGTCCGTGTGGTTGTGCGACGAAGTCACCACCGCGATGTCGCGCAACGCCCCCGGCGCGATCACCCGCTCCGTCATGCGCGTGTGCGGCTTATCCGTCGCCGCATATTTGCGCGTCAGCGAATCCGAGAGATACGGATCGAGCAGCAGCAGCGAGCCCCCATGCCGGACCAAAAATCCACTCTGCCCCAGCCACCACACCCGCAGTTCATCCCCGACGGTCGGGCGCGCAATGTCCGCCAAAAGCGCCGCGTCTTTTTGAAACGCCGGGATCACCGGATGAGCCCGAAGTGCGTGCCTTTATCCCGCATAAACGGCCAATAAACGAGGAAGCCCGAGCCGCACATATTGTCCTGCGGCACGGGGCCAAAGTAACGCCCGTCCTGGCTGTGGTAGCTGTTGTCGCCAAGCGGGAAGTAGGACTTCTCCGGCACGGTAAATTTCTTCGAGGGATCGGTAAGGTAAACCGGGGTAGTCCGCTCACGGTCATGGCCGTACCCCATATAACCGTTCCCTGCGGGATTGGTCCTCGTGCCTTCCGCGACACGCTGGAAGCCGCGCTCCTCGCCGGGGCGTCCATTCACAAAAAGCTGTGGCGACACGATGGCCAGCTCATCGCCGGGGATACCCGCGAGGCGCTTGATGTAAAACTGCGACGGCTTGCGCGGCGGCGGCCCCGGATTTCCAAGAAACTCAAGGTTCTGCGTGAGAAAGACGATCACCTCTCCGCGCGATGGCTTGCGGAAATGGTAGATGAACTTGTTCACGAAAACGTGGTCGCCCGTGTCCGTATAGCCCCGCACGATCGGCTCGCCCTTCGCGTAGCGCGCGCCCCGCATCAGGTGGAAATCCTCCGCCACCGTCTTCACATTCTCGTTCACGAAATACTCGTTTTTGTCCGTCTTGATGCGCGTGTAAGTGAAGAAATTCCTCGGGAATGGCCGCTGGAAATCCTCAATCGCCTCAATCGTCTCATCATCCTTCGCCACGACCTCATGCAACGTCCTCCCATGCGTCGCAAACTGGAGCACCTGAGTCGCATAATTCGGCGGCGACTCTTTTGTTTCTGTCCCGGTGATCCCCTTCAGCGTCGGCGACATGGACGACGTAGGGATGGTGAACGGCTGCACGACAAACGTGCGGATGCCCAGCGCCACGATGATCGCGACTAGGACGACCTCCACATTCTCCGAAATCCAGGCATTCTCCCCCACCGGGCAATGCACCTTGCAAAACTCTTCGATCGCCTTCTCCCCTTCCGCCACACCCTCTTTGCTCTTGCTCGCCAGCGCCTTCTTGAGCGACGCCACATGTCCCTCCATTTGCGCGCAAGCCTCCGCGGACCACACGTCGCGATTGTAGGCGAGTTTCTTCTCGGCAGCTTTAACGTAGAGCTGTCCCTGTTTGATGTACTTTGGAGTGAAAATCCACATGCAGCGGGTGAGTTAGACGGTGCCGCCCCGCGTGGCAATGGTTTGTCGATACCACTTTCTCCATGAGCCCGAGCCCTCTCCCACGTCTGGATAAAAATGACGGCTCGGAGGCATTCGCGCGTTGCTGGATTTGCGCGGATATGCATTTTCTCTCGCGCATGACCAAAAAGACTCCAAACGACTCGCTCTCGAAATCCGCAGCTTCCGTGGCCGACGTGCTCGCCAAGACTATCGCGAACATCAATCAGGCTGCGGCGAACGGCTCTGCTGCTTCGTTGCAGGCCATCTCCGAGCTCCAAGACGCCGGGCAATATACGGAGATCGTGAACCGCTTTTACCGCACACTCGCCTTCGGCACGGGCGGACTTCGCGGACGGAGCATCGGCGAAGTGGTGACACCTTCCGAGCGCGGAAAAAGCACAGGCCCTCGCCCCGATGCACCGTGCGCGGGGACGAATGCGATGAACTATTTTAACATCAGCCGCGCCACGCAAGGGCTCGTCGCTTACATGTGGAAGGCGCACAAAAAGGCGAAGGCAAAAGGCCGCCCGAGCATCGCGCTGGCGCATGATACGCGGCATTTTTCTAAAGAGTTCGCCGAGCTGGCTGCGAAGGTCGCTACGGACCTCGGCTGCGATGCTTACGTCTTCGCTGGGCCGCGCTCGACGCCGCAACTTTCTTTCACCGTGCGGCTGCTGAATGCGACCGCCGGAGCCGTCGTCACGGCGTCGCACAACCCGCCGCATGATAACGGATTCAAGGTCTATTTCTCCGACGGCGCGCAGATCGTCGAGCCGCACGCCAGCGCCATCATCGGGCTAGTAAATGCGGTGACGAGCGACACTTACACGCCGCTCCCGAAGGCGAAGCAAGGCAAGCGCATCGTCCTCGGCGCGAAGGAAGATAACGCCTACATGGACCGCCTCGAAACGCTCCTCCTCGACCGCCCGATGGTGAAGGCTGCCAGCCGCCTCAAGGTCGTCCTCAGCCCCATCCACGGGACGGGCGGTGTCATCATCAAGCCCATGCTCAAGCGCCTCGGCTTCCGCTTCGCCGTCGTCGCCGAGCAGGACAAATTTGACGGCCAATTCCCCACCGTAAAATCGCCAAACCCTGAGAACGCCGAAGCCCTTTCAATGGCCATCGCACTCGCGGAGAAAGAAGCCGCCGATGTCGTCGTCGCCACCGACCCAGACTCGGACCGTATGGGCGTCGCCATCCGCAATCGCGACGGCAAAATGCAGCTCCTCACGGGCAACCAGATCGGTTCGCTCATCGCCGCGTATCGGGTGGAGAAGCTGACGGCGCTCGGCGTCATCACGCCGGAAAACGCAGGCCGCTGCGCCATCATCAAGACGCTCGTCACCACCGACCTGCAACGCGCCATCGCCGCGAAACACGGCCTGCGCTGCGTGGAGACGCTTACGGGCTTCAAATACATCGGCGAGAAACTCGGCCAATACGAGAACGCCATCCCCGCGAAAGAGCGCGCCAATTACCGCACACTCTCCGAGGAGAAAACTCGTGCCCTGCGGCTGAAACACAGCGTCTATTACGTCGCGGGCGGTGAGGAGAGCTACGGCTACAGCGCGCATGATTTCGTGCGCGACAAAGACGCAAACGCCGCCGTCGTCCTCTTCGCCGAAGTGTGCGCCTACGCGAAATCGCGCGCGCTCACCGTGGACCAACTGCTCGACGAAGTGTATGCGAACTACGGCTACTATTTGGAGGAGAACAAGACCATCGAGTATCGCGGCGCATCGGGTGAGGCCATCATCAAGAAGCTCGCCGCCAGCTTCTCCAGCGAGCCGCCGAAGGCGATGGACGGCGCAAAAGTCGTGGAAGTGCGCGACTACACGAAGAACACTTACAAGGACTGCGAAGGGCAGTCGCTGCCGAACGAAAAGATGGTCATTTTCGATCTCGCCGACGGTCGCCGCGTCGCCGTGCGCCCATCGGGCACGGAGCCGAAGATCAAGTTCTACCTCTTCACGAAAGCGAACGTCTCATCGCCCGCGCAGCTCGCGAAAGTGAAAGCCGCCGCATCGAAAGGTCTCGGCGGTCTGTGGACGTGGATTCAAGCCGACGTCGCAACGCGGCTGAAAGGCTAACGGCGCTTTAGCACATCCCGGAGGTCGGTGGAGTATGAGGGATTGATCTCGTAATTTTCGGCGGCGAAGTTCGCGGATGTGACGGAATCCTTCATGCTTCCTGTTTCGATGAGGCCCGCAGCAATCAGACTGTTCAGCACATCCACGAGGTCTTCGGAGGACATGGGCATACGGTCCAGGATTTCGGCACCGGTGATGCCTTGGCCAAATCCAATGCTTCGCACCATCGTTTGCTCGCGTCCGTTAAGTTTAATCTGTCGTGGCATTACAGTCGTTGTAGCGGAAAGCGTTCCCACTACGAGCACAGATTCCCACCCGTAAGCCGCTGGAATGCTTCAATGTATTTCTCGCTCGTTTTTTGCACCACCTCAGCGGGCAGCGGCGGGGCGGGCGGCGTTTTATCCCACGTCAAAGTTTCGAGGTAGTCGCGGACGAATTGCTTGTCGAAGCTCGGCGGGCTGATGCCCACGCGGTAGTCGGCGGCGGGCCAGTATCGCGAACTGTCCGGCGTGAGGACTTCGTCTATTAAAATGACGCGCCCATCGAGCAGGCCAAACTCGAACTTCGTATCCGCGAGGATGATGCCGTGCTCGGCAGCGTGGGCACGGCCCGCTTCGTAGATGCGGAGGGTGAGGTCGCGCGCTTGCCGGGCGACATCCTCGCCGCAGAGCTGCACTGCGGTTTCCCACGGGATGTTTTCGTCGTGCCCGGTGGTCGCTTTGCTGGCAGGTGTGAAGATCGTCTCGGGGAGCTGCTGCGCCTGCTGGAGCCCGGCGGGCAGCGGGATGCCGCAGACGCCGCCCGTCGCACAGTAGTCCTTCCAGCCAGAGCCGATGAGGTAGCCGCGAGCGATGCACTCGATGGGCAATGGACGCGCCTTTTTGACAATCATCGAGCGCCCCCGCAGCTCGCGCTCGAAGGGCCGCAGCACGGCGGGAAACTCCGCGAAGTCCACGGCGACGATGTGGTTTTCCACGAAGGTCATTTTGCGAAACCAAAAGTCCGAGAGCTGCGTGAGCACTTCACCTTTGTGCGGGATGGCGTTGGGCAAGATGCAGTCAAACGCCGAGATGCGGTCGCTGGCGACGAAAAGCAGGTGCTCGCCGAGGTCGAAGATTTCGCGGACTTTTCCGCTGGCGAGTTTGCGCACGCCGGGAAGGTCGAGTGTGAGTAGGTCCATGTGATTTGCTCAATTACCCGGCTTCAGCGCCAGCCGCAAGCACGCGGCTTCTTGGTCGTTGCGGACGAGGAGGAGGTCGCCGCTAAGGGCGATGGTGTTCCACGTTTTTGCGTCGAAGACTTGCACGCGACCTAGCTCGTTTTCGGCGTCGGGCGTCGGGCGGAGGAGGACGAGTTCGCCGCTCTCGGTCATCTGCAAATAGTGCTCGCCGAGCAGTAGCCCTTGGCCGTGACCGAAGCGCCCGCCTTTCCATTTCACCTTGCCGTCCGTCACGTCGAGGCAGGCGAAAATGCCGTCGCTCACGCCGTAGATGTGGCCGTCGCGCAGGACGGGATTCGAGAACTTCGCCTGAAAGCGCGGCGTCTTCCACACCTCGGAGATTGGATTACCGGAGACATCGAGGAGCGCGCTGCCGATGCCGTAGCCGCTGGAGAAAAACACCCTGCCCGCGCTAACGACGATGGGCCGCGAGACGTTTGGGAATCCCGTCCCCCACTCCCGGTCCCACAGCACTGCGCCGCTCTTCGGGTCGTGGCTGGTGATGCCCTTCTTATTAAAGACCACGATCTGCGGCTGCGGCGTCGCGATGAGAAATGGGGAGCTGTAATCCACTCCTCGATCCCCGGCGCTCCACGCGGGTTGGCCGTCTGTCGCACGGTAGGCGACGAGCGATTTGCCCGCGCCGCCGCCGATGCTCACAATGACGTTCCCCTCGTGGACGAGCGGCGATGACGCGAAACCCCAATCCGGCAGCTTGAGCGAAAACTCCGCCATCAAATCGCGGCTCCAAATCACCTTCCCATCCGCCAGCGACAGCGCGCGCAGCACCGCCGTGCCGCCAAACGTGAAGACGCGGTCGCCCACAATCGTCGGCGTCGCACGCGGCCCGGTGCCCGCGATGGTCGTGGAAAATTTGCCGGGGTTTTCCGTGGCCCACAGCCGCTTGCCGGTGAGCAAGTCGCAGCAGACGACGGCTTCGTTTTCGCCCACTTGCTCCATTGTCACCGCGCGCTCGCCGACGATGGAAAAGCCCGACCACGCCGCGCCGATGGGCTGCTTCCAGACAAGCTGCGGCGGGTGCTTTGCCCAGTCAGGATCGAGTGTGATCCCCGTGAGCATCGCATCGCGATTCGGCCCGAGGAGCTGCGGAAAGTCCGTGCGCACGCCGCCACTCGCAGCGCCTGCTGGCACGAGCGTCGCCGCCCGCTTTGCGAAGCGGAACTCGAAATTCGGGACGAAATCGCCCGACATCCCACGTAGCCGAAAGAGCGCAAACGGCAGGACGAAAACGGACACGCCGAGCAGCTTCACCCGCCCCGCCGCTCGCGAGAAAAACAGCCACCACACGAGCAGCGACACGTAGAGCAGCAGCGTCGTGATAATGAGCGTGTGGCTGCGGAGTTGCTCGAACTTCCAATCGCTTTTGAAGATGCCGACGCCGTAGCCGACGGCGGCGAGTGCGAGAAGGATGAGCGCGGGTTTCCAGCGGATGTTTGATTTCATGTTTGTGCCGTGCGTTCTAAGCAGCCTCGGCACTCTACGGCACTTTTTAAATCAAGGATTCCATCCCACAAGAGCGAGGGTCCGTCCTTCGTAACATCGAATTTACCCCACTCCCGTTGCGTTCGTTATCACGGCCAGTAAAGCTCGGCGGTCTATGGTAAAGAATATTTTGGTTCTCGGCGGTGGAAGCGCCGGTTTTCTCGCAGCGATTACGTTGAAAATCAAACTTCCACAGCTCGCCATCCGCGTCGTGCGGAGCAAAGAAATCGGCGTCATCGGCGTCGGCGAAGGGACTACGCCGAGCTTTGGGCGGCACCTTTTCGGCACGCTGAATATTCCCCGCGCTGCCTTCTACAAGCACGCACGCCCCGTCTGGAAACTCGGCATCCGCTTCCTCTGGGGGCCACGCGAACGGTTCGACTACACATTCAGCCCACAGCTCGACCAACAAATCCCCACCCTCCCCCGCCCCAACGGCTACTACTGCGAAAACGAATTCCGCGACGTGGACATCTCCTCCGCACTCATGAACCGCGACCGCGTCTGGTACCCCCAAGAAGACGGGGCCCCGAACGTCCAAGAATGGCACGGCTTCCACCTCGAAAACACCCTCCTCGTCGATGTCCTAGAACGCATCGCACGCGAAGCCGGCGTCGAGATTACCGACGCCACCGTAAGCAACGTCGAACGTGGCCCACAGGGCATCGCCGCCCTTCACCTCGACGACGGACGCAAACTCGAAGCCGACCTCTACGTCGATGCCAGCGGCTTCCGCTCCGAGCTTCTCGGCAAGACGCTCGAAGTCCCCTTCGAGAGCTTCGACAAAATGCTCTTCTGCAACCGCGCCATCGTCTCCGGCTGGGACCGGCAGGACGACGAACCCATCCTCCCCTTCACCACCGCCGAGACCATGGACGCTGGCTGGGCATGGAAAATCGAACACGAAAATATCATCAATCGCGGCTACGTCTTCAGCTCCGACTTCATCTCCGACGACCAAGCCTGCGCCGAATTCCTCCGCAAAAACCCCCGCATCACACGCGAGCCTCGCGTCGTCAAATTCCGCTCCGGGCGCTACCAGAAAATGTGCGTGGACAACGTCATCGCCATCGGCAACGCCAGCGGCTTCGTCGAACCCCTCGAAGCCACCGCCCTCATGGTCATCTGCTCCCAGTGCGACTCCCTCGTGCAATCCCTCCACCACAGCGGCATGGAGTTCGGCCCCGCCATGCGCGACTTCCTCAACGGACACCTCGGCATCATGTGGGACAACGTCCGCGACTTCCTCGCCTTCCACTACAAATTCAACACCCGCCTCAGCACCCCCTTCTGGAAACACGCGCAAGAAGACACCGACATCAGCCCCCTCGACGAACTCATGGAGCTCTACCGCGAAAACGGCCCCACCGGCCTCCTCCGCTACAAACTCCCCAACGGCCCCGAAAACGACTTCGGCATCGAAGGCTACCTCGTCATGCTCCTCGGCATGAAAGTCCCTTGGAAAAAAAGCTACGAATCCTCCCCCTCCGAGCGCCACGCCTGGCAGCAACACATCTCAAAAAACGCCACCATCGCCCAGCGCGGACTCACCGTCGAAGAATCTCTCAAATACGTCCACGACCCCCGCTGGCAGTGGAACGACGCCAGACCCGCCACCTCCGCCACCTGATCGGCTAAGAACGCAGACGCCCCGCCACAACGAGATTCCAAATCTTGCCTACGACAAAAACGGGCGGCTCCGCAAAGAGCCGCCCGTTATTCTAGCCCGGTGCCACCGTTTGCTTACCCTCGCACCAGCACACTCTCGATGTCGCTGACGATGCCCACCTCCACATCCGCAATCACCGCGCGGCCTTGGTATTCGCGTTCCTCCGGGGTGCCCGCGATTTTTACTGCCGTCGTGTCCGTCGCCGGAGACTTGGAGAAAAAGCGCACAAACGTCCACGCGGCCTCGCCCTTCCGGCGCATGTAGAGATTGATTCCGTCAATCTCCCCGCTCGCCTTGCGGAACTTAAACGTCACTGTATTCACCGACGGGCTCACAAAGTCCGACAACTCGGCTTTGTAAGTCGTCGGGTCAAAATCATCCCCCGTCTGCTCCAGTCGCAGCACCGCCCCAATCGTCTCCGGGTCATAAAGCGGATTCGCCTTCGCCAGCCGCACCCAATCAATGCGACGCGCTTCGATGCCCGTCGTGATCGGAGCACCTGCCCCGCTCGGCCAATCCGGCACCACGGGAGGAAACGGAGCTGGTCCATTCGCCGGACCGTCCAAATAAGAGTCCGCATAGCCCGTCACCCGCTTGCCGAATTCCAAATAGGTATTGGGCAACGTGCGCAGGAGAAAAACGGCCCAAGCAGCATCAAGTAATATCTTCGCAATCTGCGCCGGAGTGAACCCCAGCAGCAAAAGCTGCGCAGAGGCAAAGTTGAGGATATTTTGCCACCAATCCGCCTGCTGGCCTTTATCGTCTGGATAGTATGGATTTTTCATTGTGTGTGTTTCTGTGTGTTTTGTTTTGTTTGTTTGTTGAATGAACCGAATCCGGTTCACCTCCTGATACGGCCCCTTTCGCCAAATCTTTCAAAATCCTCGAAAGTTTTTTCAAAAATTCCGCACCTCAGAAGAAAAAGTGCGCACCAAACTGAAATTGGTCCCCACCAAACCCACCCTGGTCCACACCCCGGAAAGAATGGCGCACACCAAACCTCACGAGGCCCACACCCCGCAAAGATTGGTGCGCAGGGAAATGCGCCCGGCGCGGACCCCAGGCCTCGGGGTGGGCGCTTCAGGGACGAAATTCCGCACATAATCCCCGCCCTATCAGAGAAAAGCCGCAAAGTAGCTGGGATTTCCAATCTCGCACGGGTCTAGTGAGCAGGACGAACGAGCAAGTTCACAACGTATTCCGCCATTCTGACAGGGAGCGCTCTCGCCCCAGTGAAAAGGCATACCGGATATGACTGGGGCGCTGCGGAATTTACCAATAATGTCGTCAGCGTCGCCCCTCAACGGGGATGCAGCGACGGAATTGGGCACTTAAGTAACCACGACGGCCTCATTCTCACTTTCACTGCGGAACGCTGCGCCTTCAGCGGAGTAGAGTGAGAAAAATTCCTGATGCTTGGATTCGCCGAGGCCACTGACTAACGTCGTGCTTCCCGATTCCCCGAAATCGAGCCCGTTGTCATAGCGAAGACCGCCAATCTCCGTGAGGATGAAACGTGCGTGGAGATGATGTTCGGGCTGCCGCTCCGCCCAGAAGCACACTTTGAGCGTCCAGCCTGCTGGCAAGTGCGGCGAAATGTGGGCGTGATAGTTCCCCCGATTCACACGGGAAACTCCCTTGGAGAATTTGCACGTATGCAGTTCCAACCGCTTTGGATGTGCGCCCGTTGATTGAAGTTGTTCGAGCAGATGCACCAGTGGATCGAGAAAGCGTGGCTCCGTCGGATTGAAATTCGGTTCGACGAGCACGATGACCTCCGCTCGTGCAACAAGCGGCCACGCGGCACCAACAATGTCGCGCACAGTTCGCGGGATGGAAATTTCCGGGTCGCGTGCGTAGGGCGACTCGTCGCGGAGAAACTCGCCCGCCACGAGCACCTTCGACCCAATCGGTGCCGCTTTCGCGACGATGGAGTCGAAAGCCGGTTGATGTTCACGGGCATTATCCAGCCACTCGCGTTCTTTCCAATCCGAACAATCGGTCTTTCGGAACTTCGCTTTCGCACCCGGCCCGCTTAATCGTTCCTCAATCCGCTTCACCTGCATTTCCGTGTTCCTCCCTTCGCGAAGCAGGACGCGAGCGCGATCCATCGTCACTCGCTGCCACTTCTTCGGGTAGAGCGCGATTTGCCTGCGTTGAGCGATGCCGAAGTCGCCCCACAAAGCGTGAAAATGTCTCCACTCGGCAAGCACCTCGGGTTCGATTCCAAATTCCGCGATCATGCTCAGAATAACTCCTTTGATCGTTCGGGGAAAAAGCCGTCGGGCCACGGTTTGTCAAAATCGCCCTCTATGTTCACGGGCAACTCGATCACTTCCGAGCCTTCCGAGCCGGGTTTCACGTAAAGGACTGCCACATCCTCTGGGCGGAGCGGAGTAGCGCCGGGCGGTAGTTCTCCCTCCGCCGTCTCACGGATGCGGCGCAGGAGGCGCAGGATTAGATGCTCGCTGTGCGTCTCGATGAGGAAGGTGTTTTTGTTTTCGCCGAGGGCGGACTCGATGAAGACATCGCCAAGCTCGGCTTGGAGCGCGGGGTGGAGGTGGAGTTCCGGTTGCTCGATGGCGATCAACTGGTTCTTCCCGCCGGCAGCGTTGACGAGGACGGGGAGCAATTGGCTGATGCCTGTGCCGACATCGCGGTGCGAAACAGCGAGGCCGGACTCGGCATCCACGAGCGAGAGTTCCGCCAGTTTTCCGCCAGAATTCTGCGCACGCAGTTCGGCTTCCAGTGCTGTGGCCAAGTCCGGTGCGCCCGCCTTTGTGTAGGCATACGGTGGAGCGTCTTCGGCGACGCTCGAACTGTCGGGATCAGCCATGGGCGCGGTGGCGCTGCTTTCCATGGCCCGCTTCACACAAAGCGCAATCGTTTCCGCATCCAGTTCCGGCGCGAGGCTCTGGCATCGCAGCCGATACTGCGAATGTAGCGTCTCTTGCAGGAAGCGATTCACCCGGCCCAGCAACTCCGGCTCGCTGCGCAACCGCTGCCACGCCGCGCCGCCGCCCGCCGCCCAACTCGCGTCGAACTGCTCGCCTTCGGGAATTAAGCGCGGGGGAATCCAGCGGAGCGGGCCGAGATACGATGTTCCCGACAAAGCTGAGGCAATGGCTGTGTTTGCTGCCTCGATCAGGCATTCGATGTCATAGCGTAGGGCGTATGACCATGCTTCGGCAGCGGATACTTCCTCGCCATCGAATGACAGTGACTTCAACCATCGTTGATAAAAGTCCACGGGATTTCTATGGGGCGTATCTGAGGCATGGTTAGCACAGAAGAAATCGAAATCGGGGTTTTCCCGTGGCAGTGGATCGGTGTTTTCCAACTGTAGTCCTTTCATCCTGAATTTCAGAAGTGAGACCGTTTCGCTGACACTTTTGGAAGCGGTTCTCCAATCCGCCGCAACAAAATCACCAAAGTCTTCGTCATTGGCTATTGTGCGGCGAATACGCAATTCAGCAACACTACGCGGCTTCAACTTGCCAGTCGCCGCATCCCGGATTTCGTCAAACATCATGCCCGCCTCTGTCATCTCCGCAGTGATTTGCTCGACGCGAGCAGGCGACGTTTTGGCGAAATCCAGACACAGATTGACCCACTTCGCATCGTATGCGCCGAAAGCCAGAAGGCTTTGGGTTTCAAGGGCCTCCGTATCCACGCCGAGGATACCGTCTTCACGCATGGAAAGACGAATGAAGTCGTGTCCATTGATCAAAATCTGGACGGCCTTGATTCCAACGATGCCAGAGCTGACACCGATCGTTCTTCCTAGCGTGTAGGACAGTGTGAGCGTCTGAAGTTTGTTCAGATAGTGGAACGTCTCCCGCATGGCAGAACGCTCCAGCGTCAGACAAAATTGTGCGTCACATTCAGTTCTGCGACCATGCACGAATTTCGCAAACCCGCCCAAATCCACCGCCGCACCGCCGAGCGTCGTCTGGTGTGCATCCGCGTTGCCCGTGTCGTGGATGTGACGGGCGAGGAGAAGGCTCTGGATGATGCTCGACTTGCCCGCGCTGTTTGGCCCAAAGACCAGTGTGATCGGTCGCAGAGGAATGGTCTGCGCTGGCCCGAAGGCTTTGAAGTTACCGATCTTGAATTCCGAAATCATGGGCGGAGCGTGCCATTGACGCTGAAATGTTGCCACCGCGAAAATTGCAGGACACCCTACTCGATAGTCATGTTTGAAACCCTGTTTGCCCGAAGTGGCTTATCAATGGACCGCTTGCGAGTGCTTTGCGAAGTCGCCGAGGCGGGCAGCCTCGTGCGGGCGGCGGGCAGCGATCCCGTGCGGCAGAGCCAGTTCAGCCGTCAGATCAAGGAACTGGAGGATTTCTTCGGAGTGGAGCTGACCCGTCGCCACGGCAAAGGGCTGGTCTTGACCGAGCATGGGAAAGAGCTGGTGGAAATCGCCCGCGAGTCCATTGGCAGACTGCACGATTTCCAACTGAGGGCGCAGAATCAACCGGTGACTTTCTCTATCGGCAGTGGCGACAGTCTGGTGCAGTGGCTCATTCTTCCGCGTCTTGCCGCCCTGCAAAAACGCCTGCCCAATATAAACCTCCGACTGCAAAACTTGCGGAGTGTTGAAATCGCGAATCGCCTACAGGAGCTGAGTCTGGACTTCGGAATCGTCAGGCATGACGCGCTGCCCGAATCGCTTGCGGCATTCCAACTCGGGAAAATGGGGCACGCGCTCTTCTGCCCAAAGCGTTTACTCAAAAACGCCAAACCACCGAGCCCGCGTCTGATACTTGAGACGACGCCTTTAGTCATGCAGACCAGCGATGGCGTGTTCATGCGGCAGTTTCGAGACTGGGAGGCGAAGAATGGCCTGACGGTTTCCAAAATCCTCGAATGCGACTCTTTCCCGCAAGCGTGCGCGGCGCTGAAATCGGGTGAGTATGCTGCGATTCTCCCGACGATTGCCCGGTGCGATTTACCGCAGGACACGTATCTGGAAGTCGCTCTGCCGTTTCTGAACAAGCGCCCGCGCCAGCTCTGCGTCGCGTGGAATCCAAGGACGCTGCGCGTCCGAAATGAAGCGGGCCAAGTTTGCGATGCGCTCAAAGCGCTACTTAAGCTCGATGCGATTTCTTAAACAGTAAGGATTTCAGAGTCATCGGAAGCGGGAGGATGAATTCGCGAGCACGCCGACAGATTGACGCAGCCTGACGCAGCCCTTTTCGATTCCTACAGTCACTCGCCTTCTTTGAGCCGGGCTCTTGCTGAGTTTTCGGCGATGTTTCGCTGGAATTTGGCGAGCTGTTCTCCACTGCGGGCGAGGAAATTGCAATCGGGGCAGGCGAGAGCGAAGTCCGAAATGGGAGCGTTGCCGGTTGGTGTAACAGACGGTCTAGGATTGGGGATAGCGGTGCCCTGCGCGAATCTCTACGGCAAGTCCGTCGCGCCCATGAGGAACTTGTCGCATTCGCGGGCGGCTCCGCGGCCTTCGTTGAAGGCCCAGACGACGAGGCTTTGTCCGCGGCGGCAGTCGCCGGCGGCGAAGACTTTTGGGATGTTCGTTGCGTATTTTTCGTGCTCGGCTTTCGCGTTGCTGCGTGGGTCGCGCTCGATGGCTAGGGCTTCGAGCAGTGGTTGCTCGGGTCCGAGGAAGCCCATGGCGAGGAGGACGAGTTCGCACGGGAGGACGCGCTCGGTGCCGGGGACATCGACGGGGATGAACTGGCCTTTGTCGTTTTTCTCCCACTTG
>CANIWM010000050.1 GCA_947471505.1 Chthoniobacteraceae bacterium | reverse complement strand
CTGCTCGTTCACCTCGGCCGAGTATTGCTTGAAGATCGTGTAGTTCCCCTGACGCACCGACGCTTGCAGTTTGTGCACGGTCGTCGGGTTAAAGAGATGCTCCTCGCCGTCTTTGCGCCATTGGTAATTGCCGCCGACCTCCAGCGTGTTGCTCGTCGCCGAGCTCTTCGGGAATGCGTGCGAGTGGCGCATCGCAACTTCTCCCGCGATTTGCTCCAGGCCGATTCCCTCGATGCGCGACGCGGTCCACGTGAAGTATTCCTCCACCACCGCGCTGCTGAGTCCCACCGCTTCGAAAATCTGCGCGCCGCGATACGATTGCACGGTGCTGATTCCCATCTTCGAAGCCACTTTCACGACGCCCTTGATGGCCGCTTTCGCGAAGTTTTTGCACGCCGTCTTGTGGTCGATGTTGCCGAGCAAGCCCTGCTTGATCATGTCGTCCAGCGTCTCGAACGCGAGATACGGGTTCACCGCACCGATGCCGTAGCCGATGAGCAGCGCAAAGTGATGCACCTCGCGTGGCTCGCCCGATTCCAACACGAGGCCGACCTTTGTGCGGGTGCCTTCGCGGATGAGGTGATGGTGCAGTCCGCTCGTCGCGAGAAGCGACGGAATCGGCGCCAGCTCCGCGTTCACTCCGCGGTCGCTGATGATGATAATGTTCACGCCGTCTTCTACAGCCTGCGACGCCTTCGCGCACACTTCGGTCATCGCCTTGCGCAGCGCATTTTCGCCGCCCTCTACGGGATACAAAATCGGGATCGTCACCGACTTGAAGCCCTCTTCGTTGATGTGCTTGAGCTTCGCAAACTGCTCGTTTGTGAGCACCGGCGAGTCGAGCGCGATGAGGTGGCAGCTCTTCGGCTGCGGGTCGAGAAGGTTGCCCTCCGAGCCAATCGTCGTGAGCGTGCTCGTGATGATTTCCTCGCGGATACAGTCAATCGGCGGATTCGTCACTTGCGCGAAGAGTTGCTGGAAGTAGTTGAAAAGCGACTGCGACTTATTGCTGAGAACAGCGATTGGCGTGTCCGTGCCCATCGAGCCCACGGCTTCCACACCGTCGCGCGCCATCGGCACCATCAGCATCCGCAAGTCTTCAAACGAATACCCGAACGCCTGCTGACGCTTCAGCACCGTCGCGTGATCCGGCTCCGGCAAATGATCCACTTCCTCCAACTTCGCCAGCGGTAGAAGGTTCTCATTCAGCCACGAACGGTAAGGCTGCGCTGTCGCGATCTTCCGTTTGATTTCCTCGTCCGGAACGATGCGCCCCTGCTCCATGTCCACGATGAACATGCGGCCCGGCTGCAAACGTCCTTTGATCGCGATATTCTCCGGCGGAAACGGAAGCACGCCCGCCTCGCTCGCCATCACCACGATGTCGTCTTTCGTCACGTAGTAACGCGAAGGACGCAGACCATTGCGGTCCAGCGTCGCGCCGATCATTTTGCCATCGGTGAAAGCGACCGACGCCGGGCCATCCCACGGCTCCATGAGGCACGAGTGGTATTCGTAAAACGCCTTAAGCTCATCGCTCATCGACTCATGACCGCTCCACGGCTCCGGAATCATCATCATCATCGCGTGCGGCAGCGAACGCCCCGCGAGCACGAGAAGCTCCAGCACGTTGTCGAACATCGAAGAGTCCGAGCCGTTCGGATTCACCACCGGCAGCGTCTGCTTGAAATCCTCGCCAAACAGCGGCGAATCCGCCAGCGACTGACGCGCGTGCATCCAGTTGATATTCCCGCGCAGCGTGTTGATTTCACCATTGTGCGCGATGTAGCGATACGGATGCGAACGATCCCAGCTCGGGAACGTGTTCGTCGAAAACCGCGAGTGAACCAGCGCCAGCCCCGACTTCATATCCGGGTCGCTCAAGTCCGCGAAATACTTGCCCACCTGGTCCGTCAGCAACATGCCTTTATAGACCAGCGTCTTGTAAGACAGACTGCACACATACCAGAAATTCCCGCCCGCCAGCGTCGAGCACCGGATCTCGTTAAACGACCGCTTGCGGATCACATAAAGCTTCCGCTCAAAAGCCGCATCGTCCGCGCAATTCTCACCGCGCTCGATAAAGGCCATCATCATCGCCGGCTCCGCGCCCTTCGCAGTCTCGCCGAGCGAAGAATTATCCGTAGGCACCTTCCGCCAGCCCAGAAAATACTGTCCTTCAGCCGCCACGATCTTCTCGAAGACCTCCTCCAACTTCCGCCGCAACGTCGGGTTCTTCGGCATGAAGAAAAGCCCCGTCCCGTATTGCCCCTCCGCCGGGAGCTTGATCTTCCCCTCCGTCACCTTGCGCAAAAACGAATCCGGCATCTGCATCAAAATGCCCGCACCGTCGCCCGTATTCACCTCGGCACCGCACGCGCCGCGGTGGTCGAGATTGATGAGCATTTGCAGGCCCTGCGCCACGATTTCATGCGACTTCTGCCCCTTCATGTGAGCGATAAAGCCGACGCCGCAAGCGTCATGCTCAAACCTTGGATCGTAAAGCCCCTGCTTCTTCGGATACCCGATAGAAACTGCCGTGGACGTGTCGCTAGTTGGTTGGTCGTTTTGCATCGTCGTAAAGTCTTTCCCCCGTCCCATTCGTTCCTCCGAATGAAATCGGACGCGGAAAATGCGAAAACAGACACAAATTGTCCACTCTTTCTTTTAGGAATGCTCAATTCCCGTCACACGACTGCAATAAACCGCCCAAAGTCCGGCTTTTTGAATGTGAATAACGTGGGAATAACATCCCCATCCTCGGGATTTACGCAGAGGGGAAATTCTCCGCCACCGTAAAGAACGCGATGACCGACAAGCAACACGACCCCGCCGCAAGCCCCAGATTTGGCCGACTGCTTTTCCGGGCCGCGCAGACGACCGCCCATATAAAGGTGCCGATACCGCTGCCAGCGGTGAGAAACAGAAACAGCGGAAAGAGTGAGAGCCAAACACGCCACACATTTACTCTGGACGCGCTTCCGGCATTGAGCTGCGCCGTTGACGCGCCACCCTCGATGATAAAGAGGTAGGTCATGACACCCGCCACAAGGACGGGAACCCCGCCAGCGACGATAAACTTCGAGACTGGATGAAACGCCATCCCATCGGGGTCATACGTCTTCAGCTCCCCTTTCGTCGTCGCGATGGCGAAGAAGAGAAACGCAATACATCCGACAATAAGAAGCATGAGCATACGGGCACAGACGACTGGAGCACGAGGAGCTTGTCAAATCATCCCCGAGGTGGAACCTGACAAACTATCCACTTTGGCAAGCAGAGGCCACGTTGAGACTCGCGGGCGGTGGGATTTCTGCGAAGCGTGCCCTGTTTCTCAGCGCGGCGGTTTGACGGCTAAAGCCGGGAGCAACTCGACGCAAACCGAGCCATCGCCCGCGAGAAAAAGCCCTCTACGACGCCCTTGTCGCCGAAGGCTTCACCAAAGACGAAGCACTCCAACTCCTGCTCGCCGATATCCGGCGGACACAGTGAAAGTCGCATGCAATCATTCTGAGATAATCTATGGTGCACAGCTTTCGAAGGCGGCGCCTCTTCCGACCGAATCACAAACTGCGCATGTTTTCGTCGCTTTGGGTGGCGTTTTTTGACCGGTGGAGGGAGTTCTCTCCGGTCTGGAGGCAACTCTGTCCGGACCGGAGGGAACTCTCTCCGTCTTGGACAATACTCTCTCCATCACGGACAGAGTATTGTCCGGGCTGGACAGAGTTCTCTCTGAAGCGGATGGAGTTTACTCTGGTGCGGACCGAGTTCCCTCCGCCGTGGAGGGACTTTACTCCAGAGCGGACAGAGTTCCCTCCAGTGCTGCGAGAGTTGCCTCCGCGGGCAAAAATGGCGCTTCTACAGAGAAGACGACCGTTTTTCGCCCGCAAAATGGTCCCTCCATGGTGGATGTGCTCCCCTCAGATGCCGACAGGACTTTATGCCTCCCACCGAACTTCCGGCGGCATGGTGACGAATTGTCCGTCGATGCAGAATGGTTTGCCGTCGAGGGTCACGCGTGAGCCTTGGGCGAGGCCGGCGATGAGGTCCCAGTGAAGGGCGCTTTTGTTGCAGTTGCCGGTTTCGGGATAGCCGGAACCGAATGCTAGGTGGAATGAGCCGCCCATTTTTTCGTCGAACAAAATTTGTCCGGTGGGTCGGGAGATGGCGCGATTGGTTCCGAATGCGACCTCGCCGATGCGGCGTGCGCCATCGTCCTGGTCGAGCATGGAGATGAGAAAGTCCTCGCCCTCCGCAGCGGTGACATCGGTGGCGCGGCCGTTTTTCATCACGATGCGGGCGTCGCGCACGGCGTGGCCTTGGTAAACGCAGCGTTTATCGAAAAACACCACTCCGTCGGCTCCGCCATTTGCGGCGTCGAGATTGGGACCGGAATAGACTTCTCCATCCGGGAAATTTTTCCGACCGGGGCTGGAGAGCCAGCGCGCGCCGGAGACGTTCACTTTGAGATCCGTGCCGGCGGGTGTTTGGAAATGGAGTTCGCTGCCGGTCATGAGCTGCGCGGCGAGTGCGCACTGCCAGCGGTCGAGTTCCTGCCAGAAAGCGACCGGATTTTCCTGGTTGAGCTGGCAGGCGCGGATGACGAATTGGCAGTAGTCGCTGAGGCTCATTCCCGCATCCTGGGCGTAGGCGTTGGTGGGAAAAAGGGTCGTGGTCCAGAGCAGCGGCTTGAGCGTGGAATCGATGGACGGATCGTCGGCGACCGCAGCGCGCTGGAAAAAAAGTTCGCGAGTGGGGCGGTCTGCGCGTGCGGCGCGTTGGGTGATTTTGGGGTCGAACTTATCCAAAGCGCGCAGGTTGTTGGACGCGCCGATATTGATCGACGCATCGATGCGCTCGGCTTCGAAGCGGGTGAAAGGGTTTGCCCAATCGAGTTGCTGCTCGTTGGCGAGTTCGTAAAACGCCTCACCCAAAAACTCGGGCCGGCAATTGACCACGGGCAGACCGCCTGCGGTGAGGACTTTTCGATAAACGGCCTCGAGCAGCCGCTCGGCGCTCGGTTGCGCATTGATGCGCACGATGCTCCCCGTCCGGATATTGGTGGCATGATCGACGAGCACTTCGGCCCAGCGATCCAAGTGGAGTTGATTCAACATGCGCCTCAGTGAACCGCTCCGGGCGGATTTGTCACGCCTTTGGAGAAAGCGGTGCAGTGGAGCCGTCTGCCACAAGATGCAGATACTACGGCACATCCGGACCGAGAGCGCGGCGGTAACACGGATACCTGCGTCTGCTATGGCCGGGTGACTTTGAGTCGCAGATACTTTTGTGGGCCGGGGGCGATGGGGATGCTGGCTTTGCGGTTTTCCAGCGGGCCGGTGGTGCCAGTGAGCGTGTCGGCGACGGGCGTCCAAGTGATCAGGTCGGTGCTGGTTTGCGCGGTGTAGGTGAGTTCGGTGCGAGTGGGGTCGCGGGTGAACGTGAGGGAGAGCGATGGGATGCCCGCGAGGGTTTCGGCGATGGCTTGTGGGGCGGTGTCGGCATGGGCGGCGGGGATCGTGCCTTGGAAATACTCGACGAGATTCGGGATACCGTCGGCATCGGGGTCGGCATTGTCTCCGGCGATGGCGGGCGTGTTTGCGGTGGCTCCGAAGTGGGCGAATTGCCATGCTTGGAACGGTGGCTCGGCGATGGTGAGCGTGGTCACGGTGGTCGCGCCGAGGTCACCGTAAAGCGGCGCGCTGAGGGCGACGGTGAGCGATTTACTCGCGCCGATGGCGGCGTTGTTGAGCAGTGGGACGGAGATGGGTTTTGCGCTGGTGTCGCCGTCTGCCCAAGTGAGCGTGCCGCTTGCAGTGGTGTAGTCGGTTCCTGCGAGCGCGGTGCCGTTGGCGGTGGTGAAGTTCACGCTGACAGGCCCGGTGCTGCCGCCAGTGCGAGCGACGCTGAGCGTGGCGGTGCCTGCATTTTTAATCGCGGACGATGTCGGCGCGGTGTGCTGCATCGCGCCGGGAGGATGGTTGCCGCGCCAAAACTGGAGCAGCGGGCGGAGTGCTTGCGGCTTGTTGGTGGGGACGCCGAGGTTGCCGGCTTGGTCGGCGGTGTTCACTCCGTGGCAGACGGCGCAGGTGCGGACTTCGCCGGGCGCGGTGCTGACGGTGTAGCGTTCTTTCACGTAGCTCTGGGTGCCGGTGCCGTCGAGCATGTGCCAAGTGAGGCCGCGCCCGGCAGGGACGATGGCGGCCCACGAGCCGTCGTTCGCGATCTTCACCGCGCCTGTGGGTGCGCCGGGGACGACGGGCATCTCGGCGGTGGTATCGTGCAGCGGGATGGGCATACAGCGGCGACCGGCGACCGGCACGGCTGCTGGGTTCGCGCCGTCGTGGGTGTAGGCGCGGACGGCGTCGGTCTGGAAAAGCTGCACCCAGCCGATATCGTAGATTTGGCCCGATGCGCCGATGGTCTGCGTGGCGGACCATGCGACTTTGAGGTTAAAGGGCTGCTGTTTATCGGCAGCGTCGCGGCGGGTGGAGTCGCGGTTCACGAAGAGCGCGTAGTTGTTTGCACGGAGGTAGTTTTGGAACGTGGGCGCGTGGACTTTTTCTTCATCGAAGACGGTCTGCTCGACGCTGGCGATGCTGCTGGTGAGCTGCGCGGGCGCTGTGTGGGAGAGGACTTCCACGGGGTCCAGCTCCCACAGCGGCGCGGCGGTGTAGGTGGTGAGCGTGCCGTTCACGTAATAGGTGATGCTCACGTTTGCGGGCGACGTGGGATTGTTCACAGTGTCCGGTGCCATCGTCGCGCCGCTGGTGACGAGCGTGCGCAGGCGAAATGCGTAGCGCGACTTCGGGCTCACGGTGCTGCCGGTGTTGGAGTCGTATTGCGTGACGGCGGCGTGGACCGCGAGGAGCGAGCCGTCGCTGAGCGGCGTGGGGTTGCGGTAAATATCCACGGCGCTGCCGAGCGGCGACTGAAACGCGGGGTTCGGCACGTTGACGATGGGGGTGACGTAGGTGAGTTGCATCGTGTCGGGATTTACGCCGGGGCCGCTGGTGTAGCGGAAGATGGCCGCGGCAGTGTGCGTGCCGAATTCGGGTGGATTGACGGCGTAGAATGTGCCAGGGCTCGTGGGCGATTCGGCGAGGTGAAAGAAGTTCAGCGCAGTCGGCGTGGTGAAGGTCTTCGTCACGAGATTACTGTCGCCGTTGATCGTGTTGCGCAGTGGCGATGTGCCGCCAAACTCATGCCGCCCGACGTGGGTATCCACCTCATGCCCAGAGCCGTCCTCGCGGCATTCCCACGGGAAGAATTGGTTAAACGACAGCCCGCTGAGCGGCAGGCCATTCACGTTCGTCGCGGCGAGGGCGGTCTTGTCGAAATTGCGCGGCTCGGGGTGAAAATTGTGCGTCGCGTAGTTGGCCGCAGTGCCAAGGCTGAAGCTCGCGCTCGGCGACTCGCTGGCGAACGTACCATTGCCATTGAACGTCTGCGTCCACGTATCGCCGTTCGCCGCAATCGGCGGGCGGTCATAGGTGGCGGCGGTGTCGCGCGCGAGATGGTCCCATTGCACAAACATGACGCGCCCGAAGCTGTCCACAAACGGCGTGAACGCGCCAGACGGTGCGTGGACGATGTGCTTCAGCTCGTTCCCGTTTGCGCGGTCGAGCCGCCAAAGGCCGGTGTTGCAGGCGAGCGAAAGATATTCGTCGAGCTGCGGATAAAGGTGCGCCTGCATCGCGCGCGGCACATCGCTGACGAAGATGATGCGGCCCTGCGTATCGTAACACGCCTGCATGTTGTTGTAGTTCGCGGGCTGCCCGGCGACGTAGGTGATGACGGGCGTCTGCCCCTGCGCGAAGTTCGTGAGTTCGTAGAGTTGCCAGTGGAAAACCGTCGTATCGCTTGCACTCGTAGGCGCGCCGACAATCATGGAGAAGATCGCCTTCGTCCCGCTCCAGTGCAGGAAAGGACGCTGCACGGCGATGCTGCTCGCACCTTGGAATCCGGTGGCGTTTCCATTCCCATCCACCGCCCCACCGTAGCCCGCGAGATTTGTCAAATTCACACGCACTCCGTTCGCATACCTCACCCACAGCGCGCCGCCGCGCGCTACGTGCGCCGGATCCGCGAGCGGGCTCTGCATCGCGCTGGCGATGCTCATTTTTGAATCCGTGATGAGATGCGTCGTCGGCAACAGCTCATCCGGCATCGGCGTCTGGGTGACGTAAAGGACGGTCCTCGCGAGCGGCGCTGCTGAGGCTGAGGCTGCGAAAAGGAAGGCTGCAAGGATGCGGCGAAGCGAGTTCATGCGTTTGGTGGACGCAGAATTACAGCCATTTTCCCGAAAGCAAAATGCTCATTTGGCGGAAGGCCCCATCAACAAAAAAGCCGGGAGCTTTCGCCCCCGGCTTTTGGTGAATTTCCTCTCGCTGGCTACACTTTCGCCGAGCTGTATTCCCAGCCCGCGCGGTATTTCGCGCGCTTGATGAACTTGTTCGCGTCTTCGTTGTTCGTGACTTTCAGCGCTGCGGAATCCCACGCGAGGCGTTTGCCGGGGAAGCGCATCGCCAAGCCGCCCACGAGGGTCGTCTCGGTGAGCGGGATGGAGTAGTCGAAGTGCCCCATCGTCTCGAATTCCTTGCCGTTGCGAATCGCCTCGGCCCATTCCTGCTGCGGGTTGCCGGGGCGCACGCTGCGGGTTTCGGTCTTCGGGATTTTGTCCGCCGGGAATGCGTCGCGGCGGCTTTTCGGCCAGAGCTGCATACCCTGAGCTTGGTCGCTCTTGTTCAAAATGACGCCCTCAGTGCCGACGATCATCCATCCGCCCGCGCTGATTTTGCCTCCGAATGCCTCGGCCATGTCTATGGACGACGGGAACTCGGGGAGATACGGCGAGCCGTCGGGCTTCTTGCCTTCGTACCAGGTGAACGGGATGTCGCCGTGGCCTGCGACGCCGGTGAATTCCAGCTTCACGACGGAGCCTGTGGGCCAAGCGACTTCGGTGAGATCGTCCACCTGCGTGGCGGTGACGTAGCTCGGCACCTTGAGGCCACATGCGACGAACGGCGCATCCATGAGATGGCAGCCCATATCGCCAAACGCACCCGCTCCGTATTCGAGGAAGCCGCGCCATTTGAACGTGTGGACGTTGTCGGAATAAACCTCTTCTGGCGTCGCCGCGAGCCACTGATTCCAGTCGAGCGTCGTGGGCACTTTGCCCGAGTGATTGAGCACTGCCGACTTGCCCTGCGGCCAAATCGGGCGGTTCGTCCAGACGTGGATTTCTTTCACTTTGCCGATGGCTCCAGCCTTCACCCACTCGGTCGTCACGCGGTTGCCTTCGTAGGTGTGGCCTTGGTTGCCCATCTGGGTGATGACTTTCTTTTTGCGCGCAGCGAGGTGGAGTTCGCGGTTTTCCCAGAGCGTATTGGTGAGGGGTTTTTGGATAAAGACGTGCTTCCCGTGCTGGAGCGCGTGCATCGCGGCGGGGTAATGCGCGTGGTCGGGAGTGCTGATGGTGACGGCCTCGATGCTCTTCATCTCGTCGAGCATCTTGCGGAAGTCCGTGAAGGCTTTCGCGTTCGGGTATTTTAGCTGCGCCTTGGCGAGCGTGTTGGCGTCCACGTCGCAGATGGCGACCATCTCGTTGCCCTCGGCTGCGGCGGAGGCGTCGCTTTCGCCTTTGCCTCCCATTCCGATGGATGCGATGCCGATTTTCTTGCCCGCACCCTGGGCGCGGAGGAAGTTCGGGAACGTGCTTGCTGCGGTGATGCCGGCGATTCCGCGAAGGAATGAGCGACGGGTGGTTCGTGGAGTATAGATCATGGTGTTGATATGTTTTTTGAGATGCCGAATTGGCGAGGGTGGTATCCGCAGGCAGTTTGGAAATTAGCGGGAATTCCATGACAGTGTGAAAATGACGGGCGAATGCACGCTCATCTATCCGAGAAAAATCGGTCGCAACTCATCAGGTTCAAGTCTCTGTGCAAAAAATATTTTACCGACACCGACGGCTCTAAACTCCTTTATCCACCTTGATTTGCGGCCCATATCGCAAAATGTTGTGTCAACTCTATGAAATTATTTGTTGACCCGTCTATCGGTAGTGGCTACTCCCACCGCCCCAGAGTGATGATTATACCCGACTCTGCAATTACTGACTCCCAAATGAATTTTCTATCTACCGCCTACTGCGGACGAAAGGGGGTGTCCCAGAATGGCTGCTAAAAAAGCTCCTGCAAAGAAAGCCGCGCCTGCAAAGAAGGCTGCTGCTCCTGCGAAGAAAGCCGCACCGAAGAAAAAGGCTGCTGCTAAACCCGCTGCAAAACCCGCTGCGAAGAAACCCGCTGCAAAGAAGAAGTAAGGCTTAACCGCCCGAACTAAAAACATGGGAGGCGAATCGTGAGATTCGCCTCCCATTTTTTATTTTAGTGGGAGTCCATCGTGATGGACTTTATCGACCTGATGGACGCGATGGACCCCAAAAAACCGCGAAAAACCCAAACCCTCCCATTGCGCCCTACCGCACCCGCTGCTACACCGCGCGGACTTTTTTCCACCGCTATGCCGAAAGACACTACTATTCAGAAAATCCTGCTCATTGGCTCCGGCCCGATTGTTATCGGCCAGGGCTGCGAATTTGACTACTCCGGCGTGCAGGCTTGCAAGGCGCTCAAAGAAGAGGGCTACACGGTCATTCTCGTGAACTCGAACCCGGCCACCATCATGACGGACCCGGAGTTTGCGCACCGCACTTACATCGAGCCGATCACGCCCGAGGTGGTGGAGAAAATCATCGCTGCCGAGCGGCCCGATGCGCTCCTGCCCACGCTGGGCGGGCAGACGGCGCTGAACTGCGCGATGAAGCTGCACGAGATGGGCGTGCTGGAGAAATACAACGTCCGCATGATCGGCGCGAAGCCGGAGGCGATTCACAAGGGCGAGGACCGGCTGGCATTTAAGAATGCGATGATCAAAATCGGGCTCGATATGCCGCAATCGGGCGTCGCGCATACGCTGGAGGAAGGGCGCAAGATCGCGGCGGAGATTGGGCGGTTCCCGCTCATCATCCGTCCGGCGTTCACGCTCGGCGGGTCGGGCGGCGGTATCGCGTATAATAAAGAGGAGTTTGAGACGATCGTCGCGCGCGGCATCGATATGTCGCCGGTGGACGAGGTGCTCATCGAGGAATCGCTGCTCGGGTGGAAGGAATTTGAGATGGAAGTGATGCGCGACCACGCGGACAACTGCGTCATCATTTGCTCCATCGAAAACGTGGACCCGATGGGCGTTCACACGGGCGACTCCATCACCGTCGCGCCCATCCAGACGCTCACGGACCGCGAGTTTCAGCTCATGCGCGATGCGTCGTTCGCCATCATCCGCGAGATCGGCGTGGAGACGGGCGGTTCGAACATCCAGTTCGCCGTGAACCCGGACAACGGGCGCATGATCGTCATCGAGATGAACCCGCGCGTGTCGCGGAGTTCGGCGCTGGCATCAAAGGCGACGGGCTTCCCGATTGCGAAGATCGCGGCGAAGCTGGCGGTGGGCTTCACGCTCGACGAAGTGCGCAACGACATCACGCGCGAGACGCCTGCTTCGTTTGAGCCGACGATTGATTATGTCGTGGTGAAATGCCCGCGCTTCACCTTCGAGAAATTCCCGCAAGCCGACGCGACGCTGACGACGCAGATGAAGAGCGTGGGCGAGGCGATGGCCATCGGCAGGACGTTCAAAGAGGCGCTGCAAAAGGCGCTGAGGTCGTTGGAGATTAAGCGGTTTGGGCTCATCGGCGACGGCAAGGAATCCCCAGCGTTCAAGGGCTGGCCTGTCCCTGACAAGGATAGTGATGAATTGCCGGAGTTGGATTTCGATGACCTTTGGGACATCGAGCTCATCACTCGCAAGCTCACGATTCCGAACGCCGAGCGCATATTCTTTCTTGCTGACGCATTTCGCGTGGGGATGAGCGTCGAAGATGTGTTTAATCTGACGAAAATTGACCGGTGGTTCCTAGAAAATATTCGGCAGATTGTGGTTGAGCACCTGAATATGGTCGGAGCGGAGAGCGATCGCGTTGTCGAAGCACTATGGGGTGAATCGTTACCGTTTACGGGCCAGCCGTCCGCCCTACACGACCGGGAGCGACTGCTGCGGGCCAAAAAATTTGGGTTTTCTGACCGCCAGTTGGCGGTCACATTTGACGAGGAGATTGATTCCATACGCAATGCTCGCAAGAAACACGGCATCATCCCCACCTACCGCCTCGTGGACACCTGCGCCGCCGAGTTTGAAGCGTTCACGCCTTACTACTACTCGACTTACGGGGACGAAAATGAGCGGCGCGAATCCGGGAAAAAGAAAGTCATCATCCTCGGCGGCGGGCCGAACCGCATCGGGCAGGGCATCGAGTTTGACTACTGCTGCGTCCACGCCGCGTTTGCGCTGCGCGACATGGGATTTGAGACCATCATGGTCAACTCCAACCCCGAGACCGTCTCCACCGATTACGACACGAGCGACAAGCTCTACTTCGAGCCGCTCACGCTCGAAGACGTGCTGAACATCTGCGAGCAGGAGAGCGAAAACCTGCTCGGCGTCATCGTTCAATTTGGCGGCCAGACCCCGCTGAACCTTGCCAACGGCCTCGCCGCCGCCGGCGTGCCCATCATCGGCACCTCGCCCAAGAGCATCGAGATCGCCGAAGACCGCAAACTCTTCGGAGCCATGCTCGACAAACTCGGCATCCGCCAGACCCACGGCGGCACCGCAGTCACCGAAGAAGAAGCCGTCGGTGTCGCGGAACGCGTGACGTATCCCGTGCTCGTGCGTCCGTCATTCGTCCTCGGCGGACGCGGCATGATGCTCGTCCACAACGAAACCGACCTCCGCAAATACGTGCGCGAAGCCGTGGAAGCCAGCCCCGGCACCACGCCCGGCACCGCGGCAAACCCGATTCTCGTGGACCATTTCCTCGAAGACGCCACCGAGGTGGACGTGGACTGCATCAGCGACGGCGAGACCGTCGTCATCGGTGCAATCATGGAGCACATCGAGCAGGCCGGCATTCACAGCGGCGACAGCGCGTGCGTCATCCCGCCGTTCTCATTGAGCGATGCCGTGAAAGCGGAAATCACCAGCGCCACGAAAGCGATGGCCCGCGAGCTAAACGTTATCGGTCTGATGAACGTGCAATTCGCCGTGCAAAACGAAACCGTGTACGTGCTCGAAGTGAACCCGCGCGCCAGCCGCACCGCACCATTCGTTTCCAAAGCCGTCGGCGTGCAGCTCCCGAAGCTCGCCGCAAAAATCATGGCTGGCGCAAAGCTCGTCGATCTCGGTTTCACCACCGAAGTCATCCCACCGCACTACTCGGTAAAAGAAGCCGTCTTCCCATTCGCGAAATTCCCCGGCACAGACATCATCCTCGGCCCCGAGATGAAATCGACCGGCGAAGTCATGGGCATCGACGCAACCTTCGGCATGGCCTACGCCAAAGCCCAGATGGCCGCGCAACCCGCGCTGCCCAAGAGCGGCAACATCTTCATCTCCATCGCCGACGCGGAAAAGAACAAGGCCGCCGACATCGCACGGCAATACGTGGAGCTTGGGTTCAAGCTCTTCGCGACGAGTGGAACCGTGGCCGCTTTGGAAAAAGCCGACGTGCCCGTGACGAAAATTTTCAAGCTCAGCGAAGGCCGCCCCAACGCCCTAGACATGCTGAAAAACGGCGAACTGGTCATGGTTATCAACACGCCATCCGGCAAAGCAGCCCGCGAAGACGAAGTAAAAATCCGCAGCACGGCGAGCAGCAACCGAGTCCCAGTCGTAACGACTTTACGCGCCGCCAGCGCCAGCCTCGAAGGCATCCGCGCCATGCGTGCGGGCTTCACCGTGAAGCCGTTGCAGGAATGGCACGTCAGTTGAAAGTTGAGGGCTGAGAGTTGAGAGACGCCTCCTACGCCGAGGGGACGCTGGCGCAGAGGTAGAGGACGGCCATGCGGACGGCTAGGCCGTTCGTCACTTGGTCGAGGATGACGCTGCGCCCGCTGTCGGCGATGTCGCTGTCTATTTCTACGCCGCGATTGATGGGGCCGGGGTGCATGATGAGGCAGTCGCTTTTGAGCTGGCGGGCGCGCTCTTTTGTGAGGCCGAAAAGCGCGGTGTATTCGCCGAGGGAGGGGAAGTATTCTTTGCGCTGCCGCTCGTGCTGGATGCGGAGCAAATTCACCACGTCCACGCTGCCGAGGATGCTGTCTATGTCGTGGGTGATGGTGACGCCGAGCGACTCCAGGGAGCGCGGGACAAGCGTGGGCGGACCGCAGAGTGTGACCTTTGCGCCGAGCTTTGTGAGGGCGTGGATATTCGAGCGGGCGACGCGGGAAAACTGGATGTCGCCGATGATGGCGACGTGGAGCCCGCGCAAGTCGCCATCCATCCGCTGCTTCGCCTCGCAGATGGTGTAGGTGTCGAGCAGGGCTTGCGTGGGGTGCTCGTGCGCGCCGTCGCCTGCGTTGATGACGCTGGCGTTGAGCCGCTCGGCGAGGAATTGCGCCGCGCCTGCGCTGCTGTGGCGGAGGACGATGATGTCGGCGAGGAGGGCTTCGAGGTTGCGCGCGGTGTCTTTGAGCGTCTCGCCTTTTGTGAGCGAGGACGTGGAGGCGCTGATATTGACCACGTCAGCGCTGAGGCGAAATGCAGCCAGCTCGAAGCTGATGCGCGTGCGCGTGCTGGGCTCGACGAACAAGTTCACCAGCGTCTTGCCGCGCAGGGCGGGGACTTTCTTGATGTCGCGCGCGCCGACGGTTTTGAAGTTCGATGAGTGTTGGAGGATGAAGCGAATCTCGGCGGCGCTGAGGTCGGCGATGGAAGTGAGGTCTTTGCGGGTCCAGTTCATGGTGTGGTGTCGAGCCAGACGCCGTCGGCGCTGAGTTTGTCTATTTCCGCGAAGCGCACATAGACGCGCTCGCCGAGGGAGGTGGGCACATTTTTCCCCACGTAATCGGCGCGGATGGGCAGCTCCCGGTGGCCGCGATCAATGAGCACGGCGTATTGGATGCGCGCCGGGCGGCCAAAGTCGGCGAGGGCATCCAGCGCAGCGCGGCAGGTGCGCCCGGTGAAGGCGACATCGTCGGCAAGGACAATCGTCCGATTTTCTAAATCATACGGGAGCTTCGTGGCGACGACATCGGGCACAGGACGGCGGGCAAGGTCGTCGCGGTGCATGGAAATATCTACGACTCCGCTGGGGACTTCTGTTCCGCCAAAGGCGGAGACGAGCTTCGCGAGGCGCTCGGCGATGACGATGCCGCGACTGGGGATGCCGACGATGGCAAGGCGTCCGAGGTCGCTGTTGCGCTCGATGATTTCGTGGGCGATGCGGTGCAGCGTGCGCTCAATGGCGGCTGCGTCGAGGAGGAGGCGTGCGGTTGGTGATGGTGGATTGCTATTCATGGTGCGTCTTTTGCGGACTCTCGGGTTCGCATTAAAAGGCGGCGGCGGCGACTTATATTAAGTCTGCTTGCTGGTGAGGATTTTCGAGAGCCGGTCCCCGCGCCACTTTCCGCGATAGTTGAGAATCCAGCTCAGGAGGGCTTTCTCGAAGCCGACATCGTGCTTGGAGTTCTCACTCAGGAACCACTTGTGTTCGAGAATAGCGCTACGTTCCGCGAGAAATTCGCGGTAGAGAAGGGAGCCTTTGAGTAAATTGGAATCGGCGTCGCTCATGGTGGGCTAAATTGGTGACGCAAGGTGCCCGATTTTTGGCAGTCGTCAAGCAGCGGTGTGCTATTTTTGCGGCGAGTCCTTGCGTGGAGTGGCGCTTTCCGTAATGTCCGCAGCCTTTGTGAATGCCTTACTTGCAGCTCTTATCGCGTCCGCGCTGATCGTCATCCAACTGTCGATCAGCGGGACGCGGCTGGTCTTTAGTCTCCCTGCGTATGCGCTGCTGGCCGTGGGCGCGCTGATGCTCCCGGCGCTCCGGCGCACGGGGCGCGAGCCGCAAAAATGGTGTCTCGCCGTGGTCTCGGTGTTTTTCACCTACATCCTGTGGCGGGCGCTGCATTCGCCGGTGGAGTATCTGGCTTGGGCGGACCTTTACATGGTGCTGGCGTGCTTGGTGGCATACGGGGTTTCGGCCCTGTTTTTCCAGAGAGCGAGTACGCGCATGGCGTTCATGGTATGCGTGTTCGGACTTGTGGTGGTGGAGGCGATTTTCGGCATTCGGCAGTTTGCGGGTGATGGGGGGTGGATGCCGTTTGGCTTTCTGCGAGCGCCGCAGCAGCGAGCGAGCGGGAGTTTTGCCAGCCCGATTCACTTTGCGGGCTTTTTGGAGGCGGTGGCTCCGTTTGCGCTGGCGATTGCGATCTGGGGGACTCGCCGGACGGCGGCGCGGTGGATGTGTATTTACGTGGCTATTTTGTGCTACGTCGGGGTGGTGCTCTCGGGGAGTCGCGGCGGCTGGCTGGCGTCGCTCTTTTCGCTGCTAGTGCTTGCAGGGCTGGGGTTAATCGTGACATTTAAAGTGGACCGTCCGCATTTTCCGGGGGCGGTGTACGCGGCGATTTTGATGGTGGTTTTGGTGCCCGCGATTTCCTATCCGCTGATGATTCAGAGCGCGATGCTGAAGCAGCGGCTCGCGCAGTTAGTGAACGTCGAAGCGCCCAAGGGCACTTACGACATCCGGCTGGCAAATTGGGCCGCCGCGCTGGACCAATGGCGCGAGGCACCCGTGCTGGGGACAGGCGCGGGGACGCACCTTTATTATGGGCGGAAGTATCGACGTCCCGAGCTTCAGCCGGACCCAGAACACGCCCACGGCGACTACCTGGAATTGCTCGCGGAGTACGGAATCGTCGGCGCTGTGGGGATGCTCGCATTGCTCGCCGCGCATGGGCTGGCGGGGCTCGGCGGATTTCGCAGGCTGGTCAAAGTGCGGCAAGACGACCCGTATGGGCCGGGGCTGCAACTGGCGTTTAACGTCGGCGCACTCACGGCATTTGCCGCGCACGCGGCGCACGCGATAGTGGATTTCAACATGCACCTTCCTGGCAACGCGATCTATCTGGCGGTCATTTTCGGTTTCCTCGCAAATTCTGGCGATGTGGCAGAGCCCTCAAGACTCAGTGAAGAGGACGAACCCGCACCCCAGCCGTGGGGACTTCCGAGCAAGATCGCCGTCTGGGCTGTCGCGGGAATCGGCGTGTGGATTTGTGTTTCCGGCCTGCCGAAATTCCCCAGCGAGTATTGGTGCGAAAAAGCCCGCGTCGCCATACGGAATCGCGACCATGCCGCTGCAATCACCTACGGGCAAAAGGCGCTCGAAACGGAGAAACGGAATCCATTTATCTACCTACACATCGGCCAAGGGCACCGCTTCGCCGCAGCGAAACTCGCCCGACCCGCCCGCGAACCAGACCTATTAAAGGCGAAGGAAGCGTTTCTCTCCGGCCTCAATCTCTTCCCGCAAGACGAAGAACTGTGGGTCCGCTACGCCCAGACCCTCGAAGGGCTCGGCGACCTGCGAGCGGCTGGGGACGCCTACCGCGAGGCCGTCAACCTCGACCCTAACCTCGGCGTCATCCGCACCCACTACAGCGGCTTCCTTCGGCGCGTGGGCCGGGAAGAGGAGGCCGAAGAGCAGGCGCGGCAAGCATCCGCAGCATCATCGAAAGACCTCGATCCCGTCCCGTTGCAGCGACACAGCTTGGAACTAGGCCATCAAAGCGGGGCTATTGAATAAACATTTTCGGAAAAAGAGGTTGCGATCCTTCTCGATTCGGGAGAAATGTCGCTTCGTAATAATAAGCCGTATTTTATACCAAAATATCCCAACGTTTTCACAACATGAACTCCTTCAAAAATAAGCTCCAAATTCTCACCAGCAGAATCGCTCCAGCCGTCGCTGTGCTCTCACTTTTCGCGGCAGGTCACGCGCAAGCGGGCGGCACGGCTGTTGACACCATCAACGCAAAACTCGCGACCATCCCTGGGATCAAGGTTGGAACGACCGTCGCCACCGCAACATCAGATGCCCTGCTCTACGCGCTAACCCTTGCCCTCGACGCACTGCCAGCCAACGCGACCGCCACGGATTACGCAAATCTCATCTCAGCCGCGCTCCAGAAAGACGGGGCCGCAAAATTCCGCTCCGACAAGGATAAAATCGCTGGCCAAGTCATCGCTACCGCTATCGCGAACAACAACCTCACCGACCCTGCCATCATCGCGGCAATTACCAAAGCGGTGTTCAATGTGAACGCTGGCGACCCCAAGGCCGCACTCACCGCAGTAGGTCAAGGAGTCGCGCTCTCTGGTGCTATTAAAGCCTCGAACTCGGCCGCTGCGGCTGCCATCGGCGCAGCAATCGGTGGCGGCGGAGCAGGAGAGTTCACAGGCGTCGCCTCGACGCTCCTCTCCAATACTTCTGTGGCTCTAGGGACAAGCGCATCGAAAGCGGCGGGATCTTTCGAGTCATTTACACAAGGATTTCTCACCGATGAGTTTGCGACGGATGGAGAGCGTTCGGCAGTGGCATTAGCAGCAGCCCAGGTAGTCGCGGCGAAAGTCCCAGCGGCAGCCGGCAGCATCATCGGTGGATTCATCGCCACGAAGGGCGGAGTCGCTACTTCCAGCATGATCACCGCCTACATGATGGACTCGAAGCTCGCAAAAGCACTCGGCGACATCGTCGGCTCCTCCATGGAGACCCATGCGAATAAAGTGACGCTTTTAACCGAGCTCTTCGCCATCTCTGGGCTGAACGCAGCCAATAAACCCCTCATCGCCCAAGGAGTCCTGCGCGCAGGCAGCGCCAGTGATGCGACTGGAGTCATGGATGCGTTTATCGCCACGAACCCCGATGTCGTCAAAGTCGCGGGCATTGTCGCCTCCGGCAATGGGGACAACGAATCCAAGCTGAGCACCATCGTAAGCAAACTCGCCGCCGGGCAAGACCCCGCAAAAGCCAAGCCTGCTATCGGTCTAGCAGTCATCTCCGCAGTGAGCCTGCTCAATCCCGAATCTGCTGACGCCGCGATTAAAGCGCTCATCGGAACTGGTGGATTCGCGGATGCGACTTCGCGAAATAATCTCGGAATCGCAATTGCGCCCAAGGTGACGTCCTACTCGGCAGTCGGCTTCATGGCCGCCGGAATTGCCGAACTGAATATCGCAGCCAGCCCGGCAAACGCGAATTCCGCCGCAGTCGCAACCGCCAACGCCATCGCCTCGAAAGCCTCCAAGGCAGCGACCGACATCGCCTACCGTGTTGCAGCACTCAGCACCATCACCAGCAAGCAAACATTCGCCGTCGCCCTCGCTGACGCGAACAACAAGCTGTCGCTCAACGCCGCAGTCGGCGCATCACTCGCAGACGAAACCAACGCTGGCGACATCACCGCGGCCGTCATCAACCGCCCGGCAGACAAAGGTGCGCTCGCCAAAGCGCCGCTCATTGCCGCCGCAGTCGCAAGCGCAGTGGACGAAGAGCGAGCCTCGGAAATCGCCTTCAAAGTCGGCTCCCTCGTCAGCGAAACAGGCACGGCAGTGGGCAAGCCGCTTAAAGCGACCACGTTTAAATCACTCGCGACAGCCATCGCCAAAGCCATTCAAGCAAAATCGGGTGTCACCACCGCAAATCGTGGCGACGAACTCGGCGAACAAGGCGCACTCCTGACGAACCTCATTATCCAAGCATTTGGTGGAAACCAATTGTCTGACGCGAAAAAAATCGCGGCACGTGACAAGATGATTGCGGACGTCGGCAGCGAATTCCTGAAAGCACTCTCGAAAACGTCTTTGGAAGAATCCAAGACGCTGGCAGCCGACCAAAGTGCCGCAGACGACATCGCAGGCAGCATCGCCCTCACCATTCACAGCAGCGCACTCCCCACAGGCCAACGCGCCGCATTGCTCGCCTCGACTGGTGTTCTCCAGAAAGCATTCCTCAAGCTCGCTGGAAAGGCCGGGACTGCTGATTCCAACGCACTAATTCAAGCCATTACGGACGTTCGCGATAACCCTGCATCCGTAGCCCTCGCATTCGAGGACGGCACGAAGACCGCCGAACTCTCCACCACCTTCAACGACAAGGAAACGGACAAGCGCAACCGCTAAACCTCTCCCAACAAATTCACAAAAAGGCCGGGCACGATTGCCCGGCCTTTTTTGTATATCCGACATGCACAAACTCACTGCCGCTCTCGTGTCCACGCTGCTTCTCACAACGACCACCCGTGCGGAAGAACTGCCCATCTTCACGAACGGCACCGACGGCTACCACACCTACCGCATCCCGGCCCTCATCACGGCAGCGAACGGCGACATCCTCGCTTTTGCCGAAGCGCGCAAGAGCGGCGGAGGCGACGCAGGGGATATAGACCTCGTCCTCCGTCGTTCCACCGACGCTGGCAAAACATGGAGCGCACAGCAAACCGTCTGGGACGATGACGCCAACACCTGCGGCAATCCATGCCCCGTCGTGGACGCCAAAACCGGCGCGATCCACCTTCTCCTCACTTGGAACTCCGGCACAGAGCACGAAGGCGACATCCGCTCTGGCAAGGCGCCGCTGGGCCGCCGCCCCTACCACACCGTCTCCACAGACCACGGGCTCACTTGGGCAAAACCCACCGACATTTCTGCACAAGCCGACCGCCCCGAGTGGCGCTGGTACGCCACCGGCCCCGGACGCGGCATCCAACTCGCGCACGGTGCGCACGCAGGGCGATTCGTCATACCCGCGAACCATTCGCGGGCCGATGGCACCTACGACGCGCACGCCATCATCAGCGACGACGCGGGCGCAAGTTGGCACATCGGCAAACCACTCGGCGACGGCGCGAACGAAAGCTGTGTCGCCGAACTCCCCGATGGCGCGCTACTTTTCAACACACGGATGCAGACCCACTCGCAAGGCACCCGCGCCACCGCCCGCAGCACCGACGGTGGCGAAAAGTGGACGCCACTCGTCCACGAAAAAGCCCTCCCGTGTCCGCGCTGCGAGGGCTCGTTCCTCCGCTGGACATTCAGCGGTGCGGGCGAAAAAAGCGTCTTCCTTTTCTGCAACCCTGCCGGCCCCGGACGGTCAAACATCACCCTCCGAGCCAGCCTCGACGAAGGCACCACTTGGCCGCATAGCCTGAACATTTTCGCCAGAAAAGGCCCAGGCTACACCGCACTCACGCGGCTTTCTGGCGATAAAATCGGCGTTCTTCACGAAACAACTAGCGGCATCGTATTGCAGACCATCGCGCTCTCCGCGCTGCTAGAGCAGTAAGCCTACACTTTTTTGACGATGAAGCCGAGGTTGCCCCAACGGCCCCAATAATGATGCGTCGTGGCGTCAGGGTCGGTCTGGCCGATCTTGTCGTGCTTGTAGGTCTTGGTGATGAACTCGGTGAAAGCCGAGGAAAGGTGAACGTCGTGGGAGACGAGCACATCGCCATCGCTCATGCGGTCCCAGAAATACTCGTATTCCATGAGCATGTGCGCGCGACGGTGCGAGCTATCGTGGAGGAACATATCCACGCGCTTGGGCAGCGCGCCTTTGGCGATGAAGTCTTCCACTTTTCCGCGCATGGGGACGAAGCCGCTTTTTAACTCGTCCGGGATGAGCGAGCCGTGCGGGCAGTCTTCCATCCACTCGATGCTGTGAAGTTTCGCCGTAGAGAGATGCTCGTCGGCGAGCGCCTTGAGGATGAATGCGGAGGACATGCCGAGGAAGCCGCCAGTCTCCACGACGACCATCGGTTTGCGCCAGCGAGTGAGTGCGTAGAGCAACGTGCAATCGAGGAGCCCCATGGGGCTCTTGCTGCCGGAGGCGTGGCGGCGTTTCACCATTTCGAGGGAGAAGGGGTCTTGCTGCATGGCTGATTGTTGCCGCCAGAGTTCGTTCCAGTTGAATTTGTTGAGGTTCATGGTGCCTGCTGGCGTAGGCGCGGCGCGCATTTCTTGCAAACAAGATCGCTGCGTATTCTATTCGGAATAGCGGAAGTCCACGCTGGCGAAAAGCGTCTGGAACACTTGCTCCCATGCGCCTTCGCGGTCAATGCGCGCGTTCGTGGAGAGGAAGGCGAGCAGCTTCGCACGTTCGCCGGGCGAAGGCATACGCCCGAGCGTGCGTTGCGTCGCTTCATCGAGCAACGCTGCGTCGGGAGCCTCGCGTTTCAGCAACCGCACCGCAGCGGCGCGGGCGCGGGCAGCGACCCACGGATGGTTCAAAAAGAACAACGCCTGCGGTGCCACGGTGCTCGTCGTCCGCGCGCCGAGAGTCGCGTTGATATTTCCAAAGTCGAACACCTCAAACAAATCCAGCCGCCGGTTGCGAAATGCGGGCGTGTACACGCTCCGGCGCATATCCTGAAACTCGTAGCGATACTCGATGTTCTGCGCGCTCGTGTCGTTCGCATCGATGACTCCCGCTCCCGCGATGTTCGGGCCGAGCACTGCGCGGTCGAGCTCGCCGCTGGCGACGAGCATCGCGTCGCGGAGCTGCTCCGCGGCAAGCCTGCGGCGCGGGTAGTGGGAAAGGAGACGGTTATCCGGGTCGCTCGTGGCCGATGCGCCTGCCGATTGCTGGCTCCACGTCCGCGAGGTGACAATTTCTCGCACGAGCCACTTCACATCCCAGCCGTGCTCCATGAACTCCACAGCCAGCCAATCCAGCAACTCCGGGTGCGACGGCACCTCGCCCGTCGTGCCGAAATTATCCACCGTCCGCACCAGCCCTTCGCCGAAGAGCCATTGCCACACACGATTCACAAACACACGCGCCGTCAGCGGGTTCGCCGTGCTCGTCAGCCAATCCGCCAGCTCGCGCCGACCGCTCTCTTTAGCTGGCAGCTTCATCGGCTGCGCAGCCACCGAGAGAAAGCCGCGCGGCACTAGCTCCCCGCGCTGATGCACCACGCCGCGCACGCGGATGTTCGTATCGCCGATGTCCTCCGGCTGCTCCTTCACCGCCATCGCCAGCGGGCGCTTCGGGCCGCTCGCGGCAAGCCGCTTCATCTCTGCTTCCAGCATTTTTGTGTCCGTCTTTTCCGCATTCCCCGCGTCGCCTTCCGCGATGAACTGCACTGCGTCCGCAATCACGAAGCCCTTCGTCCCTTCGTTCGATACGAGCACGTAGCCCGCGCCATCTTTTTCAAAGCGGAATGTCCCCAGCGAAACAAACCGCCCATCCAGCGGCGGCGGCACCGCCTCGTCCACCGTCACTTCCGCCTCCCCGTCTGCGTGGAAAATGTGGACGGGCACATTGCTCGCGCGGTTTTCGCCGGGGACGTAGGCCAGCCGGACTTCGTAGCGCCCCGCCATAGGAAACTTCGGCACAAACGTAATCGTGCTCTCGCCCTTCGCCATATTCGTATCCGTGCGGTAGCCCTTGCCGATGTAGCCCACGATCCGCTGCGAATGCTCCCACGTCCCCACCGCCTTCGCATCCTCATCGTCCACCACGATCCCCGCCAGCGTCTCCGCCGCCACATTCTTCGTCGCCACCGTCTTCTTCCCCGCTGCCAGCTTCGCCTTCAGCGCCGCCACCGCCTCCTCGTGCGAGCGTAGCGCCGCCTCTTGCTCCGCCGATACAGGTAGCGGCGCATCCACCCAGCGCGCGACGTTATCCGTGTAGTTAAACAACGTCCGCGTGCTCGCGAAAATCCCCGCCATTGCGTAGTAATCCCTCTGCGAAATCGGGTCGAATTTGTGGTCATGGCACCGCGCACAGCCCACCGTTTGCCCGAGCACGGCTTTCCCGATCGTATCGAGCTGCTCGTCAATCACGTCGAACCGCAACTGCTGCTTGTCCTGCTCCTCGTAGTTCGTCGGCCCCAGCGCCAGAAAAGCCGTCGCCGTCAGCAAACGCCCGTGCTCCTCCGGCGACGCTGCCGCCAGCAAATCCCCCGCGACCTGCTCCCGCAAAAACCGGTCAAACGGCACGTTCACATTGAACGCTCCGATCACATAATCCCGATACCGCCACGCATCCTTATACAGCAACGTCCGCCCTCCGCCCGACGACTCCGCGAACCGCGCCACGTCCAGCCAGTGCCGCCCCCAATGCTCGCCAAACTGCGGCGACGCCAGCATCGCCTCCAGCGTCTCGCCCGATGGCGGGAGCCCCGTCACATTCAGCGAAAGCCGTCGCGCCAACACCTCCGGCGACGCATCCGCCGAAGGCCGCAGCCCCGCCGCCTCCAGCTTCGCCAAAACAAAATAGTCCACCGCATTGCGCGGCCACGCCGCATCCTTCACCGGCGGCAGCGCAGCCTTTCGCGGCGGCACATACGACCAAAACTTCCGCCCGTCCTCCAAGCTCATCCCCGTCTGCTTCTTCGCCACCGCCGCACCCTCGCGCGGGTCCGGCGCACCCATCGCCACCCACTGCTCCAGCACCGCGATCTCCGCATCGGGCAGCTTCCGTTTCTCCGGCATCTGGAGGTTCGTATCTGTGTAACGCACCGCTTTGATGAGCAGACTTTCCTCCACCTTCCCCGGCACAATCGCCGCGCCGCTATCGCCGCCCGCCTCCCAGCCCGCCCGCGAATCCAGCGCCAACCCGCCCTTCGTCTTCTTCCCCGCCGTATGGCACTCCAAGCACCGCTCAGCCAGCAAAGGCCGCACACGTTTCTCAAAAAAATCCACGCCCTCCGGTGCAGCCGCGAAAGCCGAGAGCGAGAGGGCAAAGATGAGACTGATATGGAGTGCAGGCATTGTTGTATAAATCACCGAATCACCCCGATTATTGCATCAGAACTGAAAGTAAATAAACTGCTTGTAGGCGACGACTTTCCAGTGGAGCGCCAAGGCCCAGCCTGCGCCGAGGAGCAGGGAGTAGAGCCAGTCGGGTACGATGCGCCACCACTTGGCCAGCAGGCTGCGGGAGTTCAGCCAATGGACAATCGTGAGGCCGCCAAGGATGGCCCAGATGAAGTTGCCGCACACGTTGCGCTTAGCGTGGTCTTTGAAAAGGACGAGCGATTCCCAGACTTTCGCGGTGAGAGCGAAGCCGCTTTGGTGGAGGTGGATGGTGGCGGGTTTGCCGTCCGCTCCTGTGCCGGTCCAAGTGTTCGTTTTCGCATCGTGGGCGAGCAGGGCGACGGTCTTTTTGTCGTCCGTCTTTGCAAATGGATAGGCCATCGGTTTTTCGTGGTCATCTTTATCGAGGCTCTGAAACCCCGCGCTGCTGCGGCTCAGGAGCTTGGCCCCCTTATCCGTCGCGTTTGGTTTATCCGTGTAAATGTCGTTCGCGCGAAACGGAATCCACGTCAGCAACACCCAGAAAAACGTGAGAGGAACAGCAATGACTTTCATCACTTTGCCGACGCCCGCCGCCGCTGCAGTGATGCGCTCCCACTCGCGATGGACGATGAGCGCGACGCCATGCATCGCGCCCCATACGACGAACGTCCACGACGCGCCGTGCCACAGCCCGCCCAGCACCATCGTGAGCATGAGGTTGCGGTAGGTGAAGAGCTTGGAGCCGCGATTTCCGCCGAGGGAAATGTAGAGATAATCGCGCAGCCACGAACTAAGACTCATGTGCCAGCGCCGCCAGAACTCAGTGATGCTGTTGCTGAAATAGGGGAAGGCAAAGTTCACGCACAACTCGTAGCCGAGCAGCCGGGAGACAGCGATTGCCATGTCGCTGTAGCCGCTGAAGTCGCAGTAAATCTGCCCCGCGTAGGCCAGCGATGCAGCCCACGCGCTATAGGCGCTGTGCGTCTCGGGCGATGCGAAATACGGGTCGGCGACTTGCGAGAGCGTGTCGCCGATGCAGGCTTTTTTCACGAAGCCGATGAGGAACAGCGCGAGGCAGCCACGCACATCCACGCTGGACCACTCCACCTTTTTCAAAGTCTGCGGGAGGAACGTCATCGCGCGCACAATCGGCCCCGCGACGACTTGCGGGAAGAAGGCGATGAAGAACGCGAGATTGAGGAAGCTGCGCTCGGCGGGGAGCTTTCTGCGATAGACTTCGAGCGAGTAGCTGAGGCTTTGGAAGGTGTAGAAACTAATGCCGTAAGGGAGGAAAACTTTCAGCGGCTCCCAGCTCGGCGTGAGGCCCATCCACGCGACGACGGCGCGCACATTTTGGTCGAAGAAGCCGTAGTATTTGAAGAAGCCGAGCACCCCGAGATTCACCAGCAGACTCATGGCGACCCACTGTTTGCGCCGCCGGTCGGTCTTCGCATCTTCGATGCCGACGCCGACATAGTAGTCCATGATCGTGCTAAACCACAGGAGCGACGGGAACCACCAGCCAGCGGGGAGATCGGCCCATTTTCCCGCGAAGAGATTCGGGAAAAACTCGGACGGGGCACCGATGAAAAAGCAGCAGTAGAAGACGTGGCTGCACACGAGCAGCCAGACTTTGCGCGCCGTGTTCGAGCGCAGCAGCCAGTTCACGCCGAAGATGATGGCGAATATCCAGAGGAAGCGAAATTCGACGAAGAGGATGGGTTTTGCGGGTTCGATGGCTGCGAGTGTCATGGCTGCGGTTGAAGCGCGGCGGCAATCTGCCGGGCGATGATGCGTGTGTAGAGTTCCGACCCACGGACGTTGAGATGACCGGGGTCACGGCGGTTTTCGGGGGCGTAAAGTTCGGGGTAGCGGACGGGACTGGAGAAATCGAGGAAGGTAATGTCTCCCGTCGGCGCGAAGACGACAGGCCGTGGAAACGGCGAGGACACGAGCACGAGCCGCGCGCCCAGTTTCGTGGCGAGCGCCTGCTTCCACGCGAGGGAGGCTTGGCTCTCGGAGTCCTCCTCATCGCGCGGCGGCGGGGACTTGAGCACGGCGGCGACATCCTTTTCGTAGGCACGGAGCGCGGAGCCGCTCATGGGCGGGACGGTCTTGGGGACGTGATACCCGTCCGCGCCGACTTCGCGCGCGTCGTCGCGCGGCGGCTGGCCGAAGAGCATCGCGGTGAGTTGTTCGTTGCCTTCGCCGAGACGCCCCGCGTTCCACGCCCAGTGCTGAATGTGCTCGGGGAATTGGCGCAGCCTTTTCCACACGCGCGAGGCCGTGGGGGCTGCCCAACAATTGCGCCACAGCCGCGCCATCCGTGCTGCGTCGTGCCAATAGACGGCGCGCGCAGTGCCCGCGTCGTCCTCGACGAGGCCGGGTTCCACGGAGTTGCACTCCACGAGCAAGAGCCGCACGGGCGCGGTGCGGCTGGCGAAGGCGCGCTCCATCACGAACTCATCTTCCGGCGGGCGCATCCCGTCGCCGGAGAGACTAAAGGAGTTCGTCTTCACGCCCAGCGCGGCCATTTCCGCATCGAAAAGGTCCGGGATGATCTGCCGATGCACGCGACTGGAGCCGATGAAAAACGTGTCGTAGCCCGCACCGTGCTGTGCGAGAAAATCGAGCTTCGCGCCAATCTGCGGCGGACGCACCGACGGCACCGCTCGCGAGAGCACAGCGGCGATGAGCGCGAACCCGGCGATGAATGCGACGACGTTTAGCCCTTTCATAGCTGCCGTAAAATCCGCTCGGCGATCAGCCGCGTGTATATCTCCGAGCCGGTGCGATTCGTGTGCCCTTCATCGAGACGGTGCTCGGGGGTATAAAGCTCGGGAAACTCCAGCGGGTTCGAGAAATCGATCACGGCGGCTTGCTCCTTCTCGCCGTCCGGCAGGAACCGCTTCGTCATGGGATACGGCGGGACGACGAGGATCATCTTCGCCCCGGCACGCTCGATGATGCGGCGCTTCTCCGCGAGTTCCGCCTGGCTTACCCACTCCGAGCGCTCCGCACGCGGCGGCGTCTTTCGCATGGCTTCCACGTCCTTTTCATACGCGGCGAGTTCTTTGCCAGACAGCCCAGTGCGGACTGGAGAATCGTGGAATCCATCGGAGCCGATGGACTTCTTCGGGTCTGTCGTGTCGAAGAGTCGCGCCGAGAGAAGTTCGTTGCCGCGCCCTAGCTCTGTCACGTTCTCAAACCAATACTCCGTGTGCTCCCAGAACTCGGGAAACACATCGAACCGCCGCTTCATCGTGTCGCCAAAACCACGCTTCTTTCTGTCCCCATAAAACGCGAGCCGACCTATCGTGACGAGCCGTTTCCAGTCGTGCCAGTGGACTGCGCGCACGGTGTCCGCGTCCTCGTCGCGCACCTCGAAGCGGATGTTGTTACACTCGACGATGACAAATTTCAGCGGCTTGCGACGCAATGCCAGAGCCTTCTCCAGCACATAGGTGTCTTCCGGCGGACGCATCCCATCAATGCCGAGATTGAACGTGCGCGTGGGCTTGCCCGCTGCTGCCATCGCCTCGTCGAACACCTTCGGGATGATCTGTCGATACGTGCGGCTGGAGCCAATCGCGAGCACATCAAAGTCGTCGCCCGCAGAGGCGTAGCGCTTCAGCTTCTCGGTGACGGTCGGCACGTAGCGAGGGGGCGTCTTTTTTGAAAGCACTGCGGCCACAGCGATAAAGCCGACGACCATTGCGATGATGTTGAGAAGAGCCCTCATTTGCGTTTCAGCCAGTCGGCAAATTCCGTCGCGAATATCCGCGTAAATTCCTTCGCGCCCGCCGCGTCGAGATGCTCGGCATCGTATCGCTGCTCGGCCAAATACAACGTCGGGTACGTCTCCGGGTGATCATACGAAAACTGCGCAACATCCGCAGGCGGCCAGTCCTTGAAGCGCTGCTCCGTATTGCAAACAGGAGCGACCACGAACACCGGCACCGCCCCATGCCTACGGACGAGCGCGACGATTTCCTCCAGCTCGGCGCGGTAAGGCGCGGGCATCTCGATTTGCCTCGTTGACGATTGGAGGCTCGCCAGCCCCGTACGGAACTTGCCCTCCTCCTCCGGCGACAAAGGCCGCGCAGCCAGCGGCTCGTATCCAGCGTTGGCAATCGTCGGAGACTTTCTCGGCTGCACGAGCTTCAACTGGAGTTGCAACGGGGCCTGCCCGTCGCCCACTCCGACAGTGCGCTGCATCAGCAATCCCGCGTGGTAAAAAGCGGCGTCCATCCGCTCCGAGAGCGGCATTTGCGAAGCGGTGACGTATTGCAAGGTCCTCCACGAGTGATGCCAATCGTGCCACAACACCGCCCGCTCTCCGTATTCGTTTTTCGGAAGCACGGGCGTGAACTCCATCAAATCGATCAACACCCAGCGAGGCCGTGCAGGCGTGTGTTCCAGCAGCTTGCGCAGGACGTAAAGACTCTCCGGCGGGAACATCCCATCCTGCCCAAAGTTGAACGACTTCACCGAATGCCCCTGCTCCTTCAGCATCGCGTCGAACTGCTCTGGGATGAAATGATGCTCCACTCGGCTAGAGCCGACAAAGAGCAGCGAATACTGCGCGCCCCGCTCGGAGATGTGCTGCCATTTTCGCCACAACGAGCCGCCTTCTGGCACCGTGATATTTCGCGATTGGATCGCCCCCACGCCAACGAGCGCGCCAAAAAACAGTGCAACATTGCGAGCGCCCACGATGAGCCGTCGGACGTGGGATGGCTGTTTCTTTTCAGCAGTCACGCGCAGCAGATGTAGGTTGGGCTCTCGGGCAATTTCACGGCGCGGGAGCATAGGAATCCCACCCCGCGCGGCAAGCTACGGTTTCGCCGCATCCTCCGCCATAATCGTGATTTGCCCGGTGCCGGAACGGCGGATAGACTTGATACGAAAGCCACGCGCACCGTCGCGCGAGAAGGTCGTATCTTTTGCGGGAGGCTGGATGCCCTGCGGGAAATCCACAACGATCATCGCACCCGTCGTACCTGCGACCGTAGGGTCGGCATCACGGTCGCGCAGTGCCTCGCTGGCACGTAGAGCGACGCGCTGGCCGAGCACGCCGGTGACAACAAATTCGCCGCTGATTACCATCTCGGCAGATGGGTCGAACGAGTCCACCAGAGCGCTCGCTTCCTTTGTCGTGAGCGCTTGCCGCTTCACGGGAGGCATCGAAAGCACGACCGGCTTCGGCGGCTCCGGCTCCGGCGTCGGCGGCGCGACAGGCTGCGGGGCCGCGCGGACAATCGGGCGCGGAGCAAGCGGGAATCGCTGCGGCACGGGAGTCGGGGCGACAGAATTGATGATCGCAGGCCGCGGCGTCGGCGTGGCGACGGAACTCGTCGGATTGCGCTGCGTCCGCGTCGGCATCGGCGTGGGCGCAGGGGCAGGAGTAGGTAAAGGCGGGGCCGCCTCGCGGATGACTTTGGGCGTCGCGACTTCCACAGGCTCGCCGCCGGGCGTAGTGGAGCGAAGGGCTATGATCTGGCTGGGCGCGGGGCGTTCCGCCTCACCGCTGGCGAGAATTTTTCGCCGATAGGTGGCGTAATCGGCCAAGTCCTGCTGAAAGCGCATTCCTTGGATAATCGGGAAGCTGCCATCAATGTTGATGGCGTTGATCGGGCTCCCACCATACTTCGGGTCTTCCAAGTCCTCGGGGCTCTTGAGCGTGAAGCTGCCGCGCGCGTCCTTGAGTTGAAAAGCGCCATATAAAAGCGGAACGACGGTGAACTGCATCTGCGAGTCCGACATCCGCTCGCAGTGAATCACGGCGGCCAAATCACGCGAGCGCTCAAGCGTGATCTCGCGCCCTCTCGGCAGCAGGCTCAGGATCGTCCTCGTACTCGCGCTGTTCGCCGGAAAGACCATCTCCACGAGCACCTGCGGGTAATCCTTCGCCTGAGTAAGGGCCACGACGCCGCTGGGGAAAAAGTCGCCCGCTTTCAAAAGATGCGCCTCTACGACTTCAAAAACTCCCGTCACATAGGGAACCGATTTCTTGTTCTCGCGGTAGTTTTTTAGATACATCCGCAGAAGCTCCGCGTTGTTCTCCACCATCTTCTTTTTGCTCATCGTGCCAAAGCCGAGAAGCGACTCCGATTCCGCCTTCGGCACGCGCTCCAATAATTGCTTTGGCGAAAGAAACGTCCCGCGCGGAGGTTCTGTCCGTCGGCCTTTCCGGGCTGGGTCTTCTTTTCTCACCGGGTCGCTGATCACTCCAAATTGCCACGGCGACTCCAGCTTTTTGAGCTTCTTCAAAAACCGGTAGCAGCTCGGCAGTTCCGGGTGGCCGATGACGTAAAAGGAACCAATCCAGCTCGCCAGCGCAGCCCCCGTCAGCAGGAGCAAAACAACCGTCCACAGGAACGCCCCACCACCCCGCTTTTCGCGCGTCGAATCCTGAACATCAAAGCCGAGAAGCCCGCGCGCCATAGCCTCAGTGTGCCGCTTCCTCTGCTGGCTCGAACGACGTGCCACAGCCGCACGAGCGCGTCGCCTTTGGATTCTGAATGCGGAAGCCGGTGCCCGCGAGGTCATCGCAATAATCCACCGTCGAGCCGTCGAGATATTCCAAACTAGCCGCATCCACGATCACCTTCACGCCCTCGCGCTCTGCGGCGGAATCACCCGGCTTCTCAGCATCGAGCGACATCTCGTAGCTCATCCCCGCGCACCCCCCGCGCTCGATCGAGATGCGCAGACATTTTTCCGGCTCCCCCTTTTCCTCCAGCATCGTCCGAAGATGGCGAGCAGCATTTTCTGTAAGCGTAAGCATGGCGCAAAACATACCGCCCCCCACCGAAAGCGGAAGCGGAAACCTCACACCTCAAAGCGATGCTTCACCATCACTTCATCGCGGTGGGTTCTGCCGGTGAAATTGACGACGACTTTCTGCCCGTCGTCTTCGATTTCTACCCAGCCGAAGCAGCCTTCACCGGGGCGCGGGGTGTAGTAGCTCTCGCTGTAGGGGCCACCTTTATAGCTGCCGCCTTGGTCGAGTGAGGAGCCGTGGAGCACGGGGATGCGGAGGGAGCGGGTGCTGGAGTAATCACTGTTGCGCCCGTTGTCGGCGGCCAGCATGTGGGCGTCGCCGCATAGGATGCAGAGGTTGCGAATGCCTATCGCGGCCATGTAGTCGGCAAGCTCGCGGCGCTCGGTGGCGTAGCTCTGCCAAGAGTCTGCGTCGCCAGTGCCGATCCACGGCACGCTGCTGGCCCAGAAGACGAGGGCGTGGTCATTGGCGGCTGCGCGGAGTTCGCGCTTGAACCACTTTTTTTGCTCTGCGCCCATCATCGTTTTCTCGGGGCCGTCGGGCGCTTTATCCGGGGAACGTTGGCTGCGCAGGTCCGTCATGATGAAGCGGACTCGCCCGATGGAGAATGCTTGGTAAATCGCCCCGTCGCGCGGCCCCGTCGGCAGGTTGTACACGGGCGCGTATTCGCGATAGACTTCGCACGCGACGCTCCGGCCCGGCCCGCGTGCGTCGCTGTCGTTTGGGCCGAAATCGTGGTCGTCCCACACGTAGGCGAGCGGCACGGAGCGATAGAGCGCGGCCTGTGTCTGCGAAGAAAGCACGGTATCCCAAGCGGCGCGGTAGTAGCGCGGGTCTGGGCGGGAGATATTCGTGTAGTGCAAGTCGCCGAGGTGCAAAAAGACCGCCGGCCGCCGCTCTAGGATGGTGCTGAAAACTGGGTGCTGCGAGCCAGTGGCGGCGCAGGAGGAGAAGGCGAAGTTAAACGACCACGGCTTCTCCGCTGGCCCCATCGTGCGGATGCTTCCGGCGGGGAAATTGGACGGACGCTCGCCCACTTCCAGCGTGTAGATGTAGTCCGTGAGCGGCTCCAATTTACTCACGCGAAAGCGCGCGACGTTCAGCGGCACAGGCGGCGAATCGGGGCCAAATACGAGCGACTCGCCGCCAGAAGCCTTGCGGACCACGAGCCGACAGTCTGCGCCAGCGGGCACCTTCGCTTTCACGATAGCCTTGGTATCGGTGACGGAGCCGATCCACGTCGTAGGCCGCGCCCAAGTGCGTGCGGGCAGTCGCATCTCGATGCGAGGCTCGTCTTCCGCCAGCACCGCAGCGCCGAACCCGGCGGCGACGGTGTGGATAAAGTGACGGCGATGGACGGGCTTTGGCATCGGGAGGGGTTGGGTCGTTTTAATCCTGAATCGCCAGCAACTCACCGACCGAGATTTGCGCGTCGGGGAATGCGGCGGGTGCAGCTTTGGCGTCTTCGCGGAGGATGATGGTGGTGCCGTAGCCGGTGAAGTGCGGGTCACGGTAAAGTTCGATCTGCCGGTCTTGGAGGTTCACAATCCATACTTCGGAGATGCCCGCTTTTCCGTAAATCGGGAGCTTTTCCGCATGGTCGAAGTCCAAAGACGAGTCCGCCGCTTCGATGAGCAGGAACACATCGTCCGGGCCAGGATGCGAGCGCGTGTAGGAGTCCGCACGGCGCTTCACGAGCATGAGGTCCGGCTGCGGTTCGTTGTTCCGACTCAAGCGGACAGGGTTCTGCGCCACGACGATCCAGCGTTCGTCGTTGAGTTTGGAAAATAGGGCGTTGAGCCGATTGACGACTCCCGAGTGGAATGGACCGATGGGCATCATATCTACGATCTGCCCGTCCAATAACTCCACGCGAGCCCCTCGCGGGATCAAGCCGACTTCCGCCATGCGATAATACTCCTCAACCGTGAAGCGATGATGAACACGAACAGACATGGCTGGACGGTTGCAGATTTCCACCTGCGTGGCAACTCACGGGTTTGGACGACAAAGAAAACGTGAGTCTGGACGCTTTTCATCCATCCACTTTTCCGCTGCGGATTTGCACGCCGCTCACTCCCACATAGCACGACGACGGGAGAGTGCGGATTCATGGTCGCGAGCACCGTGCAGCAGTGCGATCAAGTAAATGGATTCTTCTCGGACAAAATAGAAAATGCCGTAGGGAAAAGTGGGCAGATTCAAGCGACGAATATCATCGAACCGCATCCGATGGCGAAACGGAGCGTTTGCGAGTTCACGCAATGAGGATTCGGCCACTTCGATAAATCGTTCTGCCAATCTCGCGTCCCGCAACGCATAGTGCAGCGCGGCCTCCTCGAAATCACAATCAACGAGCGGATGTTTGAGCAGTGCAAACATCGGCGATTTTGCGGCGCAGCCCGGCAAAAAAATCCGCATTGAGCGGCTGGGCGAGTTCAGGGTGCTCCACGAGTTCACTTTGGCGACGGCGCAATTCCGCCTGCTGCCCGTCCGTCACCGGAGCGATGTCATCGCGATGCTCGTCCAGCCAGTCCACGAGTTGAGATTTCTCTTTCGGCGGCAATTCGAGAATAGCCTCTTCGATTTCAACAAGCGTGCTCATCTGAGGAAGGTGCCCGAAGTGCTGCAGGGCGTCAACTCACAGGTTTGGGCGACAAGGAAAACGTGAGTTTATCGCTGCGGATTCGAACGCATTTACCACACTGCTGAGGAAATCGGAATGCAGCACGCGGAGTCTCTCTCCCGAATGTAGGCGGACAAAGAATGGAAGAAACGCCACTGTATGAAGCGTCTCGCGGAGCGCTTCGATAATGTCGAATTTCATACTACTTCGATACTCCTGTCCGCCGTATCAGGCAATCGTAGAGATTACGCCAGCGACTTCGCGGCATCCACCACGGCTTGCGAGGTCATGCCGAGGATTTCCATCACTTTATTGCCGGGAGCGCTGATGCCGAAGCGGTCAATGGCCAGCACTTTGCCGTCGATGCCGACGTATTTCCACCAGAGGGCGGAGACGCCTGCTTCGATGGCGACGCGGCGGCGGCAGCTTGATGGGAGGACTTCTTCGCGGTAGGCGGCGGGCTGGAGATCAAAGCGGTAGAACGATGGGACGCTGACGACGCGAACGCCGTCGCCGAGCACTTTTGCGGCGGCGACTGCGTGCTGCACTTCACTGCCTGCGGAGAGGAGGATCGTGGTCAAAGCGCCGGTCTCTTTTACGAGGATGTATGCGCCTTTGGCCACGCCTTCGCGGCGGGTTTGCACGCTGGCTTCGTTGAGCATCGGGACGGCTTGGCGGGAGAGCGCAAGGAGTGTCGGGCCGGTGGTGCGCAGCATAGCGGCGGCGAATGCTCCGGCGGTTTCCTCCGGGTCGGCGGGGCGGATGACGTCAAGGTTCGGGATGACGCGGAGGCCGCTGACGGTCTCTACGGGCTGATGCGTCGGGCCGTCTTCGCCTACGCCCACGCTGTCGTGGGTGAAGATGTAGATCGGGGCCAATCCGCTCAGTGCGGCAATGCGGATGCTGGCGCGGCAGTAGTCCGCGAAGACGAGGAACGTCGCGCCGCTCGGGCGGAAGAGGCCGTCGTAGGCGAGGCCGTTCATAATGCCCGCCATGCCGTGCTCGCGGATGCCGAAGCGGATGTTGCGGCCAGAGCCGTTCTCGGGGGTGAAGTCGTTGCCGCCGGTGATGTAGTTCAGCGTGGAGCCGTAAAGGTCCGCGCTGCCGCCGACGAAATTCGGCAACGCAGCGGCGATGGGCTGTAGAACGTCGCTGCCCGCTTTGCGTGTCGCGATCTTCGAGTCCGCTGCGAAGGCGGGAATCTTCGAGAGCAAATCCACTGGCACTTCGCCCGCCGAAGCAAGCTGCGCGGCGAGGTCGAAATTGGCAAGCTGCCACGCGGCAAACGTCACTTTCCACGCATCATACGCTTTTGCCAATGAAGCCGCGTGCTCTGCGTAATAGGCGCGCGTCTCGGCGCTGACGAAGAAATGTTCGTCCGGCAAGCCGAGCCCTTTCCGCGCTGCGGCGATGAACTTCGCGCCGCCTTCGCCGTGTGCTTTCGCAGTGCCTGCGACTTCTGGGATTCCTTTGCCGATGAGCGTCTTCGCGATGATGAGCTGCGGTTTGCCGACAGCGGCTTTCGCTGCTTCGTATGCTGCGAGCACGGCGTCCATGTCGTGACCGTCCACGACTTGCACGCCCCAGCCGATCGCGCCAAAGCGCTTCGCTGCATTCTCCGACTGCGAGGCGATGGCCATCGCGTCGAGCGTCACATCGTTGGAGTCATAAAAAAGGATGAGGTTATCGAGCTGGTAATGCCCGGCAAACGCGATGGCCTCCATCGCCACTCCCTCTTGCATACAGCCGTCACCCGCGAGGCAGACGATGTGGTTGTCGAAAATTGTGTGCTCCGCCGTGTTGTATTTGGCCGCCGCCATTTTCTGCGAAACGGCATAGCCCACCGCGTTGCTGACGCCCTGCCCGAGCGGCCCCGTCGTCGCCTCCACGCCAGCCGTCTCGTGGAACTCAGGATGCCCCGGCGTGCGCGAGTGGAGGGCGCGGAACTTCTGCACTTGCTCGTGGTCCACGGAGGCATAGCCGCTCAAATGCAGCCAGCCGTACAGGAACATCGAGCCATGCCCGGCGCTCAGGATAAAGCGGTCGCGGTTCAGCCATTTTGGGTCTGCCGGGTTGTGCGAAAGGGCGTGACCAAAGAGCACCGCGCCGATCTCAGCGCATCCCAGCGGGAGGCCAAGGTGGCCACTATTACAGACATGAACGGCATCCATGGCGAGACCACGGGCTTCATTGGCAGAACGGAGTAGAGCAGTAGTATTGAGCATATAAAACGGGGCGGAGCCTATGGGCCGCGCGCGATTCGTCAAGGCTCCTAAGAAGTCCTTTTTGTCGCCGCGATAAACTCCCTCGCCGCCCGCTGAATCTCCCCCCCGACGTCTGCACGCTTGGTGGCGAACTTCGGCTTAAACCACGGGTAAAGCCCGATCACGTCGTGCAGCACGAGCACCTGCCCATCGCAGTCCGTGCCTGCGCCGATGCCAATAGTCGGGATGCCTACGCTGGCCGTGATGGTGGCTGCGACTGCCGGGACGACGAGTTCCAGTAAGAGCCCAAAAGCGCCCGCTTTCTCCACCGCGTGCGCGTCCACTAAAAGGGCTGCGGCTTGCTCGTCGGTTTTGCCCTTCATTTTATACCCGCCCTCGATGCGGACTTGCTGCGGCTGCATCCCGATATGCGCCATCACGGGGATGCCCGCCGCCACGATGGCCTCGATCTGCGCGACGTGCGAAGCGCCACCTTCCAGCTTCACCGCGTGCGCCCCAGCCTGCACGAGATGCGTTGCATTCCGCACTGCCTCCGAAGGCGTGTCGGCACTGCCAAAGCAAAGGTCGGCGAGGATCAGCGCCTTGCCGCCGCCATCGTGTGCGCCGCGTGCGACGGCGCGAGTGTGGTGCAGCATTTCGTCCATCGTCACCAGCGTCGTGTCCGGGTAGCCGAGCACGACCATCCCCAGCGAATCGCCCACCAGCAGCACATCCACGCCCGCCTCCGCAAGCAGCCGCGCGCTGGAGTAATCATAAGCCGTCAGCACCGCGATAGGCTCGCTGCGGCTCTTGAAGGCGCGAAAATGTGCGATTCGTTCGTTCATCGTCCTGCCATGAAAACCACGGCGTCTGTTCCGTCGAGACAACTTCTTACCGGCTCATTTCGCGGCCGCCGTTCCCTTCACCGGGGCGGGTTCGCTTTTGAGCAATTCGGCGAGGTTGAATTTGCGGTAGTGCGTGTGACTGGCGACATTTTCGCCGTCGGCGTTGGCCACCCATACGTCGAGCGTGTCGGGAGCGAAAAGGACGCTGTGAATGTTCGAGCCCATGCAGACGGGGCGCGTCATCAGCGCGCGGGCGCTCTCGGCGTCGAACTTTCCGAAGCCGTCTTTCGTGCGGCGGACAAGTTCGGTGTAACGGTCTCCAGCGCTCATCAGGACGCAATCCTTCACGACCTCGGGGAGCTGCGGGTGGGCCGCGCCGGCCTCGATGATTTCGAGCAACTCGGGCGTCGCCTTGATGCCCACGGCGCGCTTCGCCTTCGCATCGGCGAGGACGTAATAGTATTCGCAAGTGCGCGGACTCGTGCGAAGGATCGCGAGCGCTTCGTCGAGCGTGCTGGCTTTTTCCATGACCTCGCGGATGAGCTGCGCCATCGGCTTGCCGTCCCATTTTCCTTCGCCGCGTCCGCCCATTTCGCCCATCGAGATTCCCTTCTCGTTCATGGCCGTGACGCTGCCGATGAAGCCGCAGTAGCCGACGTTAAACCACGCATTGCCGAGGTCGGGTTTGCAGACGACGACGGTGGCGTTTTGCTCCAGCCCAACGCCCTTCAGGTAATCGAGAACGCGCCCGTGGTAAATGTGGCCGTCCTTCGTGGCAGAGCCCATGACAGCGAAGCCGGAGCAGTGGAAAAGCTCGGGGAAATAGTTCGCCAGTCGGCCTTCTTCGCGGGGGATTCCGGCTGCATCGGACATCGCATCCATCTCCGCGAGGTAGCGCGGGTCCATGTGTTTTTGGAGGTGCGATTGGGCCTCCTCGATCTCACCGAAAAACCAGCGGCCTTTCGCGATGGAGCTGCCCACGCCGACGCCGTAGAGGATGCGGTCCACGAGGTTGAGCACTTCCTTTTTCACGAGCGTGCCCTGCTGGTGGCCCATCTCCTCCGGCGTGCCCGCGAGGAAGAGGACGCGCACGCCGTCGTGGACTTCGAGGCGGCCCTTGCCGTCCGTGGCGAGGAGTACGCGCGAACCATCGGGCGGCGGGAGCGTGGGGATGCTGGAGCCGAGCCCGCTGACGACGGCCTGCGCTGCGCGGAGGAAATGCCCGACGGCGGTCTGCTCGATTCTCTGCCCCGGCTGGGCGGTGAGCTTCCACTGCTCAGCGGGCAAAGGCGCGGAGAATTTGGCGTCGGCAAGCTCCACGACGATGTCGAGTTTCTCGCCATCATTCACAGAGACGCGCAGCGGCACATCATCCACGCCAAACGGCTCTGGTATAGCGAGCGAGATGGTGAGGGCAGGCAGACGAAACGCCTCGCGAGTCGCCGCCGTGGGTGCCGCCGCGATGACTCGGCACGCACGCCCCTGCACCGTCTCGCGCGCCTTTTCCTCGAACGTGCAGAGCGTCGGCAAAAGCACGATCTTAGCGCGCTCGGCGAAAGTGAATGGCGGCAGAATAGTCGTGTCTATACTCGCTGGATTCGTAGCAAATCGCGGCAGCCCCGGCTTGCCGACGATGCCCCAGTTTTTCGCAGGAACACTCATCCACACCTCCTGCCCATCACGCCCGATTGCGTACTGCGAGCCTTCGATTTCCGCCGCGAGACGCAGTCGATCCGGCGACTGAAACGCCAGCGTTGCCTTGCGTCCGTCGGCTTCTTTCACCGAGGAGCGAACGACGGTGAGCGTAGTGGAAAAAGTGCGCGCCGCCTGCTGCTTGCGAGGCGCATAGACATCGGCAAGCCGCTCGATCGCGCTAGAAAATACATCGGCTGGAGCGAGGTGAGCGTCCGCAAGTGCGACAGTGGTGACGGCGAGCCAAAGGACCGGGATGAAGCGTTTCATGCGAAGGAGAATGCGCGCAACCCACGGACACGCGAGATCAAAGTCGCGCATCAGGAATGTGCCATCTGTACAAAAAGTCCGGGACCGTCGGTCCTAAACCTAAAAACCGCAGTTGAGTCTCGCGCAAAGGCGCAAAGCCGCAAAGAAGAGGCATTTGCAAAGAAGAGCCTATTCACCCATTGGGTGAGCCTGTGTTTCTGCGAAACTCTTTGCGCCTCTGCGTCTTTGCGTGAGACTTCGCTTCGAACTGCGGTTTCTAGGTTCATTAGAAAACAGGCCGAGATCTTTCGGTCAGACACGGTTTTTGTGGGCGACCCAATGCCCCGCGAGCGAGCGACGCACCAAAAATGTACCGGTATCCGCGATGCGAATGATGCTTCGCAGCGTCTTTCTTCCAACGGAAAACCGGAGGGAGATCGTTGCAGGTGAAGTCGCGGGCTCCATAGGAGGAGTCGGAGCGAGCGCAAAGTCCGGCCACAGCTTGACGATCGCCGCATTCAAAATCGCCGCCGCCATTTCGCGTAGCGACTCTTCGGAAAGCAACGTATCGGCCAACGCCCGCGCATCGGAGCCCGCAAGGTAGCTGGCAGTGACGTGAATCTCAAAATCCACCGCCCGCCACTGCGGACATTCGCCCTCGCCATCAAGCGCGATTCCGAGCCGACGGATAAAACCCACTGCTGCGTGCTCCTGCCAATAGCCACGAATCGCCTTGTCCGTAATCATTGCTGGCAGCAGCGGGAGCAGTATTTCGCGGTGCAGTTCATCATCCGGCAGCCCAAGCACCACCACGTTTTCAGGCGCGAGGAGAGCAGCACTTGCATCCAGCAAGCGCGCCATGGTTTGGGCCGCGAATATCGCGGAGAGTTCCGATGCCATTGCGCGCCTCGGCCTATAATACCCCGAGGGCTCGGTAAATAATTACTTTATCACCCGCGGAGGGCGCAGTTGGATAGGTGCCCTTTTCCTGAGCATCCGAGCCGAACCAACCGGCGGTATCATTATAGTCTGCGGAGTAGTTCAGGCGCGACGTATACATCGTCCACTTACCGCTACCGGGCGTCAGCGCTGATGAATCGGAGTAGATAAACGAGCTCACTTGGGAGACGAGGAGGATGTCTCCAGTGACCGTAGTAATCACTCCGTTCAGGTTTATTGGCCCGCGGGCATTGGAAATCAGGGAAATCGCACCGCCTGCGCGTATGCCTTCAAACTGCCGAATCGCATTGCTCTTCGTGAGCACTATCTCCCCAAACGCTGTCGCCGTAAGGCTCGGCGTGGAGATCGCTCCGGTTTGCGTGATGTCGCCAACGCCGAAGGTGGTGAGGACGACGGATGTCTCGGCTCGGAGGCTCTTGATGCTAAGATCGCCCTCAGTCTCGATCTCGATGTCGTTCCCGCGCGCAGAGAGTTGGTCGAAGCGGTTGAGTGGGCCACCGTCGATATTCCTCAAGTGAATGTTCCCCGTCTTGCTCGTGTTGATGGTCGCCAGCCCGGCTACGCGCCACGGAGCTTCGTTGATGACGTCCGCCGTCGTCGTCACTGTCAAACGCTCAGCGGTGATCGCGCCGCGGAAGGTCCCCGCCCCGATGTAAGCCTGAGCGTTTACCACCGTGTCGAGTGGGAGGAAGGTATCCACATCTTTGACGGAGAATTCCGCAGCGGTGATGCCGACGCCTTTGGCAAAGATATTTCCGGAGACCACAGCGTCACCAGTGGTGCTGATGCGGAAGGTTCCCAGCCGGACAGTGCCGACATTTCCAGTCACAACAACCACGGCGTCTGTTCCCGTGGCGGCGAAGCGATTTGTGATGGTCAGGGAATTAAACTTCGGCGCAACGCTATCGATGGTCGAGTCGAACTCAATCGATCCATCCGCGTGTTTGCTCGTGAGTCCCGCAGAGTTCGAGAGAACGACCGGGTTGGCATACACCTGGCCGTCCTCTCCGATGGTTGTCACGGACCCGCCGAGCTTTGTGGTGCCGCCACCGTTGACAAGCAATGAATCTGCGGAGAGCGAACTGCCGAAGGTCGTAAACCCGCCACTGGTGAGAGTGACGGCTCCGAGCACCGGGGTGCGTGCGCTTGAGAGGCCAATCGCCCCGGTCATCGTAATGCCGCCTGCGCCCGCATTGACCGTGAGGTTCTCACCACCGGCGACCGCCGCCCAGTTGCCACGGAGGAAAATGTCGCCACCACCGACGGATGTATTGAGGGTGAAATCATCCGCGATAATGCCGTTCGTGATGTCTATACTGCCGCCGCCGGTCGTGGAGACCGTTCCATCAAGGTAAGTCGTGGTCTTGAGCGTGATGTTTCCATTCGCCGTGTCACCCATGAGATTGCCGAGGAGCCGAATCTCGGCAACTTTTGTCTGCCCTTGGCGGATCGTGACGGGGTCGGTGAACGTCACCGGACCTGCTTCGGCGATGACGATAGGTTGCGTCCCCGTCAGTCGGGCAAGGATGATGGAGCCGATTCCGTCGCTCAACGCGGCGATATCGTCGTCAGAGAAATTAAACGTCGGAGCAATTCCCACGTTGTCACCTTCCGCGCCGCCGATCCTCAACGCGGTGCCGCTACCCGTCACTCCGATGTCGAGCAACCCAGTGACCGAGACCTTTCCGGGTCCGCCGTTGAAATCCACTTCGTTCGCACGGAGGGTGAGCGCGCCCGCCTCAAATGTATCTCCGGGGAGTCCCACGGTCACGTTATCGGCATTTACTACCACACGAAGGAGAGGCTCGATGTCACCGACGGAGCCGCCGAAAATAACGTCCCCAGCCGTCAAGGTGAGTGCTCCGTTCCCGGAAGGGACACTATTAACTTTGCCGGTAAACTGGATGGTTCCAGTCGCCGCGCTATTGCTCGTCTTCGAAGTGACAAGCACAGGCCCAGTAAACAGCAAGTCACCGGCGGACGATGAACGATTCCCCTTCACTAACCTAATATCCGTGCCTGTGTAAGTTTGGTCGCCTGTCGTCGCTACGCTGCTCGACAGTAACACCACTCCACCCGTCACAGTCAGCGTAGTGAGGCGAGCCGTACCGCCGATGCCTGTCCCCGAAGGTACCGGAGTAGGACTGCCATAGAGTCCCACTTGGCCACTGCCTGCGGTGATGGTGAGGCTATGCACCCCGTTAATGGCACCGATGATGGAAACCGGCCCAGCCGCGCCCGAGTCGAGCAGCGTATCGTCCGAGAGCGTCACCGAAGCGGTGATGTCTATGGCCTGTGACACCGTCTCGATGCCGGTGTCTGCACCTTCGAATACCAGCGATCTTGCGTCTATGTCGAAGCTGGCGTCGTCCGTGCCGATGAGCATTCCGTCTGCGATGGTAATAGTGCTCGTCCCGCCGATGATCTGTACCGGGTCTTGGAACGTCACTGAGCCCTCGAGTGTCGCGAGGAAGTGCATGGCCCCAGTCTGGGCGGTGCGACCGATGATGATCTTCTCAAAGCCAGGGAGGATGTTATCCACCTCGGCGAGGGTCAGGTTGAACATGCCGGTCGCTCCATTTCCAAAGCCAAACGTCGTCGCCACGGTGTTTCCGCGCAGGGTCAGATCTCCGCCGCCGCTGAGCTCGCCGTCGAGGGCCAATCCATCCGCAGTAATGGTCATCACCCCAGTCGTGTCATTGAAGCTCGCGAAAGTGAAGCCCGTCGCCACGCCGAATGTGCCCGTGCCTACGTTGATATTTGCGGTCGCAGTAACAACATCGCCAGTCACCGTGAGGTCCATATTCGTGTTATTCAGGATGAGGTCGCCATCGACGCTGCTCTCGCCAAGGTTGGTGACGTACGTATTGAGCGTCACATCGCCGTCCGCATTGAGAACGAGCGTCCCGGCGGTTCCGCCGATCGTCACGTCGGTGACACTCCCGCCAGTCGGCGTGACCGCTCCGGTTTTGAGCGTGAGCGTGCGGTCGTCGTGCAGGCTGATGCCGCCGTTGAAATCAATCTCGCCGCCGTTGAAGGTGTAGTTTGCATCCACCAACGCGAGGTCGACCGTTCCGCTCCCTCCGATAGACACCGTGCCGAGATGGCCGTCATCACCCACCGAAATGGTGCCGCCCACGCTGCGCAGCGCGAGCAAGTCCGAGAGGCTCAAGTTCAAGCCGACACCCGTATTATTGATGTAAATCGGCGAAGTGTCGATCGATGCGAACACATCAATATCGCCCGTGCCAGCGTAGATTGTTCCGCCGATGACGACATCTGCAGCGGTGATTTCCACGCTGCCCACTTGGACGGTCGAATCGAGCGCTTCTTTGCGGAAGGCGCCGCCTGTCCCCACCGCCGAGCCATCGCGGTCTGCGGTCACGGTGAACCTGCCAGTCGTCGTGATGTCCGCACTGCCGCCGCTCAGTCTCACGTCATTTGGCGCGGTGAGATTGAGGTTCGCGTTACCGAGGCTCAACGCACCGGAGATGGTCAAATCCGCGAGCGGATTATTAGGCAGGCTAGAGTCGGCGCCGGGCCATCCTGCGGCGAGCGTGACGTCTAGTGTTCCCGTGTTGCTAATGACTCCGAGCACGCCAATCGTCACTTGGTCGCACGCATTAAACGTCATGTTGCCGCTGCCGGTCACTGTGCCATTCAGCGCCAAGTCCGCCGTCGCACCAGCCGCGAAGAACGTCATGTCGATGTCGTCGCCGGATGCGTCGGTGACAGGGCCGTTGATGGTCATGTTGCCTTGGCTGGTGATGTCGATGGACGTGCCGCCCGTTCCTGCTGCGGTGATTGCCGCGACTATGAGCGCGCTCGTGTTGTGTAAATAGACGCCGCCATTTCCCGCATTCGCGGTGACGGAGTTCACGGTCGTCTCGATGGTGTCGTCGTCTGCGCCGATATAGCCGTTTGGCGCATTCAGGGTGAGCACTGCGGCCAATACGTCGATGATGGACCCGCCGAACGCTGGGCCGGTGATGATTCCCGCAGGTTTGCCGTTGTCGTTGTCATCGTAAATGTTGCCGTTGAATGTGGTGAGCGTGACCGCGAGGCCGGGTGCGTTAATGACCGGTTGTTGGGACACCGCTGGCGCGCCAAAGACGATGTCGCCGCTGGAGCAGAGCGTGAGGCCTGTGCCCACGTTCAAGCGCCCATCCAGCGCCAGCGCGCCGGACATATCCGAGTCGAGGTAGCCCGCGCAGACTTCCATGAGCCCCGTCGAGGTGACGATACCGCTGGAGGAAATCGTCAGGTCGTCCCCAGCACGGAGCGTGACGACGTCGCCGACGACCGTGCCGGAGACAGTCATATTGTTGGTGTATGGCCCAGCGTCGTCGTCCGTCTCCACGGCGGTAATGGTCACATCATCCGGCGTGCTCACGTTACCCGCGACGGTGATATTCGCGTCGCCGTTAATGGTGATATTCCCCGACGTAGTCGCCGCCACATTCCCGATGGTGAAAATCCCCTCGTTATTCACAAACACACCGCCCGTAGTCGTCTGAGCGGTCAACGTGCCGGTGATCGCCGTCTCCAGCGCGCCGCCGGAGTTCGTGCCGATTCCAGTGCCCGCGGTGATGGTCAAATCGACTGCGGTGATGTCTGCGCCTGCGTCCGTCGGCGCTAGTTCCCTCACCTCACCCACTGCGACGAGCGTGGCCGTCACTCCAGCGGTGACGTTGCCCACGCTCACATCGCCAGAGGCGATCGTCCTAAGGCTCAAGTCCGCGCTCGCATCCGCCAGCGTGACGTTCAAATTGCCGCCCGTCGCGGTGATGGTAATGTCGCCATCCGCAGTCGTCGCGGTGGTGACGTTCAAGCCGCCAGCAAGATCGTTGATGACGATGTTGCCCGCTCCCGAGACCTCCGCGCTGGTGAGCGTGGTAATCGTGGTATCCAGATCGATTCCCGTCGCCGCCGAAATCGTCAGCGACGCCGAGAGGATGTTATTCAGCGCCGCGTTGTTATCCGTAAATGCGCCACTCGTAGAAGTGAGCACGATGTTGCGCGTGCCGTTATTGAGGAGGTTCAGCGCGATGTCGTCGTCCTCCGTCACGGTAATCGTTCCGCTGGTGGTGTTCGTCGCGGTCAGGGTCGTAGCCTCGGTGGAAATGGTGATCCCTTGGGCGGCCGTAACGATTACATCGGTCGCGTTGATCGAGCCGCTTATGTAAGTAATCGCGCCAGTCCCGCCCACTTCACTGTCTGCGGTAAGCGTCGCATCGCCAGTGGTCGCAATCGTCGCATTCAGCGCGATGTGGCCCCTAGCATTCAGCGTCACATTTCCCGAATCGGAGGAGATGGCCCCGCCGACCAAGATGTCCGTATCTGCACCCGTCGAGTTCAGCAGGACTGCCCCGCTGCCATCGGCGGAAATTGCCCCCGCGATGTCCAAGAGCCCGCCTGCACTGAGCGTGATGCTGCCATTTCCACCCGTGGTGACGCCCGCACCGATGATTTGCAGGGCGTTCGCTTCGGTGATCGAGATGCTGCCGTTGCTCACCGTCGCGACGAGCGTGGTCACATTAGTTTCGATGTCGGTGATGCCTGTCGCACTCGACAGTTCCAGATTCGCCGCGATGATGTTGTTTGAAGCGTCATTATTGTCAGTGATCCTACCATTCGTGGAGGTAATCTCGATGTCCCGCGCACCGTTGTCCAACAGGTTCAGCGCAATGTCGTCGTCCTCTGTCACGGTGATCGCTCCGCTGGCGGTATTCGTCGCGGTCAGGGTCGTAGCCTCGGTGGAAATGGTAATCCCTTGGGCGGCCATAACGATTACATCGGTCGCGTTGATCGAGCCACTCGGGCAAGTAATCGCGCCGGTCCCGCCCGCTTCGCTGTCTGCGGTAAGCGTCGCATCGCCAGTGGTCGAAATCGTCTCATTCAGCGCGATGTCGCCCGTAGCATTTAGCGTCACATTTCCCGAACCGGCGGAAATTGCCCCCGCGATGTCCAAGAGCCCGCCTACATTGAGCGTGATGTTGCCATTGCCGCCCGTGGTGGTCACGCCTGCGCCGGTGATTTGCAGCGCGTCGTTTTCGGTGATGGAGATGCTGCCATTGCTCACCGTCGCGACGAGCGTGGTCACATCGGTTTCGATGTCGGTGATGCCCGTCGCACTCGATAGTTCCAGATTCGCCGCGATGATGTTGTTTGAAGCGCCGTTATTATCAGTGAGCGCGCCATTCGTGGAGATAATCTCGATGTCGCGCGCACCGTTGTCCAACAGGTTTAGAGCGAGGTTGTCGTCCTCCGTCACGGTAATCGTTCCGCTGTTCCTATTCGTCGCGGTGAGGGTCGTCGCGTCGGTGAAAAGCGTGATCCCTTCCGCTGCGGTCGCGATGACGCCACCCGCGTTGACCGAGCCGCTGGTGTATGTAATCGCGCCAGTCCCCCCCGCCTCACTGTCTGCGTTGAGCGTCACGGTGCTCGTGGTCGAAATCGCCCCAGCCAGCGCGATGTCGCCCGTCGCATTCAGCGTTACATTTCCTGAACCGGAGGAGATTGCCGCGCTGACCAAGATGTCCCCTGCGGATGCGGTAATGGTGACGTTGCCCGTCGTATCCACACCAGTCGAATTGATCGTCCAGTCCCCCGTCGTCGTCGTCAGCGTCACACCGCCGCTGCCAGTCGCTCCGGTAATCGTCGCGCCGTCAGATTCCGTGATAAACACGTCGCCCGTCCCCGCGCCCGTGAAGTCTATCGCCGCGCCCGAAGTCAGCAACGCATTGCCCGAGGCCCCGAGGTCGCCATCCGCACCGCCTGCCGTGAGGGTTAGCACAGTCCCCGTGATGTCCGCCGCCACCCCGCTCCGCAGGATGTCGCCCGCTGTCGCTGTGATAGTCACATCGCCAGTAG
>CANIWM010000049.1 GCA_947471505.1 Chthoniobacteraceae bacterium | reverse complement strand
GGTTTTTGCTCCACCCATCGGGTTCGTTCGCGTGCCGCTCGTCTATGATCGCTGCAATTTCCGGTAGTCCAAGTTTGAGTTTCACTCCCGCCATTTCGTTTTTTTGCCTTTTTACTCTAAAATGTCACTTTAATTATGAAATTTAGTATAATGTTTTGTCCGGGCGGGATAAAGGCTCATTCGGCGCGGATAAAGGTCAATCCATCGTGGAAAAGCCGCAAACCGGGCGGAGAAAAGTCCATCTCGTGCGGATTAATGCTTGTCCAGCCCGGCAAAGCCCTTGTCCAAGCGGGACAAGGTTTATTCGGAGGCGGGCAAATGTCCGTCGGAACCATGCTTATCCGGTTTCGTGACAAAAGAGGCGTGCGCGAAAGGAGCGGGGCTTTCCTAAGCCCCGTTGCCGCGAAGCGGCACCCGCAGGCGGATGTCTCCCTGAGCACTCGGGGCTTGGCTGCACCTTCGGCGCAGACGGGGCTTAGGGAAGCCCCGCTAGTGCGCTGTGAAGCAGCACGACCCTCTGGTGTGAAAGACACCGGCCAGTTGGAGCGTAAGCCGGCTGAGAACTTGAAGTAACTGCGTCGCCGCGAGGCGGGGTGGAGAGCAACGAAAAGAACCTGATAGACAGCAACATAAAGTGAACACGATTCGGCCACAACAGACCGGCGACCCAACGCGAAGAAATCATCAGTCTGCGAAAAGCAGTCACCTGCTGACTGGAGAGTCCCGACACGTCGGGAGAGAGCCGCCAGTCCGGTTCGGAAGGAGGGGCGGCGCAACCCAATGCGCCGTCCCTACCCCTATCGATTTGTCTCCGCTGTCGCGTCTCTTAATTGCTGAAAGATGGTGTCAGCGGGGGAAACTGTGGGCGGGGAAATCTGCGGCGGTTTCGCCGAAACGCTCGTCACTCGATCACCAACTCCCGCGTGACTCCGAAGCGCTCTAGCCGCTTGCGCAGGGTTGCGCGGGTGACGCCGAGGAGCTTGGCGGCGCGGACTTGGTTGCCGCCGGTTTGGCGCATCGCGTGGACGGTGAACTCGCGCTCTAGCCACGGGAGAAGCTCGATGCTTGGGTCGGCCTGCGCGGCGCGGAAGAGGGCTTCGATGGCCTCTTCCTTCGTCGTGGAGCCGCCGGGGAGTGGCTCGGCGCTCATCTGGCCGAGCGGGATGTCCTTGGGCATGAGCAAGTCGCTCGTGGAGAGCACGCACGCCCGCTGGATGGTGTTCTCCAGCTCGCGCACGTTGCCGGGCCAACTGTGCGCTTCGAGCACATGGACGGCATCTTCGCTCAACTTCAGGCGCGGCAGCCGTTGCTCGATGGCCACTTTTTGCACGAAGTGCTCGGCCAAAATGCGGATGTCCTCGATGCGCTGGCGCAGCGGCGGGAGCTGGATGCGGACGACGTTCAGGCGGTAGAAAAGATCTTCCCGGAACCGCTTCTCGGTGACTTCCGTTTCGAGGTTGCGGTTCGTCGCGGCGACGATGCGGACGTTCGTGCGGACGGACTGGTTGCCGCCGACGCGGATGATCTCGCCGTCCTGCAAGACGCGCAGGATTTTGCCTTGGAGCGGCAGCGGCATGTCGCCGATTTCGTCGAGGAAAAGCGTGCCGCCATCGCATTGCTCGAAGCGCCCGATGCGCTGCCCGGTCGAGCCGGTGAACGCGCCCTTTTCATGGCCGAACAGCTCGCTCTCCAGCAGTTGCTCGGGGATGGCGGCGCAGTTGATGGCGACATACGTTTTCGCGCTGCGCTGCGAATGGTGATGGATGGCGCGGGCCACCAGCTCTTTGCCCGTGCCGCTCTCGCCGGTGATCATCACGGGTGCATCGGAGCCCGCCACGCGGCCTACCAATTTGAACACCGTCTGCATCGCCGCGCTCTGGCCTACGATGCTGTCTTTGTTTTGCTCCACCGTCAGCTTCGGCACGCTGGCCGTCGCCGCGCGGACTTGGGCGCGCTCGCGCAACGCCGTATCGACAATGACGCGGAAATTAAACGGCAGCGTCTCCTTTCGCACGAAGTCGAACGCGCCGAGCTTCATCGCCTCGATGACGGCCTGGGTCGTCCCAAACTGGCTGATGAGCAGCACGAACGCATTCGAGTCGCGGTCGCGGATGCGCGTCAGCAGCTCCATACCGGAGAAGGGCTGAATGTGCGTATCGACGATGACAAGGTCGGGCTTCTCCTTGGTGAATAGAGTGAATGCCTCATCGGCGCGGGTGGCCGAGATGACGCGGATTTCCGCCGCAGCGAGCTGCTTGGTAGCCCACTCGGTGAAGTCGGTTTCGGGATCGGCAATGAGGACGGTGTGACCTTTTGGCATCGTGACGGTAGTAGAGAAATGTGGCTTTCAGGGAAAGCGCGAGCGGGGTGAATAGCGGCCCGCTCGTGATAGGGGGAGCAAAAACATTCACCGCTCGGATTCGGGGGGATTCAAAGTAAGGCAGGCTTCCAGTGTGGGCCAAAGGTCCGATGTCATACCAGCCTGGCAGCCTGTCGAATAAAGGCCTACGCCGAAGGCGTTGAATCAATCAGCCCAATGGTTGATGCGAGGAACGAGCATCTACCTTGGGTCATCCATCATGCGGTATTTACCCCGAAGGGGTTTCATCCGTGGCGGGCGTTTTAATAAAACCCTTTGGGTATATTCCGCGTGGCGCGGTGCCCCAAGGTAGCTCGTTCCTCGCAACCTTGGGCTGGATGATTCAACGCCTTCGGCGTAGGGCGTTGCCCTAGGCTGGTATGTCGCCGGACCTTTGGTCCTCCACGCATTCGCGCATGGCTATGGGCCGATGATGTTTGCGTTTGGCAGCGCCGCCTTCAGCGCCGCGACGCTCTCCTTTGACAGCCCGGTGCAGCCGTTGAGAAAGACCATTTTCAGCGCGGTGAGGTTCTTAAGACCGTCCACATTTGTCAGCCCTGTACAGCCTTCGAGATGGACCTCTTTCAGGACCGAGAGGTTCTCGAGAGCGTCCACATTCGTCAGCCCTGTGCAGTTGGCGACCCAGACCGCTTGCAGAGCGGGCAGGTTCTTCAGCGCGTCCACATTCGTGAGCCCTGCGCAGCCGTCGAGCGAGACGCCTTGCAGAGTGGAGAGGTTCTTGAGCCCGTCCACATTCGTCAGCCCAGTGCAGTCGTTGAGCACGACGTTTTTCAGAGCTGGCAGGTTCTTGAGCGCGTCCATATTTGCCAGCCCCGTGCATTCGCGGAGAGCGACCGATTGCAGGGCGAAGATGTTCTTGAGCGCGTCCACATTCGTAAGCGTCGTACAGCCGAAGAGCGAGACCTCTCGCAGAGAGGAAAGGCTCTTGAGCGCATCCACATTCGTGAGCCCTTTGCAGCCGTCGAGATAGACCGTTTGCAGAGCGGAGAGGTACTTGAGCGCGTCCACATTCGTGAGGACAGTGCTGCTGCCGAGCGAGACGATTTGCAGCCGGGTGAGCGGGGTGAGCGCGGAGAGGTCGCGCAAGGTGCTCGCGTCTTCGATGATCAGCCTCCTCGGATTCAGCCGATGGACGATGGCGACGTTCTTCACAAACGATTCGCTCGTAGGGATGCTTACGTGTATCACGCCATCCAGCCACGTGTCTTTCTCGAATGCCGCTTTCCAGTTTGCACGAATCTCTTCGACGGGGTCGGTGTATCGCACCGTCCAACCCAGCGCCTTTGCCTGCGAAAGCGCGGAGCGAAATGCGTAAGCCCGCCATCCGCTCCAGCCGAGCATGGCGATGGCGAGGAGGAGGAGCCAGCGGGTGAAGTGCCAGTTGCGGCGCGGTGGTGGTGGGTCGGTGGTCATGTGCGGTTGGCTCTTTTAACCCCAATGACTCGGAGGGCGCAAAGAATTGTTGGGAGTGTCGTTTTCATCCTCGATGTCGCGATATGGGAAAGTAGCCCGCGAGTCCCTCGCGGCATTCCGCTACTCGCGGAGCGACACTTCAATGATTGGTCGCTTCGCGAGCAGTGTTCAGTCGCGAAGGGACTCGCGAGCTACTTTTCTCGCCCAAGCCACTTTTCATCGCACCCGGCAGAGGGATTGCTAAGTGGGAGCCATGCCCAATTCATTCACTCGTCTGTCGCCGCGTGCGATCGTCCTGCTCGCACTCGTCGTGGGGACGCTGGCGAAGCTGTGGCTGGCTGGGACGAGTATCGGGTCGAACGACTTGTTGGTGTTCCGGTGGTTCGCGCAGTACATCGACAGCGAGGGGCTGGCGGGGATGTATCGGCACACGGCGCTTTTTAATCACACGCCGCTGACGAGTGCTTACATGGTGGGGGTGCTCAAGTTGTCGGGGGGGGAGGTGTCGGCTTTTGCGTTTTGGTTCCGGCTCGGGGGGATTGTCGCGGATGTGACGGTGGTGCTGGGGCTGCTGCGGGTGGTGAGAAATGGGGTGGAGATTCCGACGTGGGCGCTGGCGCTGTTCGCGGTGAGTCCGGTGTCGATCATGGTGTCGGGGTTCCACGGGAATATCGACTCGATGCTGGTTGCGGCGTTGTTTTTCACGGTGCTGGCGCTGTCGGAGAAGCGGTGGCTTCTCGCCGGGCTGGCGCTGGCGCTGGCTTGCAACTTGAAGGTGTCGCCGTTGTTGGTCGTTCCGGTTTTGGGCCTGTGGGCGCTGGCGCAGAGCCCTCGGGGGGCGGCGGTGTTCGCTGGGACTGCGCTGGTGGCGACGCTGGTGGGATGGTCGTTTCCGCTCATGGTGTGTCCGAAGGAGTTTCTGACGAACGTGCTCGGATACGGGGGATTCTGGGGCATCTGGGGGTTCACGAGCGTGCTGCGGGATACGGGGCTGCCGGACTTTTCGCGCGTCTCATTTATCAATCTGACCGCCGCGCAAGTGCTGGTGGCGAAGGTGCTGAAGGGGATCGTCGTCGTGAGCACGCTCGGGCTCGCTTGGGTGCGGCGGAAGCAGGATGTTTTCGCGACGGTGGGGGCGGTGTGGCTGGTGTTCCTGGTGTTTGCGCCGGGGGTTGCGGCGCAGTACCTCGTGTGGCCCGCGCCTTTTCTGCTGCTGCTCTCGGCGCGTGGGTTTGCGTTTGTCACGCTGGGTTGCTCGGTATTTCTCGCGGCGTTTTATACGGCGCTGTGCAAGGGCTGGCCGTGGATTCTCGGTGTGAGCAATGCGGAGACGACGCCGCACTGGTTGCCGTGGACTTACGTCGCGTGGGTGCCGTGTGTGGCGTGGTGGGTGGTGGGCGTGGTGTGCTGTGCCCGTCGCTGCAGGGGAAGCGTCGCGAGTGAGACAGGCGCGGGGTGGGGGATTAGTCCACGCTTGTCCGAAGATCTTTGATCTCGATTTGCGCGCTCACGTTGCCGTTCCATTCGTTGCGGGAGACGGTGAACGCGACGTCCCACGGGAGCGGGGGGAGCGGAGTTTCGGCGGCTCCCCACCAGACGGCGCGGGTGTCGGCGCGGCCTTGGCGGAGGGTGATGGAGTAGTGGCGCTCTTTCATGATGCGGGGTTCGCCGACGTGCATGACTTTGCGGGCGTAGAAGACGGGCTGGCGGTTGTCGGTGCCGAAGGGCTGCATGGCGGCGAGTTGTTCAAGGAGTTTGAAATTGACTGCGCTGAGGGAGAGTTCGGCGTCGAGCTGGATGTGGGGGATGAGCTGCTCGGGCGTGAGCACGGCGCGGGCGGCGGTGGCAAAGCGGGCGCGAAACTCATCGAACATCTCCTGCCGGATGGTGAGCCCGGCGGCCATTTCGTGTCCGCCGAATTTCTCCATGAGGTCGGCGCATTGGCCGAGGGTGGCGATGAGGGAGAGCCCTTCGATGCTGCGTCCGCTTCCTTTGCCCATGCCCATCGTGTCGAAGCCGATGACGATGGCGGGGCGGTGATGTTTGCGCTGGAGGCGGGAGGCGACGATGCCGACGACGCCGGGGTGCCACTCGCTGCCGCCGACGACGATGGCGGCGTCGGTCTCGGGGGTGAAGCGGTTGTGGAGTTGCGCTTCGGCTTTTACACACACGTCGTTTTCGACTTCGCGGCGCTCGCGGTTTTGCTGGTCGAGGAGTTTGGCGAGGATGGTGGCGCGGGCGGGGTGGTCGGTGAGGAGGAGTTCGAGGGAGGCTTCGGCGGAGGCGAGGCGGCCCGATGCGTTGAGCCGTGGGCCGAGCGCGAAGCCGATGTGGCCGCTGTCGAACGGGGGCTTGATGGCGGCGACTTCTATGAGGGCGCGCAGGCCGGGCCAGCTTGTTTGCTCCAGCCGCTCTAGGCCCGCGCGGACGAGGGCGCGGTTTTCGCCCACGAGGGGGACGATGTCGGCGACGGTGGCGAGGGCGACGAGGTCGAGCACGCTTTTGAGATCGAAGCCCGCGACGGGTCTGCTCTTCAGCAGCGCGTGGGCGACTTTGAAGGCGATGCCCGCGCTGCACAGGTAGCGGAAGTCTTCGCCGCTGACCTTCGGGTTCACGAGCGCGACGACGGGTGGGAGCGTGTCTTTCGGCTCGTGGTGGTCGAGGACGATGGTGTCGATGCCTTGCTCGCGGAGACCGGTGATTTCTGCGACGGAGGTGGTGCCGCAATCGACGGCGATGAGCAGCCGTGGGGCGTGGATGGCCACGCAGCGGGCGACGCCGTCTGCCGAGAGCCCGTAGCCTTCATCGACGCGGTGGGGCAAAAACGTCGTCACTTCTCCGCCGGAAGCTCGGAGCACTCGCGCGAGGATGGTGAGCGAAGTGACGCCGTCCACATCGTAGTCGCCGTAGAGCGCGATGCGTTCTTTCGCCTCCAGCGCGGCGATGATGCGGGTGATTGCGGCATCCATCCCCGGCAGGAGAAAGGGATCGCTGAGCGTGCGCAGGAGCGGGCTGAGAAACTTGCGCGCATCGGCAGCCGCGCCCATTCCGCGCCGGAGCATCACCTCCGCGACCCACGGCGCGATGCCCGCCTCCGCTGCCAGTTCGGCAGCGCGAGCAGAGTCGATGGGAGACGGCAGGGACCAGCGCACTTAGCGGGAAAGCTCGCGGTGGAGCCCGTGGGAGTTGTCGAGAAATTGCATGGGCACAGGATTGGGAAGGCGGAGAGGAAAGTTCAAGCGGAAGTTGGCTAAACCCGAACGCCGCTTTTAAACCGCAGATAAACGCACATCTCCGCAGATAACGGAGGATTGCGCGCCCTCTATTCAGGAAAATAGAGCGACAATCCATACGTGCCATCTATCTGCGTTGATTTGCGTTTATCTGCGGTTTCAATCGCGGTGTGCGGGCTGAACGCCGAGCGCCAGGAGTAGCTCCTCGATTTGACGCAGCCAGTGGCTCAGGAACGTGAGCCGGTGAAGTGTGGCAGCCAGTTCGTCGTCGGCGCGGATGGTGGCGTGGGCTTCCTCGATGGCGGGGCGCAAGCGGGCTTCGATGGCCTTTACTTTGCCGAGGAGCGCCAGTCGCTGCGGCTCTAGCAATGCGCGAGCGAGCGGGGATGCGGCCTTCTCGCGGGCGCTGGCGAGCTGCGTGCCCGAGTGCGTGGCCGCTGCGATGTCCATAAACATATCGCCCAGCTCCGCAGGCGTCTGGTGATGCGCAGCGAGGGACTCCGGGTCTGTGAGGAGGAGGAAGTGCCGGAGCCGCGAGACGGGCTCGCGCAAGGTCTGCCACGCTTCATTGAGCAGCGCGAACGCCGCACCAGAGCCGCCCGGCGCATCCGGGTGGCGCACGGCGCTCAGGCGGTGGAATCGCTCCTTCAGCACCTCGGCATCGAGCCACGCGGCACGCGGCAGTTCCATCACGGTAAATAGATCAGTCATGCGCAGAAGATTGCCATTGCTGGCTTGCGTGGCGAGACGGTTCTCCCGCAGCTTCGCGCAATGAATATCACCCGCCGACAACTCCTTACCGCAACACTTATCCCATTCGCGACGTCTGGGCTCGCCGCGATCAATACGACCCACCCCAGCAACGAGGCCGCGCTCCCGCCTGTGCCGCCGGATGAGCCTGTGGATGGCCCGCTTTTCCTCCGCGCCGGGCCCATGGTCGGGCATGTCGCCCACGACCGCGCACTCGTCTGGGTAAAGGCCAGTAACGCGGGAAATGTGACGCTTAAAGTCGGCACTACTTCCGATTTGAAAAAGGCGCGCACCATCTCCGGCCCCAAGCTCACTGCCGATACCGCGTTCGCCGGGACCATTGAGATTCCCGAGCTAGAGCCGGGCAAACGCTATTACTACAGTGTGCAGCTCGACGGCGAAGCTGCCACCTTGCGGCCCCACGCATTTTTCCAGACGCCGCCCGCCCCCGGCACCGCCGGGAAGCTGCGGTTCGCATTCGTCTCCTGCTCCGGCTACCGCGACTACATGGTCGCAGCGTCGTGGGCTGATATGGCTGCGCGGCCAAACTTCGAGCTGCTCCTCCAGCTCGGCGACAACCACTACGGCAACACCTCCGACCTCGCCAAACAGCGCGCCAATTACCTCATGCACCGTCAGCCGCCGGGCTTCCGCGCCCTCACTGCGAAGGTCCCATGCGTCGGCGTCTGGGACGACCACGACTACGGAGTGAACGACTCCGACGGTTCCCAGCCGGGAAAGGAAAACTCCCTCAAAGCCTTCCGCGAAGTGTGGGCGAATCCCGCCTTTGGCGAAGAGGGAAACCCCGGCTGCTACTTCAAGTTCACGCGCGGCGACGTGGACTTCTTCATGCTCGACGTGCGCTACTACCGCTCCCCCGATGCCGCGGAGAAAACGGACCAAAAAACCATGCTCGGCGAGAAGCAGCTCGCGTGGCTCAAGCGCGAACTCACCGCCAGCAAAGCAAAGGTTAAATTCATCGCAGGCGGCAGCGTCATCGAGACCGGCGGGCCGCTCGACTCCTGGGCCAGCTACCCCGCAGAGCGCCGCGCACTTCTCGATTTCCTCAAGGACATGGACGGCGTCATCTTCCTCAGCGGCGACCGCCACTTCACCGCAGGCTACCAAGTCGAAAACCGCTGGATCGAAATCACCAGCGGCCCCCTCGGCAGCGGCAACGCCACCTGCCCCCAAAGCCCCGAAGTATGGCTCTCATGCAGCGAGGGCAAAATGTGGAGCATCTTCGAGGTAGATACCACCTCCCCCCAACCTAAGCTCGCCTACGAGCTATGGCACACCACCGGCGGCATGACCGAGCGCCGCGAACTCACATGGGATGAAGTGAATAGCCGCGCCAAGATTCCCTCATCCCCACCGCTCCCAAAAGGCGCAACGCCTGCGGCGAAAAAGGCGAAGTAGAGCCCGCTGCTTTCAGTCCCGTCGATTCGTCGTCGGTGGCGAGAAGATGGGATTGCCCGTTGCATCCGGCGGCTCAATCGTTTTCAAAAGCCCCATGGATATCCACTCACTGAACCGCCGTTCTTGGCTCGCACTCGCAATTCTCGCAACCGTCGGCGCACACGCCGCCGTGCCGGAAAAGCCAGCCGCATTTGTCACGGCGCTCGCGGAGAAAAAGCAGACGATTGTCGCCTACGGAACGAGTCTCACAGCGGGCGGCGCGTGGGTGGGGCAACTGACAAAGGCGCTCGAAGCGAAGTTCCCCGGACGGGCCACGGTCATCAACAGCGGTGCGGGCGGGATGTGGTCGAAGTGGGGGCTCGACAATCTCGACAAGCGCGTGATTTCCAAAGCGCCCGATGCCGTGCTCATCGAGTGGTCCATCAACGACGCGTTCCTCGAATACAAGACATCGCCCGACGATTGCCGGGCAAATTTGAACACAATGCTTGACCGCATTCTCGCCGCGCATCCGAAGTGCGAAATCATTCTGCAAGTGATGAACCCGCCCACCGGCGTCCACCTTGAGCGCCGCCCGAAAATCGCTGACTACGAGCAAGTCTATCGCGAAGTCGCCAAAGCGCGAAACCTCCGCCTTATCGACCACGCGCCGCAATGGGCCGCGGAGATCGCAAAAGGCGAGGCGTCGTGGAAAGCCCTCATGCCCGACGGCATCCATCCGAACGCCAAGGGCTGCGAGCAAGTGATGATGCCGGTCTTGCTAAAGGCGCTGGGAATTTAGCCGTACCGGTGCTGGCGCGTGCCGAGGTAGGCGGTGAGGACTTCGTGCCAGGGCTGGTCGGTCGTGATGCGGATGTAGGGGCATCCGTTGCGGTCGCAGGTGCTTTTTACCCGGTCGAGGAAGGCGCCGAATTCGGCGAGGTAGCTTTTGCGGATTTCAGCGGGGCGGGTGAGCACTTTCCCTTGCTGCTCTAGCCCGACAAATTCGACGGTGCCTTGGAAGGGGAACGTCACCTCGAAGGGGTCGAGGACGTGGAAGACGATGACTTCGTGCCCGGCGAAGCGGAGGTGCTGGATGCCCCGCAGGACTTTGTCTTCATCGTCCATGAGGTCGCTGATGAGGATGACGATGCCGCGCCGCCGCGTCTTCTGCGCGAGGGCTTCCATGCTCGCGGCGATGGAGGTTTTATCGGAGGGGGCGAAGCGGGAGAGGAGGGTGCAGAGGGCGTTGATTTTGGCGAGGCTGTCGGTGCGGGGGAAGTGTTCGCGGGGGGCGTCGTCGAAGATGGTGACGGAGGCGGCGTCGCGCTGGAGCAGGATGAGGTAGGCGAGGCACGCGGCCATGACTTTGGCGTAGTCGATTTTGGCGACGCGGCTGCTGCCGTATTTCATGCTCTCGCTGCCATCGAGGAGGAGATGGGCGACGAAGTTTGTCTCCTGCTCGTATTGCTTGATGTAGTAGCGGTCGCTGCGCCCGAGCACTTTCCAGTCGAGATGCCGGGTATCGTCGCCGGGGACGTATTCGCGGTGCTGGGCAAACTCGATGGCGAATCCGCGAAACGGCGATTTGTGCGCGCCGGCCATGTAGCCCTCGACGATGGTGCGCGCTTGGAGGCCGAGGTATTCGGCTTTTTGAATGGCTTCGGGATCGAGAAGTGGTGACGTCATTTCCAAGTGCGGCGGCGGAGGAAGATGTCTAGCGGGAGCAAGCTGAGGGCGGCGATGAGGAAATAATTACTGAGGTCTTTGCGGCGCGGTGTTTGGCGGGCGCTGGGCGTGAAAACCTCGCTGGGCTGTGGGTCAAAGCGCGTGCCGATGCTGCGGAGGAGCGGCTCGTTGGTGGCGCTGGCGAGGAACTCTCGCGGGTAGCTGCGCGTGTGGGCGAGGGCGATGCCGCCGTCGGGCAGCTCGGGCGAGTTCACGCTGATGACGGTGGTGCCTTCGCTCGGCAGCGGGATGCTGGCGGTGTAGCGGCCCGGTGCGCTTTGCACGGCGGGGAATTGCGCGGCGGCGTCGCCTTCGCCGCGTGTGGCGATGGTGATGGGCAGACGGTTGCGGAACGTGCCGTCGGGCGTGACGGCATCAATTTGCAAGTCGAGCATCCCGCCGTTTTCGCGGGTCGTGACCTCGAAGGCTGCGGCGTCGCTTTTGCGCAAAAGGCCGCGCACGACTTGCGGCCAAAACTTGCCGTAGCCCGGCCAGTTCAGCCACTCGCCCGCCCAGCGCGATTTCGCGTCGCTGGTGAATGCGGCGGCTTGGCCGAGGCCGTAGCGCCACGTCGCGAGTAGTGGTTCGCCGCGCTCGGTGGCGAGCAGGATGTCGGCGGTGGGCTTCGCTTTCGTGGCGTTGTAGCCCAGCAGCAGTGGGCTTTGCGCCCAATCAATCCCGGCAGTGATGGGCGATTTCCCGGCGATGACGGCGAGCGTGGGTTCTTCGATGAGCGAGGCTTGCGCGACCTTCAGCGTCTCGGTGGAAAAAATCTGCGGCAGCGTAGTGGCGTCGCTCGTGAGGTAAAATCGCCCCTGCCCGCGCTCGGCGAGCTGGCGGAGAAATGCAGAGTCTTTATCCGCCTCGGAGCCGAGCGCGACGACGCTGGTGGTGATCTTCGCGGAGGCCATCGCGGTGACGAGATCGAGCGAAGTGCCGCTGCCTTTCGCGCCGTCTTGCTGCTCGCCCGCGTTCTTTTCTTCGGCATCTGCGGCGTCGGAAAAAAGGATGACGTGCTTGATGCGTGCGGAGATGTCGCGGAGGGCTTGGAAGGATTCCGCGAGCGACGTGTAGATGTAGATGCCGCCGCCGCCTGCGGTGATGGAGAGGATTTTCTGGGCGACGGGTTCTTTCGCTCCGTGGCGAGCCAGCGCGGCGACGACGTGTGCCCGCGTATCCACGGCCAGCACGCCGAAGTAATCGCGCGGGCCGAGGACGTTGAGCGCCAGTGCCGCGCCTTGGTTGGCGAGGGACATTTTCGTCTGCCCGGCGACTTGCGCGGTCATGGAGCCGGAGCGATCCAGAACGATGAGCAGCGCGACAGTGGGGAGTTCCTGCCGGTCGCTGTGCTCCATTTTCACCGGCAGCATTTGCTCCACGGGCGAGCGGAAATAGCCGCCGACACCGAAGCTGCTCTCGCCGCCGAGCATGAGGAAGCCGCCGCCGAAATCCTGCACCCATCGGCGATACAGCTCCATCTGCGCCCGCGATAACGTGAGCGCGGAGAGGTCGCTGAGGATGAAAAGGTCGAACTGCTGCAAGTCATCAATCGTCTTCGGCGCACCGCGTCCGTCGCGGAGGTCCACGGCGATGCGGGCGTTGCGCAGCGCGTCGGCGAGCGGGCGGGCTTTGTCGGATTCGCCATCCACGATGAGCACGCGCGGCTGCCCGCGCAGGCTGGCGATGGCGGAGGCGCGGTTGTTTTCCGGCGCAGTGTCTGCGTCGGGCAGCACCTCGACATCGAATGGGACGAAGTTCCCATCCGGCTGGAGATTCGGCGCACGGAACTCGTTGTCGCCGACCTTCAGCGTCATCGTCTTTTCAGCGACGAGGAACTGGCTTTGGTAAAGCCGCACCTTCGCTTTTGTCTCCACGTTGCTGCGGATATTCGCCGTGAGATCGAACGGCTCGCCTTGCTTCAGCCGACGCGGAATCTCCACCCGCTCGACGAGCACCTCGGGCTTCTGCGGATTGCGCAGCGGCACCGTCCAAACCTCCACACCCTGCGCCGCAAGCCTTGCTGACGCTTCGTTCGCACGGCCTGCGGTGTCGTTTCCATCGGACAGCAAGACGACGCGGCGAGCTTGGTCGGCGGGGAAAAGCGCGCTGGCGAAATCGAGCGCCGCGCCGATGTTCGTCGCCTTTCGTGTTTCGAGCGCGGGCCATTCCGCGAGCGGTGTGCTCTCGCTCGGCGGATGCCAAAGTTGCGCTGTCTCCGCAAAGCCGACGATACCCGCAGTGTCGCTGCTTCGTTTTTCGGCCAACGACTTGGCGACAAACTCACGCGCCGCATTCGCCGCTTCCGGTGAGATGGAAGCGGAGGCATCAACGACAAAGAGCACGGAAGTTTCCGAAGACGGACGCAGCATCCGCAGCTCCGCCAGAGCCATTGCAATAGCCGCAAGTAGCACGATCCGCATCGCCGTGCAGACGCGACGCTGTGTGGCCGTCCACCCCGCGATAGAGCCGAGCATCCCGAGCCACAGCAGCGGCAGCGCAAGCAGCAGGGCGAACATCCACGGGCGAGCGACTTCGATCATTCCGTCCTCCTTTGGTGGTGCAGCCACCATTCGCCTACGAGCAGCGCGAAGGCGGCGAGGGCGAGCCATTGCCAGAGCGGCCAGCCGGTGAGTGGGGTGCTGGGCAAATTAGCGAGGGAGGTTTCGGCGGAGGTTTGCAGCGCGGATTCGGCGGCGGAGAAGGTGTTCACGGCGAGCCACGCATCGCCGACTTGGTGAAATCCGTTGCGCAGCGTCTGCCCGGCAGGGAGCGAGGGGAGCGCGTCGGGCTCGTCGCCTGCGAGCCAGTGGACGGTGTTGCTGATGAGCAGCGGGAATGCGACGCGGAGGGGAAGGTCGGAGTCCGTGACATCGAACGCCAACGCGGCGAGGCGCTGGGTTCTGCGTTGGCCTGTGATGAGCAGCGCGTTGTCGAAAGAGCGCAGCGGCGCGGCGAACGTCCAGCCGTCGGCGGGCGGCGGGACGGCGAGCGTCGGGGCGTGGAGGATGGTGACGTTTTGCAGGCTCACGTTGCGCGTGGTCGGATGCGCGGCGTCCACGTCGGTGACGAGTGGTTGGTCCACGATGGCCCCGGCGGGAAACGGCGTGCTTTTTATAAAGAGGAAGTTCCCTTCGGCTTTCGCAAGGTCGAAGGCGGGCGGCACGATGCCATCGAAAATCACGGCGGCGAACTTCGCGCCGAGGGCAGGGGAGTAGGCGTCGGGCGTGAGTAGCTCGAACTTCACCGTGGCGTCGGCCTCTAGCATTTTTTCGAGAAAGAAACTGCCTTTGCTGATGAGGAGCACGCGCTTGGCGCGGACGGGAGGGAGCGTGGCGAAGGCTGTGTTGTCCACGCCGAGCGCATCGGCGGCATCGAGACGGGCGGTGAGCCAGCCGCGTGCGGTGCGGCTTGGTTTTGTGAGCGCAGGGAATACGGTAAGGCTAGTCGCGCCGGGCGCGAGGGCGATGGGTTTTACGTCGAGTGGCTTGCCGTCGTAGGTCAGCTCGACGTTGGTGCGGACGGGCGATTTGCCGAAGTTGCGGACCTCCAGCAGCACTTCACTCGTCTCGGGATTTGCGGGCAGCGGGCGCGTGGCGAAGCGGGTGATTGCGGCGTTCTCCGTGCTGGATGGAAATGCGTGTGTGGTGAGTGGGAAGCGTGGTTCGACGCTCGGCGCGCGGTCGCTGAGGAGGATGATGCGACGGGCTCCTTTGCGGGCGTCGAGCAGCGCGCTCGCGAGGTTGAGCGCGCCGTCCATTTCGCCAGCGGCGTCGCTTGGCTGCGCGCTGGCGAGGGCGTCGAGCAGCGGTTTTTCATCGCCGGTAAATGGGACGACGACGGACGGAGCGGCGTCCACTTTGATGATGGCGAACTGCCGCGCATCGTTGGCTTCGCGGGCGTAACTGGTGGCGGCGGCGAGGGCGCGTGCGAAGCGCGTCGTGCCGTCGGCGGAGGTCGCCTGCATCCGTGCGCGGCTGTCGAGGATGAGCACGACGCTGGCACCTTCGTGGATGAAGTGATCGAGCACAGGCCGCGCAAGTGCGCCGACGAACAGGAGCAAAATGAGGACGTGCAGCAGCAGCGAGAACAAGTGCCGGAGCCGTTGGAAGAAGGCATTGCGGCTCGTCTGCTGGAGCGCCCGCTGCCAAAAAAGATGCGTGCTCACCGTGATCGCGCGGCGCTTTAAGCGGAGGAAATACAGCGCGACGACGACCGGCACACCAGCGAGGAACCATAGAGCCCAGGGCGAGAGGAAGGTCATTTCAGCATGGCTCCATCGCGGAGGGTTTTCAGGACTACGTCTTCAAAGGGCAGGTCGCACGTCACGCTGGCGTGGCCGATGGCGCGCTTGTGGCAGTAGGATTCGAGCGCTGTGTTGTGGGCAGCGATTTCTTCGCGGTAGCGTTTGAGGACGGCTTCGTTGGCGGTGATTTCGAGTCCTGCGCCCGTTTCGATTTCGAGCAGGCGGAGGTCACCAGTTTCGGTTGGGGCGAGTTCGGCGGGGTCGAGGATTTGAATGGCGTGGACATCGTGCTGCCCGTGCTGGAGCAAGGCCAGCGGCTCTTCGTAGCCTGCGGGGTCGAAGAAATCGCTGAGGAGAAAGACGATGCCGCTGCGTTTTTGCCGTTGGGAAAATGCGCGGGCGCTGGCGAGGAGGCTCGTCGGTTTTGCATCAGGAGGCGTATCTCGGAGGAAGTCGAGGATGCTGTGAAACTGCGCTTTTCCTCGCATGACGCCGAGTTCGGAGACGAGCCCAGCGGCGAAAAAGTGAACGCTTACGCGGTCGAGATTTGCGAGGGCGATGTAGGCGAGGGCGGCGGTGATTCGCCGGGCTGTGTCGAATTTTGAAAAGCCAGCCGAGCGCCACCGCATACTCGCGCTGGTGTCCACAAGGAAGCTCACGGCCAAGTCCTGCTCTTGCTCGTAGAGCTTCACGAAGAGTCGCTCCAGCCGTGCGTAAGCGGGCCAATCAATCGCCCGCAGCTCGTCGCCCGCCGAGTATTCGCGGTAGTCGGCAAACTCCAGACTGCTGCCGAGCTGGCGACTGCGACGCTCCGCTCGCTGCTCACCGCGAAAGAGGCGGCGAGCGAGGAGATGGAGTTGCTCGAGCTTGGCGAGAAACGCCGAGTCAAAGAGCGAGGCGTCGGTTACAGCGATCACGTCCGCGCTTTAGCGGTTGGGCTCGAAGGCGAACGAGTAATAGACGCGCAGACTGGTGCCGCTCAACTCGACGCGCGAGTAGGTGCGGCCACCGGGTGCGATGGTGACTGCGCCGGAGATGCGCTCGCCTGCAAAGCCGCCGCGCACGGAGAGTTGATACGTGTTTGGTCCCGCTGGCTGCCAAGTGCCGACATAGCCCGCTGTAGCCTCGCCGTAGATGTTCACGAGCGCGGAGCCGTCCGCTTTGAGGCTCACATATACTTGGCTGAGTTTGTAGGGTGCTTGCCCGCTGATGCGCATATTTCCTGAGCCTCCACGCAGAGAATCTACGAGCACGACTGGCGGCGGTTGTGGCGGACGAGTGAGGCCGGGGACTTGGATGAAGGCTTCACGGTCGCCTTGGAAGCGCGCCTTGAACGAGCCAGCGCGCCCATTCCCTGAAAGGCTCACTTTACCAACGACGGGGCCGGTGCGGCGGTCATCGAGAACTAGCGTGCCGGTGCCAGCGGCGTCTTTTCCGAATGCGCTCGTGACGTTCAGCCGCAGGGTGTCGCGGTCCACCGATTGCGCGGTTCCCTTAAAGCGATAGTCCACATTGCCCACGAGGCCGATGGTGAAGTCGCCGTTGGCTTCGAGGACGAGATTGGCTTTTGCGACGTTGTTGTCTTCCACGCCCGAGCGTTCGACGGCACCAGTGCCGTTCGTGGAAACTGTGAGGTCGCGGGCGAAGGTGGATACGGTGGCGACGAGGGCGAATGCGGCGATGGATAGGAGCTTCATATGCCCGGAGATTGGCAGGCATTTCGCGGGGGAGTCGAATCATTACTTCGAGATGTCGCGGCAGCAAAAAGCCGGAGCGCGCATCGGCTGCACGCCCCGGCTTGTACGGTTACAATGTATCGAGGAACGCGAGCATCTGTCGGCGTTGTGTGGCATTTAGCGCGGCGTATTTATCGCGTGCGCTGCTTCCCTGACCGTCATGGAGGCGGATGGATGCGTCCACATTGCGGGCGCGTCCGTCGTGCAGGTACGGGGCGCTGGAGCGGAGTCCCCAGAGCGGCGGCGTACGGAACTCGCGACCTGTTGTCGGGCCTTGCACGATGCCGTCGCCGAGCGCGCCCATGTCGTGAAGGAGCAAGTCGGAGTAGAGCGGCACGTCCTTTTCGCTTAACGCAGAGACGGAGTTCGCGCCCGTCTTCATCGTGGGCGTGTGGCAATCGGCGCAGCCTACGGTTGCGAAAAGCGTCTGGCCGGCGAGAGCATCAGCGTTGCGTGGGCGCGGTGGTGGTGCGCCGAGGTATTTCACGAAATCCGCAGCGAGTTGAAAGTCCGCCTTTCCCGTCTCGGGGTCGGCTTCGTCCTCCGGGTCGGCGACGGTATCGAGCCGTGCGAGCACATCGGCGCGGCCGTTGGGCGCGTTCTCCGTAGGGAAGAGAGCGTTGGTGATGCCCATCTCATTCAAATAGGCGTCGCCGCAAAACGCCTCGACGGACGAGTGCTGGCCCTTCCACCCGAAGCGCCCGACGCGCGTTGTGCCGCTGAGCGGATCGCTGATCATCGCCACACGTCCTCGCACTGCGGTGGAAAGTGGGCGCTTGACGCCTGCGATGATTGTCTCCTCCGGGATGGCTTCTATGAGCCCGAGCCCGAAGAGCGCGCTCGTCTGCCGTTCCGCGCGCACATTTGCCTCGGGCGGCACGATCTCCCGAGTCCCGACAGCGATAGAAAACCGCTGGAGTAGCGATCCGCCGAGGTTGGCGAGTGGGTCGAATGCGCCGTCGGTCGTTCGGCCAAAGCGGACGACGTTGATCGTGCCTGCGCCGCCCGTGCCGGCCTGTCGGTGGCACGCGACACACGACACATTATTAAAGATGGGGCCGAGTCCGCCGGCCGCAGTCTCCACGTTCACGAACTCATCGCGCCCTGCCAAGAAATCGGCGAGTTGCTCCGCTGTAAGGCCGGGTAGGGGAGCACCTGCTTGTTGCGGCGGTTGTTGTTGTGGCGGCGGTGGGGGCATCTGACCGGGCGGCATTGGGCGGTGCGGAGGCGGTGGGCGATGTGCCGGTCGCTGTGGACCCTGCGCGATGGTGGTATTTGCCGCGATGAAGATCAGGGCGGCGGTGGCGATGCTTTGTGTGAGGATTGTTTTCATGATGCTTTGTATTTTAGTTTTTGTGACTCACGGAAGCACGAGCCACCGCTTGTCCACGCAACAAAGCATCTGATTGTAATGGGTCTGTGAGCGACCCTGCGGGAAATTGTAATGGGGGCGTAAAAGGGGAGCCGCAGCTACTCCATCTCCCGCGAACGCGGCTCACGCTCCGCCGTGCCTGCCGTGCTCGGCGAAGTCACGAACGGGCCACCAGCCAGCGGCGCAGCGTCGCTGAACGCGACATCCGGCATATTGCTCGCGCGACCGGCGAGCGGGAAATCTTTCTGGAGCGGGTGAAAAGGATAGCCGTCCCACATGAGGATGCGGCGCAGATGGCCGACTTCCTTCACGTCTGGGTGCGCGGGGAAATGGATGCCCATCATGTCGAAAACTTCGCGCTCGTGCCAATCGGCCGTCGCCCAAATATCGACTACGCTTGGCGCGGTGCAGTCGTCCTCGCTCACCGTGTATTTCAGTCGGAGGTGCCCGACGTGCGCGAGCGATTGCAGCTCATAGACCATCTCGTAACGGGGCTCCTGGCCCATGTGGTCCACGCTGCTCACATCGATGAGATAATCGTAGTCCATCGCGCGGCAAAATTCCGCGATTTCGCGAAACTGGTCGCGCGTCACCGTGAGCGTGGTTTCTCCGCGAAACTCGCTCCGCTTTACTCCCGTGAATTTCGCGCAGATCGCGTCGGCGTCTTCTTTTTTCGTGGCCATATTGAAAAGGGATTACGCCAGCGCCGCAGTGAGTTCGCCCTTTTGCTCGGAGAGCGATTTTTCCGTATCAATCTTCCGCTGGAGGCGCAGGAGTCCTTCGATGAGCGCCTCGGGGCGTGGAGGGCAACCGGAAATGTAAACGTCCACCGGGATGAGTTGGTCAATGCCCTGAAGCACGGCGTAGCTGCGATACATCCCGCCGCTGCTGGCACACGCGCCCATCGCGATGCACCACTTCGGCTCGGGCATCTGGTCCCAGATACGTTTCACGGCCAGCGCCATTTTGTAAGTCACGGTGCCTGCGACGATCATCACGTCGCTCTGGCGTGGAGAAAACCGCATGACTTCCGCACCGAAGCGACTGATGTCGTAGCGCGATGCGCCTGTCGCCATCAGCTCGATGGCGCAACAAGCGAGGCCCATGGGCATGGGCCAGAGCGAGTTTTTGCGCATCCAGTTGATGGCGGCATCGACCTTGGTAAAGATGATGTTGCCCTCGATTTTTGAGTCGTAAGCGGCTTGCGTGGACATGATGTGCGGAGACTACGAGCGGCACAGAATGCGGCAAGGCGAATTTGTGAAACTTTTCACAAGCGCGCCTAGAACGCCCTCTTAGCCGGATCAATGAACCCCTTACGCCAAGTGCATGTCCGACGCTTCGAGGAAGCCTTCGAGCTGCCGGATGCGGGTCGGGTGGCGCATTTTGCGGAGTGCTTTCGCCTCGATTTGGCGGATGCGCTCGCGGGTGACTTTGAACTGGCGACCGACTTCTTCCAGCGTGCGGCTGTAGCCGTCCACAAGGCCGAAGCGCTGTTCGAGCACTTGGCGCTCGCGCTCGGTGAGCGTGTCCAGCACGTCGCGGATTTTCTCTTTCAAAAGAGCAATCGCGGTGACATCGGAGGGGTCTTCCGCCGTTTGGTCGGGGATGAAATCGCCAAAGCTTGTGTCGTCGCTATCGCCGACGGGGCTTTGCAGGGAGATGGGCTGCTGCGCCATCTTGAGCACGGCACGGACGCGCTCGACGGGCAGGTTGATTTCCTCCGCGACTTCCTCCGGCGTGGGCTCGCGTCCGTAATCTTGGACGAGCTGCTTCTGCACGCGCATCAGCTTGTTGATCGTCTCGATCATGTGGACCGGAATGCGGATCGTGCGGGCTTGGTCAGCGATGGAGCGGGTGATCGCTTGGCGAATCCACCACGTTGCATACGTGGAGAATTTATAGCCGCGACGATACTCGAATTTCTCGACCGCTTTCATCAGGCCCATATTGCCTTCTTGGATGAGGTCGAGGAACGACAGGCCACGATTGGTGTACTTTTTCGCGATGGAAATGACGAGGCGCAGGTTGGCCTCGACCATCTCGGTCTTGGCCTTGAGGGCCTTGCGCAGCCACTTGCGTAGCTCTTGGAACTCCGCGAGGAATTCCTCCGTGGACATCCAAACGCGGGCCTGCACTTCTTTGAGCTTGGTGCCGTAGTCCACCTTCACTCCGCCGACGGCTCGCTGTTGGTCTTTCTTGGGCTTGTTTAGCTCGTGGGAAAGTGCGGTGACGACGCGGTGCTGCTCTTCGACGATGACGACGAAATCCTCAGTGACCTTCTGTTTGAAGAAGAACTTCGGGTAGAGCTTCTGCACGGAGAACGTGGCTTTTACGAAGTCTTGGTATGTCTTGCTGTCCCGGTTCGTGCCGCCGTGAGCCATAAAGGCTTTGTAGGTTTTGACGGCTTCGTTCGAGGCGTCTTCAAGCTGCTTCATCATCTTCGGAAGCGCCTTCATGAAGCGCTCGCGGCTCTCGATTTTCTTGTCAAGAATCACGCGGTCGAAACGCTCGCGACCGTCAATGAGCTTTTGGGCGAGTTCCAAGTAAGCCCGTGGGATAAAGCCGAACTTGTTGACGAATTTCTGCACGTTGAGCTCGGCATCTTCGATGCGCATGGAGATTTCCACCTCCTGCTCGCGGGTGAGCAGCGGGACTTGGCCCATCTGCTTGAGATACATGCGGACGGGGTCGTCGAGGATGTCGAGCTTGTCGTTCGATTTCTCGGGCTCTTCCTCGTCTTTCGTGCCGGATTGCTGCTGGTCGCCATCCTTCGGGCCAACCTTGTAATTATCCACCTGCGAGGCATCAATGATGTCAATCTCCATGCCGCGAAGGCGGTTCATGACGAGTTCCATCTCCTCCGGGTCGCTGACGGACTCGGGCAGGTTTTCGTTCAGGTCGTCAAAAGTGAGATAGCCCTGATCCTTGGCGATTTTGACAAGCTCGCGTAGTTTCTCCTGACCTTCGGGGGTGTCCAGAATGCTCTGGCCCGGCTTGAGCGGGACAGACGCCTTGACGTTAAGATTGAGCTTTTCCGCGAGCTTGGCGCTGATCCCAATGAGGCTGGAATGAATCTTTTTGCCTTTCGGCTCTTTCGCCGGTTTTGCTTTCGGAGTCTTGGTCGCTTTAACCGCTTTTACGGGTTTAGCCTTCTTCGCAGGTTTGGGCTTGGCTGTTTTGACCGCCTTGGCTGGCTTCTGTGCCTTTGCGGGTTGCTTTTTCTCGGGGCCTTTGACTTTAGGAGCCTTCTTGGCTGCCTTTGTGTTCTTCGCTGCGGGCGTTTTCTTCGAGGACTTTGCTTTGGTTTTGGCTGCTTTTGCGTTGGTGTTCGGCATTGTTTCCGCGAAGTATATAGAGATGAAAATACCCACCGCGGACTACACAATGCAGCCAGCAGCGGGAAAAAAGGAGCGGGATATAACGCGGATGCCCCCGCATCCGTCAAGCGAGACTTCCGATTTGTGGGATTATTTTTCTGGCGGATGTCGGTCGGTGGCGAAAAACGAGGCGTTTATCGGGTGTCGGAGCTGTCAAACTCGCAAAGATCCTCGACGAATCGAGCCGAGCCGTCGCGCAGCCAACCGTCGAGCTGGGCTTGGTCCTTGAGCTGTTGGCCACGCTGGCGGGAAACAACGATGAAGCGGCTCTGGATCTCCGGCAGTGCGGTAAGATCGCTCCAGAGTTTCTCGAATTGTGCGACGGGGAAGACGTCTTCTTGCCCGTGGCCCCAACGTTTCTTCACATCTTTGAGCGTGATGTAGGTGGGCACTTTCGCGGCGAGATTGCGGATGGCGGCGGTGATTTTTTCCTCGTCACCAGCCAGCACGTCTTCTCGGCTGAGGTTCATGGCGCGGAGGAAGCCGTCCACGTCAATCCACGTCGTCATCGTGTTGTAGTAAGTGAGGTCAAACTCCACTTCCTCGCGAGGCATCGCGAGTCCTTCGACCAAGCGCGGACGGCCATCCACGCGGGCTAGACCGCCGCCGCGATCATCGAGACGACGGGTGATGACTTCGAAGCTGAGCGTCGCGCCACTTTCCAAATGCTGGCCGAGAATCTCGGGGTCGAGGTTTGCGCCGGTAGTGTCGATGTTGTGCAGCATCAGTGTGCGAAGCTGCGGGCGCTCGCGGAGCAGCGCGGCCAGTGTGCCGTTGCGCAGCATGTTGGGGACTTCGTAAAAATGGCCGACGGGGTGCAGGCATTGCAGCGGTAAGTTGTCGCGATACTCGCCCGCTTCGCCCGCCGCTTCCGCCCAGCGCAGCAGCGCGGCGCGGAGGGATTCGCGGACTTTTTGCTGCTGTTCGTCGAGCGTCTGCTGCGGCATTTCCTCCCACGCAAACCGGAGGTCGCGAGCGGTCGGGATGAGCCGCAGCCCGACGCTCTTGCCCTTGCTGAAAATCACCGGACCGTCGTAGCCGTAGTTGCCCGCGTTCGCGAGAAAAGCGGAGAGCGGCCCGTGCGTGAGGAAGCTCGTGGTGAAGACGTGCGGCACCGGCATCCCTGCTACGCTGGCGGTCTTCTGCGACTTAGCGAGATGGACTTCAAGGAAGGTGCGGTGGCGTCCTCCGAGTTTGCAGAAAGGATGCAGCGACTTCACTACGCCCGCACCCTGCGTCCAGCGCGAAGCCGCGCCCGCCGCGAGGGTGACGACGGCGACTTCGCCAGCGGCGAGGGACGCGAGGCCGCGCTTTAGTTGAGAGCTGAGAGTTGAGAGCTGAGAGTTCACGTCGCCCGCTTTCACGTCTTCGATGACGGTGTTCGCCGGTAGGCGATTTTGCGCGAGGCCGATGCGGCCTGCTCGCAAGTCTGCGCGGATGGCGTTGTGCGCTTCGAGGTCGAAGCCGTTTTCGGCGAGCAGTTCGTCGAGGGTTTGGTCGCCTGCTTTGCCGCCTTTGGTGCGCGGGAGCATGGCGTCGAACAGCTCTTGCACGACGCCACGTAGCTCGGGCTTGGTGCGGCACGCGCCGGCGAAGCGGTCTAGCTCCGTGCGCGTGGCGGGTGGGAGGTCTTTGAGGTCGCGACGGAGGAGTTGCGGGGCGAGCAGGAGGTAGTAGCCTTTGGGCATCAGCGCGGCGTCGGCGGCGAGGATGTCGGCGAAGGTTCCGTTTTCGTTGATCCGGAAATCATACACCACCGGCTCCATCGCGAAGGGCAAGCTGTCGGAGAGCGCCTTTTTTGTGGCGGACATGATGAGTTGCAGCCGCTCTTGCAGCTCCGATTTTCGATGCGGTGCGACGATGAAACCCATGCCGCCACCGCTCATCCCGCCGAGCATCCAGAAGCCCCAGAAGTCTTCGCCAAACTCGCCGCGCACCTGCTCGATGAGCCGCTCGGTGTAATAGTTCGTCGCCCACGGGATGATGGCTTGGATGGGGCCGCGAAAGTTGTCCGTGGTGAGCTGGCCGACTTTGCGGATGTCGCCAATTTTCAGCGCGTCAATGATGCCGTCGAGGAAGCCGAGTGCTTCTTTTCTGCCGCGCCATTCGGCTGCGCTGCGGAGGAGGTATTTTTCCGTCACCATCTCCAAAATCGGGCCGACGTTTTGCGCCATGCCGCCGTGGACGACGACGAGGCTGTCTTGCAGCGCGAGGCGTGCGCTGTCGGGGATTTCGTCGCGGGAAAAGACGTGGTGTTTCGGCATGAGCCGCCCGCGCGAGATGCAAAATTCCGGGTCGCCTTCGCAAGCTGGAACGCCCTCGATGAGCTTGATGCCGGGCCACACGCCGCCGCTATCCTGCCAGCCACCGCCGCTGCCGCCGATCCATTCGCCGAGCAGTGCGCGGGCGAGGACGAGACGGCGTTCTGGTTCACGCAGCGGGCCGGTGAGCGACTCCGCTTGGCCCGTCGCCCGCATGAGCACGGCGATGAGCGCGGCCAGCAAGTTCGTGGAAACGGCGAGGCGCGAGCCTTTCGGGATGTCGTTCACGGACGAGACGAGTTCGATGCCGCGCCCCGGCCCGAGCATTTGCGCCAGCAAGTCGCCGAGCGATTGCCCGCTGCCTTCGATGCCCGGCGGCACGATGCCGCTGGCGATGACGGCGGCCTTCAGCAGCCCGAGGTAGTCTTTTGCAAAGTCGAACACCTCGCCCAGCGAATCAATTTCCGCCGAAGCCATGAGGTCCACGGAGACGAGGCGGATCACCGGTTTCTCGATGACGCGCAGCCACGCGCTGACGGGCGGCTGCGGCTCCGCGTCCCGTTTATGCACGCCCAAATCCACGCTGATGTTCAGCACTTTCGCTCCTTCGGGGAAATCCATGCCGAGGAAAAAAATGTCGCTCCACGCGCTGTGCGTGAGGTCCATGCGGACGGGCGTGCGCTCGCGCAAAATGGGGAATGTGCCATCGCTCGCACGCGCCAGCAGCTCTGGCCGAAAGCGCAGCGGCTGGTCTTTTGGGTGCCCCATTCTGAACATCCATTGATTGCCGCGCACCGTGCGCACGCTGCGCCGGACTTGGTCCGCGAGCGTCTGGAATGCGAGTCGGTGGTAAGCCGCCGCGAGTGCGCTGGAGATGGAATCGCTCGGGCCGTTGGTGCGCTGATTTTCGAGGAACACTTCGATGGCTTCCTCGAAGCGGCGGGCGAGTAGGTGCTCGAAGCCGTGGAAGGGGATCAACCCCGGCGTCTCAGCCGTAACCATCCGCTCCGGCAGATGATACCGATGAATCGCCGCGAGAAAAAACAGCGCCCGCACGCGCTCGTAAAGGTTGTCCGCCTGCCGCCGAAAAGTCTCCAGCGCATCGCACTCGGCGAGCAGTTGAGTGAGCGTGAGCCCGGCGATTTGCTCGTCGAGAGACAGATCGCGAGTGGCAGCGTCGGGGCTGGTGATAAGGTCTATGAGAGTCATCACTTCGTCTGCGCTGTCGCCAGCAGTTCCACCATCCCTCGCAGCACTTCGTCGCGGTCTTTTCCGGCGAGAGCGAGGGCGAGTTGGGCGGTGAGGAGGCCGTATTTTACTCCGAAATCGTAGCGGCGTCCGTCGAGTTCGGCGGCTACGTAGCGTTCGCTTTCGGCGAGCTGGGCGAGTGCGGCGCGGAGGTGGACGCTGGTTTCGCGCCCGGCGTTTTCTTTGAACATCCCGGCGAGCACGCGGTGGACGGCGGGGGTGAGGACGTGCATCCCGAAGAAGCACAAATAGTAGCCCGCTCGCAGGCCGGGAACGTCGATCTTTTGCTCGGCCTCGGTAGGCGTGGGTTTTTCGAGGACGGTGTCCACTTGGTAGAGGCGGCGTGCGGCGTCCACGAGCTTGCCGCCGACTGCGCCGTAGTAGGCGAGCTGGCTTTCGTGAGTGCTTTGAACGGCGGAAATCGCGCACTTTTCTGCGCGAGCGAGGGCGACGAGTTGGGCGGCGCAACCTTGGCCGGTGTGTGAGAGATAAAGGTGGTCGCCGACGAGCAGGAGAAAGGCGTCGCCGCCCGTGAACTCCGCCGCGCAGTGGACGGCGTGTGCGTAGCCGAGCGGCTGCGTTTGCTCGATAAATGTGAGCCGTTGGGCGTGTGGCCCAGCCGCAGCGCGAAAGGCTGCCGAGTCTCCGGGGCTGATGACTACGGCGATGCTCTCGATGCCCGCGCTGAGGACTTCTTCTATAATAATGGCGAGCGCGCTCTTCGTCTGCCCGTCTCGGTCCACGAGGGATTGGAGCGGGAGTTGGCGCTGACTTTTGCCAGCGGCGGTGATGACTGCTTTTCGGATTTCCATGCGTTTGCGAGAGTGTGGCGTCTGGCCTCCGGGAGGTCAAACGCGCTAAACGCCCTTGCAAACGCCGTGCCCGTCAGCCTGCGGACTCGACGATCACTTTCATCCCTTCGATGGACGCGACGCGAAGGCTTGCCCCAGCGGGGATAAAAGTGCCGTCGCTCATCACATCCACGACGTGCTCGCCGAACTTCGCCTTGCCCGCTGGGCGCAGGGTGGTCGTCGCCACGCCGGTATCGCCGAGATTCACGGTGGGCTTCCACGTTTCGGGGATGCTGCTGGGCTCGCCGACGAGCACCATTTTGCGGTAGAGGGACGTGTGCGGAAGGAGCTTCGCGAGGAGCGCCCCGACGACTGCGGAGCCGGCGAGCGCGATGACGAGGTTGAGCATCGGCTTTTCAAAATCCGCGCCGTGCAGCGTGCCGGGCTGGCTGGGCCAATGGTCCACCATCGCCCACACGATGGAGCCGAAGACCATGAGCGCGCCGACCATTCCGGGGATCACCGTGCCCGGTATGAGGAAAATCTCCACGACCACGAGCATCGCGCCGATGACGAAGACGACCGTCGCCTCCCAGCCCGAGAGTGCGGCGATGTAGTGCCCGAGGAAAAAGAACGCGAAACAGACGAGCGACGCGATGCCAGGGAGCCCGAAGCCCGGCGCCTTCATCTCGATGTATGCGCCGACGATTCCGCCGAGTAGCAGCAGCCAAGAAATGTGCGTGATCCACAGTGCCGCAGACTCAAAGCCCGTCGGCACCATACGGGTCATCCCGCCCGTGAGGTGCTCCAGCTTCAGCACCTCGTCCATCGTCTCTGCGAGGCCCTCGGCGAGCAATCGCTTGCCGTCGTAGAGGCGCACGGCTTCGCCACCATTCAGGCTCAGAAGCGTCGCGTTTCCATCCAGCACGGTGTCGCCCATTTTCAGCTCTTTCTCCGCGACCATGAACGCCTCGGCGATGGCGGGATTGTGGCCGTTTTCTGCCGACACCGCGCGCATCTTTGCCGTGTCGTAGGAGTCCACTTTCTGCCTCATCGTTTTCTCCAAGTCCCTACCCTCCTTCGTCACCACTGCCGCCGCGCCGATCACGCCATCTTTTCGCATGTAGATTTTCTTCGTCCCGAGGGAGATCAATGCGCCCGCCGAAACCGCGTTCGGGTTCACGAAGGTCAGCGTCGGCAGCTTCGTCTTGCGGAGCAATTCGAGGATTTCCATCGTCACGATCATATCGCCGCCGGGCGTATCCATATCGATGATGAAGGCCGATGCGCCCGCCTTCTCCGCCTCTTTCAGAGCGCGTCGGAGGAGCATGAGCTGCACTTCGTCCACGCCGCCTTTGAGCGGGAATACGTAGGCAGGAGCGGTCACGTTCGCGGTAGGTTCATCGGCAAAAAGAACGGCTGGAGCCGCGAGCAGCGCCATGAGCCAGAGCGATAGGAGTCTTTTCAAAAATGCGTTCATCGTCCCGAGCACTTTAGCAGGCGCGCGGAGAATAGGGACTTTTCTTTCGCGGCGCGGCGCTTTATCTCCCGCTGCGTGATTGCCAACGCTACCCGACTTCTCGCCGTCGTTTTTGCCCTTTTCTTCGCCGCCTGCGCCAAGGACCGCGTCCACACGATGGTCGTCAGCATCCCGCAGCAAAAGATGGCGCTTTATCGCAAGGGCAAGCTCCTCCGCACCTACGATGTCTCCACGTCGAAGTTCTGCGTGAGCTGCTCGCCAGGCACGAACGGCACGCCGCTCGGGCTCCACGAAATCGCGAAGAAAATCGGCGGCGGACAGCCTTCGGGGATGAAGTTCAAAAGCCGTCGCCCCACAGGCGAAATCGTCCGCCCCAATGCTCCCGGTCGCGACCCGATAGTCACGCGCATCCTCTGGCTGCGCGGGCTGGAGCGGCAAAACCGCAACAGCTTTGCCCGCTGCATCTACATCCACGGAACGCCCGAAGAATGGCGCATCGGCACGCTCGCCAGCTACGGCTGCGTCCGTATGCGCTCGCGCGATGTCATTCAGCTTTTTAATACCGTCGGCGTCGGAGCCACCGTGGACATTCGCAATCGCCCGCTGCCGGGGGACGCACGGTGAGCCGCGACTTGCGCGAACTTCGCTGTTGGACGGCATTTTTCGTCGTGGCCCTCGTCGTCAGCGGGCTGACCGCGTTTCCCCTCGCGACGGAGCTGCGGCTGCTCGGCGAATGGTTCCACGTTGATGCGCCGGGCATTCCGGAGAACGGCCTGCAATGGTGGTTTCGGACGATTCGCGACGGGCTGAACGACACGTATTCGCGCTATCCTTGGCTCGGCTACGGCACGGATTGGCTGGCGTTTGCGCATGTCGTCATCGCCGTATTCTTCATCGGTCCCTACCGCGATCCGGTGCGAAATGTGTGGATCATCCAATCCGGGGTCATCGCCTGCGCCGGGGTGGTGGTGATGGTTTTTGCCTGTGGGCCGATTCGAGGGATTCCGTTCTATTGGCAGCTCATTGATGCGTCGTTCGGCGTTTTCGGAGCGATCCCGCTGTGGCGAGTGCTGGCGCTGACTCGGCGGTTGGAAAAAGGATAGAAATAGCGCCAAAACGGCTCATTGTCCGACGCAGGGTAAGAGCGGAAAATGCGTCAGACTGGCTCTTTCTGATTGCTGGGTAATTTTTCGTGTATTTCATATCATGCTTATTTTTAGATACTTGTGAAAATTTTTTGCCGCCTGAAAACGCACGGCATTCCGTAAGCTCATTAGTTATTCGTCGTTCTGACAACGACAAGCAAACACAACAACTAAAACAAACCATGAGCATACTAAACACAATCATACCTGAACTAAATCCACGGTCGCCTTACAACAGTCTGCGCGATCAGCTTCACCGCCTCTTCGACCTTTCGGCGACTCGTGCGCCGGAGTCCTTTGGCGACTGGTCACCGGCGCTCGACGCCTTCGAGGACAAAGACAAATACGTAGTCTCTCTCGAACTGCCGGGCATGAAGCGGGAAGACATCGCCGTCACCGTTCACGACGGCGTCCTCACCGTCACCGGCGAGCGCAAGAGCGACCAAAACTCCCAAACTGGCACCGTCCATCGCTCCGAGCGTTTCTACGGGAAATTCACCCGTAGCGTGAGCCTCCCCACGACCGCCAAGGCCGATGCCGTCGCCGCTTCCTACAGAGACGGCGTGCTCCAAATCGAGCTCCCAAAAGCCGAAGAAGCCAAACCCAAATCTATCGAGGTCAAAATCTCGTAAAACTCAAATCCCCGGCGAGCGGCAATCCCGCCCGCCGGGAAAGTTTTCTTACCTAAAAACACATGAACACCAACACACAATCCTGCGTAAAAACCGTCCGCCCAGCCGCCAGCGTTATCCATCGCCCAGACGGCTTCGTCATCGAATGCGACATGCCTGGCGTATCCCGCGAAGGCATCCAGCTCACGGTGGAAAAGAACATCCTCACCATCGCAGGTCGCCGAACCGCGACGAATCATGGCGCGCCTATCCACCGCGAAAGCCGCCCTCACGATTACCTTCGAGCGTTCGTGTTGGAAGCCGAGATCGACATCAGCCGCATCAACGCTCGGGCCGAGGCCGGAGTCCTACAAATCTTCCTCCCTCACGTCGAAGCGCCAAAGCCCCGCCAAATCGCAGTCGCGTAATTAAGCCCGTCCGAGATAGCCGCCGTCTGTCGTGCTGACTTTGATTTTCTCGCCTTCTTTGATGAAGAGCGGGACTTGGATGGCTTTGCCGGTTTCCAGGACGGCCATCTTTTGCACGTTATTCGCGCTGTCGCCGCGCACGCCTTCGGGCGATTCGGTGACGGTGAGGAAGACGGTGGTGGGGAGTTCGATGCTGGCGGCTTTGCCTTCGACGTAGAGGATTTCTACGCGCTGATTCTCGGAGAGGTAATCTTTTACGTCGCCGACGAACGATTCATCGAACGTGATCGTCTCGAACGAGTCCGGGTCCATGAACTGGTAGCCGGAATGGTCTTTGTAGCTGAAGTCGAGCTTGGTGCGCTCTACTTCCACGAGGTCCACTTTATCGGTGCTGCCAAAGCGCACATCGGCGCTTTTGCCGGTGCCGATGTAGCGGATGATGACTTGGACGAAGGCGCGGAGGTTGCCCGGTGTGCGGTGCATGACTTCCAGCACGATTGCGGGGTTGCTGTTATAGCGGATGCACATTCCTTTGCGGAGATCGTTGGCGTTGGCCATGGTCGGTAGAGAGTAAAAGTAAAAGGTTTCAGTTGATTCCCGCACACCATCTTGGTGCCGGAAAAAGGGCGCGCACTATGCCCTCGGCGCTTTTTCTGGCAAGCGCGGAGTTTGGGTGAAATTTGGCCGCGGAGGCTGGCCCCATTGCTGCTAAGCACTTTCTCAATATTATGCCGTTGTCGCTCCATTGTGAATCTGAGCCAAACGCCAGCACGTCCATCGTTGATGCCGAGCCTGCATGGGCGGGTGTTAGTTTTTGCTTCGAGGATGCGTTCTGGTGCGATTGGTTGTATCGAGAGTTCGATGGGTTGCGTGTGCCTCGACCACTCATCCATCGCCCCAGTAAGCATGGACTCCCGTACCCTGACCGACTTTCGATCAGCCCCGACCCGGCGGACCCAGTGCAACTGGAAACCTACGCCGAGACTTTGCGCTTCGCACAGCACCTCATCGTAGTCATTTCCCCGACGTCGGGGCGCTCGGAACTCATTCAAGAACAGATGCGCGCTTTTCGTGCGGCGGGGGGCGAGGAGAGAATCGTTGCGCTGGTTGTGAAAGGTGAGCCTGCTTCGCCGATGGCGGAGCCAGCGTCTTTGGATGATCGGGAGTGGATGCCGCAATGGCTGAACTGGCGCTTGTCGGAAGCCGGGTTTGCCACTGCGGACCGGACTGAACCGTTCGTCGTCGATGCTCGTATGGGTGTCGCCACGCTCGGCGAAGTGCGTGCGCAACTTCTCGCTGCGATGCTGGAAGTGCCGGAGGAGCAACTGAGCGAACTCGGCATTGTCCCTCGCCCTAGCACGCGCCCAAGCATTACGTCGGATACGGTGCAGGCGGCACTAGCGCTGCCGATGTGCGAAAATGCAGAGCAGCCGCAAATAAAAAGCAGGAAGTGGGAGACTATATCGATCCTTATCGCCGCGGGTTTCGTCGTCACTGGAGCGGTTTTTTGGAAGCTCGGGTTACCCCCGTCCACAGTAAACGCCTCCAGCACGCAACGCTCAGCGAGTGTGAAGAGGCTCGATCCAGACCAATCTGCGTGGAAGCCCGGCGAGCCTGTTGTTGCCGTTTCTGTCGTCCCTTCTAGCGATACGCCGGCCAAGCCGCCGATATCTGCATCAAGTGTAAATCCCGAGACTGATACGCGTGAATTTCGCACACTCTTGGAGCGTCGAGATCGGCTTTTTTTTCTTGCTGAGACGCGGATGAAAAAGGGCGACAACGAAGAATCCCACGCGATCTTAAAACAAGCTGCCGACATCGCGGGAGATGCGATCCGAAAGAGCGAATCCGCGCCCGAGCACCTACTCCGCGCCGCCGAGATTCAGCAGCGCCTCGGGCTCCTCTCTTCCCGGATCGCGTCGCCCGCAGACGCCCGTAAGTGCTTTGAAAACGCTCGCCAACTCATCCAGCAAATACGCACAAAATCTCCCGCCTTTGAGGATGGCGCGCAACTGCTGGCAGATATCGAGATTGGCCTGAAACAGATCGCCGCGCCCTGATTTCCGCGTGACGTTACGGCAGTCTCGCCGTTTCCCGAATGTCACAACGTGCCGCTTGCTCGTTCGTCTGCATATTGTAACCTCCGCCTCGATTTCATGACAAAAACACCAAGCAAAAAAATCCTGGTGGCAGACGACGAGGAAGACGTGCTCGCGCTCGTCACCAATAGCCTGAAGTCCGCAGGCTATTCCACGCTCAATGCCGATGACGGACCCGCCGCGCTCGCAAGCGCCAGAGAACATCTACCCGCGCTCATCGTGCTCGATTTGATGCTCCCCGGCATGAGCGGGCTTGAGGTCTGTAAGGCTCTCAAATCCGACACCACCACGAAGCACATCCCCATCATCATGCTCACCGCGAAAGCCGACGAAGTGGACCGCATCCTCGGCTTTGAACTGGGCGCCGACGACTATATGACCAAGCCCTTTTCGCCGCGTGAACTTGCGCTCCGCGTCCAGAGCGTTCTGCGCCGCACGAATACTCCCATTGAGCCCGCAGACACGTTGAAGCTCGGCGACATCACCGTGGATCGCGTCCGCCATCAAGTCAGACTGCGCGGCAAGGAAATCGAGCTTACCGCCACCGAGTTCAAGCTCCTCGCTACACTGATCGAGCGGCGTGGGCGTGTGCAAAGCCGGGACGTTCTCCTCAACGATGTATGGGGCTACGAGAGCGCCATCGACACTCGCACTGTGGATACTCACGTCCGCCGCCTTCGCGAAAAACTTGGCAAATCCGCCGACTGTATCGAGACCATCCGTGGCTTCGGCTATCGGATGCACGATGTGTAAAATGACGGAATGACGAATGACGAAGTTCGCAAGTTTCGTCATTCGTCATTCGTCAATTACACCACGCATCATGCCTTGGCTGTTCGGATTCATTTTAGTCGTCGTAATCAGCGTGTGGTTCGCCCGCGAGCGAGCGCTCCGGTCTGCTCAGAAAAGGGTCATCCACATCCTCGAAACGATCGCTGCGGGTGACAACCCACAATCCTTCCATATCGAGGCTCCGCTCGCCGCGCTCTCCCCGAAGCTCGAGGCCGTTGAAGATGAAAAAGCCCATCTTCGCCAGCAGCGCAGACTCGCCGAGGCCAACCTTCAAATCATCCTCTCTTCCATGCAGGATGGCGTTCTTGTCGCCGACAGCCGTCGCACTGTCCGCCTCGTCAACCCTTCTCTGCGCAAGCTCCTCGAACTCTCATCCGAAGTATTCGGACAACCCGTCCTAGAAGTCCTTCGCGAGCCCGATGTGGACAAAATGATCGCCGTCGCCCTCGACACGGGCCAGCCGCAAGAGAGCGAACTCTCCATCATCCGCTCCAGCACGGAGATCGTTTTAGCCGTTTCTGCCGCCCCCATGCGCGACGCCTCCGGCGAAAAGGGGGCGCTTGTTCTTTTTCGCGACGTCACCCTCCTCACGCGGCTGGAGCACGTCCGCCGCGATTTTGTCGCCAACGTCTCCCACGAACTCCGCACCCCGCTCGCCATCTTCCAAGGCTGGGTCGAGAACCTGCAAGATAACCCCGAGATGCCCCGCGAAGATCAGGCTACCGCATTCTCCGTCCTGCAAAAGCACAGCAAACGGCTCAACGCCCTCGTCGAAGACCTCCTCACTTTAGCCCGCCTCGAAGCCCGCCGCGAAGATCTCGAGCGCCAGCCCCTTCAAATCGCCGAATTCCTCGGCGAACTCGTCCGCGACTGGACCACCCGTAGCGGCAGTAAACAAGTGAACCTCCGCCTTGAACTCGCCTCCGATGTCCCCGAAGTCTCGGTGGACCGCCTGCGCATCGAACAAGTCTTCACCAACCTCCTCGACAACGCCTTTAAATACACTCCATCCGGCGGAGAGATCACTCTTGGCGCGCGGCGTGAAGGCGACTTTGTGCAGCTCTGGGTAAAGGACAGCGGCCCCGGCATCCTCAGCGCCGACCTCGTCCACATCTTCGAGCGATTCTACCGCGCAGACAAAGCACGCTCTCGCGAACACGGCGGCACCGGCCTCGGCCTTAGTATCGTAAAACACATCATCAAAGCCCACGGCGGCGATGTTTCTGCCACCAGCCAGTACGGCAAAGGCACGACGATTCACGTCCGCCTGCCGGTCGGGTGAGTCGTTTACTTCCCTGCCAGTACCGCGAGTTCGTGGATGCTCCAGAACTTTCCGTTCACCGAGCCGGTCTGCGTGATTCGGATAAAGCGCGCCGGTGTCGCGGGCCAGACGGGTTCGGTGATGGGCGCGCTGCCTTTGCCTTCGGCGACGGGCTTGCTCCAGGTGGTGCCGTCGCTGCTTAGCTCGACTTTGTAGCCGCGCGGGTAATCGTTGCCGGACTTCGCGCAGTCGAGGCGCAGGCCCGCGACTTTCAGCTCGGCGGGCAGCTCGATTTGGAACCATTGGCCGGGGCTTTGCGAAGCGCCGGTGTCCCAGCGCGTGTCGGCTTTTCCGTCCGCGACGGCGGAGCAACCGGTAGATTGCAGGCTGGCGGAGAGCTTCCAGTCCTTCGCGTTTTTTAGCGGGGCAGGGAGGGAGTCGCGCAGTTCTTTTTCCGTCCACGGCTGCGTGCGCGCCTTTGTGGCAGCGCGGAGGCGGGCGACATCGGGCTCGGTGACGAGGCTGCCGCGATTGCCGAAGCTCACGCGTACGTAGCTGGTGATAGCCGCGAGCCACGCGTCGTCATTTGTGGCCATTGAGACCATTTGCGCTTCGTAGGTTTTGCCGTTCACCGGGCCGGCGAGGCCGTGGAGGAGGACGAGCAGCGCGCCGTCCGGGTGGCCGGTGACGGTCTTCGAGCCGCCGAGCGGCGGGGCCATTGTGACGCCAGCCGCTTGGCCTTGCATGGGCGTACCTTTGCCGTCGGGGCCGTGGCAGGCGAAGCACAGCTCTTTGTAAATCGCCTCGCCCTTTTTCAGCCGCGCGAGTTCCGCCGGGGCGTAACCGTCGAGTTGCGGCTTCTCGACCTTGATGAGTTGCTCGCCGATGGCTTTCACACCCACGCTTTTCGTCGTGGAGAACACGGACTGCGCGAGCGTCTGCCAGTCGGGTAAATTGAGCGCCTTTGCGGTGGCGATGGCTTGGATGACGACGTTCGGGTCTGCGTCCTGCGCGAGCGCGAGCAAGTCCGGCGCGAGGGTTTTGTCGCCCGCTTTCACGAGTGTCTCCGTGGCGCGCAGAGCGTTTTCGCGGACTCGCGGGCTGGCGTCCTTCAGCGCGACGCGGGCGAGTGCGGCGTCGAGTGCGCCGAGCCCTTCGAGCGTCCACATCGCGTGGGCGCGGGCCAGCGGGCTCTTGTCTTCGCGCGCCATTTTCGCCAGCGCAGGGACGACGCTTTTATCCTGCCGGACGACGAGGAGTTTCTGCGCGGTGTCGCGCCACCAGCCGTTCGGGTGCGCGAGGTGGGCGACGAGTTCGGCGCTCTTTTCGTCGAGCATCTTCGGCTGCGGGCCGGGCTTGAAGTCTTTGTGGACGAGCCGCCAGATGCGCCCGCGCCCGATGTTTTTGTCGAGCCCGTATCGCTGGATCATGGGGCGCAGGAACGAGTCGGCACGTGTCCAGTTTCCTTCCTGAATGATGCCGCGATACGCATCGCAAATGTAGAGGCAGCCGTCGGGCCCCGTCTTCATATCCACGGGGCGAAAGTTCGCGTCGGTGCTGCGGATGAACTCCCCATTTGGGTTCGAGTTGCGCAGCGTGGTGATGCCGTCTTTGACTTCCACGATGCCACGGCGGATCAAGCGTCCGACGGGCTCTGGCAGGAATACATTCCCCCGCGCATCGAGCGGCAGGCGGTCGCCGCGAAAGATTTCCTGCCCGCATGTCGCGGTGAAATGGTTGAGCGTGAAGTCCTCCTTCCGATACCGCCCGGTGCCGCCCTGCACGTCGCACAGGCCGATGGCGGGCCACACGGCCATCCACGATTCGTCCCACTGCTGCGGCACGTTCACCGCGCCGTATGCGATGTGCGTCTGGAAGTTCCATACGCCCTTTTCGCCGCCTGCATTGGAGAACCATAGCTTACCCCAATCATCCTGTGCGAGCCCCCATTGCCCGCCGTTTGGCGCGGTGGGTTCCTTCACGGTTTTGCCGTCCGGCGACCAGCGCAGCCGGTAGGCGTTGTAAGTCGTGTAGAGCCAATTATCCATCGCCCAAGTCAGCCCGCTTGGCTGGTGCTCCATGTTCCCACCACGCGGCCCGCCTTCGTAGAAAGGACGCTTCGCCTCCGCGACGCCGTCGCCGTTTTTGTCCGACCACGCCATGATGTCGTTCGTGTTCGTCTCGCCGATGAGCACCTCGTCCTGCAACGGCTGCACCATGCGTGGGACGAGCAGGCCATCGGCAAAAATCGTGTGCTTAGTGAAGACCCCGTTCGTCATCTCGTGGCGCGAAACCCGAGACTTCGGCGTGAGTTCATCGGTGCCCTCGATGTCCTGCATATACGTGCGCATCTCCACGACGTAGAGCCGCCCGTTGCCGTCGAAAGCCATCGCCATCGGTTCTTTAATATCCGGCTCACTCAGCACCAATTCTAGCGAGTAGCCGTCGCCGAGCTGGATCGTCTTCAGTTCCTCCGTCGCTGAAACCGCCGGAAGAGGGCGAGCGGGTGGCAGGCTCTCGGGCAGTTTAGGGGCGGCGAAAACGAGTGTGGGCGTGGCGATGATGGCGGTGAGTATGTGGCGCATTGGTCAGGCGACGATTCCACAGCCGCGCATCTCTTGGAAAAACATTTCTGTTCATAATCTCGCCGCATTCTTGAACCGTCGCCCCACTTCCCATTAAAGAAACTGCCCAATGTCATTCACTCGCGTCTTCAGTTTCATCCTCGCGCTCATCGCTCTGTGCTCCGGGGGTTGCTCGATGGACGCCCGCATCGAGCGCCAGCAGCGCCGAGCCGCGAAAAAGCCGCCCGCAAAAGTCTGGCTCGTCAGCAACGGCTGGCACACATCCATCGCCATGCGCACCGCCGACGCCACGCCCGAGCTGCGTGCCTTTGCCCCTGATTCCCACTACCTCGTCATCGGCTGGGGCGGGGCCGATTTTTACATGTGGAGAAACATGCACAATCCTTGGCGCATGTTCACCTCCCTCGTTCTCCCTACGAGCAGTGCGCTTCACGTCATTCCGATTAAGACCACGCTCGTAAAAGAATGCCCGAACAGCGAAATCATCGAATTCGACGTGACGGAGCAAGGGCTCGAACGCCTCCGTAAACGCCTCCTCCTCGCATTCAAGCGCGACCCAAACGGCAAGCCCCTCCTCGCCGGGCAGGGCAAGCTCCCGATGAGTAAATTCTTCGACGGCACAGAGACCTATTTCTTCCCAAAAACCTGCAACCTGTGGGCGGCCTCGCAGCTCCATGTGACCGGCGTCCCTATCCGCGTCACCGCTGCCATCGTCGCCGACAATCTGTGCTGGCAAGGCCGCAAGCACGGGCGCCTCCTCGCCGTTCGCACCAAGCAGCAGGACCAGCTTTGAGCTACCAAGTCCCCCAAAACTTCGTCTCTTTATACCCCTCTTTTGTCCACAGCCGCGCCGATTTTTCCAAGACCTCCAAGTGGTGCCAGCCTAGCTCTTTGTCGAAAATAAACGTCTGGCACACCTGCTGGTGCCGAGTGTCGCGCGTCGCCAAACCCACCACCGTGGCGTAAATCGGCGCGACCTCTCCCTTGGAGTTCACGCCTTGGCGGATGGCGAGGACGTTCACCTCTTTCCACTCCATGTGTTCGAGGATGCGCTTCGCATCCAAGCGTTCCAAATCGGGCGGCTGGGCGAAAGCGGTGGTGACAAAGAGGGCGGCAGCGATGAGCAGAGTGCGGATGTTCATAGGAAGCACAGAGACGCACCCATCTCTCCGCGTATTCAAACTTTTTCTTCCCGCTTACGGCGCGACCATACGGAGCCGGATGTAGCGATTGCCACCTGCGGCGACCGTGGTGTCGCGGACAGTGTAGAGGTTCACGCCGTCTTCGCGGGCGGTGGGGCCACTGAGGGTGAGGATGTTCGCCGGACCGCTGAGCCAGTTTGTGAGGTCGCTGGAGATTTGTGGGGTGATGGTGGCGTCGCTGGCTCCGGCATTCACGCGGTAGCTGTAAGTGAGGTAGTTGCTCTGGATGGTGGCAGGGCTGAGGAGCGAGGCGGCGTCGTTGAATAGCGGGTTTCCGCCGAGGCCGTATTCGATGAGGTTGTTGATGCCATCGCCATCGGGGTCGGCAGTGAGGCCGGAGATGGCGTTGTTGGCGGCGTCGCCGGGGTCGAAGGAGAGTCCTTTCCACGAGTTGTAGTTGAGGAGGCGGACAACACCGCCGGGTAGTCCGCCGGGCTGGGCGCTGGCCATCCAGCTCGCGCCGAGGGCGGGGTTGGGGAGTGTGGCGGGCGCTTTGAGGACGAGGGATGGGCCGTAGCCGTCGGGAGTGGCGGGCCACGTAGGATCGCTGTCGTCTTTGTAGGAGAAGAGCGCGAGGTTCACGACGCTGGGGCTGACGATGTCGAGGCGGAGTTGCTCGCCGCCATTGTTGAGGCTGCCTCCGTATTCGCCGGCGATGAGCGCGCCGAAGCTGGTGCCGTATCGGGCTTCAAATGCGACGCGCCTTTTGAGAAGGAGGACTTGCCCGCCGGGTGGGAGCGCGAGGATGGCACCGGTGCCGAAGGTGAAGGTGATGCCGCCGGTGAATTGCACGTCGCGGAGGTCCAGAGGGTTTGCGCTGATATTGGTGAGGCGGATGAACTCGAAGTCGTCGGCGTCCGTGTAGCCGAGTGCCTCCTCGGCGGCGGTGGGCGCTGGCGGGTGGTAGTTGATTTCGGTAATGAGAAGCGTGCTCGATGTCGGGAGGACGGCTCCGGGCTGGAAGTATGCCTCGGTGAGCGCGCTCCATTCGCCGCCTGCGCTCTTCACGCGGACTTTGACAGTGCCGAGGGAGTTCAAATTGACCGCGCCTGTATAGACGGTGGCGGTGCCGGAGACTGCGCCGCCGGCGAGCCGTGGGTCGCTGCCGTCGAGGGTGTAATAGACGGTGCCGCCGCTGGGGGAGGTGATGACGAGCGGGTAGTTCCCCGAGACGATGCCGCCGTGTTGGCTGAAGGTGGCGGGCTGTGTGGCGGGCCAGATGCCGCGTGCGGCGGAGAAAATGGGCTGCTGGAAGACGGCGTTGCCGGCGGTGTAGCCGTTGAAGAGCGCGGTGCGGCGAGGGGGCCAGTCGGCGTTGCCTGCGATGCCGTTGATGTGGTTGTTGAACCATGAGTCATCAATGGTCTGGTTCATCACAAACGTCATCATCGGTTGGACCTGCGCCTTGAGCGAATCGCGCAGCACTTTCATCGGCGCGTTAGTGGCGCGGTCGTCGAGCTGGCCGTTGTTGAAGAAGTGCTTGTTGATGCGGTCGGCAACGAGAATCTTGAACTCGGGGCTGGCGTAGTAGCGCCGGAAAAGCTCGCCGCATTCCGTGCCGCCGCCGAGGACTTTTTGCCCGAGCGTGTCGTAGCCACTCGAAAGGCCAAACCTCTGCCAAGCGCCCTCGGCGTCCCACATGACCATGCGGTAGCGGCCCGCTGCGATGCGCTCGCGCTGGAGGGCGTAGTTGTTGCCGGGCCAGTCGTTGTATTCGATGTAGATGCAGACGAGGAAGTAGTCGGCGAGGTTCACCGGGTCGAAGTAGGCGTTGGCAGCGTTGTAGTTCGCCAGCGTGGGCGTGGTCTGGAGGGTGTTGAGGGCGTTGTACCCGCTGTTAAAGAACGTGGCGTCGCCATCCACCATCTCGCCGATGTAGCGCACGTCGAAGTCGTTCGTGGTGCGGTAGTGCTGCTGGAACATCTTTTGGCGGATGCGCTCGGTGGGGTTGTAGATGCCTTTGAACGAGCCGTTGATATACAGCGAGGCCAGCGTGCCGATGGGCGAGAACCAGCCCATCTCGCGATACATCCGGCGCGAGACTTCATCGATGATGAACGGGTTGCCGATGTCGTTCTTCCCCGCGCGGATGCGGAGTTCGTTGTAGGTGTTCGTGTCGTTGCCGGGGATCATAAAGGCGTTGCTCAGTTCGCTGGAGCCGTAGTCGTCGCGCCACTTGAGGTTAAAGGAAGGCTTCTCCGCATGGTCGAGCCGCCAAGGCGATTCGGTGAAGAAGTTCAGCCGCACGTAGGGCCGCGAGTAGGGGCTGGATGAAAGGCGAATGCCCACATCGTCGCGCCAGCCGTCTTGGCCGTTGGGGAAGTACCATTCCGCGGTCACCTTGCGCTCCGCAGGGTCGCCGTGGGTCACTGCGATGTCGTAGGATTGCGGCCCGCTGTTCACCCATTGGCTACCGCTGCTGACGGTGCCGCCGACGACGGCACCGATGCCGTGCGGGTCGAAGAAGTTCCGCCCCGCGTCGCCGCTGAGCTGAATCGTGGGAAGCGTCTTCAGCGCAGCATTCACGCTGAGCAGGTAGCTCCGCGTCTTTGAGTCCGAAGGCACGAGTCCCGAGAGGAATGCGCGTGCCCGGATGACGATGCTGCTCTTCGCATCCGCAGGCGGAGTGAGCGTGATAGGGGCGCTGTAAACCGTGCCGACTGTCTCCGTCGGGTCGCTGCCGTCCGTCGTGTAGCGGATAGTCGCGCCGACGGTGTCCGTTTTCAAAATGAGCGTCTGAGCGCCGGTAAAAAATCCGCCCGCGGAAGGCGTGACGCCGTCTGCCGCGAAGAAGTCCGGCGTTTTCACGCGTGCGGAGTAAAAGGCGCCCGTGTTCGCCACGCCGGGCGTCGCCGTGTCGAGGAAACCGTAGGTGCCGTCGTTGTTCGGATTGCGCCCCCACGAGTGGAAGGCGTCCTGTTTCGGCACGCCTGTGACTGCGGATTGCAGGACACCCGCTGCATTGTAGAGCCGGATCGCCTCGCCGCTCGCAGACAGCGAAAAGCTCGCGTGTAGATAAGTCGCCGTGCCGTTCGACTCATCGCGGTCGTCGCACATCACGATGAAGTAGCCGCCCGCCGGGATCATGGTGTTCACCGGGAACGTCCATTTCAACGGCGTGTCGGCCTCATCGCTCAGCCCCCAGCCGCCGATATTCACAGCGGTGCCGCCCGCATTATACAGTTCCACCCAGTCGCGGAAGTTCTGCGGATTATCGTACAGGTCTTCCTCGCCGGGCGGGATTGGGAAGCCCGTGAGGAGCGCAGGGTCAAAGAGCCCGCCGCTCGGCTCTGCGAGGCCCACGAAGTATTTCCAGCCCGTGCCCGCCAGCGCGACGATTTGCTGCGCCGCGTTCGGGTCCGGTCCGAAATAGCTGACTTGGAAGTTGTCCAAGGAGAACGTGCCGCCCGCGGCTGGAGCGGCGGTATTTTTAATGAACGTGGGGAAAAATGTGATGAGCGTGTTCGTGTTCAGGTAGTCGAGGAACCGCTGCTGATTTCCCACGGTGCCGCCCGTGAGCAGCGAGCTGTAGAGCCGCCACGGCAAGATGCGCACATCGTCCAGCGCGAGTTGGTCGCCCAGTGAGGGGATTGAAGGGAAGATGAAGGTGAGCTGGAACTGCGTGCTGTTCGCAGTGTTCAAGTCCGTGCGAAACGCCTCCACATTTCCCGCCCCAGCGAATTCCTTCGTCACGCTTTGCCAAGTCCCGTTGCCCGTCAGCGTCCCGAGGTTCACGCGATTGCTCGACGAGCCGCCCACGCGTTCGCCATAGAGCTGCACCGTCACCCCCGACGGGATTTTCGTGCTCAGCACCAGCGACACTTCGCTGAGTTGCTGCACGGTGATTGCGCCCTTCGTCCAATTCCGAATCGTCGGCCCTGCGATACTGAAACCCCACGGTGCCCCAGTGTCCGGAGTATCCGTCACTTCGCAGCGCAGGTGCCCCGGCGTCCCATCCGAGCCCGCCGCGCTAGACTCTACCATGCGGAACGCCATCCCCGTCACTCCTGGGTCTTGAAACGCCGTGATGGTATTGACCAGCGTGCCCGTCGTCGCGCTACTGCCCACGCCCGCGCCCGTGACCGTCCGAGTGACCGTCCCGCCGGAAGCCAGCGAGAACGTATTTGCTAGATTCTCATCAAGGGTCTGCCCCGCGACTTCTGTGTAAAGACTCAGATCGTCCAATTGCACCTTCTCGCCCGTCACAAACGGCACTCCCGTGTAGTGCATCGTGAGCTTCATCGTTTTGCTAAAGTTGTTGTTCAGCCTCGTCCTCAGCGCCGTGGAATTATTGAGGTCCGACAGACTCGCCGTGAACGCCTCCCAGTTTCCTGTTCCGTTCAAAATGCCGATATTTGCACGGTCTGCCGTTTCGATCGGGGAGGTCGTATTGTTCTCTTCCAGCGCAAAGTGCATCTGTCGCCCGACGGGTAGTTTCCACCGGAAGCTCACGCGCGTCGCTTGAAATTGAGCGAGCGTTACCGAGCCCGCAGTCCACTCCGTCATCACGATATTCTTCACCCCGAGATTCATCGAGGTGACGCCCGTCGGCCAAATATCCATGAGTCCGGTAAAAATGCCCGTGTTGCCTCCTGGTCCCGCGCCTGCGGTGTTGTCCTCATTGGCAGTGATCTGTCCGCTGGTCGCTCCGGTGTTCACATTGACCTCGTAGTTGCCGATATTGATCGTGTTGCCGTTGATCACGGACTGAGCGCCCGCAGCGTTTATTGTTTTCCCGTAGTATCCGTTTGTGTTGCTCGGCCACACGTAGTCCGGCGTCCCGCCAATCGGCAGCCCCAAAATAGGGAAGCCATCGGTGCTATTCGCCTCCTGGCCCAGCGCCGGGTCCATACGCAGGGCAAACTGAAGATCGCCCGTCGTCCGATAGCGGAAACTCAGCGTCGTTTGCGAAAGCGAAGCCGAATTCAGCGAACCCGCCGACCACGCATTTACCATATTGATGGCAGGCGCTCGCAGCCACGCCGCCGTCCCATTTGCCCCCGTCTGCGAAATCGTATAGCGCAACCCTCCCGACCCGCCCAGGCCTGCGCCCGCGATTTCTCCAGTCACGATATTCAAGCTCGTCCAAGTCCCCGTCGTCGTCGGGTCCGTCGCCGTCGCCAGCCACCCGCTTGAGATAGGAGTGCCCGAGCTGGAGTTCGTATCCGTCGTTCCCGTCCGCTGCCGCGTCTTCGTCGCTCCCGTCGCGGCGTCGAAATCATAGAACGCCTTCGTCAACTGAATCGGCGTCGTCGAAGTCACGACCTTCAGCCCCGCATTGAGCCGGAAATTCGACCCGATCGTGTTATTGAGCGCCTGAATCGCCAGCACATTATTCCCCGGAAGAAGTAGCGTATTCGTCGCCGGCAGCGTGAACTCACTCACCCCCGCCGCCGCCGCCGCATTGTAGGCAGCCTGCGCCGCATATACGAAATGCTTCACCCCGCCCGCGTTTGCCCGAGCCACTTCCACGCCGTTGATAAAAGCCACAAACCCGTCGTCCGCCTCCACCTGCAAAGTCAGCGGAGCCGTCAAGGCAGCCTGCGCCGGAGAAACCGAAAACGTCTTCCGAAAGTAAGCGCTCGGCGTCTTATTCTGCATCGCCGCCTGCAAATTCGTCGCCACCGAAGTCCCCCAGCCCGCAGGGAGCGTCCCCGTTAGCCAAGCCGTATCGGAAAAAGCCGAATCCTGCCAAGGAATCCCCGTCCCCAGGCGAGGCGAGCCATCCGCCGTCCAGCGCAACAGCCGGTCGCTCGAAGCCGCGGCGAATTCATTGATGACGACCTGACTATGGGCAACAGAGCAGGCGAAGGCGAGCGAGAGAAAACGAAGAATCATGAGTGGACGGGTGACAGAGTCGGTGAAACATACAGAACTTTCCAATTCCGCAAAGGCCAAAGCTCACCAGAACGTAACCGAATCGCGATGAATGCGAGCGGCTCCGTTTGCGAAGCGCCCCTGCGAAAATCCACGATGGAGCACAAACTTTTGCGCTATCGGCTGCCGTTTACAACAGCACCGCAGGCATCAGCGCGAGGTAGCCGGAGTCGCGTCTCCCGCGTGGGCCTTGCGGTTGCCGTGGCTGTTGCTGCCCGGGTTGCTGTTGTTGGCGCGGTGGGTTTTGCTTCTGCTGTGGGTTCCCACCTTTGCGCTGCTGCTGCTGTTGCGGCTTTTCGGCCATCTCGGCCATCTCGGCGTTGGCGTCCATGCGGCCGTCTTCGTGTTGTTGCTCCGCGTTTTGTGCGCGGCGGTCGAGTGGGAGTTCGAGGGCTCCGTTTTGGAACTCTACGACGTGGCCGACGTGGATGAGGTAGTGGAGGTCGGAGGCGAGCGCTTCTTTTTTCGCGAGACCTTCTTCGGAGTCCGGCGCGATGCCCGCGAGGAGGCGGAGCAAGAGGTCTGGGCGCGGGATGCCGGGGTGCTCGTTCACGGTGGTGAGGATGAAGGCCATGCCGTCGCTGAACGCCTCGCCCGCATTGTGCCGCACAGGGCGGATGGCGGAGACGAAGAGGATTTTTTTCTTCCACTTGAAGTGGTGCAGCCCGGCTTCCGAGAAGATGGGGCGCAGCGCATTCACCATCTGGCCGGGGAAGCGGTGCTCGCGGTCAATGGCGTCGCGGACGTTGAAGGCGACGTTGCGCTCGGGGAACCAGTTCATCGCCGTGCCCGTCATCTCCAGCGTGGTGCCGGTGCGGATGAGGTTCGGCAGATGGTTCAGCTTAAAATGCTGCTCGGCCTCGTAGTCGTCTTTGAAAGTGACGGGCTCTTCGCCGGCTGCGACGCGCGTTTTGATGACGGTGACGGTGCTGGCCTGTTTCTTCCACTGCTCAAAGACGACGGGGTCGTTGACCATCTCGATGTTGCGCTGGAAATCAGCGAAGTCCATCCGCCGGGAGAAGCGCTCTTCGTAGAGTTTGCGAATGGCGACTTGGTAGCCGTGGTGGCTGGACGGCCCGAGGAGGACGCCGCTCATGCGCTCGCGCGCCACGGAGGTGTATTTGCCCTTGGGCGGCTCGCCTTCGATCTGCTCGGTCTCGTAAAAGTCTTTCTTGAACTGCGCATACGCGCCGCGCTCCAGCACGGTGCGATCGAACGCCACGATGCCATCGCCGATCTGGTACATCACCGCGTCTTTTTCCAACGCCGTGACGCGGATGCGCAGACGATCAGGATGTTCCAAAAACATTTTCGCCAGACGGAATACGCCGCACGCGCGGCCACTCGCCTTCACTTGCTTCGCGATGCTCAATGCAATCATCGGCTCGGGCAAAACTTCCACGCGAATCACCTGCCGCACGGGCTCCTGCGGCGGACGCGGCTCGCGGTCGCGGTCGCGATCTTGCGGTCCACCGGGGCGGCGTTGCCCACCGGGGCCGGGGCCACGGCTATCGCGATTTCCACCGCCGGGGCGAGGTCCACGATCATCGCGGCGCGGCCCGCCGGGGCCACCTGGGCGAGGACCGCCGGGCCGCGGGCCGCCGGGCCGTCCGCCCCCACTGCCAAAGCTCCGCCGGTCGCCACGTCCTGCGGGTTCGCCTTCAAAATTGGCATAACGGTTGGCAGGCGCAGACGGGCTTTCTTTTAGCCAGTCGGGCAGAAATTTCAGATCAAGTTCACCAGATTTATCGCTCATTCGGCTGCTGTGTAGGCGGGCTTTTTAGAAATGGCAATTGCCGTGGTGAAGAAAGACGCGAAGAGCGCCATTATTGCGTCACATTCCGCGCTGCGCGGACGATGTACACGCGCTTGCCTTGGCTCTCGTAAAAGGTGCGGACGATCATTTCCGCGAGCAGTCCGAGAAGGATGCAGAGCATCCCGGCAGCGCCCGCGACGAGGCAGAGGACGGGCAGCGGCGTCTCGATGAACGGCTTGGAGGGATGCCATATCCATTTGAAGAAACAGGCGAGCGCTCCGGCTGCGAAGCTGATCATGAACATGAGCAACCCCGCGCCGCCGAAGATATACATCGGCTTTTGCTGGAAGCGGTCGAGGAACTTCACCGTCACCAAATCCGCGATGACTTTGAGCACACGCTCCAATCCGTATTTCGACTCGCCGTGCTTCCGCGCGTAGTGGCGCACGACGACCTCGGTGATCTCCGCGCCGTGCCACTTTGCATAGATGGGGAGAAAGCGGTGCATCTCGCCGTAGAGCCGCACGCCTTCGATGACTTCGCGGCGATACGCTTTGAGCGAGCACCCGAAGTCGTGCAGCCGCACGCCGCTGACCCAGGAGATGAGCCGGTTGGCCATGATGCTGGGGGCGTTACGCTTGATGGCGTTATCCTGCCGGTCTTTGCGCCAGCCGCTCACGACATCGAAGCCCTCGTCGAGTTTTGCCAGCAGGAGCGGGATGTCTTCCGGGTCGTTCTGCAAGTCGCCATCCATCGGGATGATGATGTCGCCTTTTGCGAAATCGAACCCCGCCATCATCGCCGCAGTCTGCCCGAAGTTCCGGCGGAAATGGACCACTTTCACGCGCTCGTCGCGCGCCGCGATTTCGTCGAGCAACTCGTCGGTGCCGTCGGTGCTGCCGTCATTCACGAGGATGAGTTCCCACGGCTGTGGCTGCTTTTCCATGGCCGTGCGGACTTTGTCGTAGAGGGTGCCGACGCTGCCGGCTTCGTTGTAAATTGGGATGGTGATGGAGAGCATCGAGTTTGTTGAGGGTTGAGCGTTGAGAGTTGAGAGACTGTCCACGTCAGCCGTTCTTTCTATTGAAGCCAGCGACGACACGATCGGCCTCGCGTTTTTCGACCTTTGCTTTGATCGCATCGCGCTTGTCATGGGCGTCTTTGCCTTTGCCCACGCCAATCTCGATCTTCACCCTCGCGTCTTTCCAATACATCCGCAGCGCGACGAGCGTGCAGCCGTCCACGAGGCTCTTTTCCGCCAGTTTCGCGATCTCTGCTTTGTGCAAAAGGAGCCGCCGCATCCGCTTGGATTCATGCTGCTCGAAGCTCGCCTTCTCATACGCCTGAATGTCCACATCGTAGAGCCACACCTGCCCATTCTCCACCCGCGCAAACGCGCTGTTCACGTTCGCCTTCCCGGCACGGATCGACTTTACCTCGGTGCCCTTGAGTTCAATCCCTGCCTCATACCGGGCGAGGATATGGTAGTCCCTAAGCGCCTTGCGATTAACCGAGATGTCGGCGCCCATAGCTCAAAATCCCCGCTCTTCGGGGGCTTACTGCCCTTCCTTCGGCTTCGCTTCGTGCGTGAGCTTGCCTTCGATAATCTCGGTCAACGCGACATCAGCGAGGCCCATGCGCCCGGTCACAGTGACCATTGGCTTGTGGCCCGAGTTCAACTGCCGGACCCGCTTGGACACGATATTCACGAGCAGCGGAGTGCTCCCGACTTTCTTTGCAGCTTCATCAACAAGGTGACTCATCATAATAGTAAAAAGGTTATTCTGTTCCGGGAAAAAGGGAGCGGAAGGTGGTGGCGGTGCCGCTCTTTGTCAAACACTCCTTTCAGAACTGTCGGCGACGGTACAAAAGCGGAATTCTTGCCGGTACAAAAGCGGACCGTGTTTTACAGAGAAAAAGCGCCGAGAATAGGGGGCCAAATGTTGGTTGGAGGATGTTCAACGACCCAGAACCTGAGTTTTGGGTGGTGGATGAG
>CANIWM010000048.1 GCA_947471505.1 Chthoniobacteraceae bacterium | reverse complement strand
TCACCCTCATCCACCACCCAAAACTCAGGTTCTGGGTCGTTGAACATCCTCCAACCAACATTTGGCCCCCTATTCTCGGCGCTTTTTCTCTGTAAAACACGGTCCGCTTTTGTACCGGCAAGAATTCCGCTTTTGTACCGTCGCCGACATTCCATCGCTCCGACGTTGCAAAAAATGCGCGAGCGACTACACCGCCTCGCCATGCTTCGCCAACTCACACGACTTTTCGCCTTCGCCGCCACTTTGTGGCTGGCTGCGTGTGACAATAATCCGCACCCCGCCGCGCTGCAAAAGACGCGCCCGGACGGGACGCCGTGGGTCGTGCGCTATCAGCCGATTCGCGAAGACCCGCGTAGCTTCGACCCGCAGTTCACTTACGACCAGATCAGCCGCAAAGTCATCGAGGGCGTCTATGATACGCTGCTGGAGTATCACCCGATGAAGACGGACCCGTACGAGTTGACGCCCTGTATGCTGGCGGAGATGCCGGTGAAAGCGGCGGACGGGCTGAGCTACGAGTTCCGGCTAAAAGAGGGCGTGCGCTTTCATGATGATAAGTGTTTTCCCGGCGGGAAAGGGCGGGAGTTAGTTGCGGAGGACATCCAGTATGTCTTCCAGCGCATCGCGGACCCGGCGGTGGAAAGTCCCTTCGAGAGCACGTTTGAGGAATGTCTCGTAGGCATGGCGGAGACGCACAAAGCCGCGGGCAAGAAGCTCGACTACGCCACGCAGCGCGTCGCAGGCGTAGAGGTGCTGGACCGGTATCGGTTTCGGATGCGGCTCACGAAAAAGTACCCGCAGATTCTTTACTGGCTGGCGTATCAATGCACCTCGCCGGTCGCCCGCGAGGCGGTGGCTTATTACGATGGGAAAAATGGGCGCGAAGACTTCCGCAAGTTTGCCTGCGTGGGCACCGGGCCGTATCGTATCGTGAACTACACGCCGCGCTCGCGGGTGACGCTGGAGCGCGTGCCGAACTACACGACGACGGTTTTCCCCGGCGACGGCTTCCCGGCTGCGAAGGCTGAGTGGCTCAAGACTCTGGCTGGCAAGCAGTTGCCTTTTATAGACGAGATACAGCTCTCCATTTACCACGAGAACATCCCGCGCTTTGTGCTCTTCCGGCAGGGCTACCTCGACATCATGGCAGTGGATAAAGACTCTTTCAACGCGATGGTGTCGCCGATGCGCACGCTGTCACCGGAGTTCCAAAAACGCGGGACCATCTTGGAGCCCGCGTTCGAGATTTCGACGTTCTGGATTTCCTTCAATATGGACGACCCCGTGGTGGGCAAAAACCTCAAACTGCGACAGGCTCTTGCCTACGCCACGGACAGCGCACGCTACGCGGAAATCTTCTACGCGGGCGTCGCACCGGTCGCGACGCAACTGCTTCCGTCGGGCATTTTCGGCCACGACCGTGAGCGCAAAAAGCGGTATCCGTTCGACTTAGAAAAGGGGAAGCAGATGCTCGCGGAGGCGGGCTATCCCGGAGGGCGCGACAAAGACGGCAAGCAACTGGAACTGACGCTTACCGGCCAAGGCGCAGGCAGCGAGGAGCGGCAGCGGATGGAGTTTGACCAGCGGTGCTTCGAGCAGCTCGGCATCAAGGTGAAGGTGAACGCTGTGACGTTTGCGCGGTTGCAAGACATCGAAGATCGCGGCGACTTCCAAATCTGCACGACGACCGGCTGGGGCGCGGATTACCCGGACCCGGAAAATTACTTCATGCTCTTTTACTCGAAGAACGAATCGCCCGTGGGGAAAAATTACTTCCGCTTCCGCCATGCGGAATATGATCGCCTCTTCGAGCAAATGGTAGTGACGGAGAACGGCCCCGAGCGCTTGGAGATGACGCGCAAGCTCCAGAAAATCCTCGATGACGAATGCCCGATAATCCCGACCTTCCACAAAGCCGCCTACCTCACCTTGCAGCCGTGGGCCCCGCTCACGCACAACAACCTCATGTATGAAGTGGATGGCGGGCACAAATACCTCGTCACCGATACCGTCATGCGCGAGCGGCTCCAGCGTGAGTTGAACAAACCCGCGCTCTGGCCAGCATTCGCGCTCGGCGGGCTCGCGCTCGCAGGCATCGCGGCATTCGTCCGCGCCGTGCGCCGTAGTAAAAACCAGACCGCGTAACATGCTGAACTACCTCATCCGCCGCCTGCTCTACGCTGTCCCGATTTTGCTAGGCGTCATCTTTCTCACCTTCGTGCTTTTCCGCGTGGTGAATACGCCGGAGCACGCCGCCATCAATGCGCTCGGCCCCAAGTCCTCAGTCACCGCTCGCGCCGAGTGGATCGAAAACAATGGCCGCAACCTTCCGCTCTACCGGCAGTTCGCCACGCACGTAAAACAGCTCGCCACTTTTGACTTCCAGCCATCCACTGTCACCAAGCGACCGATGGGCGAGACGTTCCTCGACGGCGTCGGCCCGTCACTCTGCGTCACGCTCCCCGGCTTCATCCTCGGGCTCTGCTTTGCGCTCGTGCTTTCGCTTTATCAGGTCTTCGTCCGGCACTCCGCCGCCGACCGCACCATCACGCTTTTCTGCGTGGTGATGATGAGCGTGCCGACGATGGTTTACATCATCTTCGGCCAAGCCGTCGTCGCGCTCGGGCTTGGCTGGTTCCCCGTCTCCGGCTTCCACGCGGGGCTGGACGGCGTGCGCTTTCTCCTGTTGCCCGTGGCCATCATGGCTATTATCAATCTCGGCTATGATGCTCGGATGTTTCGCGCGGTCTTTCTCGAAGAAATCGCGCAAGACTACGTCCGCACCGCCCACGCCAAAGGGCTCTCCGCCACGCGCGTCCTGTCGCGGCACGTGCTAAAAAACGGGCTCATCGCGCTCATCACGCTCACCGTCGGCCAACTCCCGAAACTGATCATGGGCACGCTGCTCATCGAGAGCTTCTTCGGCATCCCCGGCATCGGCAACGTCATGGTCCTCGGCATCCAAACCTCCGACGAACCCGTCGTCCTCGCCTGCGCCTACCTCGGCGCGCTCTTGTATCTCGCCGCCCTCATCCTCACCGACATCCTCTACGCCGCCGCCGACCCGCGCATCCGGCTCAGCTAAAATGGACATCTTCACCCACTGGCTCACGCAAGATATCCTCCTCATCCTCGGCCTCGGCGGCATCGCCACGATGCTCACCCGCGCCGCCCGTAGCGAACGCTGGAGCCGCGCCGCCACGCGCTTCCGTACCGACCGCACCGGCGTCATCGCGCTCTGTGTTGTCTGCATTTACCTCTTCATCGGCGCACTGGAAACCTGCCGCGTTCCCGTCGGCGGCGGCGCGACAAAAAGCCTGCTCGATTTCGTCATTGGCGGCATCCCCGACGAACGCAGCTACAGCGCCCCATTTTCCAACCAAATCCTCACCGACACAAAGCCGCAGCCCGACCCGCTCAACAGCCGATACCACATTCTCGGCACGAACCAACTCGGCCAAGACGTCTTCGTGCAAACGCTCAAAGCCTGCCGCACCGCGCTCATCATCGGCGGGCTCACCAGCGCCATCTACATCCCGCTCGGCGCGCTGTTTGGCATCTTCGCGGGATACTTCCGTCGCTGGGTGGACGACATCATTCAATACCTCTACAGCACCCTCGCCAGCATCCCCGAGATTCTCCTGCTCGTCTCCATTCTCTTCGTCCTCGGTCCCGGCCTCGGCAGCATCAGCATCGCCCTCGGCGTCACCGGCTGGGTGGGCCTCTGCCGCCTCGTGCGCGGGGAGACGATGCGGCAAAGCGAGCGCAGCTACATCACCGCCGCCCGCGCCCTCGGGCAGAGCCACTGGAACATCATCACGCGCCACCTTTTGCCAAATGTGATGCACCTCGTGCTTATTAACTTCGTCCTCGGCTTCAGCGGGATCGTCCTCAGCGAAGCCATCCTCAGCTACCTCGGCGTCGGCTGCCCCGTCGGCACCGCGAGCTGGGGCGTGATGATTGATAGCGGACGCAGCGAACTCAGCCGCGACCCCGTCGTCTGGTGGAACCTCACCGCCGCCACCACCGCGCTCTTCGGCCTCGTGCTCTCGCTCAACCTGCTCGGCGATTCGCTGAGGAAGGCGTTCGATCCCAAGCGCGGGTAGAACATGCGAATCTATCTCCACGTTTGCTGCCTTGGGCGGGTTTTTGAAGAAGACGAACAGCCTCGGATACAGGCCGAACGGGCTGCCGTCGAAGCCATCCTCGATTCAGCAATCGAGATCGTCAGCAGCGACGCCGTGGCTTACGAGGTCGCGCGAGACCCCGATGAGGAACGTCGAGATGCGAAGACGATGCTCGACGATGACATTCGTAGTGAAACGGTAAAACTTACCGACTCGCTCCAAACCCGAGCAAACCACCTTGCATCACTCGGTTTCGGCGATCTCGACGCCCTGCACATCGCGTGCGCCGAATCCGCGCGGTGCGACTGGCTCCTCACGACCGATGACCGCATGTTGAAACGAGCGAAGCGTCTGAGTGAGTCCATAAACGTCGCAGTTGAAAACCCAGTCGCATGGGTGTTACGTTTCCCGCCGCAATGAAATCCACGACTCACAACGATGAAGAGATACGCAAAAAAGCGTTCATGATCCTCCGCCGGGAATTGAGCCGGGGCGAGTTCGTCCGTTTTCTCCAGAGCATCTACAAAAGCAAAGGTGACTACACTGCCGAGCGCGAATCAATTATTGGACACCTCACCGTGGAGCAGATTGTTGCGGACATTGAGGCTGGTCGTAAAAACTAAACCCGCTTCACCATGCCACTCCTCGAAATCCGCAACCTCGCCATCCACTTCCACACCGAAGGCGGCATCGTCGAAGCCGTCAAAGGCATCAACCTAACCCTCGAAAAAGGCGAAACCCTCGCCATCGTCGGCGAAAGCGGCAGCGGCAAAAGCGTCACTGGCCTCGCACTCACCCGCCTCCTCCCCGAGCCGCCCACGCGCTACGCCAGCGGCGAGATCATCTTCGACGGCAAGAGCGTGCTGACGATGAAAGCCGACGAGCTGCGCAGGCTGCGCGGCGGGCGCATCGCCTATGTTTTCCAAGAGCCCAGCACTTCGCTCAATCCCGTCTTCACCATCCGCAACCAGATCGCCGAGGCCATTCAGCTCCACCGCCCAGAAGTGCGCGATGTAGACGCCGAAATCATCAAGCACCTCGACCTCGTCGGCATCACCAATCCCGCCCAGCGTCTCCACGATTACCCGCACCAACTCAGCGGCGGGATGCAGCAGCGCGTGATGATCGCGATGGCGCTCTCCTGCCAGCCTGATCTTCTCGTCGCCGATGAGCCCACCACCGCGCTGGACGTGACCATTCAGGCGCAAATCATGGATCAGTTCCGCGAGCTTCGCAGCAAGCTCGACATGGCCATCATCCTCATCACCCACAACTTCGGGATCATCGGCAACTTCGCCGACAAAGTGGCCGTCATGTTCCGCGGCAAGATCGTCGAGTATGGGGCGACGAAAGACATCCTCGGCAACCCACAGCACGCCTACACGAAAGCGCTCATCCAGTGCATCCCGCGCCTCGGTGCGAAAAAGCGACGGCTCATTACCATCGACCACGCCGCGCTGGAAGCTGCGAGCGCATAACGGATTGGTTGCGCAGGCTTGCACGCGAGCCGTTCGTCGTATTCCGTGCAGCCATGCGATTTCGCCTGACAAAAGATTTTACCTTCGAGGCCGCCCAGACGCTTCCACACGCGCCGGAGGGCCACAAGTGCCGACAGATGCACGGACACAGCTTCAAAGTCGAAGTGACCGTGGAAGGCGAGCGCGACCCGAAGACTGGCTGGTTCTACGACCACGCCGACATCTCCCGCGCCATGCGCCCGCTGCTCGAAAAGCTCGACCACGCCTACCTCAACGAAATCCCCGGACTCGAAAACCCTACCATCGAAAACATGTGCACTTGGTTCTGGGAGAAAATCGCCGCGCAATGTCCCGGCCTCGCCGAAATCGTCGTCCACGAGACGCCCACCGCCCGGTGCAGCCTGCGCGCGTAGAAAGAACACGGAACTTCTAAGCGCAACGCCTTTGCCCGCTCTTTAACACCACTATGATCACACGTCGCACCGCCATCCAAACACTCGCCACCGCGACTACCGCACTCGCCGCCGGCAATCTCTTCGCCCAAGCGCCCGCTGTCGCCGCGCCGGAAGTCTTCAAGCTCCCGCCGCTCGGCTACGACTACGAAGCACTCGAGCCCGCCATCGATGCAGAGACGATGAAGATTCACCACGACAAGCACCACGCCGCCTACGTCGCCAAGCTAAACGCCGCCATCGCAAAAGCCCCCGACCTCGCCAGCAAGAGCATCGAAGACCTGCTCAAAAACCTCGACGCCGCCCCCGAAGCCGTGCGCACCGACATCCGCAACCACGGCGGCGGGCACTACAACCACGCGCTCTTCTGGCAACTGCTCAAAAAGGGAACCGGCGGCCCGCAGGGCGACTTGCTGAAGGCCATCGAAGCCGCATTCGGCTCCGTCGCGAAATGGCAGGAAGCATTCAACGACGCCGCGCTCAAGCAGTTCGGCTCCGGCTGGTCGTGGCTCGTCCTGCGCGGCGGGAAACTGACCGTCGAAGCCACCGCCAACCAAGACACCCCGCTGAGCAAAGGCGGCCTCCCGCTCCTCGGCGTAGATGTCTGGGAGCACGCCTACTACCTCCGCTACCAAAACCGCCGCGCCGACTACCTCAAAGCCTTCCAAGACGTGATCAACTGGGAGTTCGTAGGCCAGCGCTTCGCGAAAGACACGTAGCATCGGGTGTGGAGAAAAGTGCATGGCAAAGCTGATACCGGAAGCGGATTCAGACTATGGAAAAGAAAAAATCACACGATAAATGCTCGTAACATTTTCCATTTTTGACTGACGCCGTTCCCGACGACGGATGACTCTGTGACGGGGCTGGTGGCCACTACGAGCACGGCCTCCACGATGGTCGCAGGCGGAGTGACGCTGAGCGATGAGACTTACTGTCGAACCACGTGCCGCCGTCAGCATCGAAAGGCGTAGGATGGTCGGGCGGCATCACTGGTGGCGTTTGGGTAATCGCGAGGAGAATTGTGAAACTTCGTGTTGGCAGGCTGAGAATCGCCGCCTATTTTCGGGGCGAGATGCCTACCCGCTTCCGCGTCATATTTTCACTCGTCGTTGCCGCTTTCATGTGCCTTCCGGCAGTCGCGCTGCCGACCCGCCCGCGCCCTCCCGTGCCGAAGCCCAAGCGGCCCGACAACTCGCATCTGCTGCAAAAGGCGAACGCGGGTAAATCCGCGCTCCTCGCGAACGCTCGCAAAAACAGGAACTCCAGCGCGCTCTTGCTCCAAGCATCGCGCCACCACAATGCCAACCCTCCAAAGCGCCCACCTTTTCCAAACTCCAACACTTCGGCCCACCAGCACGCGCTGCTGAAGCAAGCAAACCACTCCAGCCACAACTTCCTGACTGCGAGGAACAATGCAAGGCCCAATCAGAAGAACCACCTCCTGCTTTTGCAGCAGCAAAAAAACGCCATCTCAGCCCATCCATCGCGTCGCGCCAAGCGCATCAAAACTACGACTTGGAGCACGCAGGGGGGAACACCCGAAGCAGAGAACCCGAAAGACGACGCGGGTGGACAGACCCCTCCCCTGAAGGTGGAGGACCCTCTGAAAGACGGTAAGTAGTCGGAGCAACACACTTGGTAGATCAATCCACAGAACCCCGAAATGCGTCTCCTGATCGCTCCTGATAAGTTCAAAGGCTCGCTCACCGCTCTGGCCGCCGCACAAGCCATTGAGCGCGGATTTCGCGTCGTCTTTCCCGATCTGAAGGCCGACCTCGCTCCTATTGCTGATGGAGGAGAAGGGTTCGCCGAATCTCTCGGCGCGGCTCTCGGCGCGGAGTGGATGACCGTCCCGAGCAAGGACCCGCTCGGACGCGACATCGACGCGCGCTACGCTTGGGTCGCCGCGCAACAGCTCGCCATCATCGAAATGAGCGAGGCCAGCGGACTCTGGCGGCTCAAGCCCGACGAGCGTGACCCTTTTCAGGCGGATACTTCCGGCACCGGCATCCTGCTGTGTGACGCAATCGCTCGCGGGGCGAAAAAAATCCTCGTGGGCCTCGGCGGTAGCGCCACCACCGATGGCGGTATCGGCATCGCCCGTGCGCTCGGCTACCGGTTTTTCAACGGTGCCGGCGACTACCGCCCGCTCCCGGCCACCCTTGATTTGCTGACCGCAATCGAGCGCCCCTCGAACCTTGCACTGCCCGAAATCATCGCCGCGAGCGACGTGCAGAACCCTCTCGTGGGCGAACGGGGCACCGCTCGCGTCTATGCTCCGCAAAAAGGTGCCGACCCTCATGCTGTCGAGCTCCTAGAGTATTGCATGAGGCATCTCGCAGAAGTCTGCGCGGCGAGCTTCGGGCGCGATTTTCGAGATACTCCTGGGGCAGGTGCTGCGGGAGGATTGGGCTTCGGGTTGCTGACTTTTTGCGATGCAACCATCCGCCCTGGCTTCGACATCGTGGCGGAAACCATGAACCTCGACGAACGGATTGCCGCCGCAGATTTAGTAATCACCGGCGAAGGGCGTCTCGACGACCAAACGCTCGACGGCAAAGGCCCATCGGGCATCGCTCAGCGTGCGCGCGCCGCGGGAAAGCGTGTCGTCGCATTCGCAGGAGCGGTCACGCAAACAGCCGAGCGCGCAAAATTATTCGACGCACTCGTCCCTATTACCGACCGCCCAATGTCGCTCAGCGAGGCGATGCAATCCGCCGAGACACTGCTCGAACGTGCGGCTACGCGCGCTGCGCAACTATTCGCTTTGTAGCCCGCAGAGCCTTCTACTTTTTAAACTCCTGCCCGGCGTCGAGCATCTTGGCCACGAACCCGGTGTGGTATTTCCCACGGACGAAATCGGGGTCGTGCATGATGCGCTGCTGGAACGGGATCGTCGTCTTTACCCCGCGAATGATGTATTCGCCGAGGGCGCGGCGCATTCGGAAGATCGCGTTTTCCCGAGTGGTGCCGATGGCGATGACTTTGGCGATCATCGAGTCGTAATAAGGCGGGACGGTGTAGCCGGTGTATGCGTGGGAATCGATCCGGACTCCACGCCCGCCGGGGGCGTAATAGAGGTCGATCTTGCCGGGCGATGGCTGGAAATTATTGAAGGGGTCTTCGGCGTTGATGCGGCACTCGATGGCGTGGTATTTCGGGGTCGCGTTGTGCATCCAGTGGGAGAGTTTTTCGCCAGATGCGACTTTGATTTGCTCCTTCACGAGATCCACACCGTAGGCTTCCTCGGTGATGCAATGCTCGACTTGGATGCGGGTGTTCATCTCCATGAAGTAGTAGTCGCCGGTGTCGTTCATGAGGCACTCGATGGTGCCCGCGCCGACGTAGCCGACTTCCTTGGCCAGCCGAACGCAATCGTCGCCCATGCGCTGCCTGATTTCCGCAGTCATGATGGGTGAGGCTGTCTCTTCGATAATCTTCTGGTTGCGGCGCTGCATGGAGCAATCGCGCTCGCCCAAATGGACCACATTGCCGTGCATGTCGGCCATGATCTGAAACTCGATATGATGAGGGTTTTCGATGAGCTTCTCGATATAGACGCTGCCGTTGCCAAACGCCTTCTCCGCCTCTGCGCTTGCTGCGTGGAATCCCGCGACGAGTGAGCCGTCGTTGTGCGCTGGGCGCATCCCGCGTCCGCCGCCGCCAGCGGTGGCTTTGATCATCACAGGGTAGCCGATTTTGCGGGCGATAATGAGGGCGTCTTTCTCGTTTTCGACGATGCCCTCGCTGCCGGGCGTGACGGGCATCCCGGCGCGCTTGGCGGTGGCGCGGGCGGTGTTTTTGTCGCCCATGCTGCGGATAGCGGAGGACGGCGGCCCGATGAACTTGATGTTGCAGCTCGCGCACACGTCGGCGAAGTGGGCGTTTTCGCTGAGGAAGCCGTAGCCGGGGTGGATGGCATCGCAGTCCCCGACTTCTGCGGCGGAAATGATGCGGTCAATTTTCAGGTAGCTCTGGTTGCTCGGGCCGGGGCCGATACAGATGGCTTCGTCGGCGAGCTGGACGTGGAGGCTGTCCACGTCGGGCTCGGAGTAAACGGCGAGTGTTTTGATGCCGAGTTCCTTGCAAGCACGGATGACGCGGAGCGCGATTTCGCCACGGTTGGCGATGAGGACTTTATTGAACATTGGTTGAGAGTTCAGGGAGACAAAGCTCAATCGCTTCCTGAATACGAGTGTGGAGCTTGTCGAGCGAGCGGGCCTGCGTGTGGCAGCCCGGAAGCTCTGGGGACGAGGGCTACGTAAAAGCCTTCGCTGTCCCGCTCAATGATGACGTTAAATTCGCGTTTCATCCGTTATTTTTGCCGGACGCGGAAAAGCACTTGCCCATATTGCACGGGCTTGCCGGTTTCCGCGACGATTTCGACGATGGTTCCGGTGGTCTCGGCTTTGATTTCGTTCATCACTTTCATCGCCTCGATGATGCAGACGACGCTGTCTTGCGCGATGTCCGAGCCCACTTTGGCAAATGGCTGGGCGTCCGGGGCCGGGGCTGCGTAGAAGGTGCCGACCATCGGCGAGAGGATTTCCTTCAGCTTCTCGGTGCTGGCTGCGGGTGCGGCTGCGGGCGCAGCGATGGCTGCGGCGGGTGCCGCCACGGGCTGATAGGCCGCAGGCGCGGCGACAGCGGTGGTGGTGATGACGGGCTCGGAGCCCCGCTTGAGGGTGATTTTGAACCCTTCTTGCTCGAATTTGAAAACCGACAGGTCGTTTCTCCTCATGAGAGCGACGAGCTCTTTAATATCTTTTAAGTCCAATGTGTGAGGTCTAGTTGGTTGTGGCTTGCTGTGAGTCTGGAATCTACGGGGCGCAGTAAAATCGGAGCAAGAGGGATTTTCCATTTCAGGGAAAATAAATCACATCAAGGTAACGCGCGCGCCATTAGATAATCATCCATCACGAAGCCATGCCCGATGTCGAACATCGCCTCCTGCGCAATATGGAAGCCCGCTTTAAGGTAAGCAGCGACGGCGGAGGTGTTGCGTTTGTTCACTTGCAGCCAGACCTCCGTGCCGCCCAACTCCACGGCTTGCTGTAGGACGTGCGCGAGCATCTGCTGGCCGTGGCCGCGCCGCTGGTGAGCGGTGGCGATGTAGAGTTTGTGCAGCTTCACGCGCTGGTCGGGCTCGATGCCGTAGCTGAGAAAACCGACGCTTTCGCCATCGCACTCCGCCAATTCCCAACGCGTGCCGCTGCCGAGTTGGCGCTCGATTTCCTCCGCTGAATACATCCAGCCGAGCATGAACTCGATCTGCTCCACGGGGATAATCCCCGGATAGTGCGCGTGCCATATTTCATGCGCCAGCGAGCGGAGCAACGGGATGTCTGCGATGGTAGCGGTTCGGATGTGCATATCGTTATTTGCGTGGGGAAGAATCAGCCCGCTCGAAATGCCGCCGCAGCCCCTCGACGATTGCCCCGGCATACTCGCGGAAGATGCTCGGGCGCTGCTTCCCGGCGACTTCGCGCTCGCCGTCAAAATCGCCCGCCTGCATCCGTGCGTAAGTCTCCGCGTGGTTCATCCGGTAGGGCTCTAGGAAGACGACGGGGCAGTTGAAAAGCCGGTTCGCGAGGAGGTTGCGCGCCCATAGGAACTCGTTCGCATCCACGCGCACAGCGTTGCCGGTGAGGTAGGCGAATGGCGGCAGCGCGGTCGCGCGTGCCAGCGATCCGTTCACCGTCGTCGCGGCGGCGAGTTCTGCGGGGTGGATTCCGCCGAGCAGCTTCACGAGCATCTCGAACCGCTGGTCGTCGAAGCGTAGCTCGCCAGCGCTCATGCAGCCGTGGATGAGCGTGTGAAGATCGTTACGCTCCGTAAAGACGGGGGCTTCCGGGTCGCTCCAATCATCGGCATTAAAGTGAACGCACACGACGAGGTCGGGCCGTAGTTTTTCGTTCACCAGCCGGGCGCGCTCGCGGATTTCCGCCACGCGGTAAAAGAGCTTCTCCGCTTGCCATTGCACGGTCTCCGCTTTGAGTGGGTCGCGCGGGCCATCGTAGTTTTCGCGCACGTTCGCGATGCCGAGAAGCTCCAGTTCTTTGTGCGCCTGCGGCCTCAGCCCATCCACGGTAAATGGCGAAGTCGGCGCAGCGTCGTTCCGCGTGAGCGTCACCTCCGCGCCCAGCTCGCGCAGGGCCTTGGCGGCGAGCTGGGAGACGAGCAACGTCATGTCTCCCTCCTGCACTGGCGCATCGCCTTTTAGCGAAAAAGAACGCTCCTCCATTAGTCCCCACTTTCCGCCGATGTGGCCGGGATCGAGGACGATCTTCACATTCGCCAGCGGCTTGTCGCCTTTCGGAATTTCCGCTGCGGCTCTCCAAAACTTCGGCGTTGGCTTCCGCGTGGCTTCGTCAGCAGCAAAGCGCAGCTTCATCGTCTCCGGCGGCGTCAGCGTTTTATAGATGACCGCCTCCGTTTCGCCGACTTCGATGACCCCGCTCCAAGCTCCATTCGGCGCGAACACGGTATCGAGCAGTCGCACAAATTCCGCCCGCGTCACCGTCTGCTGAAACGCCTCTAGCCGTGCCCAATCGGGAGCCCCCGCGAGTGGCGTCACTCGCTGTGCCCAAGCGGCAGGCAGCGCGCAGAAACACAAAACCGCCCACAGCCCCGAAAGATAAAATGACTTGTTCACAGATGGGAACATCTCTCATTTATCAATCCGTTGCGTCAAAAAGATTTGCCAGCCACAAGATATTCCGTCAAACAGCCGCAACTCTTAAAAAACCAGCCCACAACGTACATGAAATTCAGCATCGCCAAGGAAAGACTCCTAGAAGCCCTCGTCACCGTTCAGGGCGTCGTCAGCACGCGCACGACGCTCCCCATTCTCTCCAACGTCCTCATCCGCGCCGACGAAGGCCGCCTCACATTCACCACCAACGACCTCGACTGCGGCATCACCACCTCCGTGGAAGCCAATATCGAAAAGAGCGGCGGCACCACGCTCCCCGCCCGCCGACTCGGCGGAATCGTTAAGGAACTCACCAATTCCGACGTGACGGTGGAGGTGGACTCCAAGAACCACGCCTCGCTGCGCTGCGGGCAGAGCTTCTTCAAAATGATGGGCATCGCCGAGGAAGAATTCCCCGCCCTCCCGAAGCTCGAAGACGCCAAGACCTTCACCCTCAAGCAGAACGATCTCAAAGACGCCCTGCGCAAGACCGCCTACGCCATCTCCACCGACGAGACACGCTACGTGCTCAACGGCATCCTTTTCACCTTCAAGGAAAACAAACTCTCCCTCGTCGCCACCGACGGACGCCGCCTCGCGCTGTGCGAAATCGAGACGGAATTCCCTCGCAGTCAGGAAATCGACATCATCATCCCGACCAAATGCGTCGGCGAACTCCAGCGGATGCTGCTCGAAGTCGGCGATGTCAAAATGATGGTCACCGAGAACCACGTCGCCTTTGAAGCGAACAACAAAACGCTCGTCTCCAAGCTCGTCGAAGGCAACTACCCGAACTACAAGCAAGTCATCCCACAAGAGACCCGCGAGCGCGTCACCGTCGAGCGCGAACTCTTTGCCGCAGCCGTCCGCCGCGTCGCGCTGCTCTCCAGCGAGAAGAGCAATTCCATCAAGCTCACCTTCACGAAGAACAACCTGGAAATCGTCTCCAACACTCCCGAAGTCGGCGAAGCCCACGAGTCCATGGCCGTGAACTACAAAGGCAAGGACATGTCCATCGCCTTCAACCCCGGCTTCCTCCAAGACCCGCTGCGCAATCTCTCCGACGAAGAAATCCACATTGATCTCATCGACGAGATGAGCCCCGGCGTGCTGAAAATCGCCACGCCGTTCCTCTACGTGCTGATGCCGATGCGCATCTCGTAGGGGGATGGAATGGGGTGTGATTAAAAGTGGAATTGGCGCGAAGCGCCCAAGGAGCGGCGACATTCTTGTCGCTGTCCTAAAAGCGCGAAGCGCCCAATCTCCGAGCGACGTGCGAATCCAGAGAATCGCACCACCCCCGAGAGCCGTGCGAATCTGATTGGGCGCTTCGCGCTATGGGGACAGCGACAAGAATGTCGCCGCTCCTTGTCGCTGCCGCGACTTCGGGCACACACACACCGCCATTCCCCCGCCCCCACATTCCTCTCGCACAAATTCCGCCTATTTTCTAACAAAGGTGCGCGCCCCCCGTCTGACCCTATGAACGATGACCACCGACTCTCACTTTTACCGCTGGCAAGCTGCTTGATGCGCCGATGATTTTGCCGCCCAGAAACTAAAATGGCCGTGAAGACACCGGACGACCCGAGCACGCCTGCGCCACAGTGGGAGACGACCGAGCAGGTTTTTACTGCTCTGGAGTCGCCGTTGCTGGCGTATGCCCGGCGATTGCTCGGCGATTTCAGCACGGCGGAGGATGTCGTTCAGGAGGCATTTATGAAACTTCACACGCAATTTGAAACCGTCCGCCAGCCCCAGCCTTGGCTCTACCGCACCGTCCACAATCTCGTCGTGGACCACCAGCGCCGTTCCTCGAAAATGGTGCTCGCGGGCAACGAGGAAGACGCTCCGATGGAGGATGCCGCCGACCCCCAGCCCATGCCCGATGAGCAAATCGCCCGAGGCGAAAGTATCGGCCTCATCCGCCTCGTCTTGGAGACCCTCGACGAGCGGAGTAAAGAGATCATCCGTCTGCGCTTCGACGACGATCTTTCCTACGGCGAGATCGCGGAAAAGACGGGGCTCAAAGTCGGCCACGTCGGCTACCTCCTCCACCACGCGCTCAAAGCAATGGCTGCCGAGTTGGCCAATACGGAGGTGGCACGGTGAACCCGACGCAAATCACCCAGCCCCCAGCAACCACTCGCGACTGCAAAACACAAAGTCGCCCTATCTCCGAACTGATTGACAGACCAAGGGAGGTTTCGTTCCAGCCCCACCGAGTGGTTGGCGGAGGTAAAAAGGTTTCTTCCCGGCTCCGTCGAAGGGTTACGGAGGTGAAAAGGTTTCCTTCCAGCTCCGTCGAGGGGTTAATGGAGGTGAAAAGGTTTCCTTCCAGCTCCGTCGAGGGGTTAATGGAGGTGAAAAGGTTTCCTTCCAGCTCCGTCGAAGGGTTGATGGAGGTAAAAAGGTTTCCTTCCAGCTCCGTCGAAGGGTTGACGGAGGTGAAAAGGTTTCCTTCCAGCTCCGTCGAAGGGTTGATGGAGCCTGGAACATTCTTCCCTGAACCTGTTGAAGGGTTCTTTTTACCCCCGAAAGTGAACCGGATAAATCACGGCGATGCGAAGGGACATGTGCGGGGGAGCGCGGGCTTCCAGCCCGTCCTCGCCGGCATCCTGCCGGGGAGCGAGACGCACGCCTTCAGAGAAAGGCACTCCGCACGCGAGACTCACGCTCCGGTATCCGGCAGGATGCCGGATACAGCGGGCTGGAAGCCCGCGCTCCCCCGCACCCTTCTTCTCGGCTGGCTCACATTTCCCCCCTCCACAGAACTACCAATGAACCGCATACATCACGGCGATGCGAAGGGACATGTGCCGGGGAGCGCGGGCTTCCAGCCCGTCCTCGCCGGCATCCTGCCGGGGAGCGAGACGCACGCCTTCAGAGAAAGGCACCCCGCACGCGAGACTCACGCTCCGGTATCCGGCAATCTCGAAGGAGGCCACCGATGAACCCACTCACACCACGCGAAGAACTAGAGCTGCGCATCACCGCCCTCCTCATGGGCGAACTCTCGCCCGCTGAAGCCGCCGCTTTACACGCCCGAATCGCAGCCGACCCAGAACTGAGCGCCCTGCACGCCCGCCTCCGCCACGCCGTGGACCTACTGCGCGAGGCCCGCACCCTCCCCGAGCAGACGGCCCCAGCCGAGCCGCTGTCACTTTCAAAAGAGCGGCGGGAGAAATTGCTGGCGACCTTTCGGGGGAAGTGGCTTGGGCGTCCCGCCCATGAAGAGCGCGCGCACATGGGCGAGACGCCCAAGCTACTGCCAACGCCCGTGCGTCGGAAGCCTCGCCGCGATTGGAAATGGATGGTGCCGATGGGACTGGCGGCTTCGGTGGTATTCGTCACCGGCGTGGCGATTTGCTTTCCCGTGTATGCAAAGATGCGCAGTGGGCCAGCGATGCGGAGATACGCGGTGGACGGGGATAGCGATGGGATGAACCGAGGCTGGGCGAGCCAGTCCGGCAAGATTTCCAAGGAGATCGAGCTGCCCCGAGGAACGTCACGGGGGGGCAGTGACAAAATGCACCCCTCACCCGAGGCTGCCGCACCGCCTGATGCATCTGTCGCGACCAAGAGTTTCGCCCTCTACGCCGAATCAAAGCCCAACCCCACACCCGCTCAAAGCAACGGCATCTACCTCCCGTCCGCCGCTCCCGCTGAGGGCGGGGACCAATCAGGATTGGGAGTCGGTGGCGGCGCACCGGTTGCGCACGGGTTCGTATCCAATTTCGACTCCGGCCTTTCCCGACATGTGGATGGTTTTTCTGCTGGCGGAGCGGGCAGCACTCTCGCGAAGGCGGATAACGCCGGCTTCAGTGCCGCTCGCGGCGAAGGTCTGAAGACTCCGCCCGTCACAGCCACGAACCACTGGGCATTTGGAGAGACTGCCGGGAAGGCAGAAGACTTCGGAGCGATTGCAGATCGTGACGAACGTTTGCAAAAGTTCCCCGGACACCCAGCCACCACTTCGCTATCGTCAGCGACGAGCCAGTTATTTCGCGAGGGCGACGGCAAACAGCGAACGGACGCTGAAGTTAAAGCGAAGATTTACACTCCCGCACCGAGAGTCTTCGGTGGCATCGGCACTGCGCTGACAGCCGACGGTACCGCCACCACAGACGGGCTCGCAGTCGCCGACAACCGCTCCTTTTTCACCAACGGAGGAACCCTCGGGAACGCGCCGACCACCAATCCTGCGGACGCGAACGTTGCGCTGGGGGATGAACTCGCCGCCCGCACACCCACCTCCGGCCCTGCCACTCCCCCACCAGCCCTGCCGCCCGTGCTCAATTTGTTTGCGATACCCGTCGTGGAGCCCTCTGCGATTTCCGAACCGCTCTCGACCGCTGGGAAAATAAACATCAACGGTCCGCTCGCGCCTTTTTCTACAGCGAGTCCCGCCAAAACCGAAGTTACCGCCGAGCGCGAACTCCATCGCCGGATACAACGGGAATCGCTAGGCCGCGATGAGATCGCCAAAGGTCGCGAAGCCCTCAAAGCGAACGACAACGAAGCCGCCTTCTCACACTACAAGAACGCCGCCGCAAGCACCCCGGATGCTCCCGCCACCGCCGCCAGTCGCGAGGATGCAAAGCGTGGGCTGACGGAAGCCGGACTGCGGCTGGCGGAAGAACAAATCACCAAAGGAGAAAATCTCGCCGCTGCGGACTCGCTGAAAGAAGTCCTGCAACAAAATCCCGACTCCCCCAGAGCAATCAAGCTCCTCTCGAACCTCGAAGCGCCAGACATCTACAATAAGAAGCTGACACCGAACTTCCGCCAAAAGGTGGAGGAGATGAAGCAGGATCATCTCGATGCGCAGCAGTATCAAGACCTCGCACGCTTCGACCTCGCAGACATCGCCGCGCAGAAAGCCCTCAGCAGAGACCGCTACAACTTCGCCGCTGAGAAACGCCGATCGGGGATCGCGGAGGAGAAGGAGCAATTGGGCGAAGTCGCCCAAGAGAGCACCCGCGAGCAAGCGATGTGGGAGGTGTCGAAAGAATGGGAACGGCCCTACCGCCGCTTCGACAAAAGGACTGTCGAAATCGTTAATAAATCCAAAGCCTCCGGCGCAACCTCAGCCGGTGAAGAAGTCCCCGTGCCCAAAGGAATGGCCTCCGCTCCTGAAACCGAGACGCGCTTTGGCCGCACCCCGACGCAGGCGACACCGAATACGGCGTTGGGCTTCGATGTGACTTCCGATTACGTCTTCGAGCAAAAGGCAGCGCCCGCTCCGCCCGCAGGGCAAACTTGGTTCGGCACGCTGGATGGCGGGAATGGACGCGGAGCTACCGCAGTGAATGGAGATGCCCCAGCGCTGACGCGCGAAGGAGCAGGCACACTCACTGTCAGTGGCGGCAACCGCTACGAAGGCGTGACGAGCGTAGGAGCAGGGACGCTGACCGTCACGGGCGGCACACTTGTCCCAGCGCAGCAATGGGGGGATCAAGCAGCCGCGGACCTCGACCTCGCTCCGCAAGCGGTCGAGTTCGAGGGCTTCATCAACTACGGATCGCCCATCCAAACAACCTCGAAGGATGCAAACGGCGTCGAGACCGTGAACGTGATCACGCCCTCCGTCATCAACCAGCCGATCTTCTCGACGCGAAAAGTCACCACCAACGCCCCAACGCCCACCCAGGACTTCACCGCACCCGTCGCAGGAAAGCCGATCACCGCAGGCAACCGCAGCGGCTCCCTCGCCATCAGCGAAAACGCGATTGATGCGCTGCTCTTCGGCACCGCAGGCACGAGTGCGATCACCGAGCCCCAGCTTGAATCCCTCCACCAACTCACCGACGAGTCGAAGCTCCAACCGACTGCGCCCATGCCACAAGTGGACATCGTCTCGCAGACAGCATCCACATCCACATTTACCCTCGCGAAACGCGAACCCATCCAAGCCCTGCAAGGCGTCGAGCGGGACAAAGCCCAAGCCCCCGTGAAGAGGCTCGCCGCCATCAAAGATGCCGAAGATTTCTCCGACAGCGTGGATTTGCCAAAGCTCGCCGAAAAAGGGAAAAAGGCCGACGAGAAGCCCGTCGCCGAAGTGCAAAAGCAACTCGCCGAGCCAGCCGCGCCGCAAAAGCCCACCGAGCCGCCGCCGACTCCGCAGCCCGAAGTCACCACCAAAGACAACGCCTTCTCCACCTTCTCCCTCAACGTCAGCGACGTGTCCTTCAAGCTCGCCGGAGCCGCGCTAGAAAAGGGCGCGATGCCCGACGTAGCCAGCGTGCGCAGCGAGGAGTTCATCAACGCTCTCGACTACCGCGACCCCGAAGCCGCGCCCGGTGCGCCGCTGGCATTTGCCGCCGAGCGGGCGCGCTATCCTTTCGCCCAAAACCGCGACCTCCTCCGCCTCTCGGTAAAGACCGCCGCCGCTGGTCGCCAGCCCGGACGCCCGCTCAATATCGTCCTGCTGCTCGACAACTCGGGCTCGATGGAGCGCGCTGACCGCGTCCGCATTTTGAAAGAATCGCTCACCGTCCTCGCCAAGCAACTCCAGCCCGCCGACAAACTGAGCATCATCACTTTCGCCCGCACACCAAGGCTCTGGGCCGATGGCGTCACCGGCGACAAAGCCAGCGAGTTCACCGCGCGCGTCGGCGAGATCACCCCGCAAGGCGGCACCGACCTCGGCGCAGCGATGGACCTCGGCTACACCACCGCCCTCAAGCACTACCAAGTCGGCAGCGTGAACCGCGTCGTCCTGATGACCGACGGCGCAGCAAATCTCGGCAACGTGAGCGCCACCGCGCTGAAAGAAAAAGTGGAGCGCCACCGCAAACAAGGCGTCGCGTTCGACTGCTTCGGCATCGGCTGGGAAGGCTACAACGACGACCTTCTTGAGCAACTCTCGCGCAACGGCGATGGCCGCTACGGCTTCATCAACACCCCCGAAGCCGCCGCCACCGAGTTCGCCGGGCAGCTCGCCGGAGCCCTCCGCGTCGCCGCCTCGGATGTGAAGGTGCAAGTCGAGTTCAACCCTGCGCGCGTCATCGCTTACCGCCAGCTCGGCTACGCGAAACATCAGCTCAAAAAAGAGCAGTTCCGCGACAACACCGTGGACGCCGCCGAGATCGGAGCCGCAGAATCTGGCAACGCGCTCTACGCCATCGAAGTGAACCCACGCGGCACCGGCGACGTGGCCACCGTGCGCGTCCGCTTCAAAGTCCCCGGCACCGGCGACTACCACGAGCACGAGTGGACCGTCCCCTTTACCCAGCCCGCACCGGCGCTGGAGCAAAGCAGCACCAGCCTCAAACTCGCCGCCACCGCCGCCGCATTCTCCGAGTTCCTCGCGCAAAGCCCCTACGCCGCCGAAGTCACCACCGACCGCCTACTCGGAATGGTCAACGGCATCCCCGCCATCTACGGAGCCGACCCGCGCCCCGCGAAACTCGAATGGATGATCCGGCAAGCCAAGAGCATCTCAGGCCGATGAACGCACGCACACCAGTAGTGGTGCAGGCGACCCGCCTGCAAAGTCCTGACCGGCGACCCGCCGGAAGTCCCAAAGGGACATCACACACTCAGGCGAGTCGCCTTCGAGACAATGCAGGCGAGTCGCCTGCACCACTTCGCTAACCAACTCACACCTATGAAACACATCCTCGCACTCATCCTCGCACCACTGCTCGCTTTCGCGCAGACCGCCGAAGTCAAAGACCTCGCCATCCAAGGCGGCGTCGCCGACGGCAAAGCCAAGCTCACCATCGAAGGCACTTTCGGCGCACCGACGACCGAGCAAAAGATCATCTACTCCACCAGCGTCCGCCAATGGACGCGCGTCTCGCGCGAGAAAATCCGCACGACCATCGAGGCCACGCTCGACATCCTCCAAGGCGAGCCGAAGGAACTCACGCTCACCCTCGCAGGCGAAGGCGAACTCAAAGAAGTCACCGGCGAAGGGCTGCAAGACTGGGGCATCCGCCAAGAGCCCGGAGGTCCCCGCACGCTGATTCTACGGCCCAAGAAAGGCGACAAGCCGCTCGCGCAACTCACCATCACCATCATCGCCGAGCGCGACATGAAGACGTGGAAATCGCCCGTCGCCAGCTTCACGGTGACTCCCCCACAAGCCGGACTTTTCAACGGATTCGTGCGCGTCGAAGCCACGCCCGACTTCGACGTAAAGGTGGAAGGCGCGACCGGACTCCTGCCTCTCGAACCCAAATATCTCCCCGAGCCCATGCGCGGGATATTGCCACCCGAAGACCCCGAGCCGCTGGCATTTCAGTTCCACGGCGCAGCCTATACGCTCCCGCTCAAAATCTCCATCGCCGATCCCGAGACACGCCAAGTCGTCCTCCGAGACTTCAAGCTCACCGGCCAACTCGCCGCGCCCAACGCCGCATTCGTCCTCACCGCCACCGCGCGCGTCGCGAACCCCAAAGGCGGCTCGCTCACACTCCTCTCCGGCGGCATCGCGCTCACAGAACTCCCGAAGCACGCCGACTGGCGCATTACCGCCACCGCCGGGCGCTACGTGCTGAACTTCGACAAAGCGGGCGAGTATCCCGTGTCGTTTAAGTTCAACGCCGCCGTGAATCAGAATGGCCCGTGGAACTCCGTGAACTTCCGCGTCGCACCGAGCGCGCTCCAGCCCATCGCGCTGCAAGGGCTCGCAGCCGACACGCAATTCGACTTCGCCGGCGCCGCGCGGCCTGAGCGCGTCGGCGAAAACTTCCAGAGCTTCCTCCCACCCGATGGCAGCGTGAAGCTCTCGTGGAAAACCGCGCCGCCCGAAGCCGAAGGCCGCCTTTTCTACGCAGCCGAGATGCTCACGCAAATCAGCGTCGGCCCAGGAATCATGCGGCAAACGGCGCTGCTCGACTACCGCGTGATGCAAGGCGAACTCTCCAGCGTCGTCATCCTCCTGCGCGGCGCGGGCGAGCTGACCAGCGTCGTCGGCGACCACGTCCTCGGCCAAAAAGTCGAGCCCGGCGCAAACCCCAACGAGCGCAAACTCACCGTCACTTTTAACCAACCACAGAAGGACTCCTTCACCCTCCAAGTGAAGACGCAAACGCCCGTCGGCGCATTCCCGCAGACCGTGGATGCGATGGAACTTCGGCCCGAGAATGCCACGCGCTTCTCCGGCTACTTTCGCATCGTGAATGCGGGCGCGGTGCGGCTGGAAGTCGTGCAATCCAAAGGGCTATCCCAAGTTTCGCCCGAACAATTCCCCGAGACAGACCGCACGAAAGCCGTCTTCCCGACGAACAGCTCCCAGCGGTTCGCCTACCGCTTCTCCGGCGCAGAGTTTGCCCTCCGCATCGGCGCAGACCAAATCCTCCCAGAACTCACCGTGTCCGAAATCCTCGTGTATCATCACGGCGAAAACGAACTGAGCGTGGACGCCGAACTCGAACTCGATATTCGCGAAGCCCCACTCCGCGAACTGCTCCTGCGCGTGCCGAAAGGCTACGTCATCGCCAAGCTCACGGCGGCGGGAATGGTGGACCACTTCCAGCGCGATGCCGACACGGAATCGGAGATCGGCATCGTCTATGGCCAGCCCGTCTCGGGTCGGCAAATCGTGCAACTCCGCATCGAGCGCAACGCCGCACTCGGAGCCGCCGAGTGGGTGCTGCCTCGCGTGGAAGTCGTTAAGGCGAAGTCCACACGCGGACACATCGCAGCCTCTGCCGATGCGGGGTTCCGCCTCACTGCCGGACGCACGCAGGCGCTCACGGAAGTGGCGACAGCGTTCTTCCCCCGCAAAATCCAAGGCATCCAAGTTGCGTTCCGCCTCAGCGAGCCCGCGTGGGCCGCGACGCTGAATGTGGAGCGCCTCCCGCAGTCCATCCAAGCCGATGCGCTCCACCTTTTCTCCATCGGCGAAGGCATCGCGTATGGCAGCAGCGTGCTGAACTACGTCATCTCCGGCTCGCCGATTGCGGCGTTCAAGGTCGAGCTGTCCGATGAGTATTTTAATGTCGAGTTCGTCGGCAAAGACATCCGCAGTTGGAAGAAGACGGACGGCGGATTTCTTGTGCAGCTCCACACACCCGTGAGCGGCGCATACACGCTGCTCGCCACGTATGAGCGCCCGTTCAAATCGCAGGGCGACACGCTGGCATTCACCGGCGCGCGCCCGCTCGATGCGCAGTCGGAGCAAGGCCACACGCTCGTCATCAGCGCGTATCAGTTCCTCGTGAAGCCCGTCACCGTCTCGCCCGGATTGCTCCCGCTGGAGACCGGCGAAGTGCCGCCGGAATACCGCCTCTTTTTCGACGCACCCATCCTCGCCGCCTACCGCTACGCTGCACGGCCATTTGATTTGAAGCTGGAGCTGAGTCCGCTGGCGCAGGGCGATTCCATCCGGCAAGTCGTGGACCGCGCCTCGCTCACCACGCACATTTCCAAGGAAGGTCAGGCCGTCACCGACGCGCACTACTTCGTGAAAAATCGCGGCAACTCGCACTTCCGCGTCTCGCTCCCGCCCGACACGCAGCTTTGGTCCACGACGGTGAACGACGCGAACGTCGTGCCCGTCACCGATGCGAACGCGAACCTCATCCCGCTCCCACAACAAGCCGACCCGAACGCCGTGCTCACCATCAAACTGAAGTTTGCCTCGCGAGCCAAAGACCCGCGCAATCTCAGCATCGCCACGCCCACCGTGAGCGCCCCCGTGATGCTCGCCGACTGGAAGCTGGAGCCCGACACCGCGCAGCGCCTCACGTATCGCGGCGGCACGCTGGCCCCCGTCGGCGGCCTCACGGATGCGTCCGGGTTCGCGATGCTCGCGCGGGTGCTGGAGAACGACCGTGCGCGGGCGACGACAGCGCTCTTCGGCGTGTTCTTTCTGCTCGTCATGGCCATCTTCACCTGGCGCAAGGCAAAGGGCGCTCCGAAGTTCTCCGCGCGCTACTCGACAGGGCTGGCGCTCGGCTGCATCTCATTCCTCATCGCGTGCTACGCGCTCTTCGTCCTCGCGGATATATCGCATCATCAGCGCCAGTCTGCGCCGAGCACCGTCGCCTTCCTCGCGCCCGTGCAGCAGCCCGGCAGCGCGCTCACGGCGGAAATCTCGAACGTCCCCGTGGAAGAATCGCCGCAGAGTTTCTTTGGCGGCGGCTGGCTCGTGCTACTTGCAGTCGTCGCGTGGCTTTACTCGTGGATTAAATCGCGGCGCGAGTTCCTCTTGCTCGGTTGGCTCTTGCTGGCGTGGGCGGCGCTTCGCTCCGAGGACGGCGCGGGCCGGTTCTTTGCGGTCATCGGATTCTTCGCCGTGCTGCACATCGCCATCCCCGCGCTCCGCTCGCTGCGCCGCACCGCGGTCGCCGCGCTGCTCGTCTGTGGGCTCGTTGCGTTTGGCAATGCGCAAGAACTGCCGAAGGATGCGCCGGTCGCCGAGACTGTCGTGCAGACGATTCGTGTGGATGAGAAGTTCGCGCTGGCGACGGTGAAGATTCATTGGCAGGCGGAGAAAGGGCAGCGTCTCCCGCTGCTCTTCGACCCCGCCGTTCTGACAAAGGCCACCATGCCCGAAGCCTCGCTGAAGCTCATCGTCGCGACTGCGGATAAGAAACGCGCGCAACATTTGCTCGCGCTGGAATCCGGCACGTTCGATGTCGAGCTGTCGTATCAGATCGCAGTGACGAAGAGGGACGGCGCGAGCGGCTTCACGCTGCCCACGCAGTTCGGACTCGTGAACTCCCTCACGCTCACGCTGGCCAAACTCGACGTGGACGTGTCCTCGCCACACGCCGTTTCCGTCAGCCGCACTCGGCCCGAGAAGGACACCGTCGCCACGCTTGTCTTGGCTCCGGCGAACGACGCTTGGATCGCCTGGAAGCCGCGCAGCCGCGACATCTCGCGGGAGAAGGCCAAGTTTCACACCGAGTTGACACAGCTCTACGTGCCCACGGCGGGCGCGGTGGAAGGGCTGCATCATGTGACCGTCCGGCCTGAGCAGGGTGAACTGGCAGAACTCGTCCTCTCCGTGCCGAAAGGCGCGACCATCACAGACGTGATCGATCCCATCACACTCGTCCCCGCGAAGGACAACAAAGTGGCCGTCGGCATCGTCTCGCAATGGCGCTTCGACCCCGACACCGGCAAGCTCCGCGTCGGCATCGCGCCAGCGCAGTCGCGGGCGTTTGCGCTGCTCATCCGCTCTCAAGTCGCCACCGGGCCGCTGCCCGTCACGCAAAGCGTCGGGCTCATTGCGCTCGACGGCGCGGCGACGCAAATCGGCATGGTGGGCTTTGCCACGGGCAACGAAGTGCAGCTCGACGATGTCGCCTCCCAGACCCTCACCGCGATCAATTTGGAAGACTTCCCCGGCAACCTCGCGACCGCGCTGGCCAGCCAGATTCCCGGCCTCACCGTGCGGCGCTCGTTCCGATACTCCGACGTGAAAGCGACCGCCATTTTGAAAGCCACCGCCGTCGAGCCGGACGTGCGCGTGGAGTCGCAGGACACGCTCTCGCTCGGCGAAGACCGCACGCTACTCGCCATCAATGCGAACGTCGAAATCACCCGCGCGGGCATTTTCAAACTGAGCTTCGCGCTGCCCGCCGGGATGGATGTGGAATCCATCGCGGGCAAGGCTGTGAGCCACTGGACGGAGGCGAAGGCGGGCGACGCGCGCATCATCACCATGCACCTCAACGGGCGCACCGAGGGCGCGCAGCAGTTCGCCATCTCGCTCACCGGCCCCGGCATGAAAGCGGTGAAAGCGTGGCCGACTCCGCAGCTCGTCTTCCGCGAAGCATCGAAACAACGCGGCACATTCGTCGTCGTGCCCGAGCAAGGGATGCGCCTGCAAGTCGCGAAGCGCGAAGGCGTCACGCAGCTCGATCCGCAGAAGTCCGGCATCAAGCAAAAGGGCGTCCTGGCCTTCCGCGTATTGCAGACGCCGTGGAGCCTCGCGCTCGATGTCGAGCAAGTGGATGCGTGGGTGCAAGTCACCAGCCTCCAGCACGCGCTCATCGGCGAAGCGCAGGTGAAAGTGACCGCGAACCTCCAGTATCAGATCGAGAACACCGGACTGAAGTCCTTCCGCGTGACGCTGCCCGCAGGCGCGGAAAGCGTGAAGTTCACTGGCGATCAGGTCGCCGATTTCCTGCTGGGAAAAGACGGCGTGTGGGAAGTGAAGCTGCACCGCCGCGTCATCGGCGCATACTTTCTGCAAGCGACCTACCAGACGCCCCTCGCCCCACAATCAGCGGAGACGAGCATCGTCGGCGTGCAAGTGGCAGACGTGAATAAGCAGGGAGGCTTCGTCACCGTGCAATCGTCCGGGCGGCTCCAACTCCGCGCCACCGCAGTGCCGCCCGCGCTCCAGCCAGCCGAGTGGCAGAGCATCCCGCGCGCATTGCTGCAAGACCTCGCGGCAGCGTCGGCGAGCTTTACCTACCGGCTCGTGGAGCCCGCATTCGTGCTCCCCTTTTCGCTCCAGCGCTACGAGGCCACGAAGCTCCTGCCTGCGCGGGTGAACAGCATCACGCTCAAATCCGTCATCGCCGACAGCGGCGCGATGCTCACCGAAGTCCGCATGGAAATGCTGCCCGGCGACAAGCGGCTCCTCGCCGTGACCCTGCCGAAAGACGCGACCTTTTGGTTCGCCTACGTGAACCGCAACGGCGTGTGGCCTTGGCGGGAAAAGGACCAGATTTTGATCCCATTGGAGCAGCAATCGAAGAGCGGCGAAGCGATCCCTGTGACGCTCTTTTACAGCAGCCAAGTCGGCAAACCCGACGACTTGAAACTCCTCGCGCCGAAGTTCGACCTGCCGCTGGAGAACATCGTCTGGAACGTCTATCTCAACGAAAAGTGGAACGTTTTCAAATGGACCGGCACGCTGCAAATGCAGGAAGAGCGAGTCGTCCAGCGCGCACAGACCATAGATGTGCAGAGCTACCTCAGCAGCGAAGTGAGCCAGCAGAAGGAGAAGACGAAAGCCGCCGAGCAACAACTCGTGCTCGGCAACAAAGCCCTCGAACAAGGCAACACCCAACAAGCGCGAGCAGCGTTTGGAAATGCGTTCAACCTCAGCCAGCACGACCAAGCGTTCAACGAAGACGCCCGCGTGCAACTCCACAACCTCAAGCTCCAGCAAGCCATCGTCGGCCTCAACGTGCAAAAGGGGGCTGTGACTGGCGAAGCCGACGCTATCACCGGCAAACTCCGCGCCGCCGAAAATCGCGATAACACTTACAGCCAGCAGGAAGCCAAGACGCTGATTGATCGGAACAGCGCCGACGACAATGCCGCTTATACCAAGCTCGCCGAGCGCCTCATCCAGCAGCAAGACGCCGCCGTCTCCGCGCCCGCCGTCATACAGGCCAACATCCCCGAGCAAGGCCGCCTGCTCACCTTCAGCCGCTCCGTCGCCGTGGACACGCAAGCCGACCTGCAAATCGGCATCGAAGCCAAAACGCGCGGCACCGCCTCATGGTTCGCCCGCTTCTCCACACTCGCTCTTACGGGCCTGCTGATGGCGCTCGCGGCGCTCTCAATGCGTGGATTTAAGCGGGCGTAGCGACCTACAGAATCTTCACCTGCGGAGGACGGATAGGGACGGGCCGGACGCGCTGGAGATGGATATTGCCCTCTTCGGCAGGCACTTCGATCACGCTCGGCGTTACGGGGCGCGGCGCGCTTGGAGGCGTGTGACCTAGCCCGGTGGCGATGTCGTCGAGCATTCGCTTTTGCTGCTCGGTGACTTGGGAGACGCGACGGGCAAGATCGTCTTTCTCACGCTTAAAAATATCGCGTTGGTCGCGAGTGCGGGCGAGCTCTTGCTCGATGCGGGTGAGTTCCTGCCCGGCGGCGCGGAGGGCTTCGTCGCGGTCGCGCAGTGCGACGGCGATGTCGCCTTGGCGGCGGGTGCGCTCAGCTTCGAGTTCGGCGGCGACTTCCTCGCGGGCTGCGTGAGCATTGCGAGTTTCTACAGCAGCGAGTTCCAACTGCTCGCGTTGAGCTGCGTCGAGCTGTTCCATCCGGGCGTTGAGTTGATGCTTCTCGCCGATGAGCTGTTCCATCTTCTGAGTGAGGGATGCGATTTCATCGCGCAATTGTTGCTCGCTTGCGGCGGCGCGAGCTCCGAGTTGCTCATTCTCGCGGCGGGCGGCGTCGATGGCTTGGCGAAGGTCGGCGAGGTCCGCTTTGTGGCGGTCTTGCACATGGTCGGTTTGCCCGAGCTTTTCTTGGAGAAGGCGGATGGCTTGTTCTCGATCGTCGAGGCGGGTGCCGATTTGGCGGCGAGCTTCATCGACGGATTCGATCTTGCGCGCCCATTCGGCTTTGGCGGCGGTGAATTGCTCCCTTTCCTTCTCGAGAAGGTTCATGACTTCGCCTTGCATCTTGCGAGCTACGGTGAGTTCTGCGCGGAGCGTCTCGGCACCGACTCGGAGCTGCTCCATCTCGCGAGCTGGGCCGGAGAGCCCGTCGCGGTAGCGCTGCTCAACTTCGGCGAGTGCGCTTGCGTGAATGCGTTCGGCTGCGGCGAGTGCTGCGACTGCGTTTTCGCGTTCTGTGCGGAGCGCGGCGATGGCGTGCTCGTAGGTGGCGACCTCGTGGAGGCTGCTTTGGAGTGTGTTCCGTTCTTGCTCGGCGGCGGAGAGACGCTCAGCAAAGGCGGCGCGCTCGGCTTCGAGGGCGGCGGCGGATGTGCGTTCTAAATTTGCGACTTTTTCTTCGAGCGAGGCATTTTGCTCCATCGCGGCAAGATTGGTCGCCAAGTCGTGCCGCTCACCGGAGATCTGCGCGAGGCTCGCTTCTGTTTCGGCAAGGCGAGCTGCGAGTCGGTTGCTTTCGCTCTGCAACTCCTGAATTTTTTGGTTCGATTCGCTCTCGGCTGAATTGCGCAGGTGCTCAAACTCCTGAAGCCGTGCGGAAATCTCTTGATGATCGCGAGTGATGGCGGTGAGCGATGCTTCGTTTTCGTGAAGCGCTGCCGTGCGCGTATCGAGTGCTTGCTGGACTTCGTCGCGCACCCGGCGCGCTTCGTCGAGTTCAGCGCGCAGTCGGGCGTTCTCGGCTTGGAGTCCAGGGTCGTACTGCCCCCGTAGCTGCTCGAGTTCATGCCTAGCCTCTTCGGCAGCAGCAAGCTGGCGAGCAAGCTGTTCCTTGGCTTGAACGACGGAAGTGTGGTCTTTGTCGAGAGTCGTGAGGAGATCCTCGTGCGCTTGCGATTCGGCCTCCATGTCGGCGGCGAGGTCGGCGAGTTTTGCTTTGAGCTGGTCGCGTTCTTCGATGATTTCCTGTAGTTGCTGCTGGAGGCTCTGGCTGAGTTCTTGGAGTCCCGAAGCGGCTTTGGATCGCTCTTCGATGAGCCCCTTGCGTTCGACTTCAAACTGCTGCCGTTCTTCGTTTTGTCGAGCGCGCAGGTTTTCGACTTCGACGCTGAAATCCGGGAACTCCTGTGGGTTGGAGGCTGCGTTCCGGCTGCTCTCTAGCGATTCGGTAAGCTCACGAATGCGAGCATCTTTTTCGGCGGAAAGCTGCTGTTGATTGGATACCTGCTCGGCGAGTTCACGACGAATCTCTGCGAGCAGCGAATTCGCATGTTCGTAGTCGGCACGCAGTTGAGCGAACTCAGGCGTATCTAGCGCAGAAACGGGCTCGCTCGTTTGCGCTGCCTCCAAAGCTGCCGCGAGTTCCACCTGTAGGTCCGAGATGCAACTGCGGGAGCCTTCCAATTCGGCGGCGCTGTTGTTGCGGAGTTCCTCGAGTTCTGCACGCTTGCTTTCAGCGTCAGCCTTTGCCTCGTCAACCGCTTGTTTGAGCGAGAGGATTTCGTCGTTGGAAATTGCTTCGACTTGCGAGAGCGCTGCATCTCGTGCTTCATCGCGCTCGCGGATGAGCACCTTCATGCGCTCACGATAGCTTTCGATGTCGGCCTCCATCTGCACAAGAGCCTCCGATTGCCACGAGGATTCGGTGGGCTCCAGCGCTGGTGCCACCGTGGGCTGGTGAGCCACGCTGCGAGCAGCGGCGAGCTGGTCTTCGAGATCTTTGATGTTCTTGCGAAACGCTGCCTCTACATCCTTCCGCATTTCGCCCTTTATCTCATCCATGTGCAGGGCGCTCTCCTGCTGAAGACGATCGGCGGTTGCGAGGAGTTTCTCGATTTTCCCCTTGGCTTCTTTTTCGCGCTGTAGCTCGTGCGCAGCCTCTTTTTGCGCACTTTCAAGGAGCGCGATGCGTCGTTGCAACTCATCCACCTGCCTCTGCGACTGGGTGGAAGTGGCACCACCTGACGGCGCACCGCGACGATTCGTCATCTCGGCGAGTTGCGAAGAAAGATAGGCCTTCTGCTGGAGGAGCGCATCCCTTTCGCTGGTTAGAGATGCGAGCTGCTCGTCTTTGTCGGCGCTGTCCTGCGTGGACGATGCGGGGGATGCTGCGATTTGGGCTTTAAGCGCATCGATTTGCGCCAGCAACTCCTCGCGTTCCTTTTGGTGGTGCTGGACAAGATCATGCCCGATCGAGCTGGCAGTCTGCTCTTTAGCGAGCAGGTTAAGGTTCCGGTCGAGTTCCTTTTTGAGGCTCTCAATCTCCTCGTTCGCCCGGTCCTTCGCCTCGGTGATGCTTTTTCGCTGAGCCTGTATCTCGGCGATTTGGCGTTCGTATTCACCCTTCATTGTCACAAACCGCCGCTGCGTTTCCTGAGGCAGGTCGGTAAAGCGCATGTCCTCGGCGATGTTGGGCCCCGCCTCTGGCTCCAAAGGCTTCGCGTCGGCTGGCTCGGGCGCTGGATCGGACGGGGGAGTCTGCAGCTTTAGAGTGAGCGGTGCGGAGGTGACCGCCGACATATCACCAGAGTTCCCAGTCGCGACCGGGGGTTCCACGGGAGCGACCGGGGCAGCCTCAATGGTGGACTTGCTAAACCAAGTTGCCGGCTTTGCCCCGGGGTTACGCCCTGGTAGCACAGGTGGCGTCGCCGCCTGCAGAGTCTGTCCCGCTTCGTCGGCTGACTCACCCGTCTTTATGGCTCGAACCGCCTTTTTCGTGGAACGCAGCTTCTCCGCGAGCGCAGGCATCGGGCTGGCCGTCGCCGCATCGGATTGCTGGCCAATGGGTTTCGCGAGGTTCACGAGTTTTGCGAGCTTCTGCCACGGGAAGCGGATTTCGATATTGTCGCTATCGAGGATTTCGCCTCGGAAAATCGTGGGCACACGCCGGTAAATCTCGGCCAGCGCGACTGTCGTCTGCCCCTTAGCGATACGGTCGGAAAGATCGCCTATGTCGAAGCGCAACTCTGATTTTAAATCATGCGGCCCGGGCAAAAGGAGATGGGCCGGAATACGGTGAAGAAAATCGCCGAGTTCGAGACGCAGGTCGTTCTCACTCGTAGTGGGCTTTTTCGGCGCTGGCGCCGGAGCAGGGACAAACTTCCCAGGTCCCTTTCCTTCGGGTTTGTTCGCAGCGGGCGTCTCCGCAGCTTTTTTTTGTTCCTGAGTCCGTTTTTGCTCAGGCAACGGCGGCTCCGTCGGCGCCTTGCGCTTAAATCTATCGAGAAACTTCATTGTTTTCCAAAAGTGAATACGTGCGCATCTTCATATTTCAGCGGTCATCGAACTAACGGTTGCGGCTTCATTTGTCTCTAAAAACGTTTCATTTTGTGGCACTTCCCGGCCGCTTGGTCTGTCGGCAAACAATTCGCATTCCGACACCATCCGAGACGGGATCGTCACTGTAAGCAAAGTGTCTGCCCCATCGTAAGTTACTTCATGGACTTTTCCATGCCGGTGGAGCCTCGCTACGAGCTGCCCTTGCGATGGTGGGAGGCGGAGTGCGCGAGTGACGGTCCCCGGTGCCGCCATTTCCGCCATTTTCTCGAGCAGCTTCGGCAATCCCTCCCGCGTCTGGGCGGAGACGAAGAACGCATCCTCGAACCGCATCCGAAGCCCATTGAGCACCGCAGGCTCGTCCACTTTATCGATCTTGTTGAAAACAACGACCATTGGCCGCTTGTCCGCATGAAGTTCCCCGAGGACTTTCATCGTCGTATCGAAAAATACGTCCACTTCCGGAGCACTCGCGTCGAGCAGATGGATCAAGAAATCTGCCTGCGCGGCCTCTTCCAGAGTCGCCATAAATGCCTCCACAAGCCGGTGCGGCAGCTTACGGACAAAGCCCACTGTGTCGGTAAGTAGAAGCGGCTGGTTGTTCGGCAGCGCGACCTTCCTCGTCGTCGTATCGAGAGTGGCGAACAGCTTATCCTCGACTAGCACCTCGGCACCGGTAAGTCGGCGCAGTAGCGAAGATTTCCCCGCATTCGTATATCCCACGATAGCGCAATTCGGCACGGGCGTCCGCTGCCGATCCTTGCGCTGCGTTGCGCGCTGTCGGCGGACATCCACGAGCTCGCGTTTGAGCTGGTCCATCGACTTCCACATTCGGCGACGGTCCTGCTCAAGCTGGCTCTCGCCATCGCCCTTGCCGCCGATTCCGCCGCCCTGCCCTCCCAAGTGCCCCCAAGCCCGCGTGAGCCGTGGCAGCGAGTATTCGAGCTGCGCCAGTTCGATTTGCAGCCGCGCCTCGCGAGACCGCGCACGCCGGGCAAAAATATCGAGAATCACTTTCTGCCGATCGAATACCGGCACGCCCGCCAGCTCCTCCCAATTCCGCTGCTGGCTCGGCGACAAATCGTGATCGATCACAACCGCGCCGAAGTCCTCTGCCTTAACCCGCTCGGCGATTTCCTGCGCCTTGCCCGAGCCCAGCAAATACCGAGCGTGCATCTCCCGATGGTGGATCAGCATACGGTCGGCAATCGGCACGCCAAGCGTCTGGACGAGTTCCGCCAATTCGTCCAGCAGGCTTGCCGCTTCGTCACGCAAATCGTGTTCGGTGTAAGGACCGATAAGCAGTGCCGGCTTCATTCTCGTTGAGTTAAAAATGCCACAGTAATTTCCAAGCACCGACGCTCCACTTCTCGCGCAGAATCGGCAAGCGGTAAAGTGCGCGCCACTCGCTTTACTTCCGCAATTTTGCCGGCACAACTTTCGCCGGCACAGCCTCGGTCGCACTCGCATCTCGCGTATTGAGAAACGCGATCACGCCCACGAACGCCCACACATGCAACGATACGATTACCGAGAACCACCCGAGCACAAGCGACGAAACAAAAAGCAGCACACCCCGCCCAGCTCGCCGCCCGAACATCGCGACAAATCCGAAGGACACCGCCGCGAGGATGAAAAGAAACCCGACACCGAGCCACGAAGTAAACACGCCGACGACGAGACACCAGATGCCTCGCCGGATGTGTGGTTCTTGTTTGAGCGTCGCCATTTCCAAACCTGCCTACCCACCGTGCGACACTCGGGCAAGCGAGCATTTGAATCCCCCGATGGACGTTTGCTTCGCTTTCCACTACAACGCTCCGCGTGACGGAAACTGAAGCCTGCATCGCGCTCAACATGATCCCCGGACTCGGGCCAGTCCGGCTACGCGCCCTGCTCGCATCGCTCGGCAGTCCTGAGGCTATTCTCAACGCCGGGCGCAATGCGCTCGCATCCGTCGAGGGCGTCGGCTCCGAGACTGCCTCGGCGATTGCAAACTGGCAGCAGACCATCGATCTCCCCGCCGAGCTAGAGCGCATCGCAGCGTTTGGCGCACGAGTCATCACATGGGATGCGCCGGAGTATCCCGTGGCATTGCGGACCATTGATAACCCACCCTTCGTCCTCTACGTGTGGGGCGAGCTAAAAGCTGAAGACTCACGCGCGATCAGCGTCGTGGGCTCTCGCAATGTGACGCACTACGGCACCGAGTGCGCGAAAAAGCTCAGCTACCAATTCGCTTACGCAGGCTACACCGTCGTGAGCGGGCTCGCGCGCGGGATCGACACCGCCGCCCACCAAGGCGCACTCGCCGCGAAAGGCCGCACCATCGCCGTTATCGGCAGCGGACTCTCCAAGCTCTACCCACCGGAAAATAAAGGCCTCGCCGAAAAAATTGCCGAAAGCGGAGCCATCGTCAGCGAATATCCCATGATGCGCCCGGCTGACCGCCAGACTTTCCCCTACCGCAACCGCATCGTCGCCGGCTGGGGGAATGCGCTCGTCGTCGTAGAAGCCGGGATGAACAGCGGCGCGCTCATCACCGCCAACCAGGCGATTGACCACGGGCGCACCGTTTTCGCCGTGCCGGGCCCCATCGACCGCCCCACGAGCGCAGGCTCCAACCGCCTCATCCAACAAGGCGCGAAACTCATCATCGGCGCGGAAGATGTGCTCGACGAGCTGGAGCAATTCTTCCCCTTTGTCGGCAAAAGAAAGACGCAAACCACCGAACAGCAAGGCGAACTCCCAATCATCACCCCACCCAAGCTCAACCACGAGGAAACACTCCTCCTCACCGCCCTACAAGTCGGCGAACTTTCACTCGACGAATTGTGCTCCGCCACACGTCTCCCCACTTACAAAGTTAGCAGCACACTCCTCGGCCTAGAGCTCAAGCGGCTCGCAAAGCCCCTCCCCGGCCAACGTTACATCCTCACAGGAAAGTAATGCAAAGCATTGGACACACTCCCGCAACCGTTCAAAGTAGCGTTCCTGCCTCAATGGAACCGAATGCACCCAACGCTGAGCGAAAACTGCCCGTGATCATCCCAAACCCAGTCGATGAAGACGAATCGACGGATCCCGAGCCCGCTGTGCCGGAAGTCTATTATTACGTACTCCAAACAGGACGCATCGCCGGACCGTTCACCATCAAACGGGTCGTCGAGATGGCACTCACCCACACCGTAAACCGGAGCGACTTCGTCCAAATCGCTGGCTCGTCGCAATGGCTTCCGCTGCCCGTCGCACTCGACCCCTCAGTGCCGCCGCCGGAAGGTACAAATCCCGCACCACAGTGGACATCGATCCTCGCGTGGTGCTGGCTGCGGCTCCGCTACAACCTCGATGAAAAGTCCCTCCTGGCAGGCTGGATATGCCTCGGCATTGCGGTGCTCGGCGTATTACTCAGCCAGTGGCAACTCGCATTTTGGGGGCCGCTCACCCTTCCACCGCTCGTAGCTGCGATCGCCCTCATACGTCAGCGACGGTTCTTCGCGGGCGGTCTCCTACTCGCCGCGGACGCGATGATTCCGTGGATCGCTACCGCTCAATAAGTAGCGGTGCCACCGCCGTACCGTCGCTCCATTTCCCCATCGCGGGAGAAGGCTCAAATGGACGACCCGAAAAGGCCGCATCGCACAACTCGTCGAAGAGCCGCCAATAGCCAAACCAATCGAGCGCATTTGCCGTGGGTGCCAACGGCGCGAGATGCCCCGACGAAAGGCGCGGCGTGCCGTGGGCATCGGATTGGACCGTGATAAACCGCCGCTCACTCACGTGCTTCGCACCTTCCCAAATCTTGCGCGAACTGCGCGTCCCGACGAAGTGGTCGTCCGCTCCCACAACAATCGCAACGCGAGTCGTCGTGGGGATCGTCGAGAGGTCACTGAGAGGGATGATTTGCACCCCGTTCTCCGCGCCCTGCCCGGATTGGACGGGCAAAATTGCCTTCGGAATCGGTAATTTATCCTCCGCCGCTCGCGCCGCATACGTGGCGGAGCCGACCCCACCCGCCGAGTGCCCCACGACGGCCACGCGGTCGAGGTCCGGCGCAACATGGCCCTCCTCCGCAAGCACTTCCAACGCTCGCCGGATCGCCGCTGCGATATTCGAGTGATACTCTGGCGGCGGGGTGAGCAGGTCTTTTTGATACTGCGGATAAACGACGATATTTCCCCGGCGAACGAGGTGCGTGATCCATCCGAGATACGGCTCAGGCCGCGTCGCACTGTAGCCGTGGAGGAAGATAATGAGAGGAGCCGTTTTGGGTGCAGGCTTTGCGGGCTCAAACAGCCAGAACCGCTGCCCGCCAGCGCCATACTCGCTCTCGCGCACTGTCGCATGTGCATACTTTGCACCGCCGGGTCCGCTCGTCGGCTGGGCAGGTTGCTGCGGTGCAGCATGGGTGCAGATGCTCAGCAGCAGCCAGAAAGCGATGGGTAATCTCGGAAATCTCATGCGCCGGTCCTATCGTTTCGCCGCAGCTTTTCAACGCTGCGTTCTTTTTCTCTCGCCGCATTCTTTTTTCCCCGCGAAAAATGAACCCATGACCGTCGAAGCCCGCATCACACCTGTCTGGAAAAAACAGAAGCTCCTCCTTGCCTTATTGCTGCTTGGATTTGGCGCGTGGTTCGTGTTCGACGGCCTCATCGGCTGGCCAAAAAGCAACGACCGTTGGCGCGAGCACGAGCGACTGAAGGGCCAAGCCGGCAAATGGGAGGAAGTCGCCAAGCAAAACAACTGGAGCACCGAACCCCCTCACCGACTCTACGAATACAAAGACATCCTGGGCCAATACATCATCGGCGGCCTATGCGCCGCGCTCGGCCTCGGCGCGCTCATTTACTGGCTCACGCAAATCAACCGCACCCTCCGCATGGACGATGACGGCGTCACGACGACGAGCGGAGTGCGCGTCCCCTTCCCCTCCATCATCGGCGTCGGCAAAAAACTCTGGGACTCCAAAGGCATCGCAAAAGTGCGCTACACACTGGACGGCAAGCAGTGCGAATTCATCGTCGATGACTACAAATTCGACACCAAGCCCACGCGACAAATCCTAGAAGAGATCGAGAAGCGACTGCTGTCGAAATCGTAGCTACTTCGCCCGCCGCGCGCTGTCGGCGAGATGCTCCAGCACATCTTTGAATTTCTCGGCGTTGTTCGGGTTCGCTTTGATACACGCCTCGTGCGCTTCAAGCATGACCTCGCGCGTGGTGGCTTTATCCGCAACAAAGTCGAGCGGGACAGCGGACGTGCCACAGGCGGGAACGGGGCCCTCCTCAAAGAGCGCGGTGAATCCCAAATCGTCGAGCAACTCGGTATTGCGGTGGTTGCGATTGATGACCCAGAGCTTCCCTCCGCCAGCATCCGTAAGGCGCATCGTGATCCCCGCGAGCGTGCCCATGAATGTGCTGTCCATCGAGGGGCAGTTTTTCAAATCCACGACGAACGCTCGTCGCCCTTCAGCGATCATCTTCTCCGCAAAATCCCTCAGACACGGGCTATTGGTGAACTCGCCCTTGCCCTCGACACGGATCAACACAGCGTGGTCGCTCTCGGTGTCGGCAAAGATGCTCGGTGGCCTAATCATTTACGGTCTGTGAAGGACAGATACCTCATTCGGTGCCGATGTTCAAACTTAGTTCCACAGGAATGACTGGCGGAGTCCGACAATCTTCCCATCCACGATGAGCAGGAGTCGCCAAGCGGTGATCTTCCCGTCATCCCGATACTCGTCTCCGATGACGGTGAACTGGCTCTCCACCGTCCCCTTTTGCGCCGTGTAGTGGAGCTCCTTAGCTTGAACGTGGGAGGCGATATTTTCCTGCCGGTATTCTAGTCGCACGGTGACATCTGCGGGCCGCCTAGTCTTCCACCAGACGTTAAAATAATGCCCGTATCGCTCGGCGCGATCGTAGCCGCTGACAGCCCCAAAGTTCACCCTCGCACGCTCAAACTGGATCATCGCGCTCGTCGTCGGCTTTTGCGTCCGCGGGTCACGCGGGTCGTTCGAAAACGTGGAGACTTTGGTGAAGGCAAAGTCGTCCGAAAGGGCAAGTGGGAGCACTTCCGCGCTGGCGATGGCGGTAATGCGTGGCGGTTCTTTCCGTGAGGCGCAGGCACCCAGAAGGGCGACCGTGGCAATGGCTGTGACGAGGCGTGTCATGGGTGCAGTGATAGGGTGGAGCGCGCGCACTGTGCAAGTGCGCCGTGGGCTATAAATCGGTCGGAGTCACGGGCTTGGGCGGCGTCCCAGGAGTCGGCGCAGGGATCCCCGGCGGGAGCGTGGCGGGTGCGGCGGGCAGTTGAGGGCCATCGTAGTCCGTCGAGGTCACAGGAACGACGATGATGCTGTTGTTGAAATTACACTTCAGCCCCGTGGGTATCGCACCGAGGAACTTCACTTTCGTCCCGGCTGGAAGCACCACTTTTCCAAACTGAAGCTGGACGCTTACGGGCTTCGTGAGCGTGAGGTCCGTCTTCGCCACCGGCGCAACTGGTGCGACGGGCACAGTGGGCGTGGTCATCGGAGTCGGAGTGATCGGCGGCGCGACGGTATCCGCGCGAGGGAGCGTCGGAGGGCCCGCGGGGACCGGATTTACAGGCGGAATCGGCGGGGCGACGGGGGTAGCCATGGGCGGCGCTGCGGGCACAGGCTCGGCGGGTGGAGCGGGCACGGCAGGCACCGGCACAGCAGGCTCCGCAGGCACGAAAGGTTGCTCCAGCGGCAATGCAGGCACCGGGTCGATTGCAGCGATGAGTGGGACATCGGTCGGCGGCTTTTGCACGGGAGCATCGGGTAGCAGAGGCGGAGTCGGCGGGGGCGTCGCGGCTGCACCTTTGTTGGCGAGGGCGGAATCGCTCGGCTTCATGAGCTGCATCGCCCCGATGATGAGCCCCAGCGCGGCAAGACCATACACGACGCCGCGAGCGGCAGCCTGCACCGGGCTCGGCCCACGCTCCGGCGAAGTCGAGATAGCACCCGAGATATGCGCGCTGGATGTCGCACCTTTGGGCGTGCTGCCAAAGCGCAACTTCGACTTCCACTCATCCATGACAAGCATGGGGAAATGCTCGGCGATGGCAGGGAAAAAGTAATGCCAAAGTGCATCCTTTGGGCTCGCCTCCCACGAGGGGAAGCGCTTGTCGAGCGACTCTACAAGCACTTGGCAGTGCGCTTTCGTCACATCTTGCACCACCCCGACGCCTTGGGTCTGGCAAAGCTCCACGTAAGTCGCGCCCCGCCCCGCCTTGCGATGGTCGATCTCATCGGCGAAGACATCGCTATGCAGGCGCGTCTTCTCTTCATTCCATTTCGCGAGGCGCGCTTGGAGTTTTGGGGCTTCCAGCGCGTCGCTCACCAAGAGAGCAGCTTCCCCTTTCGACGCCTTGTCGGAAAACTCGACTCCGAGATACTTCAGCAGCGCCTTCTGTTTCGCCGTCGCAGGCGGCACAGACTGAGGCGCCGATTGGACCCCTGAGACTTGCACGACTCGCGGTGGCTCACTCGGCTTTTCGCTACCGGGATTCAGCACCTCGCTCACAGGCAACCAAGCAGGCAAACCCTTGCGCCACGCCATGTCGTGCGGGCGCGCCGCACCGGATTTGATGAGTTTCTGCACGGCCTGCTCGTCGAACGGCCCTGTCTGTTCGCCGCCGCGAAGGATGAAAATGTCCATAGTAGAGTGTATTAAATACCGGAGGGAGTGGGGTCTTATTAGAGCGCGTCCCGCATCGTCGGGGAAGTGAAACGTTTGTGAAACGCCACCGTTTCAGCCTACTTCACCCGCACAAGCTGGAACCCTTCGTCCTGAAACCACACCTCGCCATTCTTGGAGCGAAGCTCAGCCACAAGGACGACATCCGCCCCCGTCGCGTCGAAATCATACGCCAACTTCTGCCAGCCACTCGTCCCTTTGAACCCAGCGGCCCGCTGCGCTCCGCTGATGCGGAGGCCCGCGCCGCGCCCGCTTTCATCACCTGTATCATCCACATTCGCCACCTTTGCCATCGCCTCAAAGCGATATTTACCCGGCTCCAACGCGACGGTTCGCCGCCACGACGCCGACGAACTCCCGTCCGCCTTTAAGTGGTAGCAGCGTTGCCCGTCCACCTGCACTTCATCCAGCCCACCGCTCCCCTCGCCACGCCATTGCTTGCCTCCGATTTTCGCGACACCGTTCTTCCACTCGAACGGCTTGGGCATATCCCCGAACTGCTTGCCGATAGCCGCGATACGCCCCATCACGCGCTGTTGCGTGGCCGTAATCTGGCCCTGGAAATCCTTCCCCCACTGCGGGTTCTGCTTGCTCAAAGCCTCCACGATCTTCTTTCCGTGGTCCGCGATCCGCACCTCCCAATCGCGCCCTTTGAGCACCTTCGTATAAATCTCCTCGGCGATCTCCCGGTAACGCTTTTTCCACTCAGGATTACTAAAGACCGTCTGCCCGACGAGCGAGCCTGGGTCGCGCACGACGGGCCAGCTCGCGTCGCTGAAAAGCTGGTCCATCCCATGACAAAAGAAATTCGCCTTCCCCGTCCTCGGGTCGAAATAGATGCGGTAGTTGTTCCGGTTAAAATTGTAGCCATCCCAGTGGCAGGTGAATGTCTCCAGAGCGAGCGAGCGCAAGAACTCCTCCACATCCAGCACCTTTGCCACCGCCTCCCACTTCGCTTTCGGGTCACCAATTTTGCACGCCGCCGCAAGCGCCTTCAGGTCCGACTTGTCCTTCCGGTCCGCACCCTGCTGCTTCTCCAAATCACCATCCACCTCGGCGATAAAATGCCCGTCGTAAAAGCTGCCATCCGTCTTCTCGAAAAAGTAAGCGAGAAAGTCATCCGAGAAGCTTTCCTTAAACAGATACAGCCCCAGCTCACGCCCGTTCCATTTCACGAGCACATGCGTGCAGCGCGAAGCAGGCACTTCGCTCGCCCGGCACCACTCGCCACCCACCAGTTCGTTGAGGAAGCTCCCATCTTGGGCACCGTTATTCAGGTGGAACTTATCCATCCCGTGAAATCGCTCAGCCCCCTTGTATTTATCCATACTAATGGTGAGCCCCGGCTTATCATCCGGCCCGCGAAAACTCCCCGCTGCGCCCTTCAGTTTCACCGCCGCGTGCTTATGCGTCTTCGTAGTCCCATCCGGCAAAGTCTCGATGATGTCGCACTCCGCATAGCGACGATTATCGCGCTTCAAATACTCCCATTCTTCCGGCTCCCACACGAACTCAAGCTTGCGCACAGGGCCGATGAAAAAATCGTCCGACGCCTTGCGATTCTTGTCCTTCTTCTGGAGCTTCGGCACAGGGATCGCCGGTGGCACGACGGGCACCAACTCAGGGGCCGCGACAGGCGCGACAGGCGCAACAGGCGCAGCGGGTGCCGCCGGAACGACGGGCGGCGCAGGCGGTGGCACCGTATTTTGAACCAGTAAGATCGGCTCGGGCTTTGCCGGCTGCGGATTACTCGGCGCCTCAACAACAGGCTTTGGAAGCGGAGCCACGCGAGTCGGCTGACCGGAGACAAAAGGCGCTATCAAAAAAGCCCCGATTCCCACTATCAGCGTCGCAATCATGTATGAGAGAGTTCTCATCGGTCGTATTTCGCGTATCATTTATTTTGGTGAGCTTGGACGCTTTACCACCACGCTGGCGACGATTTATTTGCGACAAGAATGTTCCAGTTTGCGTCGCAAGCGTTCCCCGGAAATACCGCCGTCGAGGAAAATGATTTCACGTTCACGCGAGCTCCGGGGCGGAGGACTCGATTTACCTGCTCTACCTGTGGATCGGCTCCGGCGAAGCTAACGGGCGGCGACGTCGTCCAGACCGAAGTCCGGAACTACTGTGCCTTCGGCGTCCCCGCGATGCTCCGCAACTCGGGCTGTGAGGTGGCAGTCTCGATGGCTTTAATCGCATCTTCCACAGCCCCAACTCGACGGTTGTTGAGTTCACCCTTAGGGTATTCGCCGCGAGCGCATTGCTCGTTGAAGGAAACGATCAGTTCGCGCAGGCCCGGGATCGCTCCACGCGCGGCAGTTCCGTATTTCACGATCTCCTTCATGATTTCACCGGTCCGGTTTTCACTCCCGTGCCCGCCTTGCGTTTTCGCGAACTCGACGCCGACTTCGACGCCTTCTTTGAAGTTGTATTTCGTCAGCGCCTTGAAGCCGCCCATCCGGATTTCATTACTAAACATCGTATCCGCCGGGCTCGGGGTTTTCACTGCGGCGAAGATGTCTGGCGCGAGAGCCACCACGTCTTCGAGCTTAAGCCGCCGGTCAAAGAAGCTGCGAAGTTTCGCGCGGGCCATTCCGTCGGCGTTGCGGGAGATGGCTTGGATTGCGGGATAAAGCAGCTTCGGGTCGGCGGCTTGGACGGCATCGGCGAGCGGGCCCTCGAATAGCGTGGCGGCGAGCTGGCCGTGAGTGAGTTGGATGGGATCGGCCCAGTTCACAGGCAGCAGCGGCTCGGTGGTTTGCACGAGTGCACTCAGAATTTCCGGGATGGCGGGTTTTGCCGCGCCGCCCATCTTTTTGATCGCCTGCGCAGCTTTGAAGCGCACCCAGCGATCGGGATGCGAAAGCCGGCGAACCAAAACGGGCAAAGCTTCTACGCTCTTGATTTCACCGAGCGCCTCGCACGCACCTTGGATCATGTGCACGTCCTTGCCATCGGCGAGCGCGATAAGTTCTGGCACCATCGCCTTCGCCTCGGGCCGCTCGGCCAGCTCATCCGCCGCCCAGCCGCGCACGATGGGCGACCAATCGCCAAACGCTGCCACCAACTCCTTTGGAGTCATTTTTGTCCGCGCCGTATCGAAGCGCCCGGATGCAATCGCACTCGTCACTTCCGCCGCACTCAGCGAGTTCGCGGGCTTGGCTTCCTTGCCGGTGATGCACAACTTCTTCAACGGCAACGCATACGTGAGCACATACGTCGCAGTGGGGCTGAGGCCGTAGTATCCGCTCTTGCCGTAGTAAGTGTCGTCGTCCGTTTTGCCGGGGCCGTATTGCTCGCCACCGTCGTAGGTTAAGGAGCCATCACAGCGCCGCACGAGGTCGAGATGCCACGATGCCTCGTGCACAAACGCCGCCGCCGCCGCCGGCCCGCCGACATTCGCGCCGAGCGCGCTCCACAGGTAGCTGAACCCCTGCCCCGTGTGCCCGCACTCGCGACTCCGGTATCCAGCAGTCGCCATTTTTGCGAAAAATTGCGCCTCCTTCACCTTGTTGCCTTGCAGAGCAAAGAGCACGGCAGACATGGAGACCTTCCCGTTGTTTTCGTGATAAGGCCAGGGCTCGTGCTCGCCATATGGAATCGAGCCCTTATCGACAAAGTAGCCGAAAAATCCCGCAGCCCTCGCGATGGCTGCGTCCACTTCCGGATCCGCTACGCCGCACTTCTTCCCCATCACGATGGCCAGATTCCCGATCAGCCCAGCCTCATTGACCGGCCCATATGGCGGGATGGAGCCGTGCAATTTTCCCTCCGGTGTGAGCCGCGAAAGTCCGTGCCCAAATGTGCCATAGAGGCTCTGCCCCTTCGCCAGCGTGAGCGTATATTCGTTGATGGCATGGAGCACTTCCTTGTCGCCCGTGAGCAGAAAATACTCGCTCAGGAAAAGATTCCGGTAGCCCCAATCCCACACCACCATCCCGTCTTTCAGCTCCAGCTTCAGGGACGTCGGCCCCATCTTGCGCGCAAACTCCTGGACCTTCGGCAAATACTCCGCATTCCCCGTCGAAAGCAGAGCCAGCGCGCTGATAGAGCCCATGATCCCGTCCTTCAGCGGCTCCGCAGCGAGCACCTTGCAAGCATCCTCGAAGATGAGCTTCGACTTCGCGCAGGCGTAAGGCGCCGTCGCGCTGTATGCCCCGAGCACACGCATCTTCAACTCCACGTCCTGCGTCTTGCCAGCACGCCAGATCGTCATCTTCAAACTCCCCGTCTGCTCGGCCAACTGGATCGCCCCTGCCAAACTCTTCCGGGCATCCTCACTGAAAGGCCTCCCGCCAACTCCGAGGATCACATCATCCACATTCACCACTCCATCCGCCGGGGATTTAGCGCCCACATGGGTCACGAGAATTTGCCGACTCGCCGCCGTCGTCCGCCCTTGCAGACTATCGAGATAATTCGCGGGCTTCGTATAAATCCACCCCCGAAGCCCCGTCGACCCAAGGTTGTAAGTCAACTTGCGGTCCACCGCACTATCTCGAGTGAGGTCCGGCGGAGTCTTTGGCGGCTCCGCCGAAAATGCGGACATAGTGAGCGTGAGCAGGAGTGCTACGAGGCGATGGATTTTCATGTGGCGGTGAATCTAATACTACGCGCCCAACTCCGCTCGTCTTGGCGAGGGAAAGCACGTTCGCATCAAACTCGGCACAGCCGGAACCGCAAAACTTCCAAGGCAATCGTCCACGGAACCTCGGGAAAGAAGCCCCTCGCAAAACGACTGTCATTTTTCCCGACCTGTTCGATAGTGGGTTTGCGCCTCTCATTTCGAAACTCACTCATGCGAATTTTCCGCGTACCGTTGTTCTTCCTCATCTGCCTGCTTTTCTGCGGTTCGTCTCTGCGTGCCCAGACGAACCTTGCGCTGAACAAACCAATCACGGCCTCGGCGGCGCTGATTTCTGGATACCCGGTCACAAATGTCGTCGATGGAAACGCTGCGACATTCACCCACCCGAATGCGGCGTCGGGGAATACGGGCTTCTATTACCAGATCGATCTCGGGGCGACTTACACCCTTTCGAGTATCGTGCTTCGCAATCGCGCAAGTTGCTGCCCGGAGCGATTGAGCAACGACAGTGTCCGCGTGTTTGCAGACAACGGCGGTGTGCCGGGGGCGCAAAACTGGATCGCGACGCTGCGGGCCGACGGGAGCAACTCCGGGATGGGCGGCGTGGATACAATGGTGGCGTCTGCAAACCCGACCGGCACGTTTGCGGGGCGTTTCATCCGCGTCGTGAATTTGAACGGCGCGGGCTACAATCCGCAGATCGCCGAGGTGGAAGTGTATGGCTTGCAGCCGCCGAAGATCGTTTCGTTTGTCGCGAGCGATGAAACAATCGCGGCGGGCGAGACCGTGTCGCTTTCGTGGAACGTGGAAGGCGCGACTTCCCTGACGCTGAATCCCGGGGCGATCGCGCTGACTGGCGCGACTGGAAGTTATTCGGTGAGTCCCACCGTGAGCACGACGTACACGCTGAGTGCGACTGGCTCGGGAGGAACGAGCACCGCGACGGTGAACATCGGCGTGAATGTGACACAAACGCCGCCGCTGATTACGGAACTGCTGGCGGAAAACGACGGCGGTCTGAATGATCAAGACGGTGACAGCCCGGACTGGATCGAGCTGACGAATTCGAGCCCGTATCGCTTCGATTTGGCCGGCTATTTTCTCACGAACAAGGCCGACATTCCTCTTCAGTGGGCGTTTCCGGCTGGAGCGTCGGTGCCGGGAAATGGCCGACTCGTCGTGTTTTGTTCGGGCAAGAATTACATAAACCCTGCGGCGCCCTTGCACACGAATTTCAAACTATCAAACGCAGGCGACTACTTCGCGCTCGTCGGGCCTGGAAGTGTCGTGCTCCAGCAGATTCCTGCGACGTATCCCGAACCGCTCAAGTTTCCCGCGCAGCAATCAAACATCAGCTACGGGCAAGACTCGGGCGCCGTGGTCGGCTACATGCAGCCGCCGACGCCGGGGGCGGCGAACGGCGCAGTCTATTCGGAGATCGTGCAGGATCCGGTGTTCTCCGTTGCGCGCGGCTTCTACGATCTATCGCAGAACGTAGCGCTAACCACGACGACGGCCGGCGCGACGATCCGTTACACGACGAACGGTGCCGCGCCCACGAGCACGACGGGGACCGTTTACACTGCGCCCATCGCGGTCACCGCGACGACGATCTTGCGCGCGGCAGCATACAAGACCGGGGCGATTTCATCGGATGTGCGGACCAATACTTACATTTTCCTCAACAGCCTGATCACGTCGCCCGTCTTCACATGGGCAAACGGGGGAAGCCCGACCGATGCAGAGAAAATCGAGAGCCTCCGGGATTTGCCAAGCGTGTCGATTTCCACGGGCAGCACGATTTTAACGACGGCCGCGGTGCCCGCATCGGTCGAGTGGATTCGGCCGGATGGCGTCGTCGGTTTCCAAGAAAACTGCGGAGTGGAAAACTACGGAAACTCGGCGGCAAACTTCGCGAAGCGCGCGATGCGTATTTCGTTCAAGGGCGAGTATGGAGCGACCAGTCTGGATTACCCGATCTACGAAGGCTACGACCATGGGCTGCGTCCGGTGACGAAGTTTGACACCATCGACTTCCGCGCCGGAGAGCACGACATGAGGCAGCGCGGCTTTTACATGGGGAATGTTTTCACGGACGACACGATGCTCGAAACCGGAACGCTGCATCCGCACGGGCGCTTCGTGCACATGTATCTGAACGGTGTGTATCACGGCGTCTATCATGCGCGTGAGCACTGGGACGCAAAGATGGCGGCGCGCTATCTCGGCGGCAGCGACCTCAACTACGAGACAATCAACGGTAACGCAAACATCGGCGTCACGTGGGATGTCGGCAGCATCGCCGACGGCGACGGCAGTGCGTGGGCGCGCATCAAATCACTTCGGTCCAACTTCACCGGCGTGCGTCCATTTATTGACCTCGGGGAATACACGGACTGGTTGCTGATGTGGATGTTTGGCCGCTGCGAGGGCGAGTACCGCATCGCCGGGCCGTCCGTCGCGGGCAGTGGATTCAAGATATTCCTCAACGACGGCGACGGCTTTTTAAAAGCATCCGACTCGACATGGGACGGCTGGGGCGACCGCCTCGTTTACACGGCCGCCGGCCTGACTCCGACGCGCAAGTCCGGCGATGGTCCGGGCGATGTATTCTCGGGACTGTGGAATGCGAACACAGTGGATCATCGGGTGTTCTTGTCGGACCGAATTTACCGGATGTATTTCAACAGCGGGGTGCTCACCCCAGCCCGCAATGATCAGCGACTACGCACACGGTGTGCGCAGATCGAGAAAGCACTGAAGAGCGAATGCGCCCGGTGGTATTCAAATTCGGCGACCAATTTTCGGACGTACCCATCGTGGATCGTAGCACGCGATAGCGTCCTGAATACCTGGATGCCGCCGAACACTGCGACCGTGCTCGGGCAGCTCCGCACGAGCGGCTTTTATCCGCCAACTGCAGAGAATCGCGAAGCGCCGCTGCTCAACCAGCAAGGAGGGAGCGTCTCAAGCGGCTTTCTACCGACGTTCACCGGTCCGGCGGCGCCGACCTCCGCGCAGATCTATTACACGCTCGATGGCTCCGATCCGCGGCTGCCTGGCGGTGCGATTTCGCCGACTGCGCAGCTTTTCGTGGTTGGCACGAGCCCCGCGCTTCCAGCGCTGACGAAGAGCGCGGTCATCAAATCGCGGCACAAAAACGCGAGCACCGGCTGGTCCGCATTGAATGAGGCATACTTCCAAATCGGAACTGCCGTCGCGCCCGGTGATATCGTAATCAGCGAGCTGAATTACAACCCCACAGCGGGAGATGCGCAGGAGTTTATCGAGCTTCGCAATATCGGCACGCGGGCAGTGAATCTACGCAATACAGCGCTCACCGCCGGAGTCGCATTTACGTTCTCGGACTACTTCGACACCCTGCTCGCGCCCGGCGAACGCATCGTCATCGTGAAAGACCTGTTCGCCTTTCGTGCGGCGTATGGCACCGAAGTCCCCGTCGCCGGCATCTACGACGGAAACCTCGACGATGGTGGCGAGCTCATCACCTTCTCCAGCGCACCGACGGGCGGCGCGACGCTCGATTCGTTCACCTACGACGGCGCACTCCCGTGGCCCCAAGGCGCGGACGGTGGCGGCTACAGCCTCTCGCGAGTTCTCCCCGCAAACATCGCCGCCAACCAGCCGGCGGCATGGCGCAACAGCACGACGATCGGCGGCAACCCCGCCGGAAGCGATGCGGTGTCTTTTGCCGGTGTCGCTGCGTCCGATGGCGATTTCGACGCGCTGCCAGCACTGATCGAACACGCACTCGGGACGAACCCCTCATCCAATACCAGCGGTCCCGGCGCACTCGTCGCGGGCGTGGACGTCACGGGTCGGCTGACGCTCACCTTCCCTCACAATCTTCTGGCGGAAGACGTCTCGTGCCTTTGCGAAACGAGCGACGATCTCGTCACTTGGACACCCGCCGAAATGGTAGCGCGGGTAGTCACCGGAAGCATGGCGTCCGAGATGTGGCGCAGCACAACAACGTCGAGCTCGGCGCAATACATTCGCCTGCGAGTGACCAAGCCTTGATTGGCCAAGATATCATCCCCCTACGGCCTCCTTGCACATAGACCTGTGTCGGCGTGATGGTGCGTTTGACCAATTCATCCTAAAAACGGCAGTTGACCCCGTTTTTGAGGCCGAAAAATAGGGTATTTTACTCTGGAAATTGCCAACTGCGGAGCAGTTGAAAATCACTCACCCGTCCAAGGCTCATTTTTCTCTGAAAATCCGTTCAACTGCCGTTTTTAGG
>CANIWM010000047.1 GCA_947471505.1 Chthoniobacteraceae bacterium | reverse complement strand
CCTCCCCACCCAAACAAAACGCGCTGATTTTCTAAAACAGCGACCGCGCAACCACCGCGCGCAGCATCATCGACCTGCCGCCACCGTGAAATCCAACCCGCGCCGCTCCCCCTCGCCCTCAACCCTCAACTGCCGTTTTTAGGCTGAACCCCCGGTGCCCAAGCATCGCCTCGTATGGAATGCCCAGCTTGAAAGCGAGCACGTCTAAGTCCGGCAAAATCGAACAAAGGAGACCAAACTCCAGCAACCGCGCCGGAATCACGCCGCGACCCAACGCGATGCCGACGGCGAGCGGAACTGCGGGATGCGAGATGATCGTGGCCACGAAAAGTGAGCGTCGATTTACGCCGGGAACCAGCGGTAGAGGAAGAAATACACGAGCACTCCGGTGACGCTCACGTAGAGCCAGATCGGGAGCGTGATTTTGGAGAGCCTCCGATGCTGTTCATATCGCCCGGCGAGCGCGTGGCGCATGGTGATAATGGCGAGCGGCGGAACCGTGATTGAGAGCAACACGTGGCTCGCGAGCATGACGAGATAGATGGTCTTCCACGGCTGCGGGCCTGCAAATGCGGTGTTCGCCTTCCCGGTGTCGTGGTAGAGCGAATACTTGTGGTAGAGGTAGCAGGCGAGGAATGCGCACGAGACGACGAACGCTGCGCCCATCGTGTATCCGTGGGCTTGTTTGCGGTCGCGCTTGATGAAGATCATGCCGAGGATGAGGAGCAGGGCGGCGGTGGCGTTGAGGCTGGCGTTGATGGCTGGCAGTGTCATTGAGCGTGTATACGTTGGATGTCGGTGATGAGACGCAGGCGGTTTTCCTCGGCCTTTGGTCCCACGGCGTCGTAGTAGCCGCGGATCATCCCGGCGCGATCGATGAGGACGAGCATTCCGCTGTGGATGAACTGTTCCTTCGCATCGACGGCGGTGTTGTCGGCCAGCACGAGCTTAAAGCCATCGTTGCCGAGGTGAAAGACGTCCGCCTTTTTTCCGGTGAGAAAAAACCAGCGCGTGTCCGCCTTATGGCGCTCGGCGTAGGCGCGGAGGATTTCCGGCGTGTCACGTTCGTCGGTGGAGATGGAGACGAGCGCGACATCGCGAAGATCGGCAGTGGCCGCGTGAACTTTTTGCGCCTCCGCGCTGAGCGCCGTGCAAATGCCGGGGCACGTGGCGAAGAAGAAATCGACGACCCACACTTTGCCCCGCATCGTTGTGGAGTCAAACGGCTGGCCGCTCCGCTCCGTGAGCGTGAACGGGGGCACCGTGTAGCGCGGATGCTCCAGCATATCGGCGAGCGGATCGGTGACTTCCTTCGCGGGTGAGTCAAACGGCGGCGGCGCCTTTTGCTCGCACCCGACGAGCGCGATGGCGGCGAGAAATGCGAGCGCCCTCATACTTTCGTAAACACCATGAGCCCGAGAATGAGCGGCAGATAGATGATGCTCGTGAAGAAGAGCCGCCGCGCCACGGGACGCGAACGGTCGGCGCAGAAGTGGAGTGCGGCGAGGAAGAAGATGCTGTTAAACAGAAGTGCACCGCCAAGATAGATGCTGCCGCCGAGGCCCGCGTTGAATTGCACGAGGGTGATTCCGGTCAGCAGGAACGTGAAGAAGAGGCTGGTGATTGCGGTGGGAAAGCCCGTGTTGTCGTCGCGCTTCAGCATGACGAGCCCCGCGCTGCGATACTGGTCGCGATACATCCACGCGATGGCGAGGAAGTGCGGCATCTGCCACGCAAAAAGCACGCCGAAAAGCACCCACGCGCCGAGCGAAAGATGCGGATTTGCCGCAGCCCAGCCGACCACCGGAGGAATCGCGCCGCTCACCGCTCCGACGAGCGTGCACCACGCAGAGACACGCTTCAGCGGTGTATAAAGGACGACGTAAATGAGGATCGTGCTTACTGCGAGAATCGCGCTGAGCGCATTCACCGCGAGCCACAGCCAGGTGCCGCCGATGGCTGCGAGTGCGAGTGCGATCCAAAATGCCGCGCTCTTTTTCATACGCCCGGCAACGATGGGTCGATCGGCGGTGCGGGGCATCAGCGCGTCGATTTTCACCTCCCAAAGCTGGTTCAGCGCCGCAGCGCTCGCCGCGCAGAGGGCGGTGCCGAGCATCGCCTGGATGAGTCGCAGCCAGTCGATCGCACCCGTTGCGCCCATCCAATAGCCGACGAACGTCGTGATGAGCACGAGCATGTTCAGCCGCGCCTTCGTGAGATCCAGAAGGTCGGCGAGGATGCCCGGCTCGGCATTTGCCGCCGGCACGGCCACGGGTTCACTCACGCCTTCACCCTCCAGCTACGCGCCGCGAGCAGCGCGGTCGTCGCGCAGATGAGCGCGCCAACGACGACGTGGGTATTGGTGATGTGCGGATGCCGCCCTTTCCAGATGATCATGACGCCGAGCATGAACTGCACGATGACCATGGCAAGCAACGCCAAACCGAGCCGCGTGATTCGCACTTCACCCGCCGCCCGCTTCAAACAAGCGATGGCGAGCCCGATCACGTGCCCCGTGATGAGAATCGGAAGCACCCGCGTATGGAGGAAATGAATCCCCACGGGATGCGTCCAGACATCCGGCATCATCCCGCTCCCCGCTGCCGGCCACGTAGGGATCACCAGCCCAAGCCCCCGATGCCGGAGATAAGCCGCACACGCGAGCTGGATGATGTAGAGCCATTGAAGCACGATCGCCATGACGTGAATCTTGCGTGCGCCGTCGATCTTCGGACGCTCGCCAAGTTCCTTCCAGATCGGCGAAAGCCGCGCCGCCAGCACGACGAGGAGCGCGAGGAAAATCTGCGCAAATACTCCGTGGAAAGTGCGGATGTTCGTGGCGAGCGCGAGGTTCCCCGCCGTCTCGATCTCCACCCTCAGCGAACCCAGCGCCGCCTGCACACACGCGCCGATGTAGGCCGCGAGCACGAGCCCTTGATCCACAGTCATCTTCTCACCTCGTCGCTTCATCCGGCCCACAAGCATCCCGATAAATATGATCATCGCAGGCCACACACGGAGCTGCGAAATCACATTTCCCTTCCACCCAAACGCCCGGCAACCCTCCGCCGCGAACATAAATGCAATCGCAACAAAGAACGCCGTCCAGTTCCTCCAAAGCATCGCAGCCATCACCCCGACACTCAGCCCCATCGCCATCGCGACCAACCGGTGACCGTGCTCCTTGAGCAAAGGCGGATTTTTATACCAAGGGATGTCGGTCCCCGGCGTCGTAGGGTTCAGCAAAGTGCCATCGACATGCGGCGCATTCGGCGCAGCCATGCCGGCATCATAAGTCGTCACGATTGCGCCCAAAAAAATCAGGACAAGCGTCGCAAAGACGCAGAATTTCGAGAGGCGCGAGACGCAAGGACTGTAGAGCGGCGTGGACATAAAAGTGGGATCTTACCAACGGTAACGCTCCCGCAAAGCCGGGAGTTTCAAAAAACCACGCTCACACTTGCGCGAACCCGTCGCGCTCTGGCAGGTTCCGGTATAATGAAAGTACCGTATTACCAAGTGGACGCATTTACCGACCGCGTTTTTAGTGGAAACCCTGCTGGCGTCTGCCTGCTGGAACGCTGGCTGCGCGATTCGCTGCTCCAACAAGTCGCCGCCGAGAACAACTTGAGCGAAACCGCATTCCTCGTCCGAGTCGGCGACACATTCGAGCTGCGCTGGTTCACGCCCGACCAAGAAGTCGATCTCTGCGGCCACGCGACACTCGCCTCGGCCTTCGTGCTTTTCACGGAACTCGGCCACAAAAAAGAGACGGTCAATTTCCAATCGAAAAGCGGCCCGCTTAGCGCTTCGTTCGACGGCAGCGTGGTGATGCTCGACTTCCCCAGTCGCCCCGGCGAACCCAGCCCGGCGCCGCCCGCCCTCTACTCAGGCCTCGGCCAAGTGCCGCGCGAAGTCCGCAGGAACCGCGACTACATGGCGGTCGTCGGCGACGAGGAAGAAGTGCGCACGCTCACTCCCGATTTCCCGCAGCTCGCCACGCTCGACAGCCTCGGCGTGATCGTCACAGCGGCGGGACGCGAAGTAGATTTCGTCTCCCGATTTTTCGCCCCATCCGTCGGAATTCCCGAGGACCCTGTAACTGGTTCCGCACACTGCACGCTCATCCCATATTGGGCGGAAAAACTCGGCAAGACCAAGATGGTCGCGCGCCAACTCTCTAAGCGGGGCGGCACTATTCACTGCGAACTGCGCGGCGACCGCGTCGGCATGGGCGGCAGTGCCGCTCTCTACAGTCGCGCGGAGTTGCTGCTCCCAGATTGAACTTTTCCCTTTTCTCCCCACGCGTCGCCGCGTATCCAAAGCGGCAGATGAAATTTTTCTGGCATTGGTGGCATTTTTGACGGGCCGGTTCCGCGCTTCTGCGGAACGGTCGTCGCCACTGTGCGCCGAAGCCTCTTGGCCCGTTGATTCCGATACCGCGAATCACGGGCCGTTTTCTTTTTTACCAAACACATGATCAGCCAATTCAAATACAACTCAGACGGACTCATCCCAGCAATCGTGCAGGACGCGCAGAGCAAGCGCGTGCTCATGATGGCGTGGATGAACGACCAATCCATCCGCATGACGCTCGAAAAAGGGATGATGGTGTACTTCAGCCGATCCCGGCAAAAATACTGGGTGAAGGGCGAGACGAGCGGTAACGTCCAGCGTGTGGTACGGTGGGCCGTGGATTGCGATAAAGACACGCTGCTTTTTGAGGTCGAGCAGACCGGAGGGGCGTGTCACACGGGCTATGAGTCGTGCTTTTTTCAAGAGCTCGATAACCACGGTTTGCCAAAACCTATCGAGGAGACGCCGCTCTTCGACGCAGCAAAAACGTACGGCGTCTGACTTTTTCTATGAACACACATTTCACACCTTCGCTGGCGGAGTTTTCCGCTTTGGCAAAAAAGGGCAACCTCATCCCGGTTTACGCCGAAATCATCGCCGACGCGGAGACGCCTATCGCGGCTTTCACCAAGCTCGATGATGGCGGCTACACGTTTCTTTTTGAAAGCGTGGAGAAGATTGAGCAGACCGGGCGCTTCTCGTTTCTCATCACCGGAGCGAGGACGGTATTAGAGAGCCAGGGGCGCACGGTAAAGCTCTCGGAGAATGGCGCCACGCGGGAGTTTCAGAGCGTGCGCGACCCGCTCGCCGACGTCGAAGCACTGATGTCAAAATACAAATACGTGCCTCTGCCGGACGAACCGCCAGAGCTCCGCTCGCGCTTTGCGGGCGGGGCTGTGGGCTACTTGAGCTACGACATGGTGCGCTTCTTTGAGCCGACGGTTCCGGCGGCGAAAAAGGACGAACTTGGGTTACCGGAGAGCCTTTTTGTCATCGCGGATACGGTCCTCATTTTCGACCACTTGAAGCGGCGCATTCGCGTGGTGGCGAACGCATTTATCGAGGGCGATGTGGATGCGGCTTATGCGGCGGCGCAGGTGCGTATCTCCGCGATTTTGGAAAAGCTGGCGAAGCCGAATCAGCTCCCGCCTTTTCCCATCACGCCCGCGCCAGCTCCGGCGGAATGCCGCAGTAATACGACGCGCGAGCAGTTCTTCGACATGGTGGCGAAATGTCAGGAATACATCCACGCGGGCGATGCGTTTCAAATCGTTGTCAGCCAGCGGTTCGAGACCGAGTTTTCCGGCGACCCGGTGACTCTGTATCGGGCGCTGCGATTTGTGAATCCGTCGCCGTATATGTTCTGCATGAAATTCGCGGGCCGCTTCGCGCTCGTGGGCAGTTCGCCCGAGGTGCATGTGCGGGCGATTAACGGCAAAATCGAAATCCGCCCCATCGCCGGAACCCGCCGCCGGGGCGCGACGCCGGAAGAAGACGCATTCAACGCCGCTGATCTTCTCGCCGACCCGAAAGAGCGCGCCGAACATCTCATGCTCGTGGACCTCGCCCGCAACGACGTGGGCCGTGCGAGCGAGTATGCGAGTGTGAAAGTGAACGACTTTATGATCGTGGAGCGCTACAGTCACGTCATGCACATCGTCAGCAATGTGGAGGGGCGCCTTCGCCCGGACCGCTCCGCTTACGACGTGATGCGAGCGACTTTCCCGGCCGGAACCGTAAGCGGTTCGCCCAAAGTGCGCGCCATGCAAGTCATCGCGGAACTCGACCAATCCAAGCGCAACGTCTATGCGGGCGCGGTCGGCTACTTCGGGTTCGATGGAAATAGCGACTCATGCATCGCACTGCGCACCGCCGTACTAAAAGACGGCAAAGCCTACGTCCAAACGGGCGCGGGTGTCGTCGCCGACAGCACTCCAGAATACGAATACCAAGAGACGGTGAACAAGGCGATGGGCGTCATAGCCGCCATCGCGCGGGCGAACCAATCGCCAGTGTAAGCGCAAATCTATCAGCGAGTTCACATTTTTTCCTTTGCGGGAAATGAGATGCCGACTTAATTTGCGCTTCCAACAACGTCCCACCAATCAAATCTATGAAAATCCAAAAACACTCAGCATTTACTCTGATCGAATTGCTCGTCGTAATCTCGATTATCGCCATCCTCGCAGGCTTCGCACTGCCTGTATTCGCCAGCGCACAGAAAAAGGGCCGTCTCACCGACTCGCTCAACAATTCAAAGCAGATTTCTACCGCTCTGAAGATGTATGCGAGCGACCACGACGGCGTCTATCCGGCCTACCAAGACCCGGAGGCCGCCTCCAATCGCTTCGCCACATCGAACGACGCGCTGGAGTCGCTGATGCCGAAGTATTCCACCAGCAAGGTCATCTTTATCAACAAGAAGTCAAAGTGGTGCGAAAACGCAGCGGCGTCCTCCGACACGGCGGACCAATACAAACTCCGCACCAACGAATGCGACTGGAGCTACGTTCGTGGCCTCACCGAAGTCTCCGACGCCCGCTGGCCGCTTATGGCGACCGCTTTCTCCAGCTCGGCTGGGCAATACGTGAAGGGCACCGGCAAAAAAGGTGGCATCTGGGATCGGACCGATGCAATCGTCGTTTATGTGGACCACAGCGCAAAAGTCGTGAGCGAAGGCGCCGGCCTCAAAGTGGATGGCGACACTTCTTTCGTCACCCGCCCTGACGACAAAAAGGCCAACGCTTTCGTAAAAGCTGGCGACTGGCTCGATGGCGACAACATCGAAGTCCTGATGCCGAAGTAACCCACCGACAAAACGAATTCACTCAAACGCCGACTCCGCAATGGAGTCGGCGTTTTTGTTTGCCGCGAACCTGTCTCCAAAAACTGCCGAAAATATTTAGAATAAAACCGCTCGTCGGTGGGTCATAGTAAGCGAATGTCGCTTCCGCTGCGGTTTTTCGGTTGCCACCAGCAACCGGAACGCTAAAGCCCGAGCAATCCTTCAGCCCAATGCTGAGGGAGATGTTCAAACTCAAAACAACAAATCATAAAAACAACCATGAAGAAAATCCTTACACTCGTCGCCGCAATGTTCATCTCTGCTACCGCCTTCGCTGGCGAGTTCGCAGACATCAGCATCGCCGACCTGAAGAAAGCCATCGCCGATAAGAAAGTCACCATCATCGACGTGAACGGCTCCAGCTCGTTCAAAGCTGGCCACGTCCCAACCGCCATTGACTTCAGCGCATCCAAAGCCGACCTCGCGTCGAAACTTCCTGCGGACAAAGACGCGCTCGTCGTCGCCTATTGCGGCGGTCCCGCTTGCAGCGCCTACAAGGCAGCCGCAACAGCAGCAGAGAAGCTCGGCTACAAAAACATCAAGCACCTCTCCGCTGGCATTTCCGGCTGGAAGAGCGCTGGTGAAAAAACCGAAGCGGCCAACTAAACCGCACGGCCACTAAGGCTCAGCAAAAACGCCTCCTGCGAAAGCGGGAGGCGTTTTTTTGTTTTCACACGCTTGTCCACCGCACGCCAATCGCCTACCGCCACACCCATGCAATCATGGCTTTGGACGGGCTCCGAATTTTCCCCTGCGACATCCGTGCCGCTTGCGGACCGTGGGTTTCGCTACGGCATGGCGCTATTCGAGACCGTGCGCGTGTGGGATGGGCGCATCGAACTGTGGACGCAACATCGCCAGCGGCTGCTCGCCTCCTGCGCAGAGCGCGACTTCCCTCTCGACGAGAAAATCTTCTGGCGCGCTGCCGACGTGCTGGAGACGGCGGGTATCAACGGCGTCGCCCGCATCTACATCACCGCGGGCGACGGCGGGCCGTCCGCGCCAGTCACCGTCCCACGCATCTTCCTCCTTTTAGAAGCCCGCGAGCCCGAGCACGAAGAGAGCTGGGCGCTCGGCATCCACGACGAAACCTACCGCGCACCCTTCGGCGGACTCAAAACTGCGAACTACTGGTTCAACGCCGACGCCCTCGCCACCGCCAAAGCGCGCAAGCTCGACGAAGCCCTCCTGTTCAACGACCACGCCGAACTCGTCTCCGCCTGCTGCGCAAACGTCTTCATCGTCCACGGCGACCGCATCCTCACTCCATCGCGCGGCTGCGGCTGCCGACTCGGCATCGTCCGCGAGTGGGTCATCAAGCGCCGCAAAGTCGAAGAGCGCCGCATCCGCCGCGAAGATGTCGTGAATGCCGACGAGATATTCCTCACGAACTCCTGGCTCGGCGTCATGCCCATCGCCACCCTCGAAGGCCGCCCGCTCGGCCCACGTCACATCGGGCCGAAGCTCGTCGGGGAAATGAACCGCCTCCGCGAGTAGCCACATTTTCACACCATGCAAAGCACGAGCGAAACATTCCCCTCACTTGCCAAACTGCCCGTTATCCACGCCTTCACGGGCCGATTCCCCGGCATTGACGTGGACACCGACCGCGACACCGCGCTCGCCCGACTCGCGGCAGCCCACGCCCAGCTCCGCACCGAACTCGGCCTCGGCGACCGCTGCTTTATCACTGCCGAGCAAGTCCACGGCTCCGCAGTCGCCGCAGTCCGCGCCGACTCGCGCTCACACTTCCCGGGAGTGGACGCACTTATCACCGACGACCCAGCCGTGTGCCTCGGCATCTACGTCGCCGACTGCGGCCCCATCTTCCTCGTCGATCCCGAGCGCCGCGCCATCGGCTGCATCCACAGCGGGAAAAAAGGCACGCAGCTTGAAATCGTCCGCGCCACGGTGGATGCGATGGTCGCCACCTACGGCTGCGTTCCCTCGCGGATGGTCGCGCAGCTCGGCCCCTGCATCCGCCCGCCCTTTTACGAAATCGACTTCCCCTCCGAAATCACGCGCCAGCTTGCGCAAGCAGGCATCGGCTCCATCCACGACTGCGGCACCTGCACCGCCGCCCACCCCGACCGCTACTACAGCTACCGCCGCGAACTCGGCAAAACCGGGCGCATGGTCGCGCTGCTCGCGCTTAGTGACCAGCAACACCCTGGATTTCACGATATTTCTCGCAGCGGATTTGAGTGATGCACATCCTTCATCGCCACACGACATGACCGCACATCTCACCGCACAAAATCTCCGCCGCTCATTCAAGATGGGCCAGCGGACCATTGATGTCCTGCAAGGCATCTCGCTGGAAGTCTCCGCTGGCGAGTCCGTCTTCCTCTGCGGCGCGAGCGGCGCGGGAAAGAGCACGCTGCTCTACACGCTCGCAGGGCTGGAGCGACCGGAGGAAGGCGAAGTCTTCTTCGAGGGCACACCGCTCTACGCGCAACCCGAGAGCGCGCTCGCCGCCATGCGCAACAGCGCGTTTGGCTTTGTCTTTCAGGCGTATCACCTCCTCCCCGAGCTGACCGCGCTAGAAAACGTCCAACTTCCCGCGATGATCGGCGGTATGAACAAACGCGCCGAAGCCGAGGCCGCGCTCGCTCGCGTGGGCCTGCAAGATCGCCTCGCTCATCTCCCCGCAGAACTCAGCGGCGGCGAGCAACAACGCGTCGCAATCGCCCGCGCGCTCATCAACAATCCACGCATCATTTTCGCCGATGAACCGACGGGGAACCTCGACAGCAAGACCGGCGAAAGCATCATCTCCACACTCCTCGCCCTCGTCCGCGATGAAAATAAGACGCTCATCGTCGTCACCCACGACGCCCAGCTCGCCACACGCGGCGACCGTCGTCTGGAGATTCAGGATGGGCGAATCGTGAAGTGACCGTGCCGGAAGATTCCGATTCCTTTACGCTCGTGCCCGTGGCCTCCGGGGCGATGAGCCTGCGCTCCGTCTTACACGGCGAGACGTTCCACCCCGTCGTCGGCCCGATGGCGGAGGCTCGCGGGCTACACGTCGCGCAGTCGCGCATCGTCGAGCGAGCGGGAGAAAGCGGACGATTGATCGTGTGGGATGTCGGGCTGGGAGCAGCCGCAAACGCTGTCGCAGTGTTGGAGGCGCTGGCTGGGAGCACCGCGCGCGTGGAGCTTCACAGCTTCGACCACTCGCTCGCGCCGCTTGAGTTCGCGGTGCGCAATGCGGAGGCGCTCGGCTACCTCGTGCCGTGGCGCGCTGCCGCTGCGCAGCTCGTGGAAGAAGGCCGCGTGGATGTGGGGAATGTCGCGTGGTTTTTCCACCCCGGCGACTTCCGCGTGGAGGCCGCAGCGCCACCGCCGAACGCCATCATGTATGACCCGTATTCCCCCGCCGCGAATCCCGGGATGTGGACGCTGGAGCATTTCGCGCAGCTCCGGGCGCAGCTCTGCGAGCCTTGCACACTCACGAGTTACAGCCGCTCCACCGCCGTCCGCGTCACGCTTGCGCTTGCTGGCTTTCATATCGGGCGAGGAAAAGCGACGGGCGAAAAAGACGAAACGACGGTAGCGGCCACGCACCGCGAATTACTCGCCGAGCCGCTCGGCAGCGAGTGGCTGGGCCGCGTCCGTCGCTCCACTCGTAGTGCGCCTCTTCGGGAAAACGGCGCAGCGGGGCCCATCTCGGCGGAAGACTTCGCAAGGCTGTCGACGGGGATGCCGTAAGTTCGCCGTTGAAAGGCGCGGCGCAAACCTGTCTTGTCCCGCAATGACCAGTTACGACCAGCTACCGGATACGCACGGACACTTTGGAAAATACGGCGGGATGTTTGTGCCCGAGACGTTGATGCAGAATTTCATCGAGCTTACCGCCGAGTATGAACGCGCGAAAGTGGACCCCGCCTTTCAGGCCGAACTCGCACACTACCTCAAAGATTACGTGGGGCGCCCGACGCCGCTCTATTTCGCGGAGCGCCTCACCGAAGAACTCGGCGGCGCGAAAATCTACCTGAAGCGCGAAGACTTGCTCCACACCGGCGCGCACAAAATCAACAACGCCCTCGGCCAAATCCTCCTCGCCCGCCGACTCGGCAAAAAGCGCATCATCGCCGAGACAGGCGCCGGCCAGCACGGCGTGGCGACGGCTACCGTGTGTGCGCGGTTCGGGTTCGACTGCGTAATTTATATGGGCGAGGTGGATATGGCGCGGCAGTCGCTGAACGTGGCGCGGATGAAGTTCCTCGGGGCCAAAGTCGTCCCCGTAACCGCAGGCCAGCGCACGCTAAAGGAAGCCGTGAACGAAGCCATGCGCGACTGGGTGACGAATCCGCAGACGACGCACTACATCCTCGGCTCCGCGCTGGGCGCGCACCCTTTCCCGATGATCGTCCGCGATTTTCACCGCGTCATCGGCGACGAGGCGCGACGGCAGATTTTAGAAAAAGAGGGCCGTCTGCCAGACCAACTCATCGCCTGCGTCGGCGGCGGGAGCAACGCCATCGGGCTCTTCTGGCCCTTCCTCCACGACGAGTCGGTGAAAATGCTCGGCGTCGAGGCGGGTGGCCGCGGCATCCGCGATGGCGAACACGCGGCGCGCTTCCAGGGTGGCAAGCTCGGCGTGCTGCAAGGAACGAAGACTTGGCTGCTCGCCGACAACGACGGGCAAATCCAGCTCACACACAGCGTCAGCGCAGGATTGGACTACGCCGCTGTCGGCCCGGAGCACGCCTTTCTCCGCGAGCAAGGCCGCATCGAATACGACTTCGCGACCGACGACGAAGCACTCGACGCTTTCTCCAAACTCTCGCGCTGGGAGGGCATCATCCCCGCCCTGGAAAGCGCGCACGGCATCGCGGGAGTCATCAAACTCGCGCCCAAGCTGGCGAAGGACAAACTCATCATCGTGAACCTCAGCGGACGCGGTGATAAAGACGTGGCGCAAGCTGCGGAGTTCCTGTTCGACGGGAAGAAGCCGTAAGCGGCACAACGCCTCTTTACGAGCGGGCGAGTTCCCGCTTTGCTCCGCCGCCATGCTCCAAACCGTCATCCTCGCGTCCGCGCTCGCACTAGCGGCAGCGGCTCATGCGCAAGAATCTAAAGCCGCGCCCGTCGCGGAGACTAAATCGGCGATCAAACCGCTCGCTTTCACCGAATACGATCTTCCGAACGGGTTGCACGTCATCCTCCATGAAAACCACGCCGCACCGGTCGTCTCGACTTATGTGCTGTATCATGTCGGCTCGAAGAACGAGCGCCCGGACCGCACGGGCTTCGCGCACTTTTTCGAGCACCTCATGTTTGAGGGCAGCGAGAACATCCCGCGCTCCCGCATCGATAAACTCATCTCCGGCGCAGGCGGCAATCTGAACGCCAGCACGTCGTTCGATGTGACGGACTACTTTTTCAACCTCCCGCAAAACCAACTCGCCCTCGCGCTGTGGATCGAGAGCGAGCGGATGCTGCATAATCGAATCGACGAAACCGGCGTGGAAACTCAACGGCAGGTGGTGAAAGAGGAACGCCGGATGCGCTATGACAACCAGCCCTATGGCTCGCTGTTTGAGCAGCTCTGCAAGATGGTCTTCGCCGGGACCAGCTACGAGTGGACGCCCATCGGCAGCACTCAATACATTGACCAAGCGCAGATCGGCGAGTTCCGCGAGTTTTGGAAAACTTACTACATGCCCAACAACGCGACCCTCGCGATTGCGGGCAATTTCAAAACGGAAGACGCGAAGAAGCTCGTCGCCGACTACTTTGGCGACATCCCCAAAGGCACTGCGCCCAAGCGCCCCGTGGTGAAACTCACGCCGCCCAAAAAGCCTGTGCTCGTCGAGGTGAAGGAATCAAAGACTCCGCTCCCCGCCGCAATGCACGCATGGGTCGCCTGCCCCGAGACAGACCCCGACGCCGTCGCGCTCGACCTCCTCGCGGACATCCTCGCGTCGGGCCGCAGCTCGCGCCTTTACCGCAGGCTCGTGGATAGAGAGCAGGCCGCAGTCGCTGCGCAGGCATTCCCCGTGTTGTTTGAAAGCGCGGGGCTCATCGGTGTCTTCGCTACGGGAAATCGCGGAGTGACGCTGGAGAAACTCGACCAACTCATCGACGAGGAAGTCGAGAAAGTGAAAGCCGAAGGCGTGACAGAAGACGAGTTCACCAAAGCCCTCAACGGCAAGGAAGACGAACTCGCCCGCGACAACTCGCAGATGAGCGCCCGAGCCCGCAACCTCGCCCGCGCTCGCCTGACGTGGGGCAAAACCTCCGAAGTGAACGGCGAACTCGACCGCTATCTCGCCGTCAAACGCGAGGACCTCAAACGAGTCGCAAACAAGTATCTCATTAAAGAGCAGACTTACCGCCTGCACTACCCCGTCGCCGAAGCACCAGCCAAGTAACTCACCATGATATTCCGTATCCTTCTCACTTCCGCCGTCGCTCTTTTGCCGTTCGTCGCCCCCGCCGTGGACCGCACAAAGCAACCGACACCAGGCCCGGCTCCTACTGCGGCGTTTCCAGATTTCAAAGTGCGCACGCTGGCCAGCGGGCTGCGCGTCATCGTCATCCCCGATGATCGTTCACCCACGGTCACGCTGCGACTGCAGCTCAAGGCGGGCTCTACGGTGGACGGCGGGAGCGGGCTGAGCGGATTCACCGCAAGCCTGCTGAATCGCGGCACGACAAAGCTCGATGCGGCGGCGTTTGCAAAGGCGATTGATTCCATCGGCGCGCAACTCACGGGCGGTGCGAGCGCGGACTCGATGAGTGTGAGCACGAGCGGACTGACAAAGTTCACCGACCGCCTGCTGGAGCTGTTCGCCGATGCGCTGGTGAACCCCGTGTTCCCCGCCGATGAACTCGCCAAGGAGCAAAAGCGTTCACTTTCCAGCATCGCTGCGGGGAAAAAGCAGCCCGGCACACTCGCGGGGAACCTCATGGGGCGCGTGATTTTCGGCGAGCATCCGTATGGGAAATTCAGCACGGAGGACTCGGTGAAAGCCGTCACTCGCGATGCCATCGTCGCCTTTCACAAAACGTGGATCGTGCCAAACAACGCCAGCCTCGTCATCGTCGGCGACGTAGAACCAGACGCGATTGTGGCGAAGGTCGAGAAGGCTTTCGCAGCATGGGAGAGCCGCCCAACACCACCGCTCGCGCCGCTTCCGCCACCGCCGAAAATGAACGGACTCACCGTTCATCTCGTGGACCGCCCCGAGAGCGTGCAGAGCAGCATCATCGTCTGCCAGCCCGCGCCCGCCCGCAACTTCCCCGACCTCCCGGAAGTGAACGTGATGAACTCCACGCTCGGCGGCGGATTCAGCGGACGGCTCTTCCAGAATCTCCGCGAAAAACACGGCTACACCTACGGCAGTTCGTGCGCGTTTAACTACTACGCGCAAGGCGGCTACTTCCAAGCCACCGCCGACGCCCGTAACGAAGTCACCGCGCCCGCCATCCAAGAAATCCTGAACGAAATCGGGCGCATCCGCACCGAACCCATCCCCGCCGAAGAGCTAGAGCTTCAGCGCCAATACAACGTCGGCAATTACCTCCTCTCGCTCGAAAGCGCAGGGCGCGTCGCAGGCCGTGTACAAGACATTGAACTCTACGGACTCCCCGCCGATTTTTACAAAACCTACGCCACCCGCATGAGCGCCGTCACACCCGACTCGGCACAGAAGCTCGCGCAAAAATACCTCAGCACCGAGAACACCGCCATCGTCGTCGTCGGCAAAGCCGAGACGGTAAAACCGGAACTGGAGAAGATCGGCAAAGTGGTGGTGTATGATACGGAGATGAATGTGGTGAAGTAACGCGGTCACAGCGTATCTGGCGCTTGCCGAGAGATGAATCTGAACGTAAAGAACGCCCATGAAGCCTTATCAGGAACTCATTGATTTCATCGCTGAAACTACCGACCGCGAACGGCTCGCGAAGTTCCGGCCATCCAAGGCGGCTCAGGCTCGTGTGGAGGCTTTGGTAGATAAACTGAAAGAGGGAACCATCCGCAAATCCGAGCGCACAGAGCTGGATATGTTTTTGAGCCTTGAGCATGTGATGCGCATGGCGAAGGCGTCGAGTATGACACGGAACTGAACGTGGTGAAGTAGTTCGCTAGAGTAATGAGCGAGTCCACTGCACGGAGAAAGTCAGAGTTCATTTGCGTCGAAATCGGTATCCACACTAATTTCGACTCTGATGCGTTCATCAACTATTTTGAGAAGATGGACTATGTTCAGAAGCTGGAGTCCAAATCCCACAAGTGGTACATCTACTTTCAATTGCCTTCAAAGCAAAACGCGAACAGCACAATTCTAGATTTATGCGGAATGATCCATCGACTCCCGCCGGAAGTTCGCAGCGACTGGGACCGCGCTGGCGTGAGAGAGTTCTACGCAGGGTATCGTGTCGGTGACGATCCACATTGCCTAGAAGAGCATCTAGACCCGCAGACACTCAAGGCCGCTTTAGAGGTCAACGCCGGAATCGGATTTGCGATGTATCCGGCGGAACCACCTTTTGATCCAAATACTGCCTTCCAAAATGGCAAGTCATAGAGGGGTTTAGACTTTTCGATACCAATGAACACTTCGCGTTTCACCCAAATCGCCGAACGCTACGGGAAGCTCCGCATCGCCGTCGTCGGCGATGTGTGCCTCGACCGCTATCTCGTCATTGACCCCGACCGCCCGGAAACCTCGGTGGAGACAGGCTTGCCGGTCCACAACGTCGTCAGCGTCCGCTCGCAAGCTGGAGCGGCGGGAACGATCGTGAACAACCTTGTCGCCCTCGGCATCAGGCGCATTTCCGTCGTCGGGTTTTGCGGGAAGGATGGCGAGGGCTACGAGTTGCTCCATGCTTTGCGCGGGCTGCGCGGCGTGCATCTGGAGCACTTCATCGAGACACCACATCGCCGCACTTTCACCTACACGAAGCCGATGCTCGCAGGCCGCGAACTCAGCCGACTCGACCTCAAAAACTGGACGCCCACGCCGCCGGATGTGGAGCACAAAATCATCGGCGCTATCCGTGCTCTGGCGGATGAAGTGGATGCGTTCATCATCATGGACCAAGTGGATGTGGCGGAGACGGGCGTCATCACCGCAGCCGTCCGCGAAGCCATCGGGGAAATCGCGCGCTCGCAACCGACGCTCCCCATTTTGGCCGACTCGCGCCGCAGCCTGCGCGACTGGCCGCCCGTCACCATGAAGATGAACGGCAAGGAACTCGGCCTCCTCCAAGGCCGCGACCTCGCCGACCTCTCACAAGTCCCCGCAGCGGCTGCTGCGTTGGCGGCGCAGACGGGCCGCCCCGTCTTCATCACGCTCGCCGAGAATGGAATGATCGGCGCGACGCCCGAGAGCGCCACGCATCTCGCCCCGGCGCTGCCCATTCGCGGCGAAATAGACATCGTCGGCGCGGGCGACGCCGTGAGCGCGAATCTCTGCGCTGCGCTTGCTGCTGGGGCTGAAGTGCCCGAGGCTCTCGCCCTCGCAAACGCCGCCGCATCCGTCGTCATCCACCAGCTCGGCACCACGGGCGTCGCAACGGTGGAGGACTTGCGGGCGTTGAGCGTATAAATCCTGATCAGCGCGAGGTTTCAAAGTTTCCCCATCCATCGCTTGCCAGAAGAAATGTTTCTGCCATGTTCCGCCCCCTTTTTTAAGGGAAAATCCGATTTTATGCAGAAAGACAATATCCGAAACATCGCCATCATCGCTCACGTTGACCATGGCAAAACCACGCTCGTGGACTGCTTGCTCAAACAAGCGGGCACCTTCCGCGCCAACGAAGCCAAAGCATCCGAGGAGCGCATCATGGACTCGATGGACCTTGAGCGCGAGAAGGGCATCACCATTCGCGCCAAGAACGCCGCGTTCATCTGGAAGGGCTACCACGTCAATATCGTGGATACTCCCGGCCACGCCGATTTCGGCGGCGAAGTGGAGCGCATCATGAAGATGATTGATGGTGTGCTGCTCGTCGTGGACGCGTATGACGGACCACAGGCGCAGACGAAATTCGTTTTGAAAAAGGCGCTAGAAAACGGTGCGAAGGCAATCGTGGTCATCAATAAGATTGACCGGCCAAACGCGAATCCGCTGAAGGTGCTCGATCAAGTGTTTGAGCTGTTCTTGGAGCTTCATGCGAACGACGACCAGCTCGACTTCCCTATCGTCTATGCGAGCGCGAAGAATGGATATGCAAAGCTCGACCTCAAGGACGAGAGCACGACGATGGATGCTCTCTACCAGACGGTTGTGGACAAAGTGCCAGCGCCGAAAATCAGCGAAGTTCCTTACTTCCAATTCGTCGTAGCAAACCTCGACCACAGTGAATACCTCGGGCGACTCGCTTATGGGCGCATCGTCTCCGGCAGCGTAAAGACGGGCGACACTATCGTCTGCCTGCACAGTGAAGGCCGCACTTCGAGAGCGAAGGTGACCGCCGTTTTCGGCCACGAAGGGCTCAAGAAAGTCGAAGTTCCCGAAGCATGGGCGGGCGACATCGTGGGCATCGCAGGATTCGAGGACGTGTTCATCGGCGAGACGCTGACGGATAGCGAAGAACGCGAGCGGCTGCCGTTTGTGGACATCGATCCACCGACGATCAGTATGAAGATTTGCATCAACGACGGCCCTCTGGCTGGTCGCGAAGGCACGCTCCTCACCGCGCGCCAGGTGCGCGAGCGGCTTTTCCGCGAGACGCGGACGAACGTCTCCATCCAAGTCGCGGACACGGATACCGCCGGTCACTTCGACATCAAGGCGCGCGGCGAAATGCAGGTCGCGATTCTTGTGGAGCAGATGCGCCGCGAAGGTTTCGAGGTCCTCGTTTCCCGGCCTGAAGTCATCTTTAAGCGCGACGAAGACGGCAACGTCCTTGAGCCTTACGAAGAACTGAACGTCGATCTCCCCGGGGAATACCTCGGCGACATCATCCAGAGCCTCGCAGGACGCAAGGCCGAGATTACAAACATGGAGCATCACCCCCATAGCGTCGCGCTCACCGCCATCATCCCGACGCGCGGACTCATCGGCTTCGAGACCGTGCTCGTGAACGTGACGAAGGGCATGGGCATCACCAGCTCGCTCTTCCACGGCTATGGCCCGCACAAAGGCGAAATCCCAAACCGTGGCAACGGCGTGCTCGTGAGCATGGAGAACGGCATGAGCACCGCCTACGCGCTGGACACCGTGCAAGAGCGCGGGCGTCTCTTCATCGATCCACAGGAGGAAATCTACGAGGGAATGATCGTCGGCGAAAACAGCCGCAACGACGACATGCCCGTGAATCCCTGCCGCGCCAAGAAGCTCACCAACATGCGCTCGCAAGGTGACGGAAAAGGCATCGCCCTCCCACCCGCACTCAAGCTCAGCTTGGAGCGTTCGCTGGAATACATCGCGCCGGACGAATACGTGGAGGTCACTCCAAAATCGATCCGACTCCGCAAGAAAATCCTCGATGCCGGAGCGCGCAAACGCTCGGAGAAATCCGCAGTCGGCTAGACCGGATTCATCATCGCATTCCACTCGCGCGCGGTCGGCTTTTACGCTGGCCGCGCGCGATTTTGCTTAAACGCGGATTGGACGCGGGCGAGGAAAGCGGCTACACGACACGCGATGCTTTCCCGATTGCCCGACTTTGCCCGCTTGTGGCTTTGGAGCATGGCTCTCTTCGTCCTCACGCTTTGGCTGGGAACGAGGCACAACGACTTTCCGTGGTATTATCACCCCGATGAGCCGGGGAAAGTGGAGCAGGTGCTTGGCACGCGGGCGCTGAATTTCCACCACCCGATGCTGCTGCTCAATAGCGCGAAGGCGGCGGTATGGCTCTTCGACGTGAAGCCCACTCCGCAGGCGGTCGTGGAGGCCGGACGCTGGGTTTCTGCGGGCTTCACGGCAGCGGCAGTGGTCGCGCTCTCGCTACTCGGGATCGCTTGGCGCGGTTGGCTCGTCGGCGTGATCGCGGGGTTGGCGCTTGCTACGCACCACCAGCTTTTCGAGCTGAGCCATTACATGAAAGAGGACACCGCGTTGCTCTTCGGATTGTCCGTTACTTTCCTCGCGGCGCACTTGCACCAGCGGTGGCCCTCTCTGCGCGCGGCGCTACTGCTGGGCGCGGGCGTTGGGCTGGCTATTTCCGGGAAAGTGCTCGGGGTTCTCGCGCTCGGCGTCGCCGTGCCGGTGTTCATTTCTACGCGGGCGAAATGCGGATGGCGCGTCATGCTGGCCGCAGTAGTTTGCGCGCTAGGCGTGATCGCCGCCACGAACCCTCAGGCGCTCGCACACTTCGGCGAAGTGCAAGCGAGCTTCCACCGCGAAGCCGCGCTGGCCACCGGCGGCCAAGGCATGACGCAGAGCGTCCCGCACACGAAGTATTGGAGCATCTTCCTCGCGAATACGACGCCCGTGATCTGGCTGCTACTCGGCGTGCTCCTCGTCACCTCGTGGAAGCGCCGCAGCGTGATGAATGCGGCGGAATGGGCGACCATCGCGTTCCCTTTCGCACTCGGGATCACGATGTCTTTTTTCCCGAAGGAAAATGACCGCTATTTTTTGCCGGCAACCGCCCTTTTTACGCTCCTCGCCGCCACGGCCATTCCCGATGCTGCGCGCTTGTTCCGAATTCGTGCTCGCCGCAGGACGCTGGAGGCGGGGATCTGCGCACTGCTTTTGGCGGGCCAGTTTATTAATTGGACGCCGGATCGCGGTGGGTTGGCTAGATACTTCGCCGCATTCCAGACCGACGACACGGCGGAACTCACCGAGTGGCTCCGGCAGAACACGCAGCCCACAGACCGCATCGCGAAAGACAATCGCGTGCGCCTGCCCGAGCCCCGCCGCTCCAGCCGCAGAGCGCGTCCGCTACCAAACCCCATGGTCAGCGCCGAATACGCGGCGGATATTGGCACGCTGGAGAAATTGCAGTCCGACGGCTTCCAATACGCAGTCATCAGCGAGAGCACCTTCATGCGGTTCGAGCGCGCCGGAATGAAGCCCAAAGCAGGCGGCGCAGACGATGCCGAGCGGCGGCGCGTTTTCTACGCAGACCTCCGGAAGTCCTTCGAGCCCGTGTGGGCCCGCGCGCGAGGCACCGTCATCTACCTTCACCCCGGCCTCGAAGTGTATCGCATCGCATCGCCAAATTAACTGCTCGAAAACCAACGCTCACTCGCCTACAAAACCAACCATGAGAACAGTCCTGCTCGGCTCCATAGCCGCCATCATCATTTCCGCACACTCTGCGAACGCCGCCACCGCCTACGATGCGATGCGCGTAGTCGGCAAAGAAAAGAGCGAATCTCTGCTCGAAAAAATCACCGAAGTCCGAGGGCTCCACGGCTCACCGCAGCCGACCACTTGGAAGATCAGCACAAAGGAAACCTCCTACGACATTCGCGGAGCAAAGCTCACGTCCACCTCTGCAGGCCGCGCCCTGACTCCGCTGAATCTCTCCGAGCTCAAACTCGACAGCGACGGCGCACACACCGTCGCCGAGCGCGAGGCGAAAAAGGCCGCATTTTCCTACGACTACGCCGACTACACCCTCCGCAGCGGAGCCCAATCCACGCCAGTGTGGGAAGTCCGCCTCGTGGATGAAGGTCACGAAAAAATCGCCATCCTCAGCATCGGTGCAGACACCGGCAAAGTCCTCTCTTCCGAAGGGCTCAAAAAAACCGCCACTCCGCCCAAGCAGTCAATCGCAGAAAAGCCCAAGCAGCAGCCCGCCTACGTAAAAGACGACCCGGCGAACTACGATCCGGCAGACGAGCCCAAGCCCCAACCGCGCCGTAACCCCGCCCCACAACAACGGCGCGATGACGAAGAAGATACCGACCCCGGCATCCCCAACCCCGGCTACGAAAGAGCCATCGACACCGTCGCCAGCCATCTCAAGCTTCGCGGGCGTCAGCTCCACAGTTGGTTCGACCGCAACGTTCGCCCCGGCGGACGCCCCACCTATGGCCCAAGCCACACAACAAACGACGAACGCGATGAACCCCGCCAGCCCGAACGCCGCCCATCGAAGCCCGACCCAAACGAAACGCGCTACTACAAGCCCGCGCCCGGCGAACGACTACGGGACTAAGCGCAATGTCTGACGAACTGCCGACCACACCGCCCCGCGAAAACATCATCCTCATCGGCTTCATGGGGAGCGGGAAAAGTACGGTAGGCCGGATGCTCGCGAAGCGCCTCCGCTTCCACTTCCTGGATACGGACCGCCTGCTAGAGGAGCGCTCGAGAATGGCGATTAAAGTAATGTTCGCACGCTATGGAGAGCCCTATTTCCGCGAGCGGGAAACAGCGACGCTGGAGAGTCTCTCGGGCCTCCGCCGCCACGTCCTCGCCACAGGCGGGGGGATCGTGACGCAGCCGTGCAACGTTCCCCTTTTGCGCGGACTTGGCTGGGTGGTGCAACTGACTGCCGACCCTGCGGAACTTTACGCCCGCGTGGCGAAAAGCACCTCCCGCCCATTGCTCCAAACGGAGAACCCAAAGGAGCGCATCGAGGCGATGGTAGAAGAGCGCCGGCCGATGTACGCAGCAGCGGCGCAGTTTACCGTGAATAGCACCGGACTGGCGCGAGAGCAGGTGGTCGAGATGATTTTGGAAGAGGCGCGGTCGGTCTTTCGGTGGGAGTAATTAAACCGTGAGACGCGGCAGGCACCAAGCCGCGCTCTCCTGCCAGCCAGCCAGTCGGCGTAGCGCGCGAATACGCATCGCATCGCTCCGCAGCACGAGCGGGATCAGCAGGCCCGGCAGCGAGCCCAGCAGCGGGATGCGCGATAGACGGAAGAAACGCGACGTCAACCGCGTCGGCTGCACACCGCGTTCGTTCGCAGCGCGGCGCTCGCGTTCCAGCGCGGCGGCGGGATCGGGCGCGCCAGCGAGGAGGATTCGCGCCAGCGCGACGGCGTCGGCAATCGCCATGTTTGCGCCCTGCCCGCCCGCGGGGCTCACGGGATGAATCGCATCGCCCAAGAGCACCGCGCCGTCGCACCCGTAGCGCGGCGCGTGGCCCCACTTGCGCCCGATCCGCGTGAAACTCTGCGGAAAATCCACTGCGCGCAGCTCCTCCGGCACCTCCGCTGCCCCAGCGAGCAGTTCCGCGAAATCCGCCGCCAACGCCTCGTCCACACTGCCCGTCACGACGGGCGCGAGACACGCCGCCTTTCCCCCTCGCAGCGGGAACATCGCCAGCGCAAGCAACCCGCCGGACAGACGGCGGCGCGGGAGGAAAATGCGAACGACATCCACCGGCCACGCCGACGGCCACGACACCCCGCGCGTAATGAACTCCATCGGAAACGCGCGCAACTCCATCGCGATCCCACACCCGGCGCGCACGCGGGACTCCGCTCCGTCGTCGCCAATCGTTATCGCAGCCTCGATCTCCATCTCCGTGCCCGCCGCCAGATCGCGCGCCCGCACCGCGAGCACCTCGATGCCGCGGCGCACCTCCGCCCCGCAGATGCCAAGCAACGTCTCCCGCGTCGCATTCGGGTTCTCAAAGAACGGCAACACTCCCGCGCGCCCGAATAACTCAGGCGTGACCACCGGCGTGAGCTTCCCGCTGTTGTCCAGCACGATGCCACCCGCCGCACGGACGCACTCCCGCTCCCAAAACTCCCGCGATTCTAGCGAAAACAACGTATCCACAGCCCGGGGCCACAAAATCTCCGGACGCAAAAACGCCGGTGGCCCCTTCGCACGCTCGATGATGAGCACGCGTTTGCCCCCGCGCGAGAGCAACGCCGCGAGCATCGTGCCGCCGATGCCGCCACCGACGATGAGAACATCGGGATTCATACAGAACGCCGTACGCCGCTCCGTCAACCGATGCAAGTCCGCGTCACGGATGCGACTCTGCCCTGCGGGAAACATGGAGGCGGTTGACACGTCAGCAGTCGGCCCGAATACTCCGCAATCGTGAAGCCGTCATTTTTCCTTTCCGCGTTGATGTTTCTACTGGCGCCGCTGGTCGTGGCTGACGATGCGAGCGTGGACGGGATGCGATACTGGCCGCAGTGGCGCGGGCCGTTGGCAAATGGCGTGGCACCGAAGGCAAATCCGCCGATCGAATGGGGCGAGAAGAAGAATATCCGCTGGAAGATTGAGCTTCCTGGCAAGGGGCACTCATCGCCCATTGTTTTCGCCGACCGCGTCTTCCTTCTCGCGGCGGCTCCGATCGGCGAGGCACAGACGCCGGTATTGGATTCCGCTCCCGGCGTCCACGACAGCGTGCCGGTGACGCACCGCCATCAATACATGGTCATCGCGGTTGCCCGGAACGACGGGCATGTGCTTTGGAAGAAGGTCGTGCGCGAGGAGTGGCCGCACGAGGGCGGGCATAATACGGGCAGTCAGACGTCGAATTCACCCGTGACCGATGGGGAGTTGCTCTACGCCTTTTTCGGGTCGCGCGGGCTTTACTGCATGGACTTCGATGGCGTGGTGAAGTGGCAGAGAGACCTCGGGAAGATGCAGACGCTGCATTCGCATGGAGAGGGCAGTTCGCCCGTCATCCACGGAGATTCGCTCGTGGTGAATTGGGACAATGAAGGCGACTCCTTTCTTTACGCCTTCGACAAACGAACGGGCCGCGAACTTTGGAAAGTGAAGCGCGACGAGAAAACATCATGGTCCACGCCGCTCATCATCGAAGTCGATGGGAAGCCACAGGTGATCGTCAGCGCGACGAAACGCGTGCGCGGCTACGATCTCGGAACTGGCGAACTGATTTGGGAATGCGCCGGGCTCACGGATAACGTCGTCTCATCGCCGGTTTACACACGCGGCATGCTCATCGCGGGGAACAGCTACTATCGGCAGGCCATGCTCGGCATCCGACTGGCTGGGGCAAAGGGCGACATCACGGGCACCGAGCACGTGGTCTGGACGCTCAACCGCATGACGCCCTACGTCTCATCGCCACTGCTCTACGGCGACACGCTGTACCATCTCCGGCACAACCAGAACATCCTCGTGCGCCTCGACCCGATGACCGGAAAATCCCGCGGCGAACCGCTTCGCCTCGACGGAATCCGCGACTTCATCTTTGCCTCGCCGGTCGGTGCCGCAGGCCGCATCTATGTCACGGCTCGCGATGGCACCACGGTCGTCTTGAACCATGATGCGCAGAACGCGACGCTCGCGGTAAACCAACTCGACGACTCGTTCAGCGCGTCCCCGGCGCTCGTCGATCGCGAACTCTTCCTGCGCGGCGAGCGGTTTCTTTACTGCATCGCCGCAGAGTAGTCGGAGGGGCGCTACGAGATTGTGTGGATGGTTCGTGCGTTTCTAACGCGGAGCGGCAGGAGGTGGATTCATGGTGCCGCAAATCACGAACAGCGAACGCGGCGGTAACAATTCCATAACACGGGTGCGCGAATCTTTTCCCCGTGACGGAAGCACTCCGCGACCGCCGCACACACACCAAAACTAGAAACACACACACCATGAAAACACCGCAGTTCAAACAGCTCCGCTCGCAGGGCTTCACGCTCATCGAGCTACTCGTCGTCATCAGCATCATCGCCATCCTCGCCGCGCTCGCCTTGCCCACGATGCAGGGCGCGCTCATGCGGGCGCGATTCGCAAATACCGTCAGCAACGCCAAACAGATCGGCATTGGCCTTCGTATGTATGCGGCTTCGCACGACGGGCAGTTCCCGCTTTATAAAGACCCGGATAGTTCGGCATCCCTCGTGGCAACTTCCAACGAAGCGCTGGAACTCCTCATGCCGCGCTACGCCGGAGCAGACAAATCAATCTTCACCAACCGGCAGTCGGCGTGGTGCAAGACGCTGCCCGCCAGCGCCGCCGACCAGTATCGTCTCCGCGCTGGCGAATGTGACTGGGCCTACGTTCGCGGGCTGGGCGAAAACTCCGACTCCCGCTGGCCGTTGCTCGCCACTGCATTCGCACCCGGCGGCACGACTTACGTGAAAGAGACCTCCAAACCCGGCGGCGTATGGAAGGGCGAACTCGCCGCTGTGCTGCGGGTGGACGGCAGCGTGCAGACTTCGCCGGAGCCAAAAGAGAAAGGCACCAGCTTCTTCATCAAGCGCGCCGACAACCCATCCAAAGATATGTTCGAGAAAGACACGGACTGGCTCGATGGGGAGAGCGTGCAAGTGCTGATGCCGATTCCGGTGGGGAGCTAGGCGCGGCTGTGATTTGTGAGTCGTCGCAAGCGTGCGAGGCTTCCCTCCCATAAATCTGTGAGGTTCTCGCTTGCGACAAATCACTCTTCACGAATCACGAATCACAGCTTTCGTCTCTTCTTCCCCCTTCACGAGGGCGAGGAGTCGCTCGATGTTGATGTATTTCTCGCTCATCTCCCGGATGCGGCTGATCTTTTCTTCGTCGCCCGGCAGCGTCTTCACCGTCATCGAATGGATACGGCTAGCGATGGTGTAGCTGTCGAGCGGCGAGGTGATGGCGGGCAGCTCGCTCGCCTGCAATGCCTGCATGACTGCGGCATCGGGCTTGAGGTCGTTGCACAGGACGAGGCCGCACATGCCGCGCGCATTTTGCCCAACCAAAGAGATCGAGGCGAGAATGACGTCCTCGCGGTCCCCAGGCGTGACGACGAGCGTGCCCGGTGTGAACTGGCGCAGGAGGTGCCCGGCTTCCATGTCCCCGATGAGCACCTTCCTCGCAAGTCTGCGGGAGCTGGCACGGGCGTTGATGAAGTCGCCGCGCACGGCTTTGCAGACTTGCCCAAGCGTGGGATGGGCGAGCACGGGATCGTCCGGGATGACGCCGAGCAGTTCGATGCCGAGCCGAGCAAATCCCTTCCCGGCAAACTCAAGGACGTGGTCGTATTTTTCCGGCAGCACTTTGTTGAGGACGACGCCGATTAGCTCGACGCCTTCCTTTTCAAACAGCGCGCGATTGAGCGCCACTTCGTCAATGGGACGCCCGATGCCGCCTTGCGTGACGAGGATGGCTTTTGCGCCGAGGAGCTTGGCCACGCGCGCGTTTGAGAGGTCGAAAACGCTACCGACTCCGGCGTGACCGGTGCCCTCGATGATCACGAAATCCTTTTCCCATGCAGCGCGATCGAAGGAGTTCTGGATCCGCCGAACGAGGACGTCCGTATTCGCCTGCTGGATGAACTTGCGGGTGAATTCCGGCTCGACGGCGATAGGGCTGATGTCGGCGAGCGGGGCGAAGATGCCGTAAGTCGTATCAATCAAGATCGTGTCTTCATCCACCAACTCGCCATCAATTTCCACGAAGCGTTGGCCGACGGGCTTGATGAATCCAATGCGCCCGAGCTGTTTGCGGAGCGCGCCGAAGAGGCCAAGAGAGACAGTGGTCTTGCCGTCGTTTTGCTGGGTCGCTGCGACAAATATCCGTGGTGTGATTGTGTTCATTTTACTCCCAGCGGGAGTTCCGGCTGCCCGTGTATGCCAGCGCCAGCCCGAGGGCGACGTGCGCGAGGAGCACCCACACGCACAGCAGTCCGCCAGCGGGCTCGGTGGGCACGACGCCGTAGTTGGTCATCGCGTCGTAGTAGCGCGTGTTTTCCATCGAGCGGATGAAGGCGCTCCAGCTCCAGTAGCTCGCAATGAAGACCTGCGCGACCGTCGCGATAGCCTTGGGGAGCGCGAGGACTGCACCGCTGAGCGGGAGCTGAAAGCCGACGAGGTAGATGCCCATGAGCGACGCTTGCTCGGCGGTTTTCATCCACGCGGAAATGCCGAGGCAGATGGAAGTGATCGCCGCATTCACTAGCACGAGTGTGAGCGCCTGCATCCCGAAGCTGCCTTGGAAACCGACGATCATATTTACAAAGAGCGCCATCCACAGACTCTGCGCGAGGACGAGCGTGCCGAGGAAGACGAGCTTGCTCGCGATGTAGGCCAGCGGGCTGAGGCCGGCGAATTTCTCCTTCTCGAAAAGGTTCCGCTCCGCCGCGATTTCGCGGGAGGAATTGTTCGCGCCCATGAGCGCCAGGAGGATGACTTGGAACATGATGAGGCCGGATACCAAGCTGCCGACTTTCGAGATGCTCTTAATGGTGGAAGCCTCTTGCCGCGCCTTCTCGAACATCGTGCCGATGCTGCTCGCCGAGTCGCCGAGCCCTTTCACATCCGGCAGCCCATCCAGGGCGAAAATGACGACCAAGCACGGAAAGCCGATCAGCAAAGCGAGCTGGAGTAAAAGCTGCGCGCGGTCGCGAAAGAACAGCTTCCACCGACGCGCCAGCAGCACGAAGAACTGCGACACGGCACCCGGCACCGCCACCTTGCGGTCGTCGCGCGTTTTCTCCGCAGGAGCATCGGGCTTCCCCTGCACGATCTTGCGGAGACGCTCGATTTCCTCCTCCTCGGTCAGCGCTGGCGGGTCTTGGACGCCGCTCGGGCTGGCGGAGTCTCCGCTGGCGACTTGGAGGGCCAGCGCGGGGAGTTTGCTCTGCGCGTAATAGACGGCTCCGTGCTTTTGCCACGAGCGGTTCCAGTCTCCGGCGTTGCGCTCGGAGAGGCGTGGATACAGGTCTTCCGGGCGTTTGATGCCGAAGTAGTGGACGATAAACTCCGGCGCTCCGTGATAGACGAGGAAGCCTTGGTAGAGGACGATCACGCTATCGTACAGCTCCACATGCTGAAGGCTGTGCGTCACGCTGAGGACGATCCGACTATCCGTCCGCGAGAGCGCGTGCATGAGCTTCACGATCTCGTCTTCGCTCTTCGGGTCGAGCCCGCTCGTCACCTCATCGCACAGCAGCAAATGCGGCTGGCTGGCCATCTCCATCGCCATCGCGAGCCGCCGCCGCTGGCCGCCCGAGAGCATGGATACGCGGCGGTCTGCGATTTCGCCGAGGCCGGTTTCTTTCAGCACTAAATCAATGCGCGCATCGAGTTCCGCGCCACTAATTCCCGACACGCGGAGCCGCAGCGCGCCCTCCACGCATTCGTCCACCGTGAGCAGCTCATACGCGATGCTGAATTGCGGAACGTAGCCGATCTCATGCGGCTCCATATCGCCGTCCTCAGAGAGGTTCCGCCCGTCCCAGTGAATCGTGCCCGTCGTATGCTCGCGGATGCCGGCGATGACCTTCATCAGCGTGCTCTTTCCGCAGCCGGAAGGCCCGATGATGGCGGCGAAGTGCCCACGCGGAATCCGTGTAGTCACCTCCGAAAGCAGCAGTTGCTCGGAGTCGCCGTGTTCGATTGAAAGGGAAATGTCTTTAAGTTCTAGCACGCAGGGAGTGGAAGCGGATTGCGCGCGAGTGTTCAACACCCAAACGATTTCCAAGCGTGATAAACTGGCAAAGGAAGACTCGCCCGTCCCTCAACCTCCTCACCGAAGATTCGCGCAAAATGTTCGTTGCCGCCCATACAAAAAGCTGCGATAAAGGCGGCGTTATGATTCCGCTCTCATACAAAGCATTAGTCGCAGTCGCGTTCGCCGCTGCAATGAGCGCTTCTGCGTGGGCTGCTCCTGTGAACCCTGCGGATATTGATGGAGACGGCATTCCGAACATCGTTGACCCGGATATCGACAACGATGGAATCCCAAACGCGCTCGATAGAAATGTGGACGGCGGCATCGCCAAATCCGGCCCTTTTCGTGGCCGCTGGGTCGGCGATCGGTTGAACAACGACAGCGCTGCTGAGAAGGACATTGATGGCGACGGCCTCTTGGATGACTCCATCGCGGAGCTGGACATCGACGGCGACGGCAATCTCGACGACTCCCCGCTTGAACTCGACATCGATGCAGACCAACGCCTCGATACCTCCTTTGCGGAGCGCGACATCGACGGCGATGGCAAAAACGACAACGCCAAAAACGAGGACGACATTGATGGCGACGGTCTCGCCGATGATGACCTCGCAGAACTGGACATCGATGGGGACAACGACAAGGATAATTCCGCCACCGAGGATGACATCGACGGGGACGGCCTGAATGACGATGCCAATGGGGAAACGGACATTGATGGAGACGGACTCGCGGACAATTCGGAAGAAGAGGAGGACATTGATGGGGACGGGCTCAACGATGATTCCGCCGAGGAGACCGACATCGACGGCGATGGGCTCGCAGACGACGATGCCGACGAAGACGACATCGACGGCGACGGGAAAGCGGACACTTCGGACGACGACATCGACGGAGACTCTTTGATCAATTCCAACGACAACGACATCGACGGCGATGGGTGGGCAAATGGCGACCCGTACGAAGACGACACGGACGGCGACGGACTCTCCGACGATGAGGACGAGGACGACGAGAACGACGGGAAAAAGGATTCTGACGATGAGGAAGACGACGAGGAAGAGCGACGCTAATCGCTAGGGCAAATCGTTACGTTCCTCGCTGGACTTTACCGAATGCCCTAATAGTCTACCCTCCTTCCAACCAAGTGAGCTTAACCAACCGATCCAAGAATACACGCGTAGCGTGGTGTCCCCGCTGCGGTCACGAGCAACATTTCCGCCGCCGGGTAATCACTCATCGACGGCACGCCATTTTATCCATCCTGACTTTGGGAATATGGCTAATTCCTTGGATTGCATTGACTCTCGGAAGACTCCTCTCTTCGTGGGAATGCGATCAATGCGCATCGGCGCCGGGAAAACGGCCTATCCTCTTACAAAAGAACGACTCAGAAAGCTGAGCCGTTCAATCACTTCGCCCGCGGAAACTCGCCCCGGACCTTCTGCACCTTTTTCTGGTCCTCGTTGCAGAAGACGTATCCGGTCAGCCGGTTGAGTTGGTAGCACTTCAGCGTGAACTTGCGCTTTTTATCGCGGTCCCCTTCCAGTTCCACTCGCGTCGGCGGGCGTGTAAAATCTCCGACGAAGTCGAACTGCAAATCAAACACCTTACTCTGGTGCCACGGCACGTAGTTGAAGCTCACCATCTTCTTGGCCGCCATGTTGGTGCCCGCCGCCTTCCCCATCGCGAGCGCCGCGTCCCAGTGCTCCTCGCGGCGCATTCCGCCCAAGTGCGAGTTGGGATAAAGCGCGATGTCTCCCGCTGCGAAAATACCGATCTCGTCGCTCTCTAGGCGCTCAGTCACCGGGCAACCGTTTTGCGACCACAGGGGTGAGGCGGCGACGAGTTGCAGATTGGGCTCCGACCCCATCGCGCAAATGGCGAGGTTTGTATCGATCCGCTCTCCGCTCTTCGTCTGCACTCGCTGGAGATACGTCCGCCCTTCAAAGCCGTTCAGATGTTGACCGAGCATCAGCTTCACCCCGTTTTCGGCGTAATACTTACTCAGCCAAGCAGCCGTCTCTGGGTCCAGATAGCGGCTCCAGATGTTCGCAGAGCGCGACATCAGGGTGACGTTTACCTTTAGCTTTCGCAAAAGGGCCGCAGTCTCTGCCGCCACGAAGCCTCCGCCGATGACGACGCAACTTTTCTCCAGCTCCAGCACTTCTCGGAAGCCGACTAAATCGCGCGCATACCGCAAAAAGAAAATGTTCCCCAACTTGTTCCCCGCTACCTCCGGGCGGCGGGCGCGACTGCCCGTAGCGAGGAGCGCTTTCCCGAATGTAACCGCCTGCCCCGTCGCCAACACCGCTGCGCGCTGCTCTAGGCTAAACTGGGTGATCATCGTGTTCAGCCGCACATCAATTTTGTGCTTCGCAAACCACGCCATGTCGTGCGTGACGAGCTTCTCGATGGGCACGGCCTTCGCGCCCAGCATGGCGGGCAGCAGTTCTGGGCGTCGGACACCGCAATGCGGCTCCGCGCTCACTAGCATGATGCTGCCCTTTTTATCGAGCGCACGGATGGCCTCGCAGGCAGCCATTCCAGCGGCACCAGCCCCGATGATAAGATATTCGCGGCGAATCATTACGGCGGAACGTAATAACGGGCTGGCCCGATTGTTAGCGAGGAAAAAGACGCCGAGATGGCAACTTTCCGTAAACTTCGTATCTAAGTTCGGCCCTTGCATCTTGCGCCCCATCGGATTGTCTCCCCACATTCCATGACCCGCTCACTTCTACTCATCGCCCTCGCCTGCACTGCCACACTCCGCGCCGACGACGCACCGCTCGGCCCAGACGGGAAGCCGCGCTTCGGCCACAGCGCCCACGGTGAGGCGTTCGACGAAGGGCCGCGCCAAGCCGCCACGCTGCTGCCCTCGATGGGCAACGTGCATTTCGCCGTCACCACGAAATCCGAGGAGGCGGCGAAGTTCTTCGATCAAGGCGTCGCCCAACTCCACGGCTTTTGGTATTACGAAGCCGAGCGCTCCTTCCGCCAGGTTCTCAAGCTCGACCCCGACTGCGCGATGGCCTACTGGGGCCTCACGCTCGCGAACCAAAACAACAACAAGCGCAACGCCCAATTCATCAAAGACGGGCTCAAGCTCAAAGACAACGTCTCCCCCCGCGAGCAGGCGTGGCTCGCCGCGTATCACGACGCCTATTCCGGCGGCACGGGCATGAACCAAGACGCCCGCCGCAAGCTCGTCAAAGCCCTCGAAAAGATCGCCTTTGAAAACCCCGACGACATCGAGGCTCGCGCCTTCCTCGTCTTCCACATCTGGGACAACTCGCAGCGCGGCATCCCCCTCAGCAGCCACACCGCCACCGCCGCGCTCGCCGAGTCCGTGCTGGCGAAAAACCCGCAGCATCCTGGCATCCACCACTATTTGATCCACCTCTGGAACTTCGAGGACGACCGCCGCGCGCTCACCAGCGCCGCCGTCCTCGGCCAGACCGCGCAAGGCATCGCCCACATGTGGCACATGCCCGGCCACACCTTCGTAAAGCTCAAGCGGTTCGGCGACGCCGCATGGCAGCAAGAGGCCAGCGCCCGCACCGACCACGCGCACATGCTGGCCGCGCGCATCATGCCCGAGCAAATCCACAACTACGCCCACAACAACGACTGGCTCGTGGAGAACCTCGGCTTCATCGGACGCATCCGCGAAGGCACCGAGCTGGCGAAGAATATGATCGAACTCCCCCGACTCGCATCCGGCCACAGCCTCGTGGGTAAAGCGGGCTACGCAGAGTCCAACACCGGTTTCCAGATGGGGCGCAAACGCCTCCTCGATGTCCTGCTCGAATGGGGACACTGGGAAGAGCTGCTCGCCCTCGACGGCACCCAATATCTCGACCCGAGCATCGACCCCACCGAAGACGGACGCCGCCTCCGCACCCTCGCTGTTGCAGCGTTCCAGACCAACAACCTCCCCAAAGGCGACGAAAAGCGCGTCGCCCTCGAACACGCAATCACCCGCGCCCGCCAGCAACGCTACGACGCCGCCGAAGCCGCCGAGACTGAGGCCAAGAAGACCTCCAAAGACGTAGCCAAAGCGATGACCGACGCCATGCTCAGCTTCTCCGACAAAATCCAAACCCTCGAACGCTACCGCGACGAAGTGCAGCTCTATCAAGCCCTCGCCGAAGCCAAGCCGATGCTCGAAATCAAGCCCCTCCTCGACAAAGCCAAAGACATCTCTGCCATCCGCCTCTCCCGCATTTACGTCAAGCTCAGCGACAACAAACAAGCCCTCGAAGCCGCCGAACGCGCCGCAAAAAACACCGAAGGCCAAGTCCTCCCCCTCGCCAACCTCGCCGACATCCAGTGGCGCGCTGGCAACAAAGACGACGCCAAGAAAACCTTCGAGAAACTCCGCCCACTCTGCGCGCAGGCCGACCTCGGCGAACTCGCCTTTACCCGCCTCAAGCCCGTCATCGACGACCTCCAACTCCCCGCCGACTGGCGGCCGAAGCTCGAATGGAAGGGCGATTCCGGCGAACGCCCCGACCTCGCAAAGCTCGGCCCATTCCGCTGGTCGCCCTACGTCGCCCCCGAATGGCAAGCCCCCGATGCCCTCGGCAAAAATCACTCCCTCGCCGAGCACAAAGGCCGCCCACAGCTCCTCGTCTTCTACCTCGGCAGCGGATGCTCCCACTGCATCGAGCAGCTCAACCTCCTCGGCCCCGTCGCCAAAGACTACGCCGCCGCTGGCATAGACATCATCGCCGTCAGCACCGACAACGCCGCCGACCTCAACAAGACCTTCGTCCAAGCCAAAGACGCCGAAGGCTTCCCCTTCCCCATCGTCGCCGATCCAGGCCTCGCCGCCTTCAAAGCCTACCGCACCTACGACGACTTCGAGAGCCAAGCACTCCACGGCACCTTCCTCATCGACGCCGCCGGCTACGTCCGCTGGCAAGACATCTCCAGCCAACCCTTCGGCAACGTAAAATGGCTTCTCACCGAGAGCAAACGCCTCCTCGCCATGCCCGTGAACAAAGCAGCGGGGACCGTCAGCAAGTAGCCCCCTCACCCGTTCCGCAAAATCACCTCCACCGCCTCGCTCAGATTCGCCGCGCGGAAGTCCGGCTGCGCGCGCAACTCCTCGTCGTAGCCCCAATCAATAAACACCGTGCGACACCCCGCGCGCATGCCGCAGTCAATGTCGCGCCAGCGGTCGCCCACCATCCAAGACTGCCGCAGGTCAACGCCATGCTCCGCCGCAGCGCGCAGGAGCATCCCCGGCGCAGGCTTGCGAAACTCGCTCGGAGTCCCCTGCCCCGGATCGGTGCAAACCTCCACGGCATCCATCGGCACAAGGCGCAGCATTTTCTCGTGCATCGCCTCCACGATCTCGCGAGCTAAAGTGCCCCGCCCCACGTCCGGCTGATTCGTCGCCAAAATGATCAGGTACCCAGCCGAGCGAAGGCGGGCACAGGCTTCCGCGACGCCCGGCAGCAGCGCAAACTCCTCCACCGTGACCGGCGGGAACGGCTTCCCCTCGCGGACGACAGGCCGATTGATCACCCCATCGCGGTCTAGGAAAACAGCGCGCTTCATGGCTGACTACTTCGCCTTCCCCGCTTTGATAATGTGAACGTCCACCGTGTTTTTCTGAGGCTCACCGGGAGTGCTGCGGCCATCGGCGACGAACTTCTCCAGCAAGGCGGTGAGCGCCTTCACGTCATCGGGTCGCTCGATCGCGAGGTTCTTGGTCTCTCCACGATCTGCGGCGAGGTCGTAGAGCTGATACGGCGGGAGCTTCGCGGCGGCGGGGTTGCCGGGCTTTGGGTTGCTCCAGCCCCCGCTGCCGGGCGTGAGACAGAGCTTCATGCTGCCGCGCCGGATCGCGAAGTGCCCGGAGATGCTGTGCGAGACCAGCGTATCGCGGGCGCTCGGCTGGCCGAGGAGCGCGGGGAGAAAGCTGACGCTGTCTTCGGCGACGGTGCCGGGAATCTTTGCACCTGCGATGTCAGCCACGGTGGCGTAGAAATCGGTGAGGCAGACGAGCTGCGTGCTCTCGGTGGCTGGCTTCACTTTCCCCGGCCAGCGGACGATAAATGGCACACGGTGCCCGCCTTCCCACACGTCCGCCTTCGTCCCGCGCAAGCCCCAGCACGGGTCGTGGCCCTTTTCGCGAAGCTCTTCGATGCGGGCTTGCGGGGAGCAACCGTTGTCGCTGGTGACGATGATGAGCGTGTTGTCCGCGACGCCCGCTTTTTCCAGCGCGTCGAGCACTGCGCCCACGCTGCCATCGGTCTGCATCACGAAATCGGCGTAGCTGTTGAGGTTGCTCTTGCCGTCAAACTCCGCCGTCGGAACCGACGGTGTATGCGGGGCGTTGAGCGGTATGTAGAGGAAGAATGGCTTGCCGGCTTTTGCTTGCGCACCGATCCACTCGGCAGCTTTTGCGGTGCATGTAGGCAGGACATTCTTCGCGTCGAAACCGGGCGCGGCAGGGCCCTTGCGAGTCTTCGGCCCATCGGGGCGGTCAGCCATCATCGGGAAGTGGTTGGTTTCGGTGGGCAGCACGGTGCAGCGGTCGTTTTCGAGGAACGTGTAGGGTGCCATGTCGAGCGACGCGGCGATGCCGAAGAAATAATCGAAACCCAGCGCGAGAGGGCCGTCGGTGAACGATTTTGAAAAGTCGATACTGCCGGTCTGCGCCTCGTTCTCGATTCCCAGTTCGTTCACGGTCTTGCCCTCGTGCTTTACCCAGCCAAGCCCGAGGTGCCATTTGCCGACGGCGGCGGTGCGGTAGCCTTGCTCCTTGAGCATCGCGGCGACCGTCACGCGACCATCCTCGATCAGGCGCGGGCTGAGTCCGCCGAGCACACCGGACTGGAGCCGCGAGCGCCAATTGTAGCGCCCCGTGAGCAAGCCGTAGCGTGTAGGCGTGCAGACGGACGACGAAGTGTGGGCGTCGATAAACTTCATCCCGCTCGCAGCGAGGCGGTCCAAGTTCGGCGTGGCGATTTTCGACTCTTTGTTAAAAGCGCGCACGTCACCGATCCCCAGATCATCAGCGAGGATGAACACGACATTCGGTTTCTCCGCAGCGAGTGCGGTGCTGAGGGCGACGAGGAAGATGAAGAAGTGACGCATAAATTTAGTTGGCCGCGACCATCGAAGCTCCGCCGTGGCGCTGGAGAACGATACCGCGCACGATAGCCTCGGCAAGGGCTTCCAGTGCCCCTCCATCCCTGCAACGACGGCCCTCGGAGGGGTTCGAAAGATAGCCACACTCCACGAGCACTGCGGGATAGTGGTTCTTTTTCAAGACGCGGAAATTCGCCGTGCGAACCCCGCGATTACTGAAGCCGGGGATAGCCGCAATCTGCGTGAGAATGTTCTCGGCGATCCGCACCGAGCACCGACTCTTGTAATAGACCTCGCTGCCCCGGATGCTCGCGTTGGGCGAGTCGTTGAAATGGACGGATACGAAGATGGAATTAGTCTGCGCGTTCGAGATAGCCGCCCGCCGATCCAGCTCGATGAAGACATCGCTCCTCCTCGTCATCACCGTATCGAAGCCCGCCGCCTCCAGCTTCGCACGGACTCGCAGCGCAACATCAAGCGCGAGGTCTTTCTCCCGCCCAGCATAGCGGCTCGTAGCGCCCGAGTCATGCCCGCCGTGCCCCGCATCGATCACCACCTTTTTAAACGTCCGGCTCGTATCGATCACGCGGTCCGACGAACACGCAGCGAGAAAAAGCGCAGCGAGCGCGCACGCGACGCGCATGGAAATAAGACGGGTGAATTGCATATTCAAAGTTGCCTCACCGCAGACACCCTCGTCCATGCAGATCCTTCGCCGAGTACGTGAAATCTCGCCCCACAGTCAGGGCAAACGACCAACGTATTTTCTCCCGGATCGACGGTCTTTGCTAACGGACCAATGAGCGGAAGCGTTCGGGCGCAGATACAATTCCAAGCGGCATTATTGCCAGTCGCCACCGCTGCGCCCTCTTCACCATTTGCGAGGTGAAGAGGAACAGCGCGTTGCATATTTCCCATCACTGCTACCCCTCCACCGCCTGAATGATCAGCCGCCGAGGCCCGCTGTTGCGCGTGCCGTGCGAATTCGTCACCGCCGTGCGCAAGCGGATCGTCTGGCCGACTACAAATGGCCCGAGCGCGTTGCCGCTCGCGTCCACGGCGATAGTCGTCCAGTCGGCGTCGATTCCGTCGCGCATGTATTGCAATTCGCGCGTCTCGCCGGGCTCGATGGTGCTCGGCTCATAGCTCGCCAGCACTTGCAGACCGTTGGTGCCGCCTTGCAGCACGGAGCGAATGCCGAGGGTGTCGGGCAGAAGGCTCGTGCTCGATGTCGTGATCGTGGCCAGCGCGTCGAACCCCGGCGTGCCTTCATCGGCGAGCGCCGTCATGCCTTTGAACGCCGCCTTATTGATCCGGTCCACCCGCTGCGCATCGCGGCGGAGCGTCCCACGGATGGTGCCCGCTTCGGATTCGAGTGTCGCTACGGCGGAAAGCGCGGGCGCTGCTTGCAGGATGAGGGTTTCGAGGTTGGCCACCGTTTTCCCGTTGCGAGTCAGCGCGGGAAGCGCGGGCACTTGCGATGCGAGAAACAAGTTGGCCGCCTTCCACACCGGCACGAGTTTTTGCGCACGCGCCACGCAAGATTCGAGGCCTTCGGGGACGATGGCCCAAACCTTATCCAGATCGGCGATGATCTGCGGTTCCTCGGAAAGCGCCGCGGCGATGAGAGCGGGCACTTTCACATCGAGCAGATGGATTTTGCCACAGAGGATGTCGCGCGCCTGCCGGGCGTCGTCGAGGTCTTGGAGTTTGTTATCGCGAAGCTGCGCGGTGCCCACCAGCGCATCGGCGAGGACACGAAGGCCCGAGCCGTTCATTTTGCTCACGATGAGCGTGCCAAAGTGAGTCTGCTACACAGGCACGGTTTGGTCGGCGCGCGCACCGACATCTTGATGAAGTTCCATAATGTTAGTTTTGTTGTGTTAGGTTGTGTTTTTGGGAGCAACGGATGGCAAAGTGTGGGCACCAAGCGGTCGGGTGAAGGCGCCGAGCTGTGGGGAGAGGGCGGGCTATCGCTGGAAGAAGCCGTAATGTCGCCGGAACCCGCCGCAGAGCAGTCTGGCTGAGCCGTGGAGTAGTCGGAAAAGGTGGAAAAGTAGTCTGTAAGGGTCGTGAAGTCGTCAGACTACCCCGTGAAGCCGTCGGAAGGGTCTGTGGAGCCGTCGGGAGAGGGCACAAAGTCGTCAGGAACGCCCGAAAAGTCGAAAGGCTTGCGGGGGACATAGTTGATGGAGAAGGACTTACAACGAGAGTCGAAGTCTCAGGGGAAGGAGCCAGATTTCCTTCGGTCGGGCTCGGTGAAGGAGTGAAACGGATGCGGTTGATAGGACTCGGACGCATGGAGGATGATTATATGGGTGCGCGTAGGGTTGGCAAGTGTGGAGTTTCAGGGATCCCGCTCCAGGGTGTGGTTAAAAGTGGAATAAGCGATTGAATCGCAATGGTAGCGGGGCCGTCTCGGCCCCGAGCGCCAAAGGCGCTTGCGTGTCTGCGACACTGCGTGTCGCGACGGGGCCGGGACGGCCCCGCTACTTCCGCGTCCTAGCTCGACGATGCCAATTCCGGCATTCCACTTTTAATACCCCCCACCGGCTCCACTCCCCGCTTTACCCCGCGCCGATTCCCGACTAACGCCCACTGCGATGAAATACCGTCGCTTTGGCCGAACCAATATCGAGATGCCCGTTTTCTCCTGCGGGGGGATGCGCTACCAACAGTCGTGGGACGACGTTGCGCCGGAGACGGTCGAGGAAAAGGGGCAGCGCAACCTCGAAGAAACCATCCTCCGTGCGCTGGAGGTGGGCATCAACCACATCGAAACCGCACGCGGCTACGGCAGTAGCGAGATGCAGCTCGGGTGGATTCTCCCGCGTCTCCCTCGCGAGAAAATGACCGTGCAGACGAAGGTCGCGCCTTTCGCCACAGCGCGGGAGTTTCGCGAGACGTTCGAGAAATCCATGAGCTACTTGAAGCTCGACCACGTCGAGCTGCTCTCGCTCCACGGCATCAATAACGCCGAACTGCTCGACTGGTCGCTGCGCAAAGGCGGGTGCCTCGAAGAAGCGCAGAAGCTCCAGCGCGAAGGCCGCTGCAAGCACATCGGCTTCAGCACCCACGCCACGACGGACATCATCGTGAAAGCCATCGAATCGGACGCGTTCGACTACGTGAACTTGCACTGGTATTTCGTGAACGAACTGAACTGGCCCGCCGTGCAAGCCGCCGCCGCGCACGACATGGGCGTGTTCATCATTTCGCCCAACGACAAAGGCGGCAAACTCTACAGCCCGCCCGCTTCGCTGCGCGAAATGTGCGCGCCGCTTTCGCCGATGCAGTGGAATGATCTGTGGACGCTCTCGCGCCCGGAAGTCCACACCCTCAGCGTCGGCGCATCGTGCCCCGGCGATTTCGAGGAGCACCTCGCCGCCCTCGCGCACTACGACCGCGCGGCGGAACTCACCGCGCCCGTTGAGCAACGTCTGCGTGCAGAACTGGAGCGCGTCCTCGGTGCAGACTGGTGCGCTCGGTGGCCGGAAGGACTGCCGAATTACGAGGCCATCCCCGGCCAGATCAACGTGCAAGAAATCGCCCGCCTTTACACCTACGCACGCGGCCTCGGCCTCACCGACTGGGGCAAAATGCGATATAACCTTCTCGGCGGCGCTGGCGGGCATTGGTTTCCCGGCGAGATGGCGCAGACATTCGACGCAGCAGCGGTGGAGAAGGCGTGCGCCGCTTCGCCTTTCGCCGCCCGCATTCCCGCAGTATTGCGCGAGGCGCATGAACTTCTCCTCGATGCGCCAAAGAAACGGCTGAGCCAAAGCTGAACACACCATGACTCCACACGAAGCACACCAAGCCGCCACAGAAACCATTCGCAGAGCCAAGTTCCCCATGCTTGCCACCGTAGATGCCGCCGGGCAGCCGCACCTCCGCCCCGTATCGCCGGTCCGCGTGGACGGCTTCCGCATCTACATCGCCAATCTCCGCCGCTACGGAAAAACCGCCGAACTCGCCGCAAATCCAAAATGCGAAGTCTGCTACCTCGACGACCAGCACGACCAAGTCCGCATCACCGGCACCGCCACCGTCGTGAGCGATGCCGACACGCTCCGCTCCATTTGGGAAAGCAATCCCCTGCTCCGCAAATACCTCGGCACCCCGGAAAACCCTGAGCTCATCATCTACCGAGTCGATCCCGAGCGCGTGCGCTTCATGCGCGAATGGGCGCTGGATTATATCGAAGTGCCACAGCCCTAACCGCGGAAAGTGGTGGAGAGTAGGGGGATCGAACCCCTGACCTCGTCATTGCGAACGACGCGCTCTACCAACTGAGCTAACTCCCCTTTCCTGACTGACGCGGGGCGTAATAAAGTCGCGCGCGCACAAATCGTCAAGCTTGTCGGGGGTGGAATTTTTCAGACGATGCGAGGCGTCATGTTTCCCGTGCCGACCCTCGACTCTCGTTCGAGCATCGAGATTCTGATAAATCTATAGTCGGCCATAGCAATCGAAGGATTCACTTGAGCACGCGTATGAACGCCCCTACCGTCACCATACCGAATTTTATGTCATCCCGAACTCTACTCCGTATTTTTATCATCCTATGCGCAGGAGTCTCAGCAAACGCGCAAGTCATCATCAGCGAATTCATGGCAGACAACGCCACGAGCGCGTACGTCGATGAAGATGGTTCGCATGAAGACTGGATTGAACTAACGAACCTCGGCAACACGTCCGTTTCGCTGAACGGCTGGTATCTTACCGATGCGGGCGGCGAGGACGCCAACCGGCTGAACGCGGATTTGCGCAAATGGCAGTTCCCAGTGACAAGCCCCGCTGTGACGCTGACTGCGAACGGCACAGCGAATTCCCGACTCGTAGTCTGGTGCTCAAACAAGAACCGCAAGGGCAATGTCGGGACGCCCACCGCTCCAAGGCTGCACACGAATTTCAAACTCAACAACGGTGGCGAGCACCTCGCTTTGGTCCGCCCGGATGGCGTCACCGTCGAACACGAAATTGGTACGGCTCCGACGTTCGTGTACCCGCCGCAGCCGCCGAATCTGACTTACGGAGTCACGGTGACATCGGTGGTGACAGTCGTCATGCCCGAAGGTGTGACCGGGAAATACATCGTGCCTGCAGTACAGGCCAACATTCCATCTGGGTGGAACGCGCGCGTTTTCGATGACTCTGCGTGGCCAACGGCAGTCTCGGGGCTTGGATACGGGTTCGATGGCAAAACGATCACGGTCAATTCGGTTACCGTTCCAATCATCACGACGACCATCCCACCGGCTGAGCGGGTGAACAAATCCATCTACGTTCGCTTCCCATTCACGATCGCAAATCCCGCAGGCGCGACAGCCGTGCGGCTCAAATCTCGCCACGACGACGGATTCGTCTGCTACTTGAACGGAGTGGAAATTGGCTCAAGCCTCAAACCCTCGCCACTGCTGTGGAATTCCGCCGCCTCGTTCGATAAAAACGATCTAGGTGTCGTCACTCAGGGAAATCCGACCTTTCTGAACACCACCAACGGCCCCGGCGCACTCGTCGCCGGAACAAACGTTCTGGCCTTTCAACTTCTGAACAGCGACGGCAGCCTCGGCGAGACAGACAACGTGTGCCTTCGCCCAGTGCTCGAAGTCGATACCCCGAACGGCTTTTCGACTGGTTTCCTGACTTCCGCGACGTTGGGTGCAGCCAATTCAGCGATCACGACCGCCATTCCTCCGGACATCTCTCAAGTTACCGAAAACCCGGCTGTGCTCCCCGTTGGAGGAGTCGGAAGCCTGCCAATCCTCGTGACCGCGCGAGTCACAAAGACCGTCAACAATCTCAACTCCACAGCGCCAGTGCAGCTCAAGTGGCGCCGAATGTACGACAGTGAAAACTCCATCACGATGCTCGATGATGGGTTGAACGGCGACCTTCTGGCAGGGGACAGTATCTTCACCGCGCAAATCCCGACGACCAGCCTGAACCCCGGCGAGATGATCCGCTGGCGTATTGAGGCACGGGACAATCTCGCGACACCACAAATCTCATATGCGCCGCCGTATCCCGGATTTTCCGTCACCGCAGCACCAACAAACCCGCCGCCAATCAGCGGGACTATTGCCGACACCTACCTCGATATCGCACAGTATTACGGCACCATGTCATCGCCGGGAAATGTAGCACAGTACAGCCAACTTCCCATTTTGTACTGGTTCATCAAATCCGCAGATTTCACCACCGCCATTTCTTCTGCAAACAACGGCAAATCCTGCTCCGCTTTCTACCGCGGACGCTTTTACGACAACGTCTATTGCGAACTCCACGGGCAGTCGTCCGCAGGTTTCCCGACCAGCAAGAAGAGCCTTAATTTCAACTTCACAAAAGACAACCGAATGGAGTGGAGCAGCACGAATCCAAAGGTGCGCTCGTTCAACCTCCTGACGAACTACGCAGACAAATCGAAAATGCGGACACCGACGACATGGAAGTTCTGGGAAGTCTCCGGCCACATCATGTCGCATTGGACTGAAACCGTGCGCGTGCACCAAATCACCGACACCAATTCCGCCACCGTCGCGAACCACTTCTGGGGCATCTACGACATCGTGGAAGACGGCAACGAAGACATGCTGGAGCGCTACGGCTTCAGCCCGGCGGATGCGCTCTACAAAGTGTATGACGCGCTCCTTTCCACCGGGCAGGCCGAGCAAAAAACGCGAGAAGATATCGATGCAACCAAGGCCGATTATCAGGCAATGCTAGACGGATTACTGGAAACGCGGACCCTCGCCCAGCGTCGAACCTATGGCTACGACAACGTGGACATCAGTGCCATCGTCAACGCAATCGCGGTCCACGGATTTCTGGTCAGCCAAGATTGGGGCCACAAGAACTTTTACATGTTCCGCAATACGAACGGAACCGGCGAATGGTCGCTGATTCCTTGGGATCAAGATCTCTCACTCGGTCATACGTGGAACCCCAATCAAGGTTACTTCAATGATGAAATCGACAGCCAGCGTACGATTCAAAACGGCGCCAGCAACCGCTTGAAAACGCTGGTCTATAACTCGCCGGAAATAAACAAAATGCTCGTCCGCCGTGTTCGCACCTTGATGGACACTTATCTCGGCTCCGTCGCAACACCGCAGAACTGGTTTGAGACGCAGTTTTCGACGCGCCTCGACCAGATGGATCCTCCCGGATTGCCCGGCGGAGCGAAATCCGACGCAGTCCTCGATTTTGAAAAATGGGGATTCTGGGTCCATGCCTCAGGAACGCCGATCACATTCAGCGACTCGCGCGGCGTCGATCACACCATGCGTGCGCAAGCATCGCGTTTAGTGAATCCTTTCACGTCTGTCACCGCAGCTCCGTGGAACTATCCTGGCTACACAGCGAGTGCAAACCTTGCGACCAACAGCACCAACACCAACTCTACCTATGCCTACCTTACTGGTCGCCGTCGGCATCTCTACAATCTCGATGGCCAAAATCCCGGCAGCGGCACCGACCCGATTCCCGCAGCGCAATCGGCTATCACTCAGGGTTCGATCGTGATTGAAACAGTCGATTACAGCCCCACCTCCGGCAACGGAGAGCAGGAGTATTTCAGCATCCGAAACAACACCTCCGAATATCTCGACATCTCCGGCTGGAAAATCACCGGCCCCGGCGGGCTCACATCGAGCAACGAAAACGTGGATTACACCTTCCGCGGAGGCACCGTCATCCCCCCCTACACGACCGGCACTGAGAATATCGGACGCATCTTTGTCGCGAAAAATTCCGCACAATTCCGCGCCCGCTCAGTCTCGCCAAAAGCGAACGAATACTGCCACGTCGCTGGACCATTCAACGGACGCCTCACCGCACGCGGCGGCGGGCTCGAACTCCGCAACACTCTGAATACCGTCATCGCCAGCACCACATGGGCCGCGAACCCGACGGTCGCCCAAAACTACCTGCGCGTCACCGAATTGAACTTCGAGCCCGCGCCCGCAACCCCTGCGGAACTCGCGGTGACTCCCGGCCTCGTGGCGACGGATTTCGAGTTCATCGAACTCATCAACAACGGACCGTCCGTCCTCAACCTCGGCGGCGCATACTTCGATAAAGGCGTCACCTTCACTTTCCCGACGCCGTTCAATCTGAACCCAAATCAACGCTGCCTCGTCGTCGCCAGCCAGACCGCATTTGAAACACGTTACGGCACCGGAATGCTCATCGCTGGCGAGTTTGAAGGCAGCTTCGACAACGGTGGCGAGAAAGTCCGCATCATCGACAGCACCGGCGAAGAAGTCCTCACCTTCACCTACGACGACGACTGGCTCCCCGTCCCCGCCGGGCAATACCGCAGCTTCGTCACCCGCTCCGCAAACCCTGCCTACACCGCCTACGACACGCCCACCACTTGGGCGCTCAGCGATACGCAAAACGGCTCGCCCACTGGCGGCGACACCGGCAGCTCCCGCGTATTTGAGGGCTGGCGCTGGGACTACTTCACCCCCGCAGAAATGCCCACCGTGCTCAACCCCAACACCGTCGGCGCACTCACCGCAGACCCCGATGGTGACGGCATGAATAACTTCGCCGAATTTGCCTTTGGCCGCAACCCGCGCACCGCCGACAATCCCGGAGCCATCACCGTCGGCGGCAGGGCCAACGTCGCAGGCACCGACTACCTCTGCGTCACCTTCCGCCGCGCCAAGAACGCCCTCGACCTCACCTACGTCGTCGAAGCGAACTCCGACCTCGCAAACCCCGTCGGCTGGGCGGCCGTCGGCGTCCAGGTCTCCGCCACCGACCTCGGCAACGGCACCGAAGAAGTCTGCTACCGCGACACGACCCCGATGGGCTCCACCCCGCGCTACCTCCGAGTGCGCGCGCTCAAGCCGTAAACTTACTGCCCCGCCTGCCGCACGAACTCCTCTAGCCGCCGCCGCGTCTCCTCCAGCGCCGGGCGGATGCTCTCAAAGCGCGCGTCTTCCACCCACGCCGTCACCACGGCCAGCGCCTCGCGGTCATGCGCAGCGAGGCTCTCGCGGGTCGGCGTCTCCGTCGGTGTCAGGAGGTTTTTGGAAATCATTCGGTTCGCGTTCGGGTAGAGCCCGGCGAACTTCGCCAGCTCCTCCGGCGAGTGGCGCGGGTCCGCAAGGTATGCCTCGACTAACGCACGCTGCTGCGGGTCGCGCACATCGGCACGGGCGAAGTAATTGGCCCTCGTCTGCTCCCTCCCCTGCATCAAGTCCGGCTCCGCTTGCAGACGCCCGAGCATCGCCGTGGGCTCCGCCAGCACGAGCCGGTCGAGCGTCAAATACGCGGCGAAAGCGGCGGGCTTATCCTGCTTCTCCGTGCGCGTCAGCAGACGCGAAAGCTCCGGGGCCAGCGTCGTATCGCGCAGATGCACCGCCACGTCGAACGCCTCCAGCCAGCCCACGCTCGCCTCCGCCTGCCAGCGCGGCTCGGTTAGTAGCACGCGCATCTTCGTCGAAAGAAACACCCCATCCGCTGGTCCCGTCCGCACCCTTGCAAAATCCCGTAGCGCCACCGCCCATTCCTCCGCGCTCTCCCGCGCGCTGAGGATGCTCTGCGCATAGTCCGCAGCGGCGGCGGGATCCAACTGCCCGAGCTGGTCCAGCAGCCACACGCGCAGCGTTGGCGCAGTGGAGAGATTCCCGCCATCGCCTACGGCAAAAGGCAGACGCGTCTCCGCATTGTTGCGCCCATCGAGGAACCCCTGAATCGCCCCCGTCGCCACGTCGCGAGGCATCCCCCACAGCCTCAGCGCGAGTGCATCGAGGGCAGACTTCGTGTTGGCCGCATCGGCATCGAGGAACCCACGAATCGCCGTTGTCGTCGTAGGATCGCTTGGATATCTCGTTCGCCTCAGCTCGAGTGCATCGAGCGCAGACTTCGTGTTGGCCGCATCGGCAGAAAACGCCGCCCACACGGCATCGATCAGCGAATCGCGAGGGGCAACGGGAGGCGTGCGCGAATCCACAACGCCGGGCCCCGGCGAAACAGCAGGCTGAACGGACACCCTCACAGGAGCATCGCGCGGCGCCACAGGCTTCACGCCCCACCACACGACGACAGCCACCGACAACAGAGCCACAGGAATGAGCAGAAATTTCGCACGCATTGCCCCCGTTCAACCGTAGTTCCCCCGCGCGGACCAGCCGAATGTGAGCATCGCACCCGAGACTCCGCCATTGCCCACCGCCGCGATTCCGGGATAACTGCGCGGCCAATGCCCGATCACCCGCTGCTTCGCCGCCTGCCCGCATCTACGGATTGCTCCAACGATGAGCTGCTCGCCGCCTTTCTCGACTACGTGGCTGAGGTGAAACTCACGCTCTACCCCGCCCAAGAGGAAGCCCTGCTGGAGCTGTTCGACGACCGCAATGTGATCCTCAACACCCCCACCGGCTCGGGAAAATCGCTCGTCGCCACCGCCCTCCATTTCCGCTCGTTGGCGCGCGGGCGGCGGTCTGTTTATACGTGCCCCATCAAGGCACTGGTGAACGAGAAGTTCCTCGCCCTCTGCCGCGACTTCGGGCCCGACAATGTCGGCATGACCACCGGCGACGCGACCGTGAACCGCAACGCTCCCATCCTCTGCTGCACCGCCGAGATTCTCGCCAACTACGCCCTCCGCGATGGCGCGGCGGCTCCCTTCCGCGAAGTCATCATGGACGAGTTCCACTACTACGCCGACAAGGATCGCGGCGTCGCTTGGCAAGTGCCGCTGCTCACCATGAGCGCCTCGCGCTTCCTGCTCATGTCCGCAACCATGGGCGGCACTGCGTTTTTCAAAGAGACACTCACCGAGCTTACGCACGCCGAGACGACCATCATCGCCACGACCGAGAGGCCCGTCCCGCTCGAGTTCACTTACGTCGAGACTTCCACGGACACCACGCTGCAAGAGCTGCTCGCGGCGAACAAAGCGCCCGTTTATCTCGTCCACTTTTCGCAGAACGACGCCGCGCAAGCCGCGCAAGACTTGATGAGCCTCAACTTCTGCACCACGGCGGAAAAGGCCACGCTCAAAGACGCGATGGCCGGCGAGAAATTCACCAGCCCCTACGGCAAAGAAGTCAAAAAGTATCTCGCCCACGGCATCGGCATCCACCACGCCGGGCTGCTGCCGAAGTATCGCCTCCTCGTCGAAAAGCTCGCCCAGCGCGGCATGCTAAAAGTCATCTGCGGCACCGACACCCTCGGCGTCGGCGTGAACGTCCCCATCCGCACCGTCCTCCTCACCAAACTCAGCAAATACAGCGGCGAGCGCGTCGCCACCCTCACCGCCCGCGACTTCCACCAGATCACCGGACGCGCCGGGCGGCGCGGGTTCGACGACATCGGCTTCGTCGTCGCCCAAGCCCCGGAGCACATCATCGAGAACGCCAAAATGAGCGCCAAAGCCGGCAGCGACGCGAAGAAGCTCAAGAAGCTCGTCAAAAAGAAACCGCCCGAAGGCTTCGTCGGCTGGAACGAAGACACCTTCAAAAAACTCATCGTCGCCACGCCCGAGCCCCTCGTCTCCCGCTTCCAATTCACCCACGCCATGCTCCTCCAAGTCCTCAGCCGCCCCGGCGACGCCTGCGCTGCGATGCGGAAATTGATCGCCGACTCCCACGACACCGCTGCCGCGAAAAAGCAGCACACCCTCCGCGCATGGCAGCTCTTCCGTGCGCTCGTGGACCGCAAAATCCTCACCATCCTCCCCACCGCCCAGCGCCCGCCCACCGGCACCAAGCTCCACCTCAACGTCGAACTGCAAGACGACTTCTCGCTCAACTACACGCTCTCCCTTTACCTCATCGACACCCTCGCCCTCATAGACCCCGCCTCTGCGAACTACGCCGCCGACGTGCTCACCCTCTGCGAATCCATCATGGAAAACCCCGACATCATCCTCCGCCGCCAGCTCGACCGCGTGAAGACCGAAGCAATGGCCGACATGAAAAACGAAGGCATCCCCTTCGAGGAACGCGTCGCCAAACTCAAAGACCTCGAATACCCCAAGCCCTGCCGCGACTTCATCTACAACACCTTCAACGCCTTCAGCGACGCCCACCCGTGGGTCGGCCAAGAAAACATCCGCCCCAAGAGCATCGCCCGCGAGATGTTCGAGAACTTCCGCACCTTCCCCGACTACATCGCCGACTACGACCTCCACCGCGTCGAAGGCGTCCTCCTCCGCCACCTCTCCAGCGTCCACAAAATCCTCGCCCAGACCGTCCCGGAGAAATTCAAGACCGAGCCCGTGCAGGAAATGGAAGCCTGGCTCGCCGGCCTCCTACGCGGCACCGACTCCAGCCTCCTCGATGAATGGGAACGCCTCCGCGACCCCGCCTACCAGCCCCGCGAACAAGCGCCAGAGCCAATCCAAGCTCCCGACATTACCCGCAACAAACGCGAATTCACCGCCCTCATCCGCACCTACATCTTCCGCTTCCTCCGCGCCCTTTCCATCGAAGACTACGACTCCGCCCTCGCCGACATCGCCCCCGGAGCATGGACCGCCGACACCCTCGCCGCCGCCCTCGACCCCTACTACACCGACCACCAGCGCATCCGCCTCGACAACGAAGCCCGCAACGGACGCCACACCTACATCGAGCCCAGCGAGGATCAAAAAACGTGGGCCATCAGCCAAGTCCTCATAGACCCCGAGGAGCACAACGACTGGCAATGCACCTTCCACCTCGACCTCGCCCGAGCCCGAGAAGACTCAGCGCCCACCCTCATCCTGCAAAGCATCGGTAGCATCGGGTGAAACGCAACCCGCACCCGCACACAAGCGGGGTCGTTGCTGCGGCGCCTCGCCGCAGGTGGTGCCAGCGGCGCCTCGCCGCTCACGCGACCATTGCGACGGGGGTAGAGTGCGAAGAGTTCAGCAAAAAGAAAGCGGGTCATGGTAAGGAAGGGAGCGATCAAGCAACCCAAACCTAAAAAACAACCATGACCCATAAAAAGAATAAGAAGACCGTGAGTGAACTCAAAGCAATAATTGGCCAGGACGAT
>CANIWM010000046.1 GCA_947471505.1 Chthoniobacteraceae bacterium | reverse complement strand
TACAAAACAAACAAACGAAATAATACAATGCTACAGAAACTAAACACCAAACGCGGGGGCTTCACGCTCGTCGAAATCATGATCGTGGTCGCCATCATCGCCCTTCTGGCGTCGATTGCCGTCCCGAACTTCCTGCGCAGCCGCCGCCGCGCTCAAGCAACACAGGTCCTTCAAGATCTGCGCATGATTGATGCAGCGATTGACCAATACGCAATTGAGAACAACAAGTCCGCATCCTCTGGGGTGAGCTGGACGGACGTTCGCAATTACCTGAAACAGGGCAGCCGCCTTGAGACCTCCGGAGCGAAAGACATCATCGGCAACACATTCACCATTCCTGCGGTGGACACAGCTCCGAAGGTGCCATTGGCAACATTCAACGCGCTCTCGAACGAAGCTCCGACATCGTTCTGGTCGCCGTTCAACCAGTAATCCTCGGTTAACGTAATCATTCGCAGCACCCGGCTGGCTGCAAAGCCAGCCGGGTGTTTGCGTAGTCGAACTTTGTCTCGCCACTTAAATCAGCACTGCGTCCCCATAGGTGAGGTGCCGTAGAGATGGGACAAAATGATCCACATTCAAATGCTGCAAAAACTGAATATCAAACGTGGGGGCTTCACGCTCGTGGAAATCATGATCGTGGTCACCATCATCGCGCTTCTCGCAATGATCTCCGTTCCGAACTTCCTTCGCAGCCGCCGACGCTCTCAAGCGACTCAGGTCCTTCAAGATCTCCGTATGATTGACTCAGCGATTTCCATGTATGCGGTTGAGAATAACAAGTCCGCATCCTCAGGGGTGAGTTGGACGGACGTTCGCATTTACCTGAAACCGGGAACCCGCTTGGAGGCGTCCGGTGCAAAAGACGTCATCGGTAGCACGTTCACCATTCCTGCGGTGGACACGACTCCGAAGGTGCCGCTCGCCACATTCAACGCGCTCTCGAACGAGGCTCCGACGTCGTTCTGGTCGCCGTATAACCAGTAATCCCAGAGGATATCGCAGCACCCGGCTGGCCGTAAGGTCAGCCGGGTGTTTGCTTTTCTGAGGAAGGCTGATATTCACGCATTCAATGTCCGTTCATCGCCGTGCTTTGTCTTATTTTCGTCCGTACGCAGGGCCGACGTGTGCTGCGATGTTGCTTACGCTTTTGTCGAGCGCCTTCAATGTCCTGCGCCCGTGGCCGATGAAGTATATCGTGGACAGGCTCCTTCCTGCCGCTACGGCACAGAGCATCGTCCACGATGGCTGGAGTGTTCCGGCGATCCTTGCAGCCGTCTGTGCGCTCATGGTCGTCTTTCACCTTCTGGCGGGAGGAATCGGCTACATGGTTTCGGTCATCACACTGCGAGTCAGCTTGCAGGCTCTGCTTCGGCTGCGGACGGAGCTTTATGCTTATCTCCATTCGCTACCGCTGAAATTCCACGATCAACGGCGGAGCGCTGATAGTTCATTTCGCGTCGCCTACGATTCCCAGAGCATCCAAGCCGTCTATTCGAAGTGGTTCTTCGTATTCCAGAGCACCATCGCGCTTTTCGCAACTTTTGGAACGATGTGGGCCTTGGATCGTCAAATCGCAGTGCTTTCGCTGTTAATTGTGCCTTTTATGGTTCTTGCTATCTATTGGTACGCCAAGAGGATACGTGAGCAGAGTACGGCAATCGCAGAGAAAGAAAGCGCCGTTCTCACCGTTGCACAGGAAGGTCTCAGTTCTGTGAAAATCGTGCAGGCATTCGGGCGCGAGGAATACGAGGTCGCTCAATTCCAATCCAGCGCCAAACAAAGCCTAGAGGCCAATCTTACGCTCAACGCGACCTCCATGCGCAGCGCTCTTATCGTGGGCACACTCGTCGCGACGGGCAGCGCGGCGATGTTTTACCTTGGCGCGCGGCATGTGATGGATGGAAAGCTCTCGCTTGGCGACATTTGGTGGCTTTCCACGCTGGTCCTCATGCTCTACCAGCCGCTCGAAGCTCTCACGCACGTCGCGTGGGGATTGCAGGGCGCTGCCGCTGGCACGCAGCGTTGCTTCGAAGTGCTCGATCGCGAGAACGACGTTCCCGACGCTCCGGACGCCAAAGAACTGCCTCCGGTGAAAGGGGAGGTCGTTTTGGAAAATGTCTCGTTTGGCTACGATGAGAAGCGTCTCGTCTTCCACGATGTCAATGTGCGGATCGCCCCCGGCCAGACCGTCGCATTTGTTGGCGGCACTGGCGCAGGGAAAAGCACTATGCTCTCCCTCGTCCCTCGCTTTTACGACCCGGTGAAAGGTCGCGTCCTCATCGACGGGCACGATCTCCGAACGCTCACAAAGCGCTCGCTTCGCGCCCAGATCAGCATCGTCCTTCAAGACACGCTGCTTTTCTCCACGACGATCCGCGAGAACATCGCCTATGGTCGCCCCGACGCCACCGAGGCCGAGATCGTCGAAGCCGCAAAACGCGCACAGGCGCACGAATTTATAATCGCCATGCCCGGCGGCTACGCCTCCCAAGTCGGCGAACGCGGTGGGCACCTCAGTGTCGGCCAGCGCCAACGCATCGGCATCGCGCGCGCCTTTCTTAAAAACGCCCCTATTCTCATCCTCGACGAGCCCACCAGCGCTCTCGATCCGCAGACCGAAGCCGCCATCATGACGACGCTCGAAGACCTGATGCGAGGGCGCACCACGCTCATCATCACCCACCGCATCGCGACGATTCATCGAGTCGATAACATCATCGTCCTCAGCGAAGGCACGGTCGTCGAACAAGGTCGAGGCGATGAACTCGTCGCCAAGGGCGGACGCTACGCGCAGCTCCACCGCGCCGCGCATTTGTCGTAAAGGGGTGAACCCTTCGCGTTATCGGGTCACCCGATGGCAGAGATCATCGCCGCCATGCGTTCGTGAGCAAGGGCGCGGGCTTTCGCAGCGGTGGCGCGGGCGGTGGGGAGGTCGTGGCCGATTTGGACGAGTCGGGCGGCGATTTGTGTGCCTGTGGTGTTGTCCACTTCAAAGACCCAATCGTCCATTTTTAGGTCATACCACATGCGACCTTTGCGCGTATCTGTGGGCTGGCGGACTAGCACGGAAGGCACTCCGGCAGCGATGCCCATGATGGGGGAATGCTGCTCCATGCTCACGATCGCCGCCGCTTGTGCATAGACGCTGCACGCCTCTGCGGTGAGCCAGTAACGCTCCATGAAGCGAACGTGCGGCTTCACATCGTCGGGCAATTTATCAAAGAGCAGCGTGCGCAGCAGAGGCACGGCGTAAGTCATCTCGGGCGTGAGGAGCACCCGCATCTTCGTCTCGCGCACCCAGGCGGTGATGCCCTCGCGCAGCTTCGCGTGGTCCTTCTCCGCAAATTCCTCGTTCACTTTGATGCGTTCGAGGTCGGGCTTTCTCGATTCGGGGTGGATTTCCCAATACGGCGTCCAGCGCAGGCGCGGGATGGCGCACAGGAATTTGCCAGGCTCCATGTTGCATTCCTTTAAAAGCGCGGCGGCAGCAGCGTCGTCGCGTAGGTCGATGGCGAAGGTCGCATCCGGCCCGAACTGAGTCTGCGGAGCTTTCATTCCAGTCGCGGTCGCCAACGCTCGCATTGAATCCGTGTCACGGAGGAAAACGAACTTCGCCCCCGCCAAGAGTTCACGCTGCCCTGCGATCTCAGCGTCGCTCAGCGTCACACCGCCAAAGCCATACGGCTTACCCGCCGCCTGCGCGAGTTTCGCCTCCTTCACGCCGACCAATCCGGGGCCGGAGCCGTGCAGGAAAAAATCGCACTCGGCCAGCGCTGCGTCCTTCTCGGCCTTGCTCTTCGCCAGCTTCAGCTTCGGGAAGCGCGCGCGCAAAATCTCTTCCACGCCGCGGTCCACACTACTCGGCCAGAGAGTTACCTCCGCATCGGGTCGATGTTTCTCCAGCAGCGCCAGCATCCCCGGCGTGTGGGCGATGTCGCCGATATTGACCGTCTGCCAAGATGAGCGGAGTAAAATGCGCACGGGCTTTTTGTCCTGCGCGTGTAGAGTGGTGCTGAGGCTGGCTGCGAGGGTGGATTTTAGGAAAGTGCGACGATTCATGGTGAGTGAGTTCGAGCAGTTCTATGGGGGCCTCCGAAGCAGTTCCAGAGTGATGTGTTGCAGATGCGGGCTGGAGTTCTCCGGGAGGAATGGGGAAAGTCCGGGTATGTCGAAATCCACTCGTCGTGCGAAATGGGCTCTCGTGGGAGCTGCTCTGGCTTTGGTGCCTGCTCTATTGCTCGTGTTTGAAGTGGGCACGCGCGTATTGCGCCCGCATTTAGACCCGCTCGAAGTCTTCATCAGCTCGCCCCAACTTCGGCAGGATACGCAGGGCGAAAATACGAAAGGGATGTTCGAGTTCGACCCGCTCTTGACGTGGAAGATTCGCCCCAAGCTCAAGGACGTCTGGTGGGACTTCACCTCCGTCTCCACGAACAGCCGGGGCATCCGCATGGAGCGGGAACTCATGCCGAAAAAGCCCGGCCAAATCCGCATTATCACGCTCGGCGATTCCGTGACGTTCGGCTACCGCGTGCCCGTCGCGCGGGACCGGGCAAACCCCGCGCAGGTGGAAAGCGGGCAGCCTTATCCCTCGCTGCTGGCAGAGCGGCTGCGCGCGAAATATCCGGGCCGCGAGATCGAGGTGATTCCGCTGGCCTGCCCCGGCTACACCAGCGGGCAAGGATTGGCGTGGTTGCAGCGCGATATTGCGGAGCTGAAGCCGGATGCGGTGACGGCGTGCTTCGGTTGGAACGACATTCGCGCCGCAGGGCTCCCCGACCGCGAGACCTTCCCGCAGACGAGTGGGCAAGTATGGGCGCGCGAACTCGTGTGCCGGAGCCAAGGGCTGCTCTATCTTACTGCGGATGCTGCCGTGAAAAATGCAGTGGCCGTGAGCCAACGTGCGCCAGAGCCGAGGTCGTCGCCGGAGGAATACACGGCGCACTTTATCGAAATGGCCGCCCTCTGCCGGGCGCACGGCGCGTGGTTCGGCATCGTCCTCCCCGTGTATCGCGACCCGAATACTCCCGACACCGACCCCGGCCAGTGGACGAGTGCGGAAGAAGGCCAGCGCATGACGGACTACCGCGCACGCCTGCAAGCCACCGCACAAGCCAGCAGCATCCCCGTGCTGGCGATCCCGGAGCTGACGGAAGCAAACTGGCCCGCGTCAGCAGCGCTATTCGGCGAGCGCATCCACCCGAACGAAGCCGGCCACGCCCTCATGGCCGAGCGCATCATGGGATTCCTCCCGAGGTGGTGAGCAGCTTTTCAGCATTGCCGCACCGCTCGCCTTCCTCCATCTCCGCGCGCATGAATCGCCGTCGCTTTCTACAACTCTCAGCCTCCGCCACCGGGCTCTTCGCCCTGCGCCCGCTCTTCGCTGCCGATGGGGCAGCCGTGCCGGAGGGAAAATGCGCGTCCTTTCTCCTCGCCAGCGATACCCACTATCTCGCGGATAAAGCGAACCCCGGCGCGATGGATGAAACCTCCCGCGACATCAACGCCCGCCTCATCGAATGGCTCAACAAACTCCCCGGCACCGACATCCCCGACGAGGCCGGCGGCGGCAAGGTCGCCGAAGTGCAAGGCGTCATCCACTCCGGCGATCTCATTGATTCTGGCGACAAAACGGGCGAGCCGAATGTCGCGATGCAGAAGACCGAGTGGGCCGCGTTTTCCGCTGATTGGGGGCTCAATGGCGGCGACGGCAAGCTGCGCTATCCCATCCGCGAAGTGTGGGGGAACCACGACGGGCCGCAGGGCAAAGGGCTGGTCATTGATGCGCTGAAAGAGCGCAACACTCGGCGGAAAGATGTGAACGTTTCCGCGAACGGGATGCACTTTTCGTGGGATTGGAACGGCGTCCACTTCATCAACATCGGCATCGTCGTCGGAGCCGTGAAAGAGATCGAGCGCCCGCGCCGCTACGCCTCGCTGGAGAGCCTCGCATTTCTCACCAGCGACCTCGCCGAACGCGTCGGCGATAGCGGGCGGTCCGTGGTCATCACCCACCACGTTGATGTCGCGCGATACTGCGCCCCGCTTGATCCATCCTTGGTCAGCAAGAACGAGTGGGACTACGCCGACGTCGGCGCTTACCACGCCGTGCTCGTGAAATATCGCATCGCCGCAATCCTCTACGGGCACACGCATGTGCGGAAGATTTTCCCGTGGGATGGCACCACGCCGAAGCTCGGAAAAGACGCGCCGCCCGTGAAAGGAATCGCCGTTTTCAACACCGACAACTCCGGCCATTTTAAAAGCGAGACGCAGGCGCTCATGTATTTCCAAGTCACCGAAAAGGAAGTCATCGCCCGCGAGTTTGCTACGCCCGACGGCTGGCTCACCGCCGCTTGGACGCCCGAAGTCTGGCGCTTCCCCATCGCATAGATGGCACGCTCGCTCCTTTCCCGTTCGCTCGAACCCCTCGTCGGCATTTTGTGGGGACTTTTCCTCGCTGCGAGTGTTTGGCTCGCCGTCGTCTGGCTTTACCCGGTGGACGCGATCACGCTCGGCTTCTCCATGCAAGAGGGCGAACCGCCGCCGCCCGATGCCGCGCTCCGCACTGCCGTGCTTTTGCTGGCGCAAAATGCCGATCTCATCTGCCTCGCCCTCGCCGTCGTGAGCCTGCATCTCGTCGTCACCGCCGCGAACGGACTTCGCGCCGCGCGAGCGTGGCTGGGCTTCACAGCGGGGAGTGCGTTCCTCCTCGGCCTCCTGAATGTCACCACCCACATCCCCTTTGGCGGCATGGCATTTGGCAGCGGCCTCGGGGCGAAATTCCTCGCCGTCCCCATCGGTTGGCCGCTGCTCTGGGCCACGCTCATCATCGCCGCACGCGAGGCCGTCCTCCTCCTCAGCCCGCGCGCCAGCCATGCAAAAGTGTCCGCCTTTGCCGCACTCATCGTCCTCGCGACTATCGCGAACCTAGAGCCCGTCGCCCGTCACACGCGGGGCTGGTGGGACTGGTACCTCGACACCCCGCGCAACCCGAGTGGCGTGCATCTATGGGCGTGGGCCGCGTGGTTCGGTTGGCCGTGGCTCGTGCTATTTTCCATGCGGGAGCAGGATGTCGTCGCCGGAGTCGCCCCGCGCTCCGTGCGCCCCATCCTCATTCTGCTCATCCTAAACGCTGTCGCACTCGGTGCGCGCTGGATGCGGTAAGGAATAATTGGATGATCCTTGATGTTCCTCGTCAGCTTAACGCCAGCCAGCATTTAAGCGCTGCGTCGAGTTGCGCCATCTCATCCGCCCGGAGCGTCGTGATCCTCCGTATAAACTTTGCGAGCGGAACCGGCGCAAGTCCTTGGAGATTGAAGCTGCCTTCCTTCAGTCCATCCACGCGCATCGCGAGAGAATACTGAGACCGATGCTCCGAAGTCGTGTGAGGAACTGCTGCAACCAGAGCAAAATCGTCGTCGCCCCAGGGAGCACTCACTACCGCTACAGGACGCACTTTTCCTGCAATGCCTAAGTCCACCCACCACACCTCACCGCGCACGGGATCGCTCATGGTTTTTTCTTTTCCGCATCCAGCACTGCCCACGCTTCTGCGGCCACGGAAGTCTGGTCGTCCTCCGTCCAGACGCCATAGCTGTCGTCGAAAATGATGCCGACGCCCCGCTGCCGCTGAGTCGAATGGAGCAGTGCTTCGACGTGCATCAATTCTTCATTGGTCAACTTCGGTAGTGCCTCTTCGATTTCAGCAAGCGTGCTCATGACGGGACAATGAGCGGAATTGCCGGAAACGTCAATCGTCGGCGAGATCACGCAATCACCAATCCCTCTCGCGGGGCGATTTGAAGATTTGCGCTGGGGTTTTCCTTCCAAAAAACCGCACACGCGCCGCCTGATTGCTCAAGCGGCGCGTGGCTTGTTTGGTTGGGCTGACGGTCGTGGGAAAGTTGAAAGCTGAGAGTTGAGCGTTGAGATTCGTAGCGAAGCGGAGAAACCCGCAGGCAACCCGCGGCAGGCGTCCGTGTTTTTCGTGTCTTCCGTGTCTTCCGTGGACAATCCTTCGGCTTAATCGGCTAAAACGGGGCCGTTTTCTTCGTCTCGGGTTGGGTCTTTGTCGTTCATTGGCTATTTGCTATTTGCGATTGGCTATCACTCAGGAGCACCCTTGGCTGGTGCCGCATTCGGTGCAGACTCCGCAGGCTCCGGCTCGGATGACTTTGCTGCTGCCGCAGTTCGAGCAAGTCGTGTCCATATACATGTGGCCGAGGGCGGTTTTTAGGCGGTCGGCGTGGGTGTTGGAGGCTTGTGCGATGTGGGGGTGGCCTTCGCTGCTGCCTCCGTGGGTGACGATGTCTATAACGCTGGGCTCGGCGGTGCGCTCCAAGTCGGGGACGGGGCGGTTGAGAGCCTTTTTGTCCAGTTCGGCGAGTTCTTTCATGGGGAGTTCGGCTTGGCCTTTGTGGGGGCTGGTGGCTTCTTTGTAGCCTTTGATGAATTGGCAGCCGAGCCAGCGGAAGACGTAGTCGGTGATGCTGCTGGCGGTGCGGATGTCGGGGTTCTTGGTGAAGCCGCTGGGCTCGAAGCGTTGGTGGGCGAATTTGCGCACCATGCTGTCGAGCGGGACGCCGTATTGCAGAGCCATGCTGGTGAGAGCGCCGACGGTGTCCATGAGTCCGCCGAGGGTGCTGCCTTCTTTTTGCATTTGGACGAAGAGTTCGCCGGGCTGTCCGTCCTCAAACATGCCGACGGTGATGTAGCCTTCGTGGCCGGCGATATCGAACTTGTGGGTGAGGGCGACGCGGGTGTCGGCCATGCGTTTGCGCAAGGGCTGGTCGGCTTTGGCGCGGAGTTCGGCGAGTTCGGTTTCGAGTTCGGCGATGCGGTTGGTTTCGTCGTTGGCGATGGCTTCGACTTCGGCGACGGAGCTGGTGGCGTGGGTCTTTTTGTCGGTGGCGATGGGGGCGCTGCCTTTGGAGCCGTCGCGGTAGATGGCGATTGCTTTCAAGCCGAGCTGCCAGCCTTCGATGTAGGTGTTCATGATGTCCTCGACGGTGGCGTCTTTGGGCATGTTCACGGTTTTGGAAATTGCGCCGCTGAGGAACGGTTGCGCTGCGGCCATCATTTGGATGTGTCCGCGATAGTGGAGGCTGCGGGTTCCCGCGCTGGGCTTAAAGGCGCAGTCGAAAATGCTGAGGTGCTCAGAGCGGAGGCCGGAGCGGATGGGCTCGCCGCTTTCGCCGAGCACGTCTTCGATGGTGTCGTGCTGGTCAATGTGCGCCTCGATGCGCTCTACGTCGCGGCGATTGTAGCCGAGGTTTTGCAGCGCGGGACGGACGGTTTGGTTGACGATTTTGAGGACGCCGCCGCCTGCGAGCAGCTTGTATTTTACCAGCGCGATGTCGGGTTCGATGCCGGTGGTGTCGCAATCCATGAGGAAGCCGATGGTGCCCGTCGGCGCGAGGACGGTGACTTGCGCGTTGCGGTAGCCGTGCTTGTCGCCGAGCGCGAGGGCGCTGTCCCAAACAGTGCGAGCTTCCGTTTTCAAAAAGCCGAAACGCTCACTGACTTGGATGCCGTCCACGCTGTCGCGGTGGAGTTCGATGACTTTGCGCATGGCGGCGACGTTGTCCTTTTGTGCGGGTTTTTCCACGCCGGTGCAGCGCGCATCGTGGTAGCCGGGGAATGCACCCATGACTTGTGAAATGCGGGCGCTTTGCTCGTAAGCGTGGCCGGTCATAATGGCGGTGATGGCTCCGGCAAGTGCGCGGCCTTCATCGCTGTCGTAGCCAAGTCCGTAGCTCATAATGAGCGAGCCGAGGTTCGCGTAGCCGAGCCCGAGCGTGCGGAAAATGTGCGAGTTCTCCGCGATCTCTTTGATGGGGTAGCTGGCGTTATCCACGACGATTTCTTGCGCGGTGATGAAGATGCGCACGGCAGCCTTGAATCGCTCGACATCGAACACGCCGTCGGCCTTTTTGAACTTCATCAAATTGAGCGAGGCGAGGTTGCACGCGGTGTTGTCGAGGAAGAGATATTCGGAGCACGGGTTCGTGCTGTTTTGCCGCGCAGTGCCACGGCAAGTGTGCCATTTATCAATGGTCGTATCGAACTGCATTCCGGGATCGCCGCAAACCCACGTTCCCTCTGCGATCTTGCGTAGGAGCGTCTTCGCGTCTTTTCTCTCGCACGGCTTGCCGTCCGTCACGCGCTTCGTCCACCACTCGCGGCCCGCCATCGCGGCGTCCATAAACTCATCGCTCACGCGGACTGAAAGATTCTCGTTTTGATACATCACGGAGCCGTACGCTTCGCCGTTAAAAGACGAGTCGTAGCCCTGCGCGATGAGCGCCCAGGCTTTCTTTTCTTCCTTCGTTTTTGCCTCGATGAATTCTTCGATGTCGGGGTGGAAATCCTTGAGCGTATTCATCTTCGCAGCGCGCCGCGTTTTGCCGCCGGATTTCACGACGTTTGCGACTTGGTCGAACACTTTGAGGAAGGAGAGGGGACCGCTCGGTTTGCCGCCGCCGGAGAGCTTTTCGCGCGTGGAGCGGAGCGGCGTGAGGTCGCTGCCAGAGCCGCTCCCGTATTTGAAGAGCATCGCCTCGGATTGCGCGAGGCCCATGATGCTTTCCATATTGTCGTCCACGCGCTGAATGAAGCATGCGGAGCATTGCGGATACTCGTATTGCGTCGGCGCACGCTCGGCTTTGCGAGTGTCGCGATTCACGAAGTAGTTACCCTCACCGCGCCCCGTGCCGGTACCGTATTGGTGAAAGAGCCCGCAGTTAAACCACACCGGAGAATTGAACGCGCCGTGCTGATTCACGCAGAGCCAAGTCAGCTCGTTGTAAAACAGTTCCGCCGTCTCCTTGTCCGCGAAATAGCCGTCCGCCAGCCCCCAATCGGCGATGGTGCGCGTGACGCGATGCACGAGCTGCTTCACCGACCGCTCGCGTCCACCGCGAAACGGGTCCGTGCCGTTCGCGATGTCGCCGTAAAAATACTTCGACACGGCGATCTTCGTCGCCAGCTCCGACCACGATTTTGGCACCTCCACATTGTCCTGTTTGAAAATCGCCTTGCCGGAATCGTCGGTGATGGCAGCGGTGCGAGTTTCCCATTCGAGTTCATCGAAAGGCGCGATGGCGGCGTTGCTGAAAACGCGGTCAAATCGCAGACCTTTCGCGGTGGATTTCTTCGAGACGCCGCGACGAGTCGCGGCGACGTTTGCGCGCCCAGAAAGGGCGCGGCGGACAGTTTGGAGCGTGGGCATGGTTGGCATTGTGAATAACTTGGTGAAAACTTTGTGCGCAAAGGGCTAACAAGTGATGTCTTTCAGAGTCCATACTGTGAATAACACTCCCCATTGGGCGCAGGTCCGCATGACACCACAATTAGTGGGGGTATCCAAGAAAATTACGGATGCCTTAGAGGAAAGTTTTTTCCGGTGAATTTCCTCTTGCCATAAACGCGATGGACCGCTCCCCATGATGGGAAAATGGCAATTTGGTTACGAGCACGTGGAACGTGCGGTCTTGCACAGTTTGCGCGCCGATTTCGACGGGAATGCTTATGGATTCAGGGTGGAACGGGGGACCGGCGGGCAGATTCAGAGCGGGACAAGGCTCCCGCTGTTTGGGCGTTTTCCGTTGGCTCTACAAATCGCTCGGTGATTTGAGGATCTTCGTCAGCCGCAGCAGGTCGTTGGGGACGAGTTCGTAGAGGGGGAGTTTGGGGTTGGTGGCCAAGATTTCGTATTGTCGCAAATCGTAGGCGCAGATGCCGCTGATGATGAGGACGACGGCGAGCCACTGTCGATGCTGGAGCCATGCGGTGAGCGAGCCAACCATGAGCACTGCCCCGAGTCGGAAGGGCATCTCCCAGATGCTCGTGTAGCGAAGGTTCATGCCGTAGGGGATGTTGCACATCACGACGTAGCTGGCGGCGACGAATAGGGCGACGAACGTGAGTTCCTTGCGCGCGGGGATGAGCTTAAACACAGCGCCGAGCGCGAGGAGGACGACGATGGGGCTCACGGTGATCATGTCCAAAAAGTAGCGATACCACGGACCGTCGCCGGTGAGTTTCGCGTATTGGAGATTCTGCGCTTTCACGACGAGCATCTTGTAGATGGCGATGAAAGTGGACGGCCCGCCTGCGAGTGCGGTGAGGAGCGCGATGCCGATGAGCGGCGCGCAAATACTCGTGAGGATAAAGCGCGGCGTGGCGGTGCCAAACTTGAGCCAGCGATTCGCGAGGATGATTGCGCCGATGCCGACGCAGACGAAGAACGCGTTCTCCAGCTTCGCCAGCGGGAGCAGCGCGAGGAAGATGCCGTGCGCGGCGAGCCAGCGTTTCGAGGCCGGGGCTTGCAGGCATTCCCAAGTCGTCCACAGCGTCATCATCGCCCAGAAGGCGAAGAAGCCATCAATGAGCGCGTGCTGGCTGAAGTGAATCTGCACGGGGCTAAACGCCATGAGCGCCAGCACGCCGAGGCCCACGGCGTAGCCCGCCATGCGCCAAGCGCAGAGCCCGCCCGCGAGCATGAGGAGGATGGTGAAAAGACACGCGACACGGTGGAGCGAGGCGAGCGCCGGGTCGCGATGATCGGCATCGCGGGAGCGGTCGTCATTCACGACGGGCGCTTGCATTTCCGCAGTGGAAAGCGGCGCGGTGTCGCCGAACTGGATGCGCTTCCAAATCCACGATGTGTAGATGTAAAGGAAGCGCGTCGGCGGCAGCTCGCACTCGGTTTTCTCCGAGGCCTGTGAGTCGAGAAAGAGCCCGCATAAATCGGGCATCGCACCAGCGCCAGAGCCTTCCACGGTGATTTCGTAGGGCACCATCGTCATGTCGCGCTGGAAGACGCCGACGGTGGTTTTCCCACCGTCCATCATGTTCACGTAGCGGCGGTAGATGATCTCATCGAACCCGACGCGGCGGAACGAGCCGGAATCCGAGACGCGCAGAGCGGTGCCGACAAGCGCGATGAGCAGGAAGAGCACGGTGAACGTGCGGGCGGAAAGCGCGGGCGCTTTGGCAGTAGATTGGTCGGACATGATTGGGCTGTCCTGCTGGTATAGCAGACGGCTTGCCCGGTGGTTTTTCTAAATGACGAATGACGAATGACGAATGACGAAAACTGCGCCTCCACTTCGTCATTCGTCATTTCCCCCTCAAACTCCCTTGTGGACTCACTTCCCGCTTTCTGGCACTTCTTCGCAGTGCCGCCTAATAATCAGCCGTCACAACCGTCTTTCCGTCTATCTAATGTACACAGTTCGTTCACTTTTCACCGCATCACTACTCAGCGCATCCGCGCTTGCGCAAACCGGCGTCATTCCGCCGCCGCCGACGATCGATCCCGGTCTCACGCCAGCGCCAGTGACTCAGCCCGTGGCAGATCTCGGACTCGCGGCTCCGAACGCACTGAGCGCCGAGGAAAAGGCGCAGGGCTGGCGGTTGCTCTTTGATGGAATGAAGCTCATCGGGCTGCGCGGCGTGCAGCGTACGGATATTCTCTCCGCAGGGTGGAAGATTGAGGCGGGCGAACTGAAGCTGCCTAAAGAGATCAAGGACGCGGACCGCGTGACCGGTGGCGACATCATCACGAGCGAACAGTATTACGACTTCGACTTCCGCTTTGAGTGGAAAGCGACCACCTCCGCAGAAAGCGGCGTGCGCTATCTTGTCACCGAAGTCCTCGGCAAATCGCCCGAGGGGCTGGAGTATCAAATCATTGATAACGTACACAATTCCAAGGGGCTGAAAGGCGGCGGCATCATGCGTACTGGTTCGCTCGAAGGCATCATCGCACCTGGTTCAAACGCGAACCTCCGCACGGCCGACCCGCTGGAACGTCGCGGCGACCCGTGGAACGAAGGCCGGATCGTTGTGCAGGGGAACCATGTCCAGCATTGGTTGAACGGCGAGAAGGTCCTCGAGTTCGATCTCGGTCCGAGCCTTCGCAATACCGCTGCGGCGAACGGCGTGCGCGTCGGCCCGACATGGGGGATGAAGCGCCTGACTCGCATCGCGCTCCTCGATCAAGGAACCGAGATTTCCTACCGGAATCTGAAGATCAAAGTCCTCAGCCCAGCGGCGGTCGTCGGCACTCGCCCCGGAGCCCCCGTCCCCGGCGTGCAGCCTGTGCAGCCTGTGCTCCCGGTAAATCCCTACCTGCTACCAAAGCGCGCGCTCGCACCGAGGTAGGCGTCAGAGCAGACGCGAATCGGAGCGGGGCTTTCCCAAGCCCCGTTGCCACGTCAGTGGCAAGCGCCGTCGACGTCGTACGGGGGCGGACGAAAAAACGTAGCTCGACATTCCAATGTCGAGTGTTGGCGCCCTCACTGGAGAAGGTTCTTCCTGTCGAGAACGCTCAGTCTCGACTTTGGAAAGTCGAGCTACGCCGCGCTTCCGACTTTTTGCGCCCACTCCTTCACAGCAGGTTCGCTTTGAGGAACTCGATGACGCTAAGGAAGAGGAAGTCGGCGTTGCCTTTTTTCTGAAAGCCGTGGCCTTCATCGGCGGCTTCGAGATACCACACGTTGCCGCTGGCGGCGCGCACGGCTGCGGCCATCTGGCGGGCTTCGGTGACGGGAACGCGCGGGTCGTTTTTGCCCTGCACGATGAAGAGCGGGTCTTTGATTTCTGCGGCGCGCGTGGTGGGGGAAATCTTCGCCAAATGCTCGGCCATCGCGGGCTCGCGCTCGTCGCCGTATTCCACGCGGCGGAGGTCGCGGCGGTAGTCCTGCGTGTTCTTTAGAAAGGTGAGGAAGTTCGAGATGCCGACGACATCAATCCCGCAGCGGAGGTCGGCGCTGTGGTGGATGAGCGAGGCCAAGACCATGTAGCCGCCGTAGCTGCCGCCCATGACGCCGAGCCGCGTGCCGTCGAGCGCGGGGTCTTTTTTGAGGGCGGCGATGAAGGCTCCGATGTCGCGCACGCTGTCCTCGCGCTTGAAGCCGTTGTCGGCGGCGAGGAAGGACTTCCCGAAGCCGTCGCTGCCGCGGACGTTCGGGAAAAATATCGCGACGCCGAGTTCACGGGTGAGGTAGTTCCAGCGCCCGATGAAGTCCGGGCGCGACTGCCCTTCTGGGCCACCGTGGATGTTGATGAGGCAGGGGCGTTTGCCGGGGAATTTCGAGGCGTCTGGGCGGTAGAGGAAGCCGCTCATTTTCATGCCGTCGAACGACTCGATGCGGATGAGTTCGGCGGGCGCATTCGAGAGGGAGAGCCCGCCGGTTTCGCTCTCGGTCCACGGGGTGAGTTTGCCGTCGGCCTTGATGGAGTAAGCATCGGAGGGGTTGCCCGCCGAGCTGAGGGAGAAGCCGAGTTCGGTGCCTTGGCGATCCCATTGGAGATTTCCGATGACGCCGTTGGGCACTTTGGGCGTGAGCGTTTTGCCGCTGGCTAAATCGAGGATGTGGAGCTGGCTGGCACCGTCGGCATTGAGCACGTAGGCGAGTGCGCGGCCATCTCGGGAAAGGTCGAAGCTCTCCACATCGTGCTGCGCTTCGCCGGGGATGATGGGTTCGATTTTCCCGTCGGCGATGGTGATGCGGACGAGGCGGTGGAACTCGCTCTGCCGATCCGTCGTGGCGAAAATGGTGCGTCCATCCGGCGAGAACTGCCCGCCGCCCCACGCGACTTTGCCTTCCTCGGGCGTGAGGCGTGTCACTTTCCCCGTGGCCGTGTCGAGGAGGTGGATGCGGCTTTCGTTGGCGCTGATGTATTCGCCGAGGGCGATGCGCTGCGAGTCGTGCGACCAGTCGAGCACGGACCAGCCGCCGCCGGTGACTTCGAGGGCAGTTTTGACACTCTCGGGGGCGAACGGGTCTTGCAGGATAATGTCGTTATCCTTCCCGTTGCGGCGCGTGGAAGTGTAGGCGATGCGGGTGCCGTCGGGCGACCACGCGAGGTCGGTGTTGCGGGATTTCCCGTCGGTGAGCAGCGTCTCCGAGCCATCGTCGTCGAGGCGGTAGAGCTGGAAAAATTCGCCGCCGCCGGAGTCGCGGGGGAAGACGATGCAGCGTGCGCTTTTCGGCTGCCACGCGCCGCGCATGGTGGGCTCTGCGGCGAAGGTGAGCTGCTTCCGCGCAGCGCCGGGGGCTGCGACGGTATGGAGCTGCGTCGTCTCGCCGAAGCGTGTGCTGATGAGCATCCGAAGCTCTGTCGGGTGCCAGCCGACAAACTCCGCTTTGCGAAACTCCATGTAGCGCCCCGTGCTCCGGCGCAGCTCGGGCGAGAATGCCGGGATGCCCTCGGCGGTGAGATTGGCCGGGACGGTTTGCGCGGACGCGATGGCGGCGGCGGTGAGCAGGAGTAGGATGATTCGCATGGCGGGAGATTGCGATAGGGCAGGGGAGGGTTGCAGTATTATTTCCGCCTTTTCAAAGCGCCCCGTGCTGGTTCTCTCGTGCGTCATGTTTCGCCAGCTCGCATTCCTTTTCCTCGCCATCACGCTCCACGCCCAGAGCATCCGCTATGAAGTCCCGCAAAAGGCGTGGGACAAAAACCTCGGCACGCATCGCGTCGTGGTGCGCGTGGAAGCGCCTGCGGAGGCGGTGCGGGCGAATCTGGAATGGCGGCGGCGCGACCCTTCGCCGACGCAACACGGCATCGTGGTGATGGATGCGGCGGGGAAGCGCGTGGAGAATGCGCTGGCCACGCTGGTGACGAACGACGCGGGCGAGGTGGTTTTTCAAGCGGCGGCGGCAGGGGAGTATGCGGTGTATTTTCTGCCGGGGAATCCGGGCGGCGGCTCGTTTCCGGCGGCGAAGTATCTCGGCCCGCAGGACACGTGCGCGGCGGATTGGAAAGGCAAGCTCGGCGATGTGAAGAAGCTGCCCGAGGCCAAAGCCATCCGCTGGGAAGCGCGCTCGGAGCACGACCGGTTCAACGAAATGGAAATCATCGCCACGAAGGCGGAAAAGGACGCGTGGCTGGCTGCGCATCCGGGCGACGTGCATGTCTTCCTCGAAAGCCGCGAGCGGCCCGTGCGGATGTTCGACCAGGTGCCGGAGATTTGGCTGAAGCGCGAGAAGCCGCCGGAGTTCGTGGCGCGGCCGGGGGAGGTGTTTATGTTTCAGGTGGTGGTGTGGGCTGCGAAACGGGATGCCGAAATCGAACGTATCGCGGGGACGTTTGACACGCTTGGCGACCTCGAAAACACAAACAATCTATTGTCGGGAGCCTCATATTCCTCTGCCATGCGAACGCGTGTTCAACTCGGCCTCGTTCACTCACTATGGTGCTATGTCATGGTGCCAAAAGACGCGAAGGCTGGCACATATAAAGGCGAAGTCGTTGTCTTGATCCAACATCCTAAAGGCCACACAGAACTCAGGATCGGAAACCGCGAATTTCCTCTTCAAATCGAAATCGCCGGCGAACTCCTTACTGATGGCGGTGACTCGGAGCCGTGGAAGCACACGAAGCTGCGTTGGCTGGATTCGAGGATTGGGATGGCCCTCCCCCCTGCGCCCGCGCCGAGTCCCGCAGCTAGTCCACGCCAGCGAATCAGAGTCATCAACAAGGACGGTGCAACCAATGCTCCGCAGCCGAACCAAGTTGCGCAACCACAGCCCCCACAAAGCAGGGATCGAATAAAAGTGATCCCGAAATCCGGTGAGCCTTACATCATGGATGCCCCGAACGCGCCAGAGCCGCAGCCAGCGATTCCACGCCCCGGCGGCCAAACCACACAGCCCCCGAGTGAACGGCGCATCCTCCGTTTCGATGGTCATACGGTGACGGTTGCGGAGAGCGGCTTGCCCGAAAAAATCACCAGCATGTTCAATCAGAGCGTGACGGAGAGCAAAGGCCCCAGCGTTGGTATTCTCACAAGCCCGATGCGGTTCGTCGCGACTCGTGAAGATGGAACCGAAGTGGAGTTCACCACGCAAAAGGCGCTGCAAGTATCATCAGCGTCTTATTGGACAGGGAAACTCTCTGCGGATGGCGTCGGCGATATGAATGTCTCCGGCTCGCTCGACACTGAAGGATACTTGGCGATGCGCTGCTATTTCATCCCCATAGTCACAAGCATCCGCGACATCCGCCTCGAAATCCCCCGCACCGCCGACACCTGCAAATACTCCACCGGCCTAGGCTACTACGGCGGGGCGGCGCAGTTGCCGGTGGATTGGAAATGGGACGTTCGCAAGCATCAGGACGCGCTTTGGATGGGCGATGTGAATGCCGGCCTGCGCGTGCGGCTCACGGCGGAGAATTACGTCCGCCCGATGATCAATATCCACTACCCGCACCAGCCGTTGAACGACCCGCCGTCGTGGAGCGGGGGCGGGAAGGGCGGAATCAAAGTGGAGCGCAAGGACGCGCAAACCGTCCTCTTTACCGCCTACTCCGGCCCGCGCACGCTGGAGCCCGGCAAGCCGCTTGCATTCAACTTCGACCTCTCCATCACCCCGTTCAAGCCGCTCAATACCGCCGCGCAGTGGAAGGACCGCTACTTCCACATCGGCGGCATCCAGGACCCCGCGAAGGTCAAAGCGACCGGTGCAAACATCATCAACATCCACCAGGGCAACGCGCTCAATCCCTACATCAACTACCCGTTCCTCACCGCCGACAAACTCCGCGAGTATGCCGACAAAGTCCACGCCCTCGGGATGCGCGTGAAGTATTACTACACCATCCGCGAACTCTCGAACTGGACGCCCGAAATCTTCGCCCTGCGGTCCTTTGGCAGCGAACTGCTCGCGCCGGGTAAAGGCGGCGGCCATGCGTGGCTGGAGGAGCATCTCGGCGGCAACTACTGGGGCGCTTGGTACGAGCCCGGCACGAACGACGCCAGCGTCCTCACCGCCACCAAGTCGCGCTTTGACAACCTCTACCTCGAAGGCCTCCGCTGGCTCATCGAAAACGCGGGCTGCGACGGCATTTACCTCGACGACATTTCGTTCGACCGCACCGTCATGAAGCGCGCCCGCAAAATCCTCGACCAATACGCCACGCGCGGCGGCCTCATCGACCTCCACTCGTGGAACGAAATGAACGATATGGCCGGCTTTGCCAGCAACGCCCTCATCTTCATGGATTCCCTCCCGTATGTGGACCGCATGTGGTTCGGCGAAGGCCACCACTACAACGTCTCCGCCGAGCAAATGCTCGTCGGCATCAGCGGCATCCCCTATGGCCTCATGGGCGAAATGCTCGAAGGCGGCGGCAACCCGTGGCTTGGTCTTCCATTCGGAATGACCGGCCGTCTCGGCTGGGGCGGCTCCCCTCAGCCCGTGTGGAAATTGTGGGACGACTTCGGCGTTCACGACAGCCAGTTCATCGGCTGGTGGGACACCGCGAACCCCGTGAAAACCGAGTCGCCCGACTGCCGCGCCACCATTTGGAAAAAGAACGGCAAAACCCTCATCGCCGTCGGCAACTACAGCGGCAAAGGCGTCCGCACCAAACTCGTCATAGACTTCGGAGCCCTCGGCCTCGACCCCGCCACATGCGCCCTCTACGCCCCGCCGATGGACAACTTCCAGCCCGAGCTTTCGTTCAAACCCGACGCCGCCATCGGCATCGCAGCGTGGCGCGGATTCGCCTTCATCCTCGACGCCACCCCGCGCAACGTCGCCAAACCCGTCTCCGCCCTCACGCTCGACAAAACGAAAATCGTCTTCGAAGACACCTTCGTCCCCGCCCCGAAAGACGGCTGGAAAAACGTCGCCTCCAAGCGCATCGAAAGCATCAAGCCCGACAAAGAAGGCCTCGTCATCCTCGCCCCCGCCAACGTCCACGCATGGACCGAGCGCCCGCTCCCCGACGGCACAAAAACCGTCGCCGCCCAAATCCGCCAGGACGCCGGCGACGAAGGCAACAGTTGGGGCCCCGGCGTCGCCCTCGTCTGGCCCGACGGCAAATTCCTCAAAGCCAACCGCCGCAAAGACGGCCGCTTCGGCATCAGCGCCAACGGCGGCGAAAAACTCACCGGCCTCTGCGACATCGAAAGCCCCGTCACCGTCGCCTTCGTCCTCGAAAAAGAACATATCCGCATCGTAGCCACCGGCCCCGGCACCTTCGACCAAGACATCGAACTAGCCCGCATCCCCCGCAAAGACTACCCCGCCCAACCCGCCACCCTCCGCCTCGGCAAAATCCCCAACAACGGCAAACCCGAAGACCACGGAGAAGCCGGGCAGATGGGGTGGAGCAGGTTTGATTGGGTGCGGGTGTATCGGGAGTGAGCGCAGGGAAAATGCGAGCGCAAGCGAACCGGAGCGGGAATTTGCCGTTGGCTGTCTTCGGCTCCTAATCCCCGTCCCCCAAAAGGGAGAAGTCGTCCACAGCGATGAACTCGCTCAAGGATTTACCATTCGGCAATTCGGAAATATTCTTCTTAAAGCCGCCTTCATTGGCGTCATCCCAATTCACAATCCTTGCCCCTCCTGATTTGACTGAGAGCCACTTCAAATCCTTTGACGGGATATCGTACCATTCCTTGATGAGATAGTCATCGCCCATGACGACGATTATCAAACGGTTGAAATTGTCGAAACGGTCGGGATTAACCTCGGTCCATCGAGCATTGTTATCGCGCCCTTTTGCATGAGCCTTTACCTGCAATCTTTCCTTTTTGTCGGCTGTAACTTGCTGGATTATATCCCACCCTTTGTTGGACGTCGCTTGAGCGCGGTTTCCATCGTATGCCTTTTCGGCAAACCATTCCCCGATTTCGCCAGTAATTCTTTCGGAGCGAAGAACTCCGTCAGCTCGAAGAGCGACTTTGGCCTCAAACAGTGCGTTCAGCTTTTTCTTGATTTCGGGATAACTCATTTTGGATTTTTCTGAGTTCACGATCAAAAGCGGTGGGAGGTCAATTTAACAGATACAAAGTGGCCCGCCAGTCGCGAGCGTGTCGGCGAAGCACGCTTGCGAAAGTAGTCCCCGACTTCCGTCGGTAAGATCAAGTGATCGTCGCTTGCACCGTCGGGCTGGCGGGGGCGTCGCCGCCTTCGTTGTAGGAGATTGCCGAGAATTCCCAGTTGCCCGGGGCGAGGCCGGTGAATGTTTTCTCCAGTCCTTCGGCGGTGCCGAGGGAGTGCGCCTCGTCGTCCACGCCGATGCGTTTGCCCATGATTCGGGTGCCGGTCATGCGCGTGGCGTAGGGCCATGAGAAGTGCGCTTTTCCTCCGCCCTGCGGCTCGGCGGTGAGCGAGGTGAGGGACTCCGGCGCGGTCGGATGTGCCGGAATGTTCAGGCCGAATGCCTCGTAGCGCGAATCATCGTCGGCGATGAGCTGGCCGAGTTCTTCGATGAGCCCGCGCACGCGTTTGCGCAGGGTTTTCACTGCAGCGGCTTCGGCGGCTTTCGCATCCGTCACGGCTTGTTCGCCGGTGTTTTCGGCCTGACGCGCATTGCTCAGAGCGGTGTGTGCTGCGGTGCAAATCGCGGCGGTTGCCTCCATATCCACGCTCTCTGCGGATGGATTTGCGACGAAGTAAGCCTTCAGCGCGTTCAGCAGGGTGAAGCGCGCATCCTGTGCATCCGGGATCGCGGTGGACTGGTTGGGAAATCCCGCCTGTCCCCACTGCGCAGTGTATCGCGCACCGAATAATTTCACGAGGCGGAGGCGGCAATTGCGCAGCACCTCGGTCCCGGCCACGTCCGCCGCCTGACGGGCATCGACCAAGTCTTCGAGCGCATTTCGCGCGCCCCCCAGTGCGAGCTTTGCCGCTACCGTCGCGGCGATGGCGGCGCGAAGCACGGCTTCGGTGTTTTGTTTGATGCCGATGGGCCCTTCGTGAAGGTTAGCGCCATCGGCGAGGTCCTCGGCGAGTGCGCAGAGGAGGTCGTCGTCTTCGGGTGTTGGATTGCTGGCCATGGTTTTGCGGTTTATTGGTTTTTTACTTTGTGGAAGGGGGACGAAAACGGGCGGCGTCGGAGAATCCCACGAGCCGCTGTCCCACGAACCTTCATCCCAGTTTGGCGGCGACATAAGGTGGATGCAGGTGGTGGAAAGGAGTGCGCGCTCCGCCGATGGAACGGTCGGAAAACAGGCTCCTCATTATGGTACCCATAATGGTTGGCGGTTGGGGGAGACTCCGGTGGTCGCCAACCAGCATGGTTGGCAGTGAGGGGAGACTCCGGTGGTTGCCAACCAGCATGGTTGGCAGTGAGGGGAGACTCCGGTGGCCGCTAACCAGCATGGTTGGCGGTGAGGGGAGACTCCGGTGGTTGCCAACCAGCATGGTTGGCGGTGAGGGGAGACTCCGGTGGTCGCCAACCATCATGGTTGGCGGTGAGGGGAGACTCCGGTGGTCGCCAACCAGCATCGTTGGCGGTGAGGGGAGACTCCGGTGGTCGCCAACCAGCGTGGTTGGCGGTGAGGGGAGACTCCGGTGGTCGCCAACCAGTATGGTTGCAGCGCCCGGAAGCTGAGTTTCCCTGAAATCGGAGTCGCTCCTTTTCATGAGTGCCACCATACCCCCGAGAGGCGCATCTGGCACGGTCGTTATACCGACGGGTGCTGTGGCTTGGTCGATGCTTTCGCCTCTGCCTTCGCCACTTCCAGTCGAGCCAGACGCGCCAGCTCATCAAAGGGCACCCCCAGCGCAAACGCGATGCGCGTCCCCCAGTCCAGCTCCGGCCCGCCGCCCTTGCCCGCCTCCACATCGCTCACCGAAGAGCGCCCCACACCCGCCGCCCGTGCCAGTTCAGTCTGCGAAAGCCCCTGCCGCAATCGTTCCGCCCGCAACACGCGCCCAAACGCCGCACACACCGGGCAAACCAAATCGGGCGGCGGCACCGGCATCGCCTTGCGAGGCTTGCACACACACTTTGCTTTGCGTCCGGCCTTCATGCACCATCGAGCCTCCCATTATAAAAGCCTCCCCAAGCGCCGACCCACGGCGCGCAGAATGTTCATAAGAAGGAGCAGATTCATGCCGCAAAAAATAATCCGCACCCCGCATTTGGCAAGCGGGAGAGCGGTGAAAAGTGATTGGGTGCGGGTGTATGGGGAAATGACGAACGCCGCGCCGCTCACGCTTTCGCCCGATGGTCGCAATACATCGCCCCGAGGCGCGCAAATGCCTTCGGATCGTGGCCGACAATCTTGCCACGCATTTCCATAGCCACCGCAGCCTGCCACGCATCATTTTCTCCCATCCGGTGGGTCGCTCGGCGCTGAAGGAGCGCGACTCGGGCAGCATGAGCGTGATGCAGCCCCTGCCAGCCGAAACGGCTCAGGAACTCGCGCACCGCGTCGATGTCATCGGCACCTTCCAGGACTTCCGCCACACTCGCCGCGCTAACCCAAAGTCGCATATGGCGGTTCCGGGCCAGCCAAGCGCACGCCGGGCCGGGTTTCGCCGAAGCGAGTTCGTTGAGGAGGTCGATCAGGAAGGAAGAATCCAGCAGCGCATTCACGGCCTTTTCCGAATGGCCAGCCGCTTATCACCCATGAGCGAATCCATCTCCGCGAGCAGGTCCGCCGCTGTGGTAAACGGGCGCTCCTGAATCATCCTCCGCACGAGTGCTCCGGTCGTCGTTCCCTCCTCCTTGGCGCGGCGAGCGAGCGTGGTTTTCTCCTTCTCCGAAATGCGTATGGTCAGAACACTCATAATGCTCGGTGCCAATACCACCTCAGCGATGGAGTCGCAAGGGGCTTGATCGGGAGTGACGGAGGACGAACCGTCTGCTACGCTTTTCACACCATGCCACTCCGACCATGCCCCGATTGTAAAACCGATGTTTCCACCTACGCAACGGCCTGCCCGAAATGCGGGCACCGGTTCGGTCCCGTGAATCAATTTCTATTGGTACTGCTCATGTAAGCAGTGAGTCAAAAATGCCCTCTCGGATTTCTCTCGGATTGCCATAACCTACCGGGCCGCGTGACACTCGCCAGACAACCGCAATGAATCGTCTCGCTCTTCTTTCGCTCCTGCTCAGTCCGCTCGCCACGCTCTTCGCCGCCGATGCACCGAAGCCGAACATCGTTTATTTTCTAGTCGATGACATGGGCTATGCGGACTGCGGGTTCAATGGCGGGAAGGACATCCTCACGCCGAATATCGACAAGCTCGCGAAGGCGGGCGCGGTGTTCGATTCGTTTTATGTGCAGCCGGTTTGCTCGCCGACGCGCGCCGCACTGCTCACCGGGCGCTACGCCACACACACCGGTGTCTATACCATCGTGCGGCCCGGCGCGCCGTGGGGATTGCCGCTCGCCGAGCGCACGCTCCCGCAGGCGCTGCGCGAGGCGGGATACACGACGGCGATTTGCGGGAAGTGGCACCTCGGCGAGTTCCAGCCCGACTACATGCCGACGCATCGCGGCTTCGACCATCAATACGGGCACATGTTCGGGGCGCTCGATTACTTTACGAAAATGCGCGACCGTCAGCGCGACTGGTATCGCGACGACCAGCCGTCCGCGGACGAAGGCTACACGACGCATCTCGTCGCGAAGGAGGCGCGCCGCATCATCGCGGAGAAGCCTGCGGACAAGCCGCTGTTTCTCTACGTTCCGTTCAACGGAATCCACGCCCCGCATCAAGTGCCCGAGAGCTACAAGGAGCCCTACAAATCCCTCCCCGAGCCACGCCGGACGATTGCGGGAATGCTCGCAGCGGTGGATGAAGCAATCGGGCAAATCACCGCGGCGCTGGAGGAGAAAGGTCTGACCAAAGATACGCTCATCATTTTCTCCAGCGACAACGGCGGCCCCGGCCCCGGCAAGGTGACGATGAATACGCCGCTCCGCGCAGGGAAGGGGACCATCTACGAAGGCGGGATCCGCGTCTCTGCGTTTGCAAACTGGCCCGGAAAAATCGCCGCCGACATTCACATCAAAGAGCCGATGCACGCCGTGGACTGGTATCCTACTTTGCTTAAACTCGCGGGCGCTCCTGCAGACCAAAAGCTCGCGCCGGACGGCTTGGACATCTGGCCCGTGATCACGCAAGGCGCGAAGTCCCCGCACGACGCGCTGCTGCTGCACGGCACCTCCCCTGGAAAAGCCGCGATCCGCATGGGCGACTGGAAACTCCTGCTCAACGCCAGCGAGAAAGACGCCGAGGAAGCGCCCGACGACGATGCAAAAGCCAAAGGAACGGTGGAACTCTACAATCTCGCCGACGACATCGCCGAGTCGAAGAACCTCGCCGCTTCCCAGCCCGAAAAAGTGAAGGAGCTCCGCACGCGCCTCGCATCATTTCTCAAGGGCGCAGTGCAGCCCGGACAGGAAGCCGCCGCGAAACGCAAAGCCGCGAAATAGCTCTCTAAAGCGGCCTGCGCTTTAGCAGCGCCGCAATGGCGCGGCGGTGAGGTGCGGTCATGGGCAGGGCGTCGAGTGAGTCAAACGGGTGCCATGCTTGCTGTGCGGCCAGCTTCGGTGGGGCGGGCGCTTTGTGCACATGAAGGGACACGCGGTGATGAGTAAATGGATACTCGCTCGAAAAAATCGGGGTGCCTTTTGGCGGCGTGGCGAGCAGCGGGAGTTTCCACATTCCTTTCCAGCGAGCGCCCGTTTGGATTTCCAAAAGGATGCGCCCGTTCCCGGTAATCCATCCACAATGCTCGACGAGTTCCGCGCGCTCTCGACGGGGCTTTTTCACAGGCAGATTCGCCGCGGTGCCAGCAGCGTGGCCCCGACAATGAGCGCGCACGGGACATTCCCCGCAGCGCGGTGAGCGAGGAACGCAAAGGATCGCGCCGAGTTCCATCAGCGCACCGTTGAAAAGCCCCGGGCTCTTTTTCGGGACGAGTCGCGCAGCCTCAGACCAAAGGGCGGCCTGGCCTTTTGTGGAATCGATCGGCTCCCGCAAATCGAGCAACCGTGCAAGCACCCGCGCAACGTTTGCATCCACAAGCGGCTCCGGAAGGTCGAATGCAAAGCTCGCCACCGCGCCCGCCGTGTATCGCCCTACGCCCGGTAGCGCGCGGATTGCAGCCGCGTCGGCCGGAAGGGAACCGCCGTGCATCGCCACGACGCTTTGCGCTGCCCTGTGCAGATTCCGAGCGCGGCTGTAGTATCCAAGGCCTTGCCAAAGCGACAGCACCTCCTGCTCGTTGGCTGCCGCGAGCGATTCAAAATTAGGAAACCGCGCCAGCCAGCGTGTGAAATACGGAATCACCGTCGCGACCTGCGTCTGCTGGAGCATTAACTCCGAAACGAGAATTGCGTAGGGATCCCGGGTTTCACGCCACGGGAGTTCCCGTTTCGCTTTGGCGAACCAGACCGTGATGTCCCGCTGAATGCTTGTCTTGATGTTTGTTGGAGCCACGTTTGAAAATGGAGAAGGAGACGTAGCAGTCGGTTCTCCGTTTGGGCAAATGAATGCATCGGCTTTAACTCGCGAGTTTCTCTCCGTCGAGCGGCTGAAAACTCGCCATTGACGCCGTCGGCGTGGGCGTCGAATAGTCAAACGCATGGGCCGCGACGCCACTGACATCACGAACCTCTCCGCACGCAAATAACTACTGACCCGAATGAATCTTACGTCCCGCCTCCTGATCCTCATATTCCTGTGTGTCGCATTTCCGGGTCAGGCTCAATTCGTCAACGTCGCGCAGGGGAAACCTACCACGGGGGATACCGCGTTTGGATTTCCGACTTCGAATGGCGTAGATGGAACAACTTCCACATTCACCCACGCGGACAATACGAACGCTGTGCCAAACAACCCCTACTGGCAGGTCGATCTCACACAGAACTACGACCTGACGAGACTCGAAATCACGGATCGCTCCGATGGCTGCTGCTCGCCGAACCGGCTCAATGGCTCGCAGATTCGGGTGTATGACGTGAACAATATGCAGATCGGTGCGACCATTCCCATCGCGGGTCTGAGCACGCCGAGCAGCTCGCAGACGCTCGTTTTCACAAATGGAGCTACGGGTTGGCTGGGGGCGAGGCGCATCCGCATCGACGGGTTTGTGCAGTATTTCCAGTTCGCGGAGTTCCGGGCGTTCACGGGACAACCACTGCTGACTGGGAATCTCGCCTTGAATACTACGGTGACGAGTTCGGGCTCTACGCTTCCAGGTTATCCAGCCTCGAACATCACCGACGGGAATCCGGCGACGTTTTCGCACCCCGGGGACGGTGCGCCGTTGGGTGCTTACTATACTGTCGATCTCGGGGCTACGTATGGACTGGATCGCGTGGTGGTCTTCAATCGGAGCGATGGCTGCTGCACTTTCCGGCTTTCGAACTATCGGGTGCAACTCCTGGCAGACAACGCCGGCTCGCCGGGCGTGGTGAACTGGAGCGGCGATGTGCGCACCGACGGAACGGACAGCGGCGTGGGCGGGAGCGATACCGTGCGTGTGGCGAATGGCGTGGGTAGTTTCGTTGGGCGGTTCATCCGCGTCACCGACCTCGCGAATGTCGCTTACAAACCGCAGATCGCCGAGATCGAGGCATACGCTCCGGTGCCGGCGACGATCCGCTACTTTCTCACGGACGCCGGAAACATCGGCGGTCCCGGTCTGCCCGCGGGCGCGACGCTTTCGTGGTCGGTGGTCAATGCGACGAGCGTTTCGATCAGCAGCATCGGCACGGTGCCCGCGAGCGGCACCATAGTCGTCGCCCCCGGAAGCGCGACCACCTACACACTCACGGCTACACGCACGAATGCAGCGAATTCCGTCGCGGCGGTCACCATCGCCGTCAACGCTGCGGCGCTCGCGCCGAAGATTACGGAATTCCAGGCGGCGGACGGAATCATCGAGGATGAAAACGGAGATCGCCCCGATTGGATCGAGCTGCAAAACCCAAACACCTTCACGCTGAACGTCGCGGGTTACACGCTCACCGATGCGCCGCTCCTTCCTGCAAAATGGACGTTCCCGCTCGCGAACATTGTGCCCGGCGGCTACGCGCTCGTTTACGCGTCGGGGAAAAATCGCGCCATCACTGGGGCGCCGCTGCATACGAATTTCTCCCTCTCCGCGTCCGGCGAATACCTCGCGCTCTCGGCTCCGGGCGGCGCGCTCGTGCAGCGATTTCCCGCCGACTATCCTGCGACCTTGCTTTTCCCGAAGCAATACGACCGCGTGACCTACGGCCTCACCGCAGGCGGTGCGACCAAGTATTTCAAGCCCGCCACTCCCGGCGCGGCCAACGGCACGAGCTACGACGGTGTCGTCGCTGACACGAGCTTCAGCGTGAAACGCGGCATCTACAGCACGCCGCAGAGTGTCGCGATTACTTCCGCCACTGCGGGTGCGACGATTCGCTACACGACCGATGGAACCGAGCCGACGGAAACAACCGGCACGATTTACACGACGCCGATTGCAATCACCACGACCACGATGCTGCGGGCGCTGGCGTACAAGACGAACTTCGCGCCGACGAATGTGGACACGAACACCTACATCTTCCCCGCCGCCGTGGTGGCCTCGCCGGTGATGAGCACGACGATCACGCAAGACCCGACTTATGGCCCGCAGATGATTGCGGCGCTCACCGACCTGCCGAGCATTTCGGTGGTCACGCCCTCATCGATCGTGAACGGCACGAGCGTGCTCTGCTCCTTTGAATACATCCCGGCCATCGGCGTGGGCGTTCAGGAAAATGCGGGCATCGAGATGTTTGGGGGCGCTTACACGAACTTCCAGAAGAAGAGCTTCCGCATCGCCTTCAAGTCCGACTTCGGTGCGGCAAATATCGAGATCCCCGACCTCTTCACCAGCCACGCACGCGGCTGGAAACCAGTGGGCAAGTTTGACTCTCTCGAACTCCGCAGCGGCTCGCATGACATGGCTCAGCGCGGCTTCTACATGTCGAACATCTTCACCGATGGCACCATGCTCGACATGGGCGCGCTGAACCCGCACTCGCGCTTCGTTCATCTCTACCTGAACGGCTCTTACTGGGGCATGTATCAACTCCGCGAGCGCTGGGATGCCGACATGCACAGCGCCTATCTCGGCGGGCCATCGGGCGACTACGAATCCGTCAACGGCAACCTCAACGTTGGCGGTTGGGCCGAGCCCGGCGACGCCTACGACGGCGACGGCTCATCGTGGACCCGCGTCAAGTCGCTGCGCGCCAATTATACCGGCGTCAGCCCGTATCTCGACGTCGCGCATTATGTCGATTACATGCTCATGTTCTGCTTCGGGAAAAGTGAGGACGAATACCGCATCGTGAGCCCGAAGAACGCCGGCAGCGGATTCAAGTTTCTGCTCAACGACGCCGACGGCTACCTCGCCAGCTCGAACTACATCAACTCCGTCCCCAGCGACCGCATGGCCATCCGCTCGAACCCGAATCCGGGGCGGGAAAATGGCGACGGCCCCGGCAGCATCTTCAGCCAGCTCTGGCAGCAGGGGCACGCGGATTACAAGATGCTCCTCGCCGACCGAATCCACCGCCATCTTTTCAACAGCGGCGCGCTCACTCCGGCTGCGACAAACGCCCGCCTCACGGCGATGTGCGCGGAAATCCAGCGCGCCTTTTACGCCGAGAGCGCACGGTGGGTCGGCAGCGGTGAATCCCGCACTCCCGCAACGTGGGCCACCGAGCGCGACAACATCCTCAACAACTTCCTCCCCACCCGCACGGGCATCTATCTCTCCCAGCTCCAGGCGCTCGGCTATTACCCGAGCATCGCAGCCCCCGCATTTGGCGGCGGCATCGTCGCCAGCGGCACCGCGCCCAGCTTCGCCGTGGCCGGAGCCACCGTTTATTTCACCAAGGACGGCAGCGACCCGCGACTGCCCGGCGGCGCGATGAACCCCGCAGCGACCGTCGGCACCAGCACTGCCATCACATCCAACACGCGGCTTCGCGCCCGGGCCCTTTCCGGCGGTAACTGGAGCGCGCTCAACGAAGCATTTTACACCGTCACCACACCGCTCGCGCCGGGCGACATCGTCTTCTCGGAAATCCACTACAACCCCCAGGGCGACGACGACTCCGAGTTCATCGAACTGTGGAATCCCACCACGCACGCCGTGAACCTGCGCGGCGCGAAATTCACCGCCGGCCTCAGCTACGACTTCCCGGACAACCGCGACATCTCCCTCGCTCCCGGCGAACGCATTTTGCTCGTCGCCAGCCTCTACAATTTCCAGCAACGCTACGGCATCAGTATTCCCGTCGCCGGTGTCTATTTCGACCGCCTTGGCAACGACGGCGACACGCTTACACTCGCCACTAGCGGTTCTACGCAACTCGTCTCCCTCCAGTATCAGGACCTCGCCCCGTGGCCCGAGACTGCCGATGGGAATGGCTATAGCCTCATCCTCGCCAACGTCGCCGCGCCCACGCTCGCATCGAGCTGGCGCACCAGCACCGCCATCAACGGCAACCCCGGCACCACCGACGCCGCATTCCCCTTCACCGGCACCGCCCTCGCCGATACCGATAAAGATGGCATCCCCGCCTTGCTGGAGCATTTCTTCATGACCAATGACACCGTCTCAAACCGTTCGCCGCTCACCGCCGGACGCACGCTCGACGGCCGCCTCCAGGTCACCTTCCCGCGCCGCCTCGCCGCCGACGACCTCACACTCACCGTCGAAGTCAGCGCCGATCTTTCCACCTGGACAACCGCCGCCACGCGCACCGCGCATATTAATAACGGCGACGGCACCGCCACCGAGACCTGGACCGCCGACGCCGCGGCAAACGCGCAATTCATTCGCCTCCGCGTGGTGAAATAGCGTTCTCCGTTCAGAAGTGGATCACACGCCGCGCTGGAGCGGGGGCCAGATGAATTTGTGCATCTGGAGCTGGAAGCGGACGGGGAGTTTGTCGGCGATGATCCAATCCACGATTTCACGCGGCTCGATCTTGCCGAAGATGGGTGAGAAGAGCACGCAGCCACAACGTTCGGCGAGGCGATGCACGCGGACTTGCTCGCGCGACCACTCGTAGTCTTCGCGGCTGCCGATGACGAACTTCACTTCGTCGCGCTTCGTGAGGTGCTCGATGTTGCTCCACAAATTGCGCGCACATTCGCCGGAGCTGGGCGTTTTCAAATCCATGATGCGGTGGACGCGCGCGTCAATCTTCCCGATGTCGTGCGCGCCGCTTGTCTCAATGAGGACCGTCTTGCCCGCATCGCAGAGCTGCGTCATCAGCGGAAGGACGTTCTTTTGCAAAAGCGGCTCGCCGCCCGTCACCTCGACCATCGGGCAATCGAGCGCTAGCACCTCGGCGAGGATTTCGGAGACGAGGCGTTTCTTGCCGTCGTAGAAAGCGTAGGCCGTGTCGCAATAGGTGCAGCGAAGGTCGCAGGCGGTGAGCCGGATGAAGACGCACGGCCAGCCCGCCCAGGAGCTTTCGCCTTGGATGGACTGGTAGATTTCGTTGACCTTGAGGGTCACTTCCGGTCGGCGATAGGCACGACTTTTTTGCCGACGGCGGGGCCGACGTATTCGCTGAGCGGGCGGTAGAGGCGGTTGTCGGCGAGCTGCTCCAGCACATGCGCCGTCCAGCCCGCCGTGCGCGAGATGGCGAAGATGGGCGTGAACATATCGGTGGGGATTCCGAGGCTGTAATAGACCGTGGCGCTGTAGAAATCCACGTTCGCATTGAGCCCCTTGCGCTCTTTCATCACAGCGGCGATGCGCTCGGACATGCGAATCCACTTTTGCTCGCCGAGCTGGTCGGTGAGCTTGATGGCCATGTTGCGGAGGTGCGGTGCGCGGGGGTCGAGCACTTTGTAAACACGGTGGCCGATGCCCATGATCTTCTTCTTTTGCGCCATCGCATCTTCCAGCCACGCATCCACGTTGGCCTCGGTGCCGATCTCTTCGAGCATGTGGATGACGCCTTCATTCGCGCCACCGTGCAGCGGGCCTTTGAGCGTGCCGATGGCGCTGGTGATGGCGGAAAACATATCGCTCAGTGTGGCAACGGTGACTCGCGCGCTAAAGGTGCTGGCGTTCATCCCGTGGTCGGCATGGAGGACGTAGGCGACATCGAGCGTGTCGGTCATTTCCTTGGTGGGCGCTTCGCCATTTAACAAATAGAGGAAGTGAGCGGCCTCGCCGAGGTCCTTGCGGATCGGCGGGAGGCTCTTGCCTTGCCGGGCGCGGTGGAAGTAGCCGGCCATCACGCCGATGCGGGCGGTGATGCTCACGGCGCGCTCGCGGTTGCGGTCCACGGAGTTGTCGTCAATGCGCGTGTCGTAGAGCCCGAGCATACTTACCGCCGTGCGGATGACATCCATCGGGTCCCCCGTGACGGGCGCGGACTTGAGGAAATCAATGACGCCCTGCGGGAGTTCGCGGCTATTGCGGAGGTGCGCGGTGAGAGTTTCGAGCTGGAGCGCGTTGGGCAATTCGCCAAACCATAGAAGGTGGATGATTTCCTCGAACGACACCTTCCCAGCGAGTTCGTTGATATCGTAGCCGGCGTAGATGAGCTGTCCGATGTCTCCGAGCACGTCGGAGATCCGAGTGGAGTTGGCGACGATTCCTTCGAGTCCTTTTGCTGTGATTGGCATATTTGTAAGTTGGTAAAATGGTGGCCGGGGTCCGGCGAATGAAGCGCGGAGACTTCCGCAGACACGGCATAAAGGGCAAGCGAGAACGTGAAAGTTCTTCTCACGGGCGCAAGAATCCGGCAAAGCGCGACCATGCAGACACGCCGCACATTTCTCACCACCCTCGCCGCCGCCACCGCCAGCCCGCTTTTTGCGCAGGGGACGAAGCCGAAGATCAAAGTCGGCTACGACAATTTTTCCGTGCGGGCCTTGGGCTGGAAGGCGCCGGCGCTGCTCGACTTCGCCGCGACGATGAAGTGCGACACGCTCTTCATCAGCGACCTCGACAGCTATGAGTCGCTGGAAGATGCGGCCCTGCGGGAGGTGAAGAAAAAGGCCGACGACATGGGCATTGAACTCTACGCGGGCGGCTGGAGCATCTGCCCGACGAGCAAATCCTTCCGCAATAATCGCGGGACCGCAGAGGAGCACTTGCGCCTCGGTATCCGCGTGGCAAAGACGCTCGGCTCGCCCATTTATCGCGTCGTCCTCGGCGCGGCGAATGACCGGCAGACGGAAGGCGGCATCCGCGCACGCATCGCCGACACGGTGAAAGTGCTCAAAGCCTGTAAATCTGCCGCCGTCGATGCGGGCGTGAAAGTAGCAATCGAGAACCACGCGGGCGACATGCACTCTTGGGAGCTGCGCGACCTCATCGAGGAAGCAGGCCGCGATTTCGTCGGGGCAAACTTCGACTCCGGCAACGCCGCATGGACCCTCGAAGACCCGCATGAAGCCTTCGAGGTTCTCGGCCCCGTGACCATCTGCTCCAGCCTCCGCGACGATATGATTTGGGAGACGCCCGAGGGCCAAAGCGTCGCGTGGACGGCGTGCGGCGAGGGGCTCGTGGACTGGAAGCGCCTCGCCGCCCGCTGGGTCGAGCTTTGCCCCACGGTGCCGATCCAAATCGAGACGATCTCCGGCTTCTCACGCGGCTTTGCTACGAAAAAAGAGGAGTTCTGGAAGAACTACGACAAGCGCCCCGAGTCCTTCGCGAAATTCGAGGCGATGGCGAAGCGCGGCAAATCCATCCCCGGCTTTAAAGCCCCGGACGGAGCGGACAAGAAAGTCGCCGAGCAAGACTACCAGAAGGGCGAAATCGAACGCTCCATCAAGTATCTGCGGGAAGTCGTAGGGCTCGGAGCGAAATGAAGATTACGGCCGGAGCGAGGGGCTTTTCACTTCAGCTAGGCATCTAACGCGAGGGCTGCGCAGCCGATGATGCCGGCGTCGTTGCCGAGCTCTGCGGGGACGATTTTGAGCTGTTCGTAAAAGAGCGGTGAGACGCGGTCGCGGATGGTGCGGCGGATGGGGTCAAAGAGGAGCGCGCCTGCTTTTGCGACACCGCCGCCGATGACGATGACATCGGGATTCAGCACCCAGATAACGTTGACCAAGGCCGCACCAATCTCCGTGCCGAGTTGCTCCCATAGGCCGATGGCGATGGTGTCCCCTTGAGCGGCCAAGTCATCGAGGTCTTTGGGTGTGCATTGCTCCGGCGTGCGAGGGCGTCCGGCAGCGTTGAAGAGCCGCGAGGCGCGCTCGGCGGTTTGTTTGTTGCCGACATAGACTTCGAGGTCGCCGGGCGTGCCATAGACGCCGCGTGGGCCGTTCAGATCGATGCTCATGTGCCCCACCTCGCCAGCGGCGAATCGTGTGCCTCGGAAAATCTTCCCGTCCAGCACGAGCCCGCAGCCGACGCCGGTGCCGAGCGTGATACAGACGGCGTTTTGCGCGCCTTTTGCAGCCCCGTGGAGGTATTCGGCGTAGGCCATCGCGTTGGCGTCGTTTTCGATGGCGGCTTTGAGCCCCGTGCGGTCGCGGAGCATCCGCACCATAGGGACTTCGTTCCAGCCTTTCACGTTGCTGAGGGTGTGGACGATGCCGGCTTTGCTATCCACGAAACCGGGGAGCCCGATGCCCACGCCGACGATTTCTGGATGCGCAACGCGGAGGGCGGTGATGACATCGAAGAGTGCCTCGATGAGAGTGAGCGAGTTCTCGTGTTTGGCGGGATAAATGGTTTCGCCACGGGCGATGATGACGCCGTTTTGGACGACTGCGGGCTTAATGCTCGTGCCGCCGAAGTCGATGCCGATGGATTTTTGAGAGTGATTCATAAGTGCTTAAAACCAGTGTTTGATGTGATCGATCCAGCCGTTAAAAATAGGCCAGAGCCTCGCTCCGAAGTAAATCCACGCGCCAAGATAGAGCCAAGCGAAAACCCCCAAGAGGTGCCCGATGATGACCATCACGCCGTCGCGGCAGAGCATCCCCACGACGAGAAAAATGATGGAGAGCGCAGGCGGTCCATTCGTCAGCGGGATGGGCAGCGGCAGAGCGAGGAAGAAGCCGCCGGAGAGGATGCCGAGACCGATGACGCTCGTCATCGTAGGCCCGGTGGCCAGCCACTTTTGGCGCGGCTTTGTCCAGCGTTCCAGTCGTTCCATTAACTTCGCGATGAAAGGGATGACCTTTTGCAGGGTGCTGTATTCCAGTGTCGTCTTCATCACGCGATCCGGCAGTCGGGGCCTTGTGCGCGTCATGAAGGCCCAGCCGATCAGCGCTATGGCGATGCCAAACGGTACCGAGAGCCCAGGAATATTCGGAATGGGAAACGGTGCGGCGAGAAAAAGCACGAGCAGCGCGTAGCCGCGATCCTTCAAGTGTTGCTCGATGTCGTGCAGCGAAAGCGGGCCGCCATTTGCGCGGGGGAGCAGCCCCCGGAGGTCTGCCGAGATCGGGTCGAGCACATCTTCCGCAGTTGGGAGCGGTGGTTTGTATGGGTCGTCTTCGTTCATCTTTGACCACCGCCAAAGCGACGTAGCTGCGACGCCCTCGTCGCAGTAAGTGCCTGCGACGCCCCGTCGCAAAGGGGGGACAACTGCGACGAGGCGTCGCAGCTACGACCCGCTTGCGCGAGCCCATCAGATACACCGACATCACCGTCGTTCGATTGCTCGTATTCGGCAGTGCTCATCGAGAGCGTTACTCCGATGGCGCTACGAAGCCCTGAATCTCTTCGCCGCGAAGGAGGAAGAGCAATTTTGGCTCGATGTCGTCCGCATTTCGCGGAGTGAAGTTGAACTCGAAGCTGTCGGCTTTTACCTGCACAGGCTGAGCCTGCGCCTTGAGGAATATCGTGTATGAAAGCATGGATTGTGAGGCCGCACCTTTCAGCAGCGCGCCGCCCGTGGCAAGCCACTACTCAAAATCATAAATCACAGCCTTCGCGCAATTCGCCTTAAAGACCTTCTCCACGAACTCAAGATGCAGCGGATGCACCTGATACGCATCCTGCGCCTCCTTCGTGTCGAAAGTAAGATTCAGCGCGACTTGATACGACTGCTCCACGACCGGGCGCGGGCTGGTGACCATCTTCCCGACATGGAAAAGACGGACGCCCGAGATCGGGCGCAGGTACTTTTCCATCCCGGCGATAAGGTCCTCGGTGGCGGTTGGATTGGCAGGATTGGTCCAGAAAATGACGACGTGGCTAAACATGGCGCGCGGGTCTATCGGAACTGTGGCCGGGGCTGCAAGCGTTTGGTGCAATCGAACAGCGAGTCGTAAGAATTCACGAAAAACTGCGGCTCATCCGCCCATCGAACGTGTCCTCGAGTATGAACGTCAAACCGGAGCATTTGCGGGCGGTTCCTCCCGCACCACGCAGGAAAGTTCCGCCTCATCCGCCGAACAAACCGTCTCCACCGGCACGAGCACACGCTCCGTGCGATACACGGGGCGACCATCCCGCTTTTGTTGTTCGCGCAGCCGGCGACCCATTTCATGCGGGTCAAAATTTGCGTCCTCAGCCATGCGGCGGCGGATTTCGTGGATTTCGGCGATGGGGTCTGTGGCGTCCTCTGCGGATGAAGTGTTCGGTGTGCTCATTTTGCGGCTTCCAGTAGTTGAAACGGCGTGGCGAGCACAGGTGTGTGCAAGCCCAACAGTTCGATAGCCGTTTCTATTTCAGTGACCGTGCTCGTGCGCGGAAAGTGCCCGAAGTCCCGCAGGGCGTCAACCCGGTGGTGCTGCGAAAAAGCCGCGGGTGGCTTGCCTCTCCGCGTCGTTCGCGATTAGGCGAATCGCATCAGCACAAAATCTCCACATCGTATTTCCCGATCTCCGGGTCACACGTCACCAATCGGTAGTCTCCCCGTTTTGCCTGCGCGATCAGAATACGGTCAAAAGGATCACGGTGATGCGCTGGCAGTGACGAGAGCGCGAGGATGTCGGCACGACTCACCGGCTCAATCACCAGAGCATTGCGCTGTTCATGGTCGCGCAGGATTTCCGCAAGCGACCCTCGCAATGGTAACTTCCCGAGTTGATGTTTGATCTGCATCTCCCAGACGCTCGCAAGGCTCAGATGCAAAGTGTTCGCAGACGACTGACACGCGGCGAGAGCCACTGGAGAAAGGAACGTCTTGTCGCTATCCCACCACATGAAAGTGTGTGTATCGAGCAGGAGTTTCATGCGTCATTCCCGAGCCAAAACTCATCTGGCAACGGCGCATCGAAGTCCGCCGTGGGCTGGAAAGCACCGGGGTGAAGATTCGCGATACGCTCCCCCGTCCCTGCCGGAGGACGGCCCAGCCGTGCGGTGAGATGTTGGAGTAAATGTTCCACTTCCTCCGGCGGCAGTTCATCCACCGCGGCTTCAATTTCGGCAAGCGTGCTCATGCCCGGAAAGTGCCCGAAGTCCGACGGGGCGTCAACTCGGTGGATTTGCGAAAAAGGCGCATCGCTCGTGAGCCGGAGCGCGATCTTGTAGTGCGGTGGCAGAGCGAGGCACGAGCGGCGACACCGCCTTGTCAGCGGCCCGCGGGGAAAAGGCCGCGCGTGGTTTTGCGAATGCGCGTCGTTCGCGAATCGGAGGAACGCCGCTGCGTGCGAAGGCGGTGTGGCGCTTAAAGCTTCCCACCGCACTACAAGATCGCGTCCCGCCCATGCACGGTAACTCTTCCAACTACCACAACCCCACTGAATACCCGGACCGGTGGATCGCGTGAGGGCTGTAAGCCCTTTTACGCGACAACCGCTCCTGCTGCGAGAAGCCAGCGGAACAACTCTCGAAAGGAAAACGCGCGCGTCATGGCTGTGACCTTGGCACCTAACGTCCCGGATCAGGCGACGGCGAGCGGGAGGCGTCGATGACACGACAGATGCCATTCGAGCCGTTGCCTGCATCCGTTTTGTTCGCCATCGTTGTAGATTGTAGATTAAATTTACTCGTCATTGCTCATGGAGGGTCGAGGCGAGTCATGAGATTCTGGAGGAATGGTAAGCCGCACCGGGGTATCATGCAGCTGTAGAAAACGAAGTCTGAGACGCTCTTTCATGTTTGATGGTATGGTGGACAGAGGATTGTTGGCGAGGTCCAGGTAACTCAAGCACCGAAACCTGTAAATCTCTTCAGTGACTTCCATCAGATTGCCCCCACGGATGACAAGCCTCGTCAATCTAGGACAATCCTGAAGATGATACGGGAAGGTGCCAATCGGGACATTCCAGCATGCGACCTCCTCCAAGCGAGTTAGCGATGCCAACTCAGGCGGAAGCTCCGTCCAGTCTAGCCAACCAATCTCGAAGCGAACCAGGCCAACGCAACCTGGCAGAAGGCTCCTGCACTCGTCCAAAGAGTGAGAGGGCATAGTCCAGGAAGGCCCGCGCAGCGACAGCTCTCTAACCAACTCAGGAGCAGTTACCAACTGTGACAAGCTGCTGCATTTACGGTATGCGCGACCGAAAATCTTACGTGTCCAGTTGATCATACTTGGGTACTCCGTGTCTTTGGCGGCCTACAGGATCACGAACAAACCCGTTTGTTTGCGCTCCGCCTTTATAGGCGACAGATTTGTTCGGATATCACGGGTTGAGGCGTTCATTGCGGTCGGTTTATTGCCTGATGCTGGATTCATGTGCGGACTTTGCGTGTGGTTCACTGCGCGCGTGATTCATTCTCGAGTTCAGCCAAACGCCTCCGAAGCTCGGCCTTCTCCTCCTCCACAGATCGTTTGGGTTTGTCCTCGATAATTCGATCGTTCGTTAGATAAACGCCACTCATCATGGATGTCTTAACGTGTGCCCGATGCACCCTTCCATCGCGATCACGATAGACAATCTCGTAAATCCTCGAGTCCTCCTCGCCAAACCATCCGGGACCGAAAGGATCCCAACTCTTGTCGATGAGTTCGCACCCCATATCGCGGATATATTGTTCGACGCGATCTCCATCAAACGAGCCTGCGATAAGACGAATCACGACGGCAAGAATGATGAATCCGATAAAGATTACTCCTGGTTCCATGATCTCAATGGTTTCTTAGGCGAGTGCGGACTTTGGGTGTGGTTCATTATTCGCGCTCCCCTTACGACGCAGGTGGCGCTGGTGGCGCTGGTGGCGGCGTGGGCGGTGGTGTGCCGGTTGCTCCGGCGTCGGGCTGGCTGCGGTCGCGGGGTGGGAATGTGTCGAGTAGGAATTTGTTGCGGGCGCTGAGGATTCCGCTGGCGATTTCGACTCCGGCGGGCGGGAGCGGCCATTGCAGGCGGGCTGCGTTTTGGACTCGCAGGAGCTGGTCGTAGAGGGCGTTGGCGGCTCGGGTGGCTTCGCCGGTGAGCTCCATGCGGTCGATGATCGCGTCCTGGTGCTCCTGGTCGGTGCCGGTGAGTTTGGCGATGGCGGCGTTTAGCAGTGCGGTGTCGGCGACGATCCAGCCTTCTTTTCCGAGTTCTGTCGCGCGGTTTGTGCAGGAGGCGGCGATGATTCCTGCGCGGAGGAGCTCGGCGTCGAGCCCTTGGGGTTCGTTGATGCCGACTTGGAATTCGTCGTGCAGCACGACTTTTTGCCCGCGAAATGCGAGGTTCGCGGTGCGCCGTGCGCCTGCGGTGAGCCGTTCCATCTCGTGCAATGCAAGTTGTTGGTCTTGGGTGAGTTCGCCTGCTTCGCCTGTTTTGCCGGCCTGTAAATTGAGGATGTCTCGCACGGCGACGAGCTTGTTATTTACGTCGCTGGCGATGCTTTCGCCGAGGCGGGCCTTTATGAGTGCGATGTGCGCCGGGTCGTTGATGGCGGCGAGGAGTTTACCTCCATCGCGAAGCAAAATGGAGAGCAGGAAGTTGAACCGGCGTTTGGGTTGCTGTGTTGTAGGCATTGTTTTTTGGTTTCGTTGGTGTGTGAAAGGGCGGCGGACTCCAGTTATTTGGCGGCTGGTGCTGGTGCCGTGACTGCGAGCATCGGTGGGAACGCAGCGTAGGCTGGTGCGATGGCCGCGGACGCCGGTGCAAACCGTGCGAGGGATGGTTGGATGGCTGCGGAGCGCAGTTTTCTCGCTGCGAACAACAGTTCTTTCGCAGCTAGGCACAGTTCCTGCCGTGCGGACGCCAGTTTTGCCGCTGCGGAGGGCAGTTTTTGGGCTGCGGACGGTGAGTTGGTTCGAGGGGACTGCGTCGCGCGGCTGGAAGGAGCCGTTTTCTCGCTACCCATGTATTGTTGAAAATCCATACGCGACGGGATTCTGTTTCTCTGAGCGGATGAGTGATGTCGATGTTTTATTTTCTCAAAGTTCATGGAAAATGGAAATGTCCCGCTGCGCCAGCAGCCTGTTGAAAAACTCCATCATTGAAGTTCTTTGCCCGCAGATTTCGCAGATTGCGCAGATTCTTCAGAGAGCCAATCTGCGTCATCTGCGAAATCTGCGGGCAACATATTGTTTTTCAACATACTGCTAGGCTACCTATCGATTCCGGGAGGTCCGGCGGTAAGGCGTTCGGGATTTCGCGGGTGACAGTCCCGGAAAACATCGAGGAATTGACTGAAACTGCGGGGACGATGCTCGCGCGGAATGACGGCGCGGCTCCGGCTGCGACGTCGCCAAACGCGATCGTGCTGGACCTGGCCGCGCCGCTCGGGCTCAGCGTCTCCACTTCTCCGGTGACGCCGATCACGCCGCCGACGCCGCGGCCGGAGGACCGGATCGGATGCGCACGACAGGCCGTGAACCTGTGCTGCTTTTAGGGCGGCGGGATTGGAATCCTGCCGCCCTTTTTTTGCACGGCTCATTCGGAGGGAATCCGTGAGGGGCGGCGGCGATACCTCCTTCGTTCCATAGCGGATGGACGGCGGGTGCTACACTTTGTGAGGCATGAACCATTTTTTCCGACGCCTCCTCGCTCTGCTTTTCACCTGCGCTTTCCTAACGGGGACCGAGGCTGCTGCGACGCCTCCGGCGACTTGGACGACGGGGCACAAGAAGGTGCTCATCATCCCGGTGCGCTTCACGGATTTTAGCGGACCTTCGGATGCGCCGAGTCCTACGGGGGCGCTGTCGGGGTGGGGGAATATCGCAAATGGAACGATGACGGCGGAGATGAGCGCGTTTCTTTCGCAGCAGTCGTATGGGAAGTTCACCGTCGAGTTCACGGTGCTGCCGGAGGTTGATATGGGCGTGAGTTACACGGTCTATGATCAGCCGTTGGATGCCGATAGCCCGTCGAAGAAGTTCACGCGCTGGTATGAGCCGGGATCGTTTGCCGATGACGCGAGGGCGCGCGCCCGTCAGGCCGGCCTCGGCACGGCAAACCCGGCGATGTATGACACGGACAACTACGATCTGGATATCATCGCCACGGGATTCATTCCGGGGCAGGGCAACTACGCGATCGCGGTGACATATGGGAAGGGCATCTACGCGAACGTCTTCACGGTGTTGCCCCACGAGTTCGGCCACAACATGGGCCTCAGCCACGCATGGGGTTGGTCGCGTTCGACGTTCTACGCGCCGCTGCCGAGGAACACTTACTTTGAAAACAAATACGGCAACGTCTTTGATCTCATGGGCCACAAGGATACGGGCGTTCAGCCGCTGCCGCTGAATCGCGATGCGGGCGCTTACTGGAAGTACGCGCTCGGCTGGCTCCCCGGCGAAAACATCGCGACGTCGGCGGCATCGGGCACTTATCGCATCCATGCTTTCGACCAAGGCACGCTGGACGCCGGGAAGTTTTACGCCATGCGAATCCAACGCGATCAGACTCACAGTTACTGGCTCGAATACCGGACCGCGCTCACCGGTGCCGATGCGGAGCGCACGCAAAACGGGCTGCTCGTGACGATGGGCGCGGAGTCGTTTGAGGCGACTGCGGGGAACACCTACCTCATCGACATGACGCCCGGCAGTCGCGGCGTGAGAGGCGAGACCTTTCCCACGATGCACGATGCGCCGCTCGCGCTCGGGCGCACTTATAGCGACGCCGAGGCGGGCATCCACATCACGCCGATTCAGAAAGGCGGCACCACGCCTGAGTCGCTCGATGTGGTGGTTAATCGCGGCCCTTTCCCCGGCAATGTCGCGCCCACTTTGGTCGTCGCGCCGGCCAGCGTCACCATCGCTGCGGGTGTGGCGCAAACCTTCACCGCGACAGCATCCGACGCGAATGGCGACACGCTCGCTTACTATTGGGAGTTCGATGATCTCGACCAGACGGCGGGCGTTTCCGTCGGCGGAAGCAACGCCGACACGCGCCTCGCCACGCAGGGCACGCACACTTGGACGCGCGCCGGAACGTATCTCGTCCGCTGCACCGTAACCGACATGAAAGGCGGGAAGAAGATCGTCGCCTCGCAAGTCACCGTCACCGGCGGCCTCGCCGCGCATCTCACCATCAGCGGAGTGGTGAACGACGAGAACGGCAACCCCGTCGCGGGTGCCGTGGTGAACAACTTCAGCGTGGCAAATGGAGTCAGCTACGATTCCGCGAATTTCGCCGCATCGGGTGAGACAGCGGCGGATGGAAAATACCGCATCCAGCTCCCCTACGATGGCCCCGGGCCGAACATCTACAAGCTGTCCGTGCTCTACGACGGCGGCACTTTCAGTTGCAGCACTGGCGGCGGCACGATCTACGTCAACTCCACCAATTTCACGAACGTCAATTTCACCCGCGTCCGAACGCCGCGCACGATCTCCGGCCCCATCGCCGTGGCCGGGCGCTCTTACGATCCGGCGACCGATGGACCGCTCACCGTGACCACGGAGTTCGGCCCAGCGACGGTGAGTTCGGGCTTTTGGCAGCAGACCGTTCCCGACGGTGCGCTCGTCTCGCCCGTCGCCACGGCGAGCAACGGGAACTACAGCATCGCCCCCGTATTCAGCGCGCCCTATCGCGCCCTCACGGATACGCAGCATCTCTATTTCCCCGTGAACATTCCCGGCCAAATGCCGGAGACGGGATTCAGCAGCAGCGGCGCGAGCAGCGACGACACGGTCGGCACGGTGAATATCCCGATCACCATGAAACTCCCGCCGGGCTACACGACGTGGCAGGGCCAGCAGGACTTCTTTTACTGGATCGATGCGAGCAGCACCGCCGAATACGGCGTGGACTACAAAACCTCCGGCAGCTTCATCAGCTTCTACGGCGGCAAGGTGCCCTCGCCAAAAAACATCGCCCTAAAAATCATCCCGACCGGGAAGCCCAAGTCGAAGACGGTCGTCATCAAAATGGGAGTCGCAAACAACGTCTCCATCCTCGGGCAATTCCCCACATTCACCTACACGATCACGAACCCGTTTCAGATCCGCTCCGTCACTCGGACGGGGAACGCGGTGAACCTCATGTGGGATATTCAGTCCGGCGTGAACTACACCATCGAGTCAGCGTCCACTCTCAGCCCCACAAACTGGAGCGCGCACCCGCTTCACTCAGGTCTCCCCGGCATCAACGGCACGATGTCGCGGAGCGTGGATGTGGGAAACTCGGGCGCCGGCTTCTTCCGCATCCGGGCGGATTGGTAGAAATCTTCGCCGTCCTCCGCGTTCAATTGCAAAACGGTGGGGGACGACAGCGCAGTCACCGAGATTCGCGGCGGCGTCATCCCATGACGAGGGCGCAAAAAGTCGGTGGCGCGGCGTAGCTCGACTTTCCAAAGTCGAGTTTGGACGTTTCCAGCAGAGAGAACGCCTTTGTTTTCTGCCGCGTCACTCGACATTGGAATGTCGAGCTACGTTTTTGCGCCCGCATCTCCCACGCGCCGATATGAAGCTTGGCTCGCAGAGCAACCCTAGCGTCGCGCGGAAACTCGCATCCACTTTCGGGTGATTTGGCTCGGCTAGCCGTTCCGCTCCTGCGTGGGTAGGAAGTCGGTGGTATCCATTCCTCCGGGGATGAGGCGGGCGAAGAACCAGTCCTTGGCATCCGCGCCGCCGGTGATGGTGTCGCCGACCATGTCGTCGTGGACGGTGGCTCCGGTGAGGAAGGTTGCGCCGTTCGCTCCACCACCGACGGTGAGGTGGGCGATGCGTGTGAGGTAGGTTCCGGCGGTGCGCCACTCTTTGAGGATCGCGGCCAGCGGAAGTGCCTGTGCGTCGAAGTCGGTGCTGCCTCCGATGAGAATGTCTTCGTCCGCGCCGCCGATGATCGTGTCTGCGCCAAAGCCGCCGATGAGCACGTCGCGTCCGCCGCCGCCGGTGATGATGTTGGCCACCGCGTTGCCAACGATGATGTCTGCGCCGAGGCCGCCGGTGGCGTTTTCAATCGCGGCGATGGAGCCGGAGATGTTCGTCGTTTTTCCGGTGGTGAGGTTGATGGTCACTCCGGTGCTGTAGGCCGAGTAATCGAGACGGTCTGAGCCGGTGCCACCGATGAGGTTGGGCATCCGGGTGAACTTCACATTTGCGTTCAGCGTGCCGACGTTCAGGGCGGTGACGGCCCACACGTTTGCCGCATTGGGGCCGGTGATGGAGTTGTCGCCGAGGTTGCCATCGATGTTCACGAAACCGCTAATCGTGGGCGTGGCGGTGACATTAAACGTGTCGGCAAACTTCCCGGCGCGGATGTTCGCGGATTCGAGCGTGGTGTCGTAATTCACTAGGCCAATGCCGGCGAATGTGATGGATGCGGCGTGGATGCCGAAGTTGCGCGCAGCGGGGTTTGCGGTGTCATCGAGGAGCAGCGCGTCATTTCCCGAATCGCCTTGGAAGGTGACGGGCAGGACGAAGCCGTCGAGCAGGTGCGCGGTCGCGCCGAGGATGAGCTGGTCGTCGTCGGTGCCGCCGGAGAACGTGAGCCCCGCAGTGACGGCGTTCGCTTTGACGATGTCTTTGCCGCCGTTGCCGAAGATCGTGACGCGTGAGCTTGGCGAGTTGAGCGTGATGTTATCCACGCCGGAATTGGAGCCGCGAATGGTGATGGCGATGTTGCCGCCCGTCGCTGAGTAGTTGAGCGGAATGGTGTCGCTCGGGCCTGCGAGTTTGAGGATTTGCGTGGCGGTGATGGATGCGGCGGCGTTGCCGTTTGCGTCGCCGAAATCGACGAGTTGGAGCTTGTTCACGCCTGCTTCCCCGTTCGCAGAGACGGGGCCGAGGATGGAGTCGAGATTGCCGATGAGCCCGGACCCGGCGGTGCCGAGCTGGATGGTGTCGTCGCCGGCACCAGCCGTGATGCTGGTGATGACGCCGACGAGCGAACCGACGACGGAGATGCTGTCGGCAAACTGCCCGCCTTTCACGGTGACGCCGTTTTTATACGTGCCGCCCGTGGCGATGAAGTTCACGGCGGGCACGAGCAGGCTGCTAAACTGCGACTGCCCGAGCAGCATCGTGTCGCCGATGAAGCTCGCGCTTTCATCGAAGGTGATCGCGTTCTTCCCGGCACCCGCGTCCACGTTCACTGCGGCGAGGTAGTCTTTCGGATTCGCTGGATTTGCGGGGCTTGCGGGGTCGCCGAGTTTCGCTGCGACGATGTTGAATATGTCATCGCCCACGCCGCCGAGCAGTCGTGTGGGACCGGTGTTGGAGAGGAGTGTGGTGACGTCATTTCCAGCGCCCGCGTTATAGGTGAAGTCGTCGTTCACATTCGCAAGCCGCACGGTGTAAAGCGGGAGCCCGCTCACTTTCATGATGCCGCCGATGATGTCGCCGTGCTCGATAAACTGAACGGCGACCTGCTCCGCCTCGATCTGCGCGGTGTCCGCGAGGATGCGGCCGTTCACGGTGATGATGTCGGTGACGCCATCGCCGACTTGCTGCGCATTTTTGAGCACATCGGAGAGGTTCAGTCCTACGTTTTGGGTCGGCGTGCCGAAGAGCGGATTTACGATCAACGTGTCAGCGCCCGCACCGCCTTCGAGCAGCACGTTGTGAATCGCGTGTGCGAGGAACGTGTAGTTTTGCGAAGCGTTTTGCACACCGACAATCATCTGGGAGTCGATGGGGTTCTTGGAAAGCGTGAACCAATCGGAGAGGTTGCCGCCGGTCATCTCCAGCGTGTTGATTTCCAGCCGCTCGTTGCCGCCATCCAGGAGGTTCGGCTTCCCGTTGCCCTCGCGCCAGATGAACGTGTCATCGCCCGCATCGCCCTGGAAACTGGAGCTGCCAGCGCTTGCGACGAATTGGTCGTTGCCGATTCCGCCTATAAGGAAATCGCCGCTGGTGATTCCGGCGAACAGGCTGTCATTGCCCGCGCCGCCATTGAGCAGGTTCAGCCCGGTGCCGCCGATGAGAGTGTCATCGCCATCCTCGGTATAATTGACTGAGGCAAAAGTGAACACGCCCATGATGTTCGTGCCAGCTCCGCCGGTGAGGTGATCGTCGCCATCGCCGCCGTTGATCCGGTTGATGCCAGCCCCGCCTTTGATCCCATCATTGCCCGCGCCACCGATGAGCAGCCCATTGCCGGAGCCAGTGAAAGTGAGCCGGTCGATCCCGTCGTCGCCGAGCAGCACAGCGTTGCCCGAGCCCTCGTATGTGAGTTGGTCGTCGCCGATGCCGCCGACCAGCAGCGCGTTGCCCGCGCCGGTGTAGGAGAGCCGGTCTTTGCCGTCGCCGCCGATGATGCTCACGTTCGCGGAAAAGGGCATATCTTCCGATGCCGACAGGAAGGTGATCGTGTCGTTCCCATTCGCGCCGTCTCCGGTGATGTGCGTGATGCCGCTAAACGCCTGGAGTTGTCCAAACGCCAGCACGATGACCGTCCCCGGCTCCGCGCCGCTGAAGACTTGGTAGTTCTCGTCGATCTCGCTTTCGCTGATGCCACGCTCGCTCGCCCAGCCGCCGATGTTCAGCCGCAGCGTGCCAGCGGGAATCGAGGCGTCCTCTGAGTTTGTGGAAGCGAGATGCAACTCCGTGGGAACGCTGAACGGATTCGGGATGCAGCCGCCGTTGAGGTCGAGCAACAGCACATGAGCGAGGTTGAAATCCTTCGACACGCTGAGGGGCCCAACTCCGACCTTTGCCACGATGTCGAGCGATGCCTCGACTGCGCCGCTTGTCTGGAACAAGCAGTCTATGAGCTCCGGGCGGAGATGGATCTTGTTGGGATCATTGTCGAGGTTCTTGACCTGCGCGATGCCGTTGATCGGTTGGGGTGTATCAATGTGCAGCCCGATGGAGACGCCGCCTTCCACTGCGATACTCGCGATGCCCTTGTTAATCGCCGCGCCCGCCGTGAGCAGGCCGTCGAGGTAGAAGTGCGTATCCGTCGTCATATACACACCATCCAGGAACTTGAGGTAGGCCTCCGCTGGGGGCGCACCATTCGCCAGCACTTCTTTCACGAACTGCCGAATCCCGAACGTATCGTAGCCGAGATGGAGTTCCAAATCCACGCTACCCTGGCCCGCAAACTCAATGTCGATGCCGATGGGCGTCGGGTAAGTCTGTTTAAACGCGCCGTCCGCCTGAATCTTCACATCGACCGTGAAAAGGTCCGCATCTCGCCCGATCAAGAGTTTGAAGACCGCAGCCGTCGGGTCCGAGAGGAATGGAAATGCGTAATCGATTCCGTTCGGATTGATGAACTTATCCAGCGTGTCCTTCAGCTTCCCGATGACGGGGCCGAGCGCATCCTTAATCGCACCGTCCGGGATTGCGGCGATGGCCGCATCGATCTTCCCATTGAGATCAAACGCCTCGATGATGCCGCCGACCGCGAGGCTCGATAGCGCCTCATCATTTTCCGCGCTTACAATATCCGCCGCCTTTAGCGCATTATCACGCAAATCGGCGGACGGATCGGCCTCGGCGACTGCGAGGAAGCTGCCGAAGTCGATCGATATGTCCTTCGTATTCGGGTCCGCCTTAAAGTCGTTCACGAAGTTCAGCACCTCGATAATCGTGGATGCGAGCTGGAAGAGCTGCTGGTAGTGCGGCGGCGCATACTTTGCAGCGACGCCCGCGATTCCCAGCAAGGTGACATCGCCCGCACCCAAGTCGCTCACCACCGGAATTGGCTCAGTGACGAAGTCCACGATGGGCTGAATCGGTTGTAAGAGCGGGAGGATATGCTCCAAGATGGGCTGCAAAATACCGCTGATCGCGCTGCCGAGATTTACATGCACATTTGTGAACTCCACCGTGGGCGCTGGGTCCTCGGGTTTGAGCCCGCCGAAGTGCATCAAAAAGTCCGCGCCGATGCCTGGGAAGTTCTCGTCGAATCCGGCGTCGAGCTGGAGCGCGACATCCGCCGTGGCGTCAAAGTCCACCTTTCCATAGAATGGGGCGGTATCCGTGATGTCCACGATCAACTGGGCGCTGAGTTGCGAATGGAGGTCACTATCTTTACTCGAACCGTCCCTAATCTCGCCATGCAGAAACCCGATGGTCGCGGTGACGTGAAAATCTTCGGACAAGCCGGCCGTGAATGCCACGGACAGTTCATTCTCCGCGCTCGTATCGAAGATAAATCCGGTCGCCTCACTGTAGCCAAACTTGAGATGCTGGTAATCAAGCGTTGCCGCGACCTTTACGCCGGCGTTGCCCTCGACTTTTATCGGCAATGAAGCGAGGCCGACGTCGAACGCTACATCGGTGCCGACCGACGCGGTCGCGTGCAGGCTGATGTCGATGAGGATGGATTCGCCGCCGCGCCCGCTTTCGGGATGCGTGATGATCACGTCCGCCTCGGTCACGCCACCGCTGTTATTTGTGTCGCCGAGCAAGCGAAGCTCAGGCATCGCGCCTGGCCCCAGGAGATCGAAGATAGCCGTTTGGATTTGGGGATCTGTGAACCCTGCGAGCTGCGCAATCACGCCGCGAAGGTCATCGCTGAAGTTATCAATCACCTTGCCCGCGTTCACGATTTTATCACCCACGACCGGAATGAGTGAGCCGACATCCACGGCGGCATCCACGATGTCTTGAACGGCATCGAGCTTCGCCTTCAGGTCGTCGGAAAATGCGGTAAAGAACATCGCATTCGCAGGAGCGATGCGGGTTTCGAGTGGTTCGATTTGGTTGTGTGCGTATTTCATAAGGATGGTTTGTTACCCTAAAAACGGCAGTTGACCCCGTTTTTGAGGCCGAAAAATAGGGTATTTTACTCTGGAAATTGCCAACTGCGGAGCAGTTGAAAATCACTCACCCGTCCAAGGCTCATTTTTCTCTGAAAATCCGTTCAACTGCCGTTTTTAGG